>CAVPVT010000070.1:0-71649 GCA_963709145.1 Parachlamydiales bacterium
GTCGCATTGCCACTTTTAGGTACAACACATGAAAAAGGTCCCCTAACTTTGTATAGATTATCCAGTAATAACCTTGTTAGTGCAATTAGGATGCCATCTTTCTGGCCTATCTATCGATGTTTACCAGAACCATTTTAAGATCGATGGACTGCAAAGACAAGCAGTAATCTCCTCAAGACCTGCTCAACTGACCAACAATGGTGGAGAAACTGCTTATGGTGTGGGTGCCACCATCGGATGGCAGTGGGAAGTCTTTGACGGATTCCTCGTGGGACTCCGTTTCAAGCCTCAAATTCATATTCAGAAATATAAAAAGTATGCAGGCTTTCTTCCTGAACATGGACGTTTCGATACCCCACAATCTATTATGGGAGGCCTCGCTTGGAGCTTTATTCCTGAAGCCACCATTTGATTTGATGTGGAATACAGAAGCTGGCACCGTTTGAGAGCTGTAGGAAATAACCTTGAACCAGCTTTAGATAAAGCCTTAGGTGGCAATACCCATTATTTCCTAGGCGAAAGGGATGGTCCCGGATTCGGCTGCGCAGTTCTACAATTTACGACTGGTCTAGATTGGCAATTTTGCCCAAGTATAACCTTGCGAGCAGGATATATCTACAGTATGCCCGATCAGGAAAAATCAAACAGCGATCAATATCCTTACATTGGCGACAACTAGAAACAGTTTGACACTGGGTGCAACTTACTCTTTCTGGGAAGTTAATGAATGTCGGCTTTCTATGCTCACGATTTTAAAAGCACCATCAAAGGGTCTAACAATTCCATTCCCCTTACCTTAGGCGGAGGAAGAATTAACCTAACCAGCCAGTTGAACGCTTTCGGTTTCTCCTTTGGCAGATATTTCTAAAACGAACATAAAGCGACAACAGAGATTACTAAACCATCGACATGGGGGCATTTCCCCCATATCGATGTCACAGTCTTAAGGCAGGATCTCAGGTCCACCGCACTCGAGAACATCGCAAGACAGCTTGGATTAGTAAAGAAATCCGATTAAATAAAGCGGAATGTGTTGTTTTGTGCTTTAAAAATCTTCCTAGAAAAAAATGGAAACATTTCCTGACTTGTGCCAATTAGTGCGACAAAGTTAGTTTAGACTACTAACTACCAAAAAAATTCAAAAGCGCCGTACAGCAATGATTTTTTGGCCTTACTGAAAAAATGATATGATGATATGAATGATAAATTTTTTAAGAATTAAAACGGAACGGGTTCCTCAGACTGCATTTCACCTAGCTCTCACAAATTTCTGCCCCATGCAGTCTCTTGTATTCCAATTTTCTTCGTCTAAAGTTTACCAATAGTCCCACATGAAGGTTCGAAACTCTTAAATAGTTGAACAATTGCGCTTGATGTTCGCTAACCAAACTCTCACAACATTTCAATTCAACAACAACTGTTCTTTCAACAATAAGGTCAGCTCTATATCGGTCAATCACTCGCCCCCGCAAAACCACCTTAAAAGACTGCTCAGTTTCTACTTGCAAACCTTGTTCTCTCATTGCAATTAAAAGGGCGTTTTTGTAAACATTTTCTTGAAAACCAGGACCGAGCTCTTTCATCACTTCAAAGCAGCAGCCCAAAATTTCTCCAGTCAATGCGAAATGTGGCAACTCTTCTTCTTTATCATTCATATCATTGAATCATTTCTTCATTACTTGTCTGAAAATAGGACATTAGTGCGACAACGCGCACTAAATATTTTTGCAACTTCTTGTATTTCAGCAGTTTTTTATTTACGTTAGCCCAAATTTCTAAAAATGGCACAAGTCAGGACAGCTTGGATTAGTAAAGAAATCCGATTAAATAAAGCGGAATGTGTTGTTTTGTGCTTTAAAAATCTTCCTAAAAAAAAATGGAAACTTTTGAAATTGCTCAAGTAAAATTCTTTGAATTTCAAATAATTGGTTCATACCAAACTCTATTCATTCGGTTAAAACCGAATTGTATCAAATAAATCATTAGGCTGTACCCGAATTAAACGGATCATTCGTAGACAAAAAAATATTTAGATCAGGTATTAAAAGGACCTTTTCTTATCCCTTCAGACGTTTTTTCTTTTTCAGGGGATTCACAAAACCATTTTGAAAAACAACTTCTTCAAATATCCAGGGGGCATTCTTCAGGAAAAACGTTTTCCTCGAGTCCTGTTTCACTGATAGCTCCTAAGCGACCGCTATAGTATGCATCTTTGAAAGTTTGCGGGATCTTGTTTTGAAAGCTCGGGTTATTTTCAAGGAGGCCTTACAATGTGATACCGAGAATTTCTTATAGATAAGTCCCATGATCTATGGTGTTCGCTTGGTTGATACCTAACTTTAAGGAGATGAGGTAATAAATTAAGCCAAATAACTTTCAAGAACACGCAATTCTGAACCACCCAAAGATTCAATCTCTCAATTAATTATCGATATCCAAACGTCCAAATGCTTTTTCTCGCAAGAACTTAGCTTGCGCTTTTGTCCATCTAAAAATCTGCATCATGGGAGAAAAAACTTTTTGAAGTTGTGATAGATAACTTTTTTGATTTTGCTTTTAATGCAGATTTTTTAGTCTTCATAATCATTCCAAAAATTCGTAGCTCCAGAATTTATTAAAGACATTTTGCACTCAAGAAACTGTTTTGCCGCTAATGTGCTCGAGTTCACAAAATTAAAAGTGCATTAAAAATACAAAGAGCGAATTTGACGCAAATTAGTTAATTATGATATAATATTTATTTAATTTAGTATAAATATTATGGAAATAAATCCTAGATGTGATTTTACAAATCCCCCTCAATTCGCGTGGCTCACTAAAAGTGATTTTGAGAGTTTGCTTGCCTCAAAAAATCAATCTTGGTTAGCTAAAAACCCCCTCTTTTTCCGCAGAATTTGCTAAAAATTTCCCATTGTTTTGCCAAGTACAATCCCTATTATACCAACGAACAACTTCTTAAATCATTTAATGCAGG
The DNA here is from genome assembly GCA_963709145.1 of Parachlamydiales bacterium. Classification (GTDB taxonomy): domain Bacteria; phylum Chlamydiota; class Chlamydiia; order Chlamydiales; family Parachlamydiaceae; genus JBDHQB01. Next base: position 2,975 of record CAVPVT010000070.1, read on the forward strand.
GCTTAAAAGATAAGGAAATTACTCGACAGTACGATCAAGTTCAAACTATTCAAATCATTGACTTGTTCACGCGAAGCTTATCTAAAAAAATATAGCATGCTCTTAAAAAGGAGTGGGAATTTGTCCAAACAAAACGCCAAAAGTTTGCTTTGGAAGTTAGTAAACAAAAACCATTGGTGTGCGATCTTGCACCACCCGCATTTGCCGGTTTACTTGAAAAAGATTATGCAAGGTTGATCTCCCATAACTCTATTCAGCTTTTTAATAATTTTTATGCAGATTTTAAACGTCGATATGATGCAAAGGAATTTGAAAATTCTGGAAACAACCCAATTGTGGCCTCCCGAATTAACGCTTGGGGAAAAGCTGCAAAAAGTATTTATAACCTATTTTGCACCCGCTTATCATCTCGATCTCAAGATAAAATCTCAAAAACTAATCCAAAAGATCCATTGATAGAGCTTGCTTTTAACCCAATTACAAGCTCATTGAGGTCTAAACCTAAACAAATACAGCCTGCTCCACAACCTAGACGACCTTCCCCTCCTGTTCCGCGTCTCCCGCAGCCAAAACCCCAACAGAGCCCCATTCCGCCGCAGACACAACACGTTAAGCCTGCAGAGAAAATCATCCCTTCAATTGAAGAAATTCCCTCTAAAATCCTCCACCCCCTGTTCCGCGTCCCCCACAGCCAAAACCCCAGCAAGTCCCATTCCGCCGCAGACACAACACGTTAAGCCTGCAGAGAAAATCATCCCTTCAATTTGAAGAAATTCCCTCTTGAAATCCTCCGCCCCCGTTCCGGCCTTCAAACCTTAGCTACATGCCTTAGCTTGCATCCAACCTTGTTCCAAAATTGGAACAAGTTAACGCAGAATTGCCTGTAAATATTCAATCCAAATTTCCACCAGCACTGTGGTTATTAGCGACTCAAGTTAAGAGTCTGGATTCCCCTTATGCAGATCTATCTGTGGTAGCAAAAAGGAATTCAGTTTTGGACAAATTTGATGTGAATAAAAAAGTTGCTAACATTGTAGCTAACCTCCAACAAAAAATAGAAGCTGTGGAAAAACTTATACAAGATTATGAGGGCCCTATGACAAACAAGTTAGTGGAAATAAGAGAGTTTTTAGTGAATGCTCGAGCGAAAATCCTAGGTCTTATTGTAGCGAATCGAAAACTTATCAGCAAAGACGATTATGATATTATAAAAGAGCCAAAAAACAAGTCTCTATATAAAGAATTAAAATCGATCCTTCTCGAAATTGAAGAAGCTGATGGCATAAAAACTCATTTCAGAACCTATCTCTTTGAGATAATCGATAAAATCATGAATGGTGTGGCGAAGAGTGAAAGTCTTGCTAAAGATCTCGATACCTGTCTTAAATATTATTGTTATCGTAATCCTAATGAATTCAAACTTTTAGACGAAGATTTCGGATCTGCACAGACGATGTTCACATTTTTTTTGGAAATCCTTTATCCAAAGTACAAAGAATATCAACCTTACATCACAACTCAACATCCAGCCGAGCTCTTCCTAGAGGATTCCTTTGATTCAAGATATTCATTTCCTCAACATGTGGTTAAGGAAACAAATCGGCGTTGGTTACTTGCAGGTTATCTGCGTTGTGCGAATAAAAATCATTTTTTGAGTTGTGTTTATAGAGGGGATAAAAAGGCAGATTACATGATCCTTGATAATTTCAACAAAAACCCAAAACCAAAAGCTCAAAGTTCCGATGAGGCCTGTGCTTGTATTCTGAATGAAGAAAAAAATCATAGTACATTTCCAGGCGAAGTGATTAAAGATACTTTCGCAATAGCGGTAAATCCCGATATTCGCTCAAAAAATCCCAAGCTTAGGGATGGTCTTGATACTCCTAGAAGTGAAAATTGGGTAATTCCTGAACGGATAAAAAACAACTGCTATTTATCAGCTGCATTTATTCAATTGTGCACCTACCATTTTTATGTGCAACAGTTTCAAAGTAAAGGGATAATCACGTAATTTTTAGCACTCTTAACTCTTTAATGCTAAATCTGCATTTTTCTCCTTGCTAATTTCCTATTCTTCCCCTAGACTATTCCTTACTAAAGAACATCTTTGCAAGGAGAAAACTGTATGTCAACGACGCCTAAAGAAATCATCTTTGAAGAAGCTGCCAGGGAAAAACTCCTGACAGGGATCAAAAAACTGGCTGATGTCGTGGCGTTCACCCTAGGGCCCAAAGGTCGCAATGTGGGTCTAGAAAGAAGCTGGGGAGCTCCTACTATTACCAATGACGGCAGCAGCATCGTCAAAGAAATCACGCTCAAAGATGTCTATGAGAATATGGGCGTCGCTATGGCTAAAGAAGTCGTTCAAAAAATCAAAGAAAAGTGTGGAGATGGCACTACAACAGGGACTATATTATTGCGCGCCCTTGTTGAAAATGGGATAAAATTAATTTCTTCCGGTGCAAGCCCCATTTCCATTAAGAGAGGGATGGATAAAGCAGTTGATACGATTGTCACCGAAATTGAAAAATTCGCTATCCCCGTCAAAGGATCCAAGGAAATTAAGCAAATCGCCATCGCCTCCGCTTCAGGCAACACCGAAATTGGTGAACACATTGCTGAAGCAATGGAATTAGTAGGAAGAACCGGCGTTATCACGATTGAAGAGTCGAAATCCACCTCTACCACCATTGTGAAAGAAGAAGGGATGCAGTTTGATCGGGGATATTTAAGCGCCTACTTCTGCACGAATGCCGAGAAATTGACCGTCGAAATGCAAAATCCTCAAATTCTTTTAGTCGACAAAAAGATCAACAGCATCCATGAACTGTTGCCGGTTCTCCAAACTGTAGCTACGACAGGAAAACAGCTCTTGATTATTGCCGAAGATATTGAAGGGGATGCGCTTTCCACATTAGTCGTCAATAAGTTGAGAGGCACACTCAAAGTGGCCGCTGTCAAAGCTCCCGGTTTTGGTGATCGTCGTAAGGCTATGATGCAAGATTTAGCAATCTTAACCGGTGGTGCAGTAATCACGGAAGACACAGGCATGAGCTTGAAAGAGTTACCTCCAAATGCTCTAGGGACTGCTGAAAAAATCACTATTTCGAAAGAAAATACCGTGATCGTCAATGGAGGTGGTAAACCTGCTGAGATTAAAGCACGCATCAAACAACTCGAAAATGAGATTGAGGAAGTAAAAAGCTCCTACGATAAGGAAAAATTGGAAGAGCGCAAAGCGAAGTTGAGTGGCGGAGTTGCTGTTATCCGCGTTGGCGGTGCGACCGAACCTGAGCTTAAGCAGAAGAAACAAATGTATGAAGACAGCCTGATTTTCACTAAAGCTGCCTTGGAGAAGGGGATTGTCGCAGGCGGCGGTATTGCCTTACTGCGAGCAAGTAAAGCAGTCTCTAAGCTTAAGCTCGAAGGTGACGAGGCACTCGGTGCAAAAATCGTCGTCCAAGCCTGTGAAGCACCGATGAAGCAGATTGTTTTCAACGCAGGTAAGGATGGCTCTGTAGTGCTTATGGAAGTTTTGAATTCCCCTGAAAACTATGGTTTTAATGCCACGAATGAAAAAGTGGAAGATATGATCGCAGCTGGAATCATCGACCCTGCTAAAGTGGCGGTGACTGCCATTGTCCACGCATCCTCCTCTGCCGGCATTGTTCTTCTTTCAGAAGCGCTCATCTCCGATGCTCCGGAAGATGATGAAGATGCTGTAAATGCTTAGAAAAAAACCTAAAATTAGACACACAGGCACAAAGATATATTTTTGTGCCTGTGTGTCTCTGTGTTAAAAAAATACACAGTCGTCTCAATGAAAATAATCTCCGTTTATATCGTTCTAACATTAGCCACCCTCGGATGGTGGTATGCAGCCTTTCACGGCTTAAATATTGAGTCTTCCTCCCAAAATACCTTTATTAGTCAAATAGACCCAATTGAACATGCCCATTGGGATTCACTCTCTCCCCTCGATCGAAAAGAACTTCAGAAAGCACTCTCTGGGGATTATGTGTTGATGGGTAAACTGATTCAAGATTGGGATATCGATGCTCAACTTTTACATCACTATTCAGTGCAAGGTATCAATCGCTTGAATTCCTCGGAATTTGTTCGTTCCCAAGAAATTGTACGTAAGTTACAAAAAGCTCGAACGAATGGATCTTCGATTAAGCTTCTTCCGCAAACATTTGTCGCCGCAAGCTTTTTGATGGCCTTAGTCCCCCCTACTCAGATTGTGGCCATTCCAAAAGGGATGCGCAATCAAACGCAGATCTATTCTAAAAGTGTGATGGACCAAGTCCCTCTGGATATTGACCGGTATCACACTGAGAGCCTTTATCTAGCCCTCCCCGACATCGCTTTTGCCGCCCATTATTCTGACCCTGCTACTGTTCAGACCCTGAAAGATCAAGGGATAAAACTCATATTTTTAAGCAATATCGCGACTTTAAAAGATGTTAAAGACGCTCTTCTGACAATAGGGAAGCTGCGCAAGAGCCTGCCAAGGCTGAGCTCATGGCCCTCTTTATTGAAGCTGCTCTTCTGAATATGGATAACCGTTTAAAATCCATTCAGCCTCAAAAAAACATAAAAATTTTATCCTTAGATTATTTTGAATGGTATTCTCTACCTACAACAAAAACAATTCGTGGGGTATTGCTAGAACGGTTAAAAATTAATCATCAGCTTGAGACAAACTCTGAATCTTGGTCTATTCCTGTGACTCGAGAAGAACTTGCTTTCCATAATCCCCAAGTCTTGATTTTGAATACAATGCACCCTTCTTTACGAGAACAGATTTTAGCAGATCCTTCACTTTCGACCGTGGATGCTGTGAAACTTAAGAAAATCTATAGTGTAGATTATGCATTGCAAGATTCTCCACACAATATTTGGTTTTAGCCTATTATGATCTCTATCAGATTTTAGAAAATGAGCTTAAGCAATGACCAAATACACCTTTTTAATGGCGAGTAGTCTGGCGCTTTTGCTCTTTTGCGCCTTTTGGACACTGGCTTCTGGAGCTACCCCTTGGCATTTAGTCTGGGACAACTCTTTAGCCAGATTTCAGGGAACATCTCAACAATGGAATCCCCTCCTTGATGAACGACTCCCTCGCCTCATTGTGTTAATGTGTACAGGTGCAGCCTGGGCCGTTTCAGGTGCGGTCATGCAAGCTCTTTTCCACAATCCTCTTGCCACCCAAAGTGCTTTAGGGATAACCTTTGGCGGTAGCTTATTAGTGTTATTAGTATTCTTTTTCGATTGGCATCACAACTACCCTTGGTCTGTTCCAATGGCCGCTGTTGTCGGTTGTCTAACTGCCCTTATCCTTGTTTATTCAATTTGTAAAGCCCATGGTAGCCTGCAAGTTTATGACCTTCTATTGACAGGCCTTGCCGTTTCTACCCTCTTGATCGCCATCCAAAGAGCTTTTTTATATGCTTTACGAGATGATTGGCACCTCATCCAGACTATGTCAGAATGGGAAGCTGGCTCAGCTTTTGATCGGCATTGGCGCCATGTTCATATGCAATTACCCCTTACGCTCATTGGTCTCTGGGGGTGCCTACATTATCGACGGGAAATCAATATTATGTCCCTTGGAGATGAAGAAGCGCACAATCTTGGGGTAGAAGTAGAAAAAGTGCGCTGGAGGCTCTTTTTATGCGTTTCTTTACTTACTGGAGGGGCTATTGCGGCTATGGGGATTGTTGCCTTTTTTGGCATGATGCTACCCCATCTGATTCGTCTATTTATCGGTCCTGATAATCGCCGGCTAATCCCCGTCTCCATTTTGGCCGGAGGAGCTGCCCTTGTCGCTTTGGATATGATTTTACGTTATTTTTCCCTTTATTATCTTTCGATTGGCAATATTTCCGGGGTAATAGGCGGGATCTTCTTTTTGGCGCTTTTATTTGAGCAGCGGAAGTATCCGCTCGCCCGTGGAGGAACATGATATTAAAAACCCAAGATTTAGGGTATCAGATCGGAAATAAAAAGCTGCTCGATAATATCAACCTAACCTTTCAAGCGGGGCAACTGTATGGGATTTCAGGGCCTAATGGATCGGGGAAATCGACTCTTCTTAAATGTTTGACAGGGATCTGGAAACCTACGCAAGGAAAGGTGCTTTGGAAAGGAGATGCTTTGCATGGGTGGGATAAGCGGGAAATCAGTAAAACTCTATCTCTCGTCCCCCAAAGCCCACCACTCCCCTTCGATTTTAATGTCTGGGATTTTGTCTCTATGGGCAGGTATCCGTATCAGAAGTCAGGTCAAACCAAGGTTTGTTCCAAAGTCATCGATTGGGCGCTGACAGTCGTCGATGCTTGGCATCTTAAAGAACAGAAAGTCAACTGTTTGTGCAAGCGGGAAGCAGAGAGTTTACATTGCAAGGACTCTCTCAACGGAATCGCCTGCCATTCTTTTAGATGAGCCTACAGCATGTCTAGATATTAAGCATCAGCTCCAAATTTGGCGCCTTTTACGCTCTCTCGTTCATCAGGGCAAGGTTATCATTGTCACCATTCACGACTTGAACGCCACCGAACGATTTTGTGATGAAGTCGCAGTGTTAGACCATGGATGCTGCGTTTCCACAGGAAAGTAGCGATGTGATCAAACATCCCTCTTAAGACAAGTTTTTGGGATCGTCGCTGCGCAGGCAAGTCCCTTATCTACAAGCTTTCATTTGCCTTAAAGTTGTTTTTGTAGGAAACACAGCCCCAGGCTGTGAGTCTTTAGCCAATTGATCATGGACGCCTCACCAACCGAGTTTTTTTCACTCCATTTTGCTCTTTTCTTATAGATCTTATTACTTTTCTTCTAACGGACTTAAGGTGATGAGCTGCGTCTTTCATATAAGCCTCTAAAATTTAGCCAATCTCACAAAATTATTATACAACAACCGGATTTAAAGTTGACAATCGGTTTTTCCTATACTACTCTAATAAAAAAACTTGTGAGAGGCTTTTGCAATGAGTATAATTATTGCCGGCTTATTTACCGAAGCAGCCGTAGTCGGCATTGTTTGTATTGTTTTTTTAATCTTAATGGTCGTGGCGGGGATCCGTCAGATCTTGAAGGATAGAGATTGAATTCCAAGCTAAAAGTGATCCCTGAAGAAAAGCCGTGGTACTCCGAAGGATTACGTTTTGAATGCACAGGTTGTGGTCAATGCTGCACCGGCGCACCTGGTTATATTTGGGTAAACGATACTGAAATCCAAACCTTAGCCGACTATTTGAAGCTTCCTATCGATAAATTCAAACGCCGTTTTCTTCGTAAGGTTGGCAAAAGATATTCTCTTGTCGAATATTCTAAAACTTACGACTGCATTTTTCTTAAGGATAATAAATGCACCGTATACTCAGTTCGTCCCACCCAATGTCGAACTTTCCCCTGGTGGAAAGAAAATTTAAGTTCTCCAGAAGCTTGGCATGAAGCTGCCAAACGGTGTGAAGGGATCAAAAAGACTGCATGTTTGGTTGATCCAAAAATCATCTCGGATCAGCTCAATTTGCAAAACAACTATGTCGCATCGCTTGATCGTCAAATAACGCTTGGCGACGCTTGTGTGGCGGATTGAATAATTTGATAAATAGATTCCATCTCTTCATTTTCTTCTTGAATATCTGAAACTTTGACTGCACGGCTCTCGCCATAAGGGTTTAAAACGCCTGTTAACTCAAATAACGAAAGTGAATAATCATCCACATGCTCTTCTTCGAGAAGCAATCGACATAAGAACGGTAAATCAACATAAGACCCCAAAATTTTAATCCCGATAATTCGGTCATTGTTAGCTGCTAATGTAATCCAGCGGGCGTTATCTTGATAGTGATACTCCTTCATCGTGTCTTCATCGCTTGCAAACATCATACAGATGGAATGGCTTAAAAGTTGAGTGAAGAGCATTTCTTTATTATTAATCCAATAACGAATGGTCAGTGCTGGGCCCAAGTCTTCTAGGCTCCCAAAATAAGCTTCTGCACGCCCCTTTATGGGAATTTTATACGCGTTTTGCAGATGAAAGAGAATTGCAGATAAATAGGGATTATGTTGAATGCATTCCTTAAATAAATCTCCTGCGATGGCAAGGAGACGAACATCACTATAGGCAACAGCTGTTGCCGCCCTCCGTTTTTGATTGATAATGCTTAATTCCCCAAAAAAATGCCCATTCTCCAATAACAATTGTTGCATGTTTTTTCCTGGAAATTCTAGCATTACTTTGCCATTCAAAATAAAATATAAATTATCAGGCTCATCGCCATAATTAAATATATTCTCTCCCTTTTTCAAGGTCACTATGGCAGGGTATTTAACTTTCGCGATAGCTTCTTGAATAAACTTATAAAAATCATTGGTTAATGAAAACGAGCGGATTAATTGTTCATAGCCCACTTTAATCAGTTTCTCTTTGAGAGTTTCATTGCTTAGAAGCGACTGTCTCAAGTAAAATTGATCAATTTTCAGCAGCTTGACCTCGGTGATTGCTTCAACGCTCGCATTTCTTTTATTGAAAAGGGGATTAATGAGAGCTTGTTCACCAAAAAAATCACCTTTAGTTAACATTGCTAAAGGAATTTTATTTATTTCTTTATCTTGTTTAAAGACTTTAACAAAGCCTTCGGCAATGACATACAGGTCCGTCCCTGGATCCCCTTCTCTAAAAATGACCTTGCCAGCTGGGTAAAGAACCATTCGTGTCGTTTTAATCATTTCTGCGAAACTTTCTTTAGGCAACGGAAAAAACAATTGCGATTTTTTGATTAAGTCGACATCACCAACTGTTAACTTATAAAAATAATTCTTTATATTTATAAAAAAACTCATCAAATCATACATAGAACTACCATCTATAACTATAATTTAACAATTACACTTTTACAAATCAACCTAATAATAAATTATTTTTTAAACTAGAATTGGAACTATGGTCTGTAACGGCAAGCTTGGCAACTTTTACCATCTCTAGCCTATTGCAAAATAGCCTCATAATTTATTTGGAGAATATCTCCTCTTTTTTTTCCATTACGCGGCTACCATCATAAAAGAGCTGAATTCTCACAATTAGGCCATCGCGAAAGTTTAATAGCGCAGCGCCAGGAAATGCCTTCGAGACTCCAGGCAAATCTACGTCGTATACAACCATAGCTTGATCACCTGTGCAAAATTTAGCTTTTATCGTAAGAGAGTGGAAAGCATGCGTAAAATTTGTGGTCGCTTCAACAACTTCTTTTTTGCCTTTAAGATTTGCTAAAGGGCCGAAAAATTCTACATCATGGTGCAAATATTTAGAAAATCCCTGGGGGTTTTTATTTCCTACTTGCGTGTAATAATCTACCGCTAGTGCCAGATTACTTGTCTCCATACCTATCTCCTTGTTAAACTTTATGACATTGGATATAGAAGTATATATTCAATGTTCGAAATCCAATATAGCGTACTATAATGAATATAGCAAGGTATATTTAATATGATGCCAGAAAAAAAGAGATCCTACATTTCTGAAACGAGGAATGCGCAGGCGGTTCAAACGAGAGCCTACATTCTTGAGGCAGCCAAAAAGCTCTTTCAGACTGAAGGATTCGACCGCGTCACGATTAACAGCCTAGCAAAAGGGGCTGAAGTATCTATGCCGACCATTTATGCCATTTTTAAGTCAAAACGAGGGGTATTACAGGCTTTGATTGATGCGGCTCTCCCTCCCGAACAGTTTGCTTCGCTCGTAGAAGATTCCATGAAAGAAGAGTCTGCACAGGCTCGCCTAAATATAACAGCAAGGTTAGCCCGCCAAATTTACGATGCCGAAAGAGAACTGATGGATATTTTGCGCAGCGCCTCTGTAGTTGCACCCGAGTTTAAGGAGCTCGAACAAGAAAGAGAAAAGCGGCGTTATGAGAGGCAAGGAGAATTTATCAATCAGATGATGAAAAAAAATTCGTTGGCGAAAGGATTAACTCTCCAAAAAGCGCGTGACACCTTATGGGCTCTCACAGGCCGTGACCTTTACCGCATGCTTGTGGTTGAACAGGGCTGGTCCTCAGACGCGTATGAAAAGTGGCTCTCGCAACTTTTAACCAAATCCCTTTTGGATAGTGAAAATGAACTTAAATCAAATTTTAAGTAAAGATTATGGTTTTTGATGCTTTATCCTTATGGTGTACTGTACTAAAATGGTCATGATGAACTCGTTTACAATTTTGATTATAAAATATGCGCTGATGATCGTCTTGATGGCATTCGGCTCATTTTTAATTTTTAAAAAAACAATGCATCACTTAAATAAAATTGGAGCTCACCTATCAAAGGACAAAACAAATGAAATTAAATGGTTGGTCTCTTCCGTTGTCGCAATATTAACCGTGTATTTTTACCTATTATACTTGATTCTTTCACTATAACCTTTGTGGTATTTAGAATTGCTGCGAAGTCACTAGATCCATTGCAAGAAAAAATTCAAACTGTTACGGTTTTCCGTACCCCTTGACTTTGTACAATTTTTGTATTCGACTTCTCTTCAAAGACAAAAATTGTACAAAGTCAAGGTACCCAGTATCCATTTTTACAACGGATTTGGAATGGTTTTCAGGATCCTTTTAACACTAGCATTTTTCTTGGGATCGCTTCAGGGCGTTGAACTAGGCAAGGAAAGCTCTTTAAAACTGAAGCAAGCGGGTTGGGATACTCATGTAGAACAGAAAAATGGGATCTGGGTTTCTGTAGCCAAACAAAAATGCACTGTCATCAAGAATGGGAAAATCTTGCTCTCCACCCCCTGCTCAACATCTTCCAAAGGAACCGGTAGCAAAGCTAACTCAAATCAAACCCCTCTTGGATGGCATAGTATTGCTGAAAAAATCGGCGAAGATGCTCCATGGGGAGCAATTTTCGAAGAACGAAGGTATACCGGCCGAAATTGGTCACCTGGAGATCCCACTAACAACGATCTTATTCTCACCCGCATTTTGCGACTTCAAGGCACAGAAGCAGGCCTAAATAAGGGGATTGGTATCGATTCTTACGAACGGTTTATCTACATTCACGGAACCGCGGAAGAAAATAAACTCGGTACGTGCGCCTCGCATGGATGTGTTCGTGTATCCAATAATGACGTGATCAAAATTTTTAATCTGGTGAATTTAGGAACCCCTGTTTTGATTACCCAATGGTAAAAATATGGTCAAACTTATGCTTGACGATATAGCTGATCCAGCAATTCGCAAAAATGTCGACTTATGGTTGCATGGTGAGTATGACGAAGGAACAAAAGCGGAGATTAAAAGGCTTCTGCAATCTAATTCAAAAGAGATTGCGGATGCTTTCTACACCCAATTGACATTCGGGACCGGTGGATTGCGGGGAGTTATGGGTGTAGGCTCAAACAGAATCAATAATTATACCATTGCAGCGACCACACAAGGCCTATCCAATTATATACGAAAGCAGTTCCCTGAAAAAAAAAACACCCTCTGTTTTAATTGGGTATGATTCCCGATTAAATTCCAGGGTTTTTGCAGAAACCACGGCGAAAGTTTTGGCTGGGAACGGTATTCAAGCCCTTCTTTTTTCGGAATTACGACCCACACCATTAGTATCATTCGGATGTCGCTTCAAGAAATGTGAAGCAGCTGTGATGATTACCGCCTCACATAATCCTCCGGAGTACAATGGTTACAAAGTTTATTGGTCTGATGGGGGGCAAGTTGTTCATCCCCATGATGAAGGAATTATGGATGAGATCAAAGAGATCCAAAATCCGTCCAATGTTAAATCAGTTAAAAGTCTAAAAGATCCCCTAATAGTCTTTGTACTTGAAGAGATCGATTTTGCTTACATTCAGGCGATCCACGCTTTACAGAATTATCCGAAAGAAAATCGTAATTTCGGTCATGTGCTCAAATTTGTGTACACGAGCCTTCATGGGACAGGAATTACAATGGTTCCTCCTGTGCTCAAAGATTGGGGGTTTACAAAGCAGTCTTTGGTGAATGAGCAAGTGGTTCCTGATGGGAATTTTACTACAGTCAAATACCCAAATCCTGAAGATTTATCCTCCCTTAAAATGGGAATTGATAAGTTGGAAAAGGAGAATGGGGACTTGTTAATTGCAACAGATCCCGATGCAGACAGACTTGGGGTTGTCGTTCGGCATCAAGGAAAAACCGTCGTCTTGACAGGCAATGAAGTGGGTTGTATCTGTCTAGAGCATATCTGTAAAACTTTGATGGAGCAGAAACGGCTACCTTTAAATGCTGGTTTTATCAAGACCATAGTGACGACGGAGCTGTTTAAAGCCATTGCTCAAACCTATCAGAGAAAATCGTTTGATGAACTGATCGGTTTTAAGTACGTTGCTCATCGGATTTTAGAATGGGAGGAAAATCCTCAAGGAAATCAATTCATATTTGCTGCGGAAGAGTCTCTAGGCTATCTGTTAGGAACATCAGTACGCGATAAAGATGGAGTTTCCGCCGCGGCACTTGTTTGTGAAGTTTCCTTGCAGGCAAAGTTAAAAGGCAAAACTCTGGTCGATTTATTGCATGAATTATATGAAAAGCATGGGGTTTATTCTGAAGAACTGTACACGATCAAATACAGTGAAAGTAAAGAAGGCCATGCACATATGAAGGAAGGGATGGACAAACTGCGTCAATCGTTCCCTGAGAAACTGTACAATATTCCTGTGGTGATGATCGATGACTATTTGGAAGGGGTGCGCAAAAATCTTAATAATGGTTATGTTTCCACTCTAACCCTACCTAAATCCAACATTCTTTCTTTTTGGCTCGCAGATGGAAGCAAAGTCACGGTGCGTCCCTCCGGCACTGAACCTAAGATTAAGCTTTATGGGGGTGCTGTCATTCGGAATTACACAGATATGCAAGAGGCCATATCCGCCGCCAAGAACAAAGTCCATTCTCTCATAAAAGCTTTAGAATCTTACCTTAAAAACTAGCAACGCTGAATCCTTTACTTAATGTCTATTATTTTATACAATAATGGATATAAGGACTAAAATTATGAACGTTAAAAACATCCCTATTCCTGTTAAACGCGCGTTAAAAAAAGCTAGGGAAAGACCTTCGAGATGCAAGAAAGCGGCGACGCATACCTATGCAACTTGCTGCGGCACGTGCAGAAATCAGTCGCGCTACTTTGAGTAAAATTGAAAACGGTGATGATGGGGTTTCTTTGGGGGCCTATGCTAAAATTTTATTTATTTTAGGGATGATTGAAAGACTGACTGAATTAGCAGATCTGACATTTGATAAACTAGGTCTAGGATTGGAAGCAGAGAGTTTGCCCAAACGCATTCGAATCCCCCGAAAAGAAAAGGCTTAGAAATGGAAGAAGCCATTTTGGTTTATGTGGATCTGCTAGGGACTCCAATAAAAGTTGGCCAGCTTTGGGAGCACTATCGAAATGGGCGAGAAAGTATGTCTTTTGAGTACGATCGTAACTGGTTATATCATCCCCAAAGATTTTCATTGGATCCGGCCTTAAAGTTAGATATAGGCTCTTTTCATGCATCACAAGATAAACCTCTTTTTGGGGCAATTGATGACTCTGCTCCTGATCGTTGGGGTCGATTACTTATGCGAAGATCTGAAAGAAAAAAAGCTGAACAAGAAATGCGACGTCCCCGAGCGCTTAGAGAAATCGACTTTTTGCTAATGGTGGATGATGAAGGAAGGCAAGGGGCACTTCGTTTTAAAAGAGAAGAGAAAGGCCCGTTCTTAACTACCTATGAAAAAACTCACATTCCTCCTTTAATTACTGTGGGAAAACTTCTCACAGCTGCTAGTCATGTATTACAAGAATCTGACACCGAAGAAGACCTTCGACTATTGCTTGCTCCTGGATCTTCATTAGGCGGAGCAAGGCCTAAAGCTTCTATAAGAGATAAAGATGGACATTTAGCAATCGCCAAATTTCCTCGCAAGGATGATGAAATGGATACAATCGCATGGGAAGCAGTTGCTCTTACTCTTGCCAGTAAAGCGGGAATCAAAGTACCTGAGTGGCGACTTGAATCTATAGGGCGTCAACGTATTCTTTTGTCAAGGAGGTTTGACCGTCAAAGTAATAGTCGTATTCCATTTTTATCCGCCTTGAGTGCACTAACAGCGAAAGATAATGAAATGCGTAGTTATCTTGAAATTGCCGACGCTATTCGGCAAATGAGCGCCTCACCTCAAGAAGATCTGGAAGCTTTATGGCGACGCATTGTTTTTAATGTTTTAATATCTAATGTGGATGATCATTTGCGAAACCATGCATTCCTTTACACAGGTCTATCCGGTTGGCGCTTATCCCCAGCATATGACTTAAATCCCACACCTTCTGATATCAAAACAAGAATTTTATCTACCGCGATCGATCTCAATGATCCCAGTGCCTCTATCGACATCGCAATTGATGTATCTCATTACTTTGGCTTAGGGAACAGGAAGGCAAAACAAATTCTTAAAGAGGTAGGCAATGTTACATTTTTATGGCGTAACGAAGCTGCAAAATTTAAGATAAAAAAAAATGAAATCGAGCGGATGGCTTCTGCTTTTGAACACCAAGATCTTCAAAAAGCAATCAGCTAGTCAAACCTGGCAAATTTAAGATGGCGATCGATAATTTCTAGGTCGCTTATGGAACGGTTTAGGTCGCTCACGTTCGATCTTGTCAGGCGGGGGATCTCCGATCCACACTGCCTCCCGATTGATCTGCTTAAGCACCTGCTTAAGGGAATTTAATTCTCTTGGAGTGATCAAAGTGACTACATTGCCAAGCCGCTCATTTCTTCCTGTTCTACCCGCCCTATGCACATAAAGATCCGGGTCATCCGCCAACTGGAAAATAAAGACGTGACTCACCCCTGAAAAGTCTAAACCCCGCGATGCCACATCGGTGGCTACCAAAAATCGGATCTTTCCATTTCTGAATTTAGAAGTAATTGTAGAGCGCATATCCTGTCCTAGCCCAGCATGGAGAAAGTCGACCTTTTCCACTTTTCGCTGCAAAGCTCTACATACTTTTTCAACTTGTATCCGTGAATGGCAAAAGATAATCGATTGCTGGGGTTGCAACATCTCGATCAGTTTAATTAAGTTTTGCTCCCTCTCTTCATGGCGACAGAAGAAAAACTTATGGTCAATTGTTGTGGGAACAGCTTCATTAGTTACTAAGGAAACTTCATGTGGCTGCTTCATATGCTTGTAAGCAATTTCTCGGATTTGTTTTGGCATAGTCGCCGAAAACAGAAGCGTCTGGTGATCATGGACTAAACATTGAATAATAAACTCTAAATCCTCGTAAAATCCCATATTCAACATCTCATCGGCTTCATCCAAAATCAACGTTTCCACGCTTTCCAACGAAATGGCATGGGCGTATATAAAGTCGATCAGTCTTCCAGGAGTAGCCACAAGCACTTGCACCCCATGCTTTAACTTAGACTGTTGCAAAGTTGCGTCTTCTCCTCCACACAATGCAAAGGCTTTGACACCTTTATCATGCCCAATTTTTTGGGTTTCTGATGCATATTGATAGGCCAACTCACGGGTAGGTACGATAATCAAGGTTTGAATTGTCTTTTTTTCCGTATCGACTCTAGCACAGATGGGAATGGCGCAAGCGGCAGTTTTTCCCGATCCCGTCGGCGCCAAAGCAATAAGATCCCGCCTCTCCTGGATCAACGGGATTGCCAAAGCTTGTATGGGCGATGGCTCTTTATAATTCAACTTTTCTAACGATTTTAATATCGAACCGTCCAGTCCCATTTCAGCAAATGTAGGCACTAACGGACCTCCTGAGTCGCAAATTCTGGTTCTAACTGCTCTCGCAAATCGAATTCAAGCTTCCACTTCCGTCCATCTTCCGATTCAAACCAAAGCTCTAAAACTCCCAATTCAGTAACCTTAGAATGGAGCTTCACTCTTACAGTTTTGCCATCTTGAGGATTTTTCGTTAAAATAGTTTCAATCGGATGTAACTCGGTGAGTTGCTGTTTCCAATCTTTTACAACTGTTCCAATCACCGGCTGTTCACCATTTGGAAGGTTGGGCGTTGAACGACTAAAGAATCGGAAAGTTGCATGCTCGCCAAGCAAAAGCGCAAATTCTTTCCTCTGCAAAGTTTGTTCTGTCCCCTCCTCCATCCCAAAAGGAGCAATACAAACCGCACTTAAAGGCAGAGCAAAACCAGGCACTGCGGGAATAGCTTCTTCCACACCGATAAAATAGCTGCGGCTAATCCCCCCTCGAATCCGTAGGGCTTCGCCTGCCCTAGCTAGGCCATAATAAGCCGCTCCACGACTCACCGCAAAATCATAATCGGACCCTGGCAGTTCCTTGACTGTGGGTTTACCTAATCGTTTCGCCCAACTGTTAAGCAACTCTAAAAGTCTTTCTCTAAAAGCGTGCGATTTTAAGGTTCCTCCGTTAAATAGCACTGCTGTCGGAACCACAAATTTGTCCATGCCTGATCCCACATCTTCTTCAGTCATCGCTAAAAAGCGGGCTAGCTGACATGAAATTCTAGCATCCTGAGCATAAGGTAATCCGACTTGCTGAATACCGGAACGCCTTTCAAGCGATGAACGCTCTTCAGGACCCACAAGCGGCGTAAATCCATCGATCAACAATTCTTGGATCTCTTTTAATGTTAGATCCGTTGTAATTGTTCCTCCAATCAATTTACGCCCCCTTCCTAAAACGGTGATGGGAAACGTTTCTGGTGGATTTTCACTCAATAATCCCTCTTTAGCTCTTCGACAAGCATAAATTAAACCCTGAAATTGCCAATCATCAATGATATGCCCGCCCGCTTCCAATTTGCTGCGCACGAAATAGGCCAAAGCTAAATCAATATTATCGCCGCCCAAAAGCAAATGGGAACCTACCGCCATACGATTGAGAATTAAATCTCCATGGTCCTCTGTCACTTCTATGAGGGTAAAATCTGTCGTTCCCCCTCCAATATCGATTACAAGAATGATATCCCCGACTCGTAATTGCTTACGCCAATCTTTTTGATGCTTTTCCAACCAAGCGTAAAATGCGGCTTGCGGCTCTTCTAACAATATGGGTGCAGGATATCCTACCGATTCTGCAGCTTCTTGAACTAGCTGCCTTGCACTGGGATCAAAAGAAGCGGGTACAGTAATTAAAACCTGCTGCTGATCCAATGGGGCAGCGGCATGGGTATTATCCCATGCTTCCTTAAGATGGCGTAAAATCTCTGAGGTCGCTTCTAGTGGGCTCATTTTCACAATATTGTCATCACCTTCCACTGGCAAAAGTTTGCAGCGGCGATCAACACCTGTGTGGCAAAGCCAAGACTTTGATGAAGTGATCAACCGTCCTGGCACTTCACCTCCTCTTTCTCGAGCATACAAGCCAATAGTATGGTTCCGTTCTGGTGCCCAGTCAACGGTACAGTTTTGGGATTGAACTTCTTCAGGTAACGGAAAATAAATATTCGATGGGAGGCTAAATACTTGTCCTTGATTACCCGGCTGTACTATTTGCGGAATCGAAATTTGTTCAATGTTTTGCTGGTCCGGGGCTATGCAAGCCATGGTACAGTTGGTCGTGCCTAAGTCGATCCCAATCATCCATGGACGTTTGGATTTTGTCGTGTTGGAGTTTTTTTTCACAGAAACTATCGCACCTCGACTTCAGCTGGGCAGATAATGTCAGAATGTTGTGCGGTTCCTGTTTTAGTTAATGATCGTTTGTGAGCAATCCACCCTTTGTGGACAACTGTCCCGGTATAGGGAGGCTTTCCATCCACCTTGCCAATGACTTTAATGTGTGCGGGATCGTAACCTGGTGGAATTTTAACTGTAGCACCTTCCTCGTCACTCATGACTGAACGAATTGTGACTTGCTCTTCCAAAACTTTTGCACAGTCCTGATGGATCTTGCGTACAACGGCACCGATTTGCGCATCAGTATAATCTTTGATCTCTTCTTTTAGAAAATCGACTAAGCGTCCAGCTCCTTGCAAGACTCCTAAAAGCCGAAGGTGAGATGTATCAGTTGTCGAAGCCGTAATCTGTTTGGGCTCCTTCTCATTGATAAATTCCTCCCCTTTCTTCGGATTTCGATAAGCTTTTACAAAAGCTTTAAATGCGAGAAATAAACTCATTGGTTGGCCTTAATTTTAAACTATTTGAAAGTATACAGAATTTTTACTTTTTTTCGTAGAGTTAGATTAGGAGGTCAAGTTTTTTAATTTTATCGATTTTGATGAATTTGTAGATCACTAACATCCCTAACTCAACAGTTGTGAACACGATTGGAAGGACAACCATCGCAATCATCGCGGGATAAAATCTATCCAAACCTGTGAAATGCACTATCATTCCCAATGCGATCAAAGCGATCAAGCTCGCATAAAAAACAATCGCAGCAGCTGAACGGCTTTGTTTATTTTTACACCGATCAATTTTCTCCTGATTCCTGGAAGCTGATTTGGCACAAAATTCCTTTATTTTTGCCTCATTCTCACACTTTTGAATCCCCGTCCATTTGTTTAAATGGTGCTTGTTCTTATTATTGAAGTGTTCAATTTTGGCAATGCAGTCAGCTTGTCTTGTCGGCCACTGTTTCGTTCTTTGTAGCCATTGCGTTTTAAGTTCCACACCTTTTTTCAACTTTTTCCCTTAATGACAGATCGAACGGACACGATCCCAGATCCCGAAGGTGCAGGCAACAATCTTACATACAGCAGATCCAAGCTGAACTGTAGATATCCCAACTTCGTTTAATTTGAACATTTTCAGGTATTTAAGAAAATCGACAAAATCGAAAATATGATTACCTGTCCATGCGAGCTTTTCCAAGATTTGTTGCCAATGTTTTTCCCAGAGCCAACGTCCATTATCATCCCTAGACAGAATCTCTTTAAGATCAATTAAAAGCAAAACCCCATCGATACAGGTGATAAAATGGGTATTGATCTTGACAAATTTTTTTAACGCAATGTTATTGGCTAGCTCTAGCGGCTTTTCAAGATACTTAACACTATTAACGATGGCATTAAAAAAAAGAGAGACACAATAGAGATTTTTGGTATGTCCAAAAACATCGGATACCGCATCACCAACCCCGTGTCCAATTCTTCGGATCTTATTAAGCAGTTTATTCTCAGGCGCTTCTTGATGAATCGTTACTGTTGAAATCGAAGTTCTTACTGCAGAGTCCATAAATGTCATCCATAAAGCACCTAACCATTTAAGCCTAAACGGATATTATTTGCTAGCTTTTACAATTCGCAGTTCAGCTTTCAATTTTAAAAATAATAATTAATATATTTATTTACAGCGGGTGTTTTAAAACTCAACTTTGTACAATTTTTGCCATCGTCTTCGGAGGCAAAAATTGTACAAAGTCGAGTTAAAAGGGAGGTTGATCTATGAGTGCATCATTTGATCCAAAAACTAGCCATTGTGGTGAAATGCCGCCTCTAAATTCCACACTAGCACCTGTCAAAACAAAAATGGGAAGGGGCAATTCCGAAAATTCTCGAAGAACCACGTCAGTATTTCTGAAAATTATGAAATTCATTCCTGTGACTATCTCAAGCCGAATCCTTGAACATCGGATCCATACTGGAGGTGATAGATTTAAGCAAAAGCTTTTGGCACGTACTCCTGAATGGTTTCAAAGTTTACACCCTAGAGAGTTTGAAAAAATCCCTTCCAAAATCTTACTTCAAGCATCTTTCAATGAGTGGGGAATCCCTGAACCTCATTTTTTTAATGAAGATCATCTTGAGAATATGTCTATAGCAAAACTCATGGACATTGCTTCCAATGAAGGCAAATCTTTTGAGGATTCTCATTTTCTTTTGAACGGTCTGAAAAATAAATTGACCGCGAATCAAAAACGGGAACTACTTGTTCATTATTGCAATGGAAGAATAAGGCTTTCAAAATTAGAAATTGGTTTTTTTGTGCATTTAACCGAAGCTGATTTATCAAGTATTATTGAAAATCTGAATTCTGAAAATTTTATTATCCAAATAGAAGGTCTAATCGCCCATTGCAATGTGCAGCAATTGAAATATATTAGTTTTATTCTCAATGGAATGTGCCAAAATTCAAGAGATGAAAGTAAAAAAAAAATAATTTCAACAGCATTATTTTCTGTAGTTGCAGCGAATAATACAGACACTTCTATTATCGATATCGCGACAACTAATCAACCTTATGGCGTCGATATGAACAAAATTGCAGCTTTAAAAACTGATTTTGACATCTTAAATACAGAAGTGCATTACCATATTACCACGACGAAAAGTGCAGCCAAAATCCAGGAATTGAGGGCAAGAGCGGAAAAATTTTTAAAAAATATGGAAATGGTCAAACAATTTATGAATCCCGGCACAGTCATTGAATGGACGGACTTATGCACATATACCGAAAAAGCAGCGGAAGAAAATCTTAAAAGGGTGAATGTCCATTAAAAAAACCTTTCTCGAACTTTGTTTTTCAGCATTTAAAACTACCACATACTCTAATTGCGCACATAGCTGCGCAATTAGAGTATGTGATAGTTTATTTTTCTCATCAAATTAGAGATTGAAGAATATCTCATGTTAAAAAAGTAGATTTTTTTCCTAGAGGGGCTTAGGATTATATCGATTCCATAATTCAAGGATTCCTCTATGATAGATATTCGCCTCATTAGGAAAGACCGCGCGGCCATCGAAGCTAAATTACGCACTAAAGATCCCTCTATCGACTTAACTCAAATTGTTGATCTCGACCAACAAATCCGTGAAACAAAAACAAGGGTCGAACAACTCAAATCGCAGCGGAATGAAGCTTCCCAAAAAATTGGTGAAATGAAACGGAAAGGAGAAGATGCATCTGAACTAACACAAAAAGTCGCTGGACATGCAGCTGAGATCCATGCCCTCGATTCCCGTCTAAATGAATTGGAAGAGCAGTTCAAATGGGAATTAGCCAAATTGCCCAATTTGCCGATGGACGATATCAAAATTTCTCAAGATCCCAAGCAAAATGTGATCTTAAAAGAAGTCGGTAAAAAACCGGAGTTCGATTTCCCCTTCAAGAATCATCTAGAATTGAATGAAAAATTACATCTATTCGATTTTCAAAGAGGTGCAAAACTGTCCGGGTCTGGTTGGCCGGTCTACCGTGATCTTGGAGCACGATTGGAATGGGCTTTGATCAATTATATGATCGAGATCCATATCAAAAATGGATTTATGCAATGGATGCTTCCCCTTGCTGTGCGCCCTGAAATTCTTTATGACTCTGGGCAACTTCCGAAATTCGCTAACCAACAATTTCACGTCAAAGATGAAGATTTCAGCCTCTACATGATCCCTACGGCTGAAATTCCTTTAAATGGCTTACATACGGAAGAGATATTCACGGAAGAGCAGCTACCCCTCAAATACATTTCTTATACCCCATGCTTCAGACGTGAAGCTGGAGCCGCCGGCAGTCAAGAACGGGGTTTGATTCGGATGCATCAGTTCAATAAAGTGGAGATGTTTTGTTTCACCACCCCTGAAAATAGCATGAGCATGTTCGAGGTGATGATGGCAAGTGCAGAAGAGATCTTGAAAGGATTGCAGCTTCATTACCGAAATGCCCTTTTGGTCACCGGAGACATGTCGTTCGCCGCCGCGCGCACTGTCGACATCGAAGTTTGGCTGCCCGGTCAAAACAGATACTATGAGGTCTCCTCAGTTTCCAATTGTACCGATTTTCAGTCCAGAAGAGGAAACATCCGTTTTAGAAAAGGTAAAGAAGACAAGCCCGAATTTGTCCATACTTTGAACGGTTCAGGCTTGGCGACCTCAAGGCTCATGGTAGCGCTGATTGAAAACAACCAGAATGCCGATGGATCGGTTAACATCCCAACCGTTCTGCAAAAGTATTTGGGAGGTCTTGCAAAGTTAGTTCCCAATGCTTAGCACCCAATCGATACTAACTTTTTTTAATTCCCCTGGCCCTATTTTAGATATTCGGAGCCCTTGTGAGTACAGTCAAGGCTATATTCCAGGGGCGATCAATCTTCCCCTCTTTTCTGATACAGAACGCTCGGATGTAGGAACAACCTACAAACAAATTGGAAGAGATGAGGCCGTGGAATTAGGGCTCAAATTCGTACTTCCCAAACTGGATAACTTGACCAAAGAGGCTTTTAAATATGCACGCGAGGGGTATGCAAGGATACATTGCTGGCGCGGAGGGATGCGTAGTGCCGCCATTTCTAAGCATCTTGCCGAAAATGGACTTGAAGTCGTCGTCCTTTACGGAGGGTACAAAGCATTTCGGAAATGGGCTTTGGAGCAGTTTCAAAAACCGTATCGCTTATCCATTTTGGGAGGCTTTACAGGAAGCGGCAAGACCGCAACTTTACATGCCCTGCAAGATTCTGGTGAGCAGATTTTGGATTTAGAGGCATTAGCAGGCCATAGGGGCTCCAGCTTTGGATTGCTAGGAAAAGGCCCTCAACCCACCTGCGAGCAATTTGAAAATGAGATTGCGTTTAATCTCATGCGGATTAATCCTTCAAAACCTTTATGGGTGGAGGATGAGAGCAGGATGATTGGCCGCTGTAAGATTCCAGATCCATTTTGGAATAGCATGCAAAACTCGCCTCTTTTTTTAATGGAGAAACCTCTGGAGGAGCGTATTGAACAGCTTCTTAAAGATTATGGAAGCTTTTTCCGACATGAGCTGGTGGAATCAGTGAAGCGGATCGAGAAACGTCTTGGGGGAGCACGCACTAAAGAAATCGTTCACAAGATCAATAATGAAGATTTAAAAGGCGCTGCGGAAATTCTTTTACACCATTACGATAGCACTTACACATACAACTTACAAAAAAGAAAATCTAATCATAACCCTTTCTTTCGGGCTAATTTCTCGCATCAAGACTGGGCTACACTTCTCAGGTAGGCTGCTCGCTAAGGAGGTCTTCTTCCATAGGGTTGGGAGGCATAGCATTGCGGAATACAGAGCCGGACATCGTCAAATCGGTAATACTGGGCTTGGTATCGATATATGCTGCCAAATTGGTCAATAATGAAGCTTGATCAGCGCCTGAAATCATTCCACTTTCCAACTGATTTCTAATCATCGTAATTAAAGTTGCCATTTGTGCATTCGCCGATCCTTCGGGTCCTTCGGGCAAAATGATCTCCCCTTTAATCATTTTCAGAATTTCCCCACCGTCATAATTTTTGGTCGCGACGATATTTAGCGCAGCCAAAGCTCTGACAAGCAAAGCAGTCGTTGCCAATGCCACTTGCCGGCTCACTTCTTTATTATCGATTGGTTTGGTGGGATCCATATTCATAATGACTATGGATTGCAAATAGGTTGCAAATTGTGGACTTTGTACGGTTGCAATGACATTCTGAGCAAAATTTTTCGCTGTTTGGGCATCACTCACTGGTTGTTTAGCGCGTATTGACTGTCCAATGGATTGCAAATTGGAGTAATCCACAAGATTAACCATCAAAGCGCCGAGCTGGCTTAAGATCATTGCACTGTTTGGGTCTTGCATATTGGGTTGTACCACTTGATTCCAAGCATCTTTTAACGGATCTACTCCAACAGTGGGAGTTGAATTAATAGCAATTGTCGTATGAATGGCAACTCCACCACCCAAAACAGTTTCCACAGCCAATGGATTGATTTCCATATTAGCGGAATCTTGTTCCGTATGAATTTTCAACCTTGATTGTTCGTTGGGTGAAGACAAAGTGATACTAGGGTCTGAACCTGTCACAAACTGCACTTGAGTTTCTCTTTGCACATGATCTTGATTGGATAAAGTTGCATTGGATGTGCGTTCCAAATCCCTTTGATGTTCCGGTGAGTTATAAAATTTTTTGCTTTCCTCAGCTTGCTGCTGGACGCTGACACTCCAGGCTTGAAGCATATTATTAATAATTTCGTCCTGCGCTTGCGACACCGCCCCCGCCAAACTGCTAAGTTCTTTGCTGGAAAGGGTCATCACTAGAGGGGGTTGGAGAGAGGGTGTTGCCGCAGCATACAGGTTAATGACAGCCTCTTGCTCAGAAGGAGACAATGTCGAAAAACCGGGATGTAACTGCTCTAAACTTTTGGCTGTAATTCCACTTTCACCAAAACTGATAATGTATTGCTGGGGAACGCTAACATTGCTGCCGTCCGAAATATTGTTGCCCATAGGATTTCCTCACAATAAAAATTATTAGCTCGACTTTGTACAATTTTTGCCTTCGGCTTCGAGAGAGAAGCAAACTGCAGCGTAATAAATTTTGAAGGAAGGGGTATTTTTACCCCTTCCAAGAAATTTATTTAGCTGCGGGCAGCTTCTTCTCTCCGAAGACGATGGCAAAAATTGTACAAAGCCGAGATTAGCGTTAATTAAAAAAATGGAGATACGGCTAACTCCTTAATTCTATTGTACCTAATATAATTATATTTTTATATTCAATTTTAATAATCAAATCGAGCCCTATGCCTGAATTCTCTCTTTATTTACTCTTGATAGATAGAGTATAGTAGTAAAAAAACAGAAGTTACCGCTATGGGTCATAATCATTTTGGAGAAAAGGATGCATTAGGGCATGTTGCTGAAGCTCAGGCAAAAGGGATCATTTCTGCAACTGAAATCCATGGAGAAGAAACTCCAAGTCATATCACTGCAGTAGCTGATGCCGCTAGGGAGATGGCGATTGTTATCCTATTACTCGATACCCTGCTAGGTCTCTTTCCCTTAGGTTTTTGGACTGAGGCGCTTTTATTAGCCATTTTTGCCCTTGGATGGGGAATTTGGAAAATAGGCAGGTGCACCTGGCTCGGGTGGTTTAGGTTGGAGAGGTTACACCGTGTTCTACAACAAGAAAAGTGGGAAATCGAACATAACCGACCTCAGGAAAGAGAGGAGCTTAAAGTCCTCTACCAGGCTAAAGGGTTTGAAGGGAAATTACTCGAGGATGTTGTCGATGTATTGATGGCGGATGGAGATCGCCTCCTCAGAGTGATGGTCGAGGAGGAAATGGGCCTTACCTTAGAAAACCACGAACATCCGATCAAACAAGGGGTGGGAGCTCTGCTCGGCAGTGCATTAGCTTTCCTCATAGGCTTATTAGGGCTTTATGTTTATCCCGAGTTTGGTGTCTTGATTGCCGGGGTGATCGTGATTGCAATTTGCACCGGTTTTCTAGCCTACTATGCCCGCAATGAAATGATTCCAGCGATTGTTTGGAATGGGGGTTTAGCCATTTTAGCATTCGGTGCAGTTTATTTCGTTTCAGCGACATTATTTCCAGAAGGGATTGTCCCATGAGTGATGCCTTAGCGATCCCTCCCGAAAGAAGACCGTTGATCTTTGAAGAATATTTTGAAACAGGCCAGCCAGAGTCAGCGAGCCCTTTTTTAACCCCTACTTCCCGACGTTGGGGGAAAAATGTTCCTTTAAAAGCAGCTTTGGCCTCGGCTGCATTGCTTTTACTTGCTTTCATTCTGCACCTGATTCCAAGTCTGGAACCGATCGGGTATTGGTTCTTGATTCTAGTTTATATTTTTGCGGGTATCCCCTCCTTAATCGAATCGATTGAAGATATTAGCAATGCGCAAATTAACATCGATGTTTTGATGACCTTGGCGGCATTCGGTTCTGTGTTGATTGGCAGTCCCTTTGAAGGTGGGCTATTGCTCGTATTGTTTGCAATTTCTGGGGCGATGGAGGATGCTGTGGGGACAAAAGCCAAAGGAGCGATCACTTCTTTGCACCGCCTTTCCCCCAGCAAAGCCACTGTTATACAAAACGATGAAACCTATATCGAACGATCGATTCGGGATATTAATGTTGGGACAGAAATCTTAGTCAAGTCGGGGGAGATTATCCCTTTGGATGGCATTGTCACCAGAGGGATCTCGACGGTGAATTTAGTCCATTTAACCGGGGAAAACTTACCTCAATTACGCAAAGAAGGGGATACAGTGCCTGCGGGAGGGCGCAACCAAGAGGGGGCTTTAGTCTTGAAAGTCACCCATACAAGTGCAGACTCCACCTTATCCAAAATTATTCAATTGGTGACTGAAGCTCAAGAATCGAGACCTAAACTGCAAAAATGGTTTGATTCAGTAAGCAAAACCTATGCTACAACGATCATTTCCTTGGCTTTTATTTTTGCAATTGCAATGCCTTATTTTTTGCAAATTCCTTGGCTTGGCGTTGAAGGTTCGATTTACCGTGCTTTAGCATTTTTGATCGCAGCTTCCCCCTGCGCATTGATCATTGCGATCCCAATTGCCTATCTGAGCGCCGTCAGCATTTGTGCCAGGCGAGGCATTTTGCTTAAAGGAGGGGTCACTTTGGATGCTTTGGCGGGATGCCAGATTGTCGCTTTCGATAAAACCGGCACCGTGACGACTGGGGAGCTGGAATGCCTTGCGGTTGAACCGCTCCATACAGAGGCTAAAACAGAGACCTTGAAACCAATGGCTGTCGCTTACGCAATGGAGCTAAACACTGTTCACCCCATCGCTAGAGCCATTCTAAAATATGCTGAAAATAAGGGTCTCAAGCCTCATCTGATCGAAAACTTTAAAACAGTTCCCGGTTATGGTTTAGAAGCAACATTAGAATGGGAAGGCAATCCCACAACCGCTTACATTGGCAATGCCGCCTATCTTTTGGATCGATTGGATCCAACGTTATCGCAAAAAGTTAAAAATAGAATCTCTTCTGCAGAGATCAATGGGGAACTTGCTGCTATCCTATTGATCGGCAAGGAGATTTATTTGCTTCGTTTTAAAGACACCTTGCGTCAGAACATCAAACCGATGATGGACGATATCCAAGGAAGCTGCAAAATGCGGGTGGTCATGCTTACAGGTGATCATTGGCAAAATGCACGAACCATTGCGCAAGAGGCAGGAATTCAGGAGTTTCATGCAGATCTTCGCCCCGAAGATAAAATGGATTGGGTTTGCAAATTAGCTAGCAAAAATGATCTTGCAATGGTGGGAGATGGGATCAATGATGCCCCGGCATTAGCCCGTGCCACTGTTGGAATTTGTATGGGCAAAACTGGAAGCGGAACAGCGATAGAAGCAGCAGACATTGTTTTACTCCAAGACAATATCGACAGACTCGGCTGGCTGATCAAGAAAGCAAGACAAACGCAGTCGATTGTTCGAGAAAATCTTATCTTAGCGACCGGTGCAATTCTGATAGCGACCCTCCCCTCTCTTTTAGGCTTTTTTCCGCTCTGGCTCGCCGTTGTTATGCATGAGGGGGGAACCGTTCTGGTTGGATTAAATGCGCTTAGACTCTTGCGGTAGTACTAGACTTTGTAAAATTACCCCTTAAAAAAATCAGACCTCACGTGTATGCTGAGTTATATAGACATTTTTTTAAGGTGGGTACATGACTGCAACAACCTCCCCCGATCCAGCTCAGCAAAAGCTTCTTGACGCTATCAAGAATGAAGGCAAGCGGTTCCAGGAATATTACCTTTGGCTAGAGAAGTCAATGCCTGCTGTCTTTTTCCAAGAGGTTACCCCCGAAAACATGATCCTCATTACCCACGCCCTTATGGGATTTGAGCTGCAAGATGGGTTTACAACCATTAACTTGCGCGGTGCCGCTATCGTTTTATGTCGCGATAGTGCCGATGCAGATCTTCGAATTCTTGAAGACTATGCCAATTACGGGATTAAAAATTACAGGGCTTTTGTATCGAAAGCACCTCCTCCTAATGGATCGAGGGCAAATAATTTGCGTATTGCCACGATTTACTTCACCGAGGCTGGAGAGAGTTTGGATGAAATCGCTCACCTCGAAAATGAGGATGAAATCCGCGCCATGCTTAAGCAAAGAAATAATGAAGTTGACGATGCTGAATTTGATTCCCTGCTGAAAGGCATCAATGCACGGTTTTTGAAAACTTTGTCTACTGAACGATTAATCTTGGTCCTCGACATGTTTTTTAGAGCAAAAACGCGGGACAACTGTCAGTATGAGGTTCGTTATGACGAAGGGTGGCAAGAAAAAGATGCC
The DNA here is from genome assembly GCA_963709145.1 of Parachlamydiales bacterium. Taxonomy (GTDB): domain Bacteria; phylum Chlamydiota; class Chlamydiia; order Chlamydiales; family Parachlamydiaceae; genus JBDHQB01. The sequence goes on from CAVPVT010000070.1 coordinate 31,042, forward strand.
GCTTCAATGGAGATTATCTTGGCTTGGCGAAACACACCCAAACATAACTTTTTATACCGTCTTGCTCGCGTTATTCACCGCAACAACCTCGTGATGAAACGGGTCAGCGCTACCTATGTAGATCCCTACAGTAAAAACAGTATTTTGATCATGATCCTTGGACTTCACGGCAGCAATGGTCAAGCGGCCTGGGAAGCTGCGAATATCCGCGAATTTCTCCGTGAGCTTGTGACCGTCAAGTATTTTGCAAGTTTTGATCAAATCGACATTTACTTGGTCAGTAAAGGAATTGTCTCAGGCAACATGGGGAATGTACTCCGCGCGATGGTCAGCTTTGTTCATCAAATTCTCGTTCATATCGATCCCTATTTATATACGGTAGAAAGCACCGAGGAAGCCCTTTGTCGCCACCCAGATCTCACAGCTCAACTGTGCAATGCATTTGAAAAGAAATTCCATCCCGACAAACATAATTACAATGAATATTTGGAAGTGCGGCAACAATTTATCGACGTCGTTGAAAAGCTAGACACAGGACAAGTCGAAAATGATACCCGCCGCAGAAACGTTCTTCTCCAAGCGATGAACATGATCCACTATACTTTCAAAACAAACTTCTACCGAACCAATTTTACTTCGTTAGGATTTCGACTCGATCCCAAATATATGGATGAATTCCCGTTTGACCGCACAAAAAGGTTTCCGGAACTTCCTTACGGTATCTTTTTCATCAAAGGAATGCATTTTTTCGGATACCATATCCGTTTCAAAGATTTGTCTAGGGGTGGTTTAAGGACAGTTTACCCGCAACAACCTGAGCAACTGTTCTTTGAACGGAACGTGGTTTTTTCAGAGAACTATAACTTGGCTTACACCCAGCAACTCAAAAACAAAGATATCCCTGAAGGGGGTTCTAAAGGGGTTATTTTCCTGAAACCGTACGACCGCCTTGGTTTAGAGGTTGGAATCCTTCAAAGGGAGTTTGAAGCTGCAAGCCTAAGCAATAAGGAGATTACTGATAAGCTGCAAACTTATCGGGATGAACAAAGCCTTGAATATTTGCATCAAGCCCAAAGATCTTATGTCGACACCTTACTAACTCTCGTCGTTTGTGATCCAGATGGCACCATCAGGGCAAAATACATCGTCGATTATTGGAAAAGACCTGAATACCTTTATCTTGGCCCAGACGAAAACATGCATGATGAAATGATCCAATGGATCGCCAACCTGAGCAAGAAGTACAATTATCGCCCAGGCAAAGCTTTCATCTCTAGCAAACCAAAGCTAGGCATCAATCACAAGGAATATGGGGTAACTTCGCTAGGGGTCAATGTCTACATGCAAGAACTGCTGAAATTTATAGGAATTAATCCTGAAAAAGAGAACTTTACCCTCAAAATGTCTGGGGGTCCCGACGGGGATGTCGCAGGCAATCAAATTTTGAATCTCTATAAATATTACCCAAAAACTGCCAAATTAATTGCTCTCACTGATGTTTCAGGAACCATTAACTCTCCTGAAGGATTAGACTTAAAAGTTCTCGCGGAACTTTTTAAGCAGGGACGACCCATCCGGTATTATCCCCCTGAAAAGTTGTCTGAAAAAGGGTTTTTAGTCGATAAACTCTCGATCCGCAGCCCTACCCCCTTAGTACAACAAACTCTTTGTTGGCGTATGCTCAATGGAAAAATCGTCGAAGACTGGCTTTCCAGTAGTGAAATGAATTATCTTTTACGTCTCAATGTTCACCATACGAAAAGTGACATTTTCATTCCTGCCGGAGGAAGACCCCGCACTCTCAATGAAAATAACATCAAAGAATTCCTCGATGAAACAGGGAAACCCACATCCCGCGCGATTATTGAAGGAGCAAATCTCTATTTGACTGCCAAAGCCCGCCGGACATTAGAAACTTTAGGTGTTCTTTGTGTCAAAGATAGTTCGGCAAATAAAACGGGAGTCATCTGCTCCTCATTCGAAGTCCTTGCGGGATTAACTCTCAATGATGAAGAATTCCTATCCCATAAAAAGACTTTAGTCTCTGAGACCTTGGAAAAGTTGAAATTGTGCGCCTTTAATGAAGCGACTTTAATGTTAAAAACCCATCAAGAAAATGGCGCTTTCCTGACTGACATCTCTGAATTGATCTCTAAAAGGATTAGCTTGTTCACCTACCAACTTCTCGATTATTTGGATAAGATTGAACTAGATGAAAATTCAGATGACCCATTGATGCGTTGTTTTCTCTCTTACTGCCTGATTTTGCTTCGGACTAAATTTAAAGATAAGCTCATTAAGAACATTCCCGATCATCATAAAAAAGCCATTATCGCATGCCATATTGCCGCTCAACTTGTTTATAAGCGTGGCCTGAATTGGCTCCCTTCGATTGTCGATATTTTCCCTATTCTCCTAGAGGAAACCCCCGATTTAGCACTCTAACAATACAACTGCTAAATTTTATTGACCATTAATTAATGCTAGTGTTAGAATTAAAGTTGGATAGGAAGGATGATTCAAGTGAAAACACTTAAGCTTCTAACAGCCAAACGGTCAAATAAACAGGATCGGGAACGAAAAGTTCTCATTGGACTTATTGATTTCTACCTGCAAACTGGCAAACCTGTGGGCTCCAATTCTTTGAAAGAAGAAGGCTTTGAAGATCTGAGTTCAGCAACGATCCGCAATTATTTCGCCGCTTTAGAAGAAGAAGGTTATTTGATTCAACAGCATACTTCCGGAGGACGGATCCCGACCGATAAAGCATTCCGCCTTTATGGGCAAACTTATATCGAAGAGAAAGATTTCCAACAGGTCGATTTAAAACTTATCGATGAACTAAATGTGATCGAAGGAAAGGAAATCGCAACCTATTTGCAAAAATCTGCGGAAACTTTAAGCGAATTGGCTGCCTGCGCTGTGTTTTTGTCCGCACCCCGCTTCGATCAAGATTATGTCAATGATTTGAAACTGATTAGTATCGATCAAAACCGCTGCTTAGGAGTTATTGTTTCCGACTTTGGTGTGGTCCAAACTGAAATTTTGCCCGTGGAACAAAAATTGAATGCATTCTCGCTAAAAAGAATCGAAAATTATTTCCAATGGAGATTGCATGGAATCCAAAAGTCAGAGGGCTTAACCCCAGAGGAAGAAAGGCTGGGACTCAATTTTTATAATGAGTTGATGCTCCGCTATATTGTTGGCTATGCAAATTTTTTGAATGAAGATATCCACAGAACCGGATTCTCACGATTATTAAATTATACCGAATTTAAAGATCCGGCAACTTTAGCGTCAAGCTTGGGATTGTTTGAAAATGCACATAGTATGCGTTTGATGCTGAGGGAATGTGCGAAGCTGAATTGTTTAAAATTATGGATTGGGGATGACCTTAATGCTTATGCCCCCTCAAAAACCAATTGTGTAGTCCTCGCGATCCCCTATTGCATTAACCAAAGACCCGTAGGGGCAATTGGATTATTGGGACCGACACGAAGTCATTACCGTAAACTGTTTAGTTTGTTACGCACCATCGCTGATAGGATCAGTACAACGTTGACAAGAGAGGTTTTCAAACAAAAGATCTCGTTCCGTCAACCCCAACAATTAAAAACCCCTCATGTGGTGCATGGTGGTAAACAATTAATCCTCTTAGAAGATCAAAGGAGTGAATGATATGTCCAATGCCGAATCGGAAAAACAGCCCACCAATGAACAAAAGGAGCCTCCTCTAACGGCAGCTTCTACGCAAGAGCTTTTGCAAAATGAGATTGCAAGACTGAGCAAAGAATCAGCAGAATACAAAGATAAATATCTTCGGCAATTGGCTGAAATGGACAATATGCGCAAAAGATTGCAAAAAGACAGACAAGAGATTAGCCAAACTGCTACTGAAAATGTGATCATCGATTTTCTAAATCCGATCGACCACATGGAAAATGCTCTGAAGTATACACAGCAAATGTCTGATGAGATTAAGCATTGGGGAGTTGGATTTCAAATGATCTTAACGCAATTCAAAGATGCTTTGGCCAACAATGGCGTCACAGCCTTTACAGCGGAAGGGCAACCGTTTGATCCCCATCTGCATGAGGCTGTCGAAATAGAGGAAACAGACAAGGTGCCACCTGGCATTGTCCTTACGGAAAGTGTCAAGGGGTATAAAATGGGAGAAAGAACTATCCGCCCTGCAAGAGTTAAAGTCTCCAAGGCTTTATCGGCAGGGGCAAATGAAACGACAGAGAAATAGATAATTTTAATTTAAGGAGAAAAACCATGGCAAATCAAAGTCAAGGTTCAAAAAAAGGAAAAATCATCGGCATCGACTTAGGAACGACAAATTCCTGCGTTGCCGTGATGGAAGGGGGACAACCTGTCGTGATCCCCAATTCAGAGGGAACACGCACGACCCCATCTGTGGTAGCCTTTAAAGGGAATGACCGGTTAGTCGGGATTCCTGCAAAACGGCAAGCCATTACCAACCCCGAGAATACGATTTATTCCGCAAAGAGGTTTATCGGGCGTAAATATAACGAGGTTCTTGAAGAAGCTAAAATGGTCCCCTACAAGGTTGTTGCTGGAAAAAATGGGGATGCTGTTTTTGAAGTACAGGGCAAAATGGTCACGCCAGAAGAGGTTAGCGCGATCATTTTAACCAAAATGAAAGAGACCGCTGAAGCTTATCTGGGAGAAAAGGTCACCGAAGCTGTGATCACAGTTCCTGCTTATTTCAACGATTCTCAGCGGCAATCGACCAAAGACGCTGGAAGAATTGCAGGGCTAGATGTGAAAAGGATTATTCCTGAACCTACAGCAGCTGCTTTAGCGTATGGCTTGGATAAGCAAAAAACAGATAAGAAAATCGCTGTCTTCGACTTAGGGGGTGGTACATTCGATATTTCGATCTTAGAGATCGGTGATGGAGTATTTGAAGTACTGTCCACCAACGGAGATACCCATTTGGGTGGTGACGACTACGATACAGCTGTCCTTAACTGGCTGTTGGATACCTTTAAAAAAGAGCAAGGGATCGACCTTAGCAAAGACAAAATGGCTTTGCAACGGTTGAGGGATGCTGCTGAAAAGGCGAAGATTGAACTGTCGGGTACATTATCCACAGAAATCAATCAACCTTTCATCACTATGGATGCTTCAGGGCCCAAACACTTGTCCTTAACTCTCACAAGGGCTAAGCTCGACAGCCTAACCCATAACTTGACCGAAAGGACTCGTGAACCCTGCATAAAAGCTTTGAAAGATGCAGGTCTCAACAAAGATGCCATCGGGGAAGTTATCCTGGTGGGTGGTATGACCCGTATGCCCGCTGTCCAAGAGATGGTAAAAGAAATCTTTGGAAAAGAAGGCCACAAAGGGGTTAACCCAGACGAGGTAGTCGCTGTAGGTGCTGCAATTCAAGGTGGAGTCTTATCGGGTGTGGTTAAAGACGTTCTTCTTCTGGATGTCACTCCCTTGACATTGGGGATCGAAACTATGGGAAGCGTTATGACACCGCTCGTTGAAAGAAATACGACTATCCCGACCCAAAAGAAACAAATCTTCTCGACAGCAGCTGACAACCAGCCTGCCGTGACTATCCGTGTTTTGCAAGGGGAAAGGAAAATGGCTAATGATAATAAAGAAATTGGCCGTTTCGATTTGACCGATATACCTCCAGCACCGCGAGGTGTCCCCCAAATCGAAGTCGCCTTCGACATTGATGCTGATGGTATCTTGCATGTATCTGCGAAAGATATGGCTTCCGGTAAAGAACAAAAAATTAAGATTGAAGCCCAATCTGGCTTGAAGGAAGACGATATCAAACGGATACTCCGAGATGCTGAAGAGCATGCCGAAGAAGATAAGAAGAAAAAAGAGGAAGCCGAAACTCGTAACGAAGCTGATGCCCTTGTATTCCGCGCTACCAAAGCGTTGACAGAATATAAGGATAAGTTGCCAAAAGATGTTGCCGATGATGTTCAAGGTAAAATTGATGCGGTGAAAAAAGCGCTTGAATCGAGCGATACAGCCCGGATCAAAAAAGCTAAAGAAGAGCTTGAAGATCACATGCAACATATTGGTGAGGCGATGTCTAAAGCTGGAGCAAGTGCTGCGCAAGCGGGACAGCAACAACAACAGCAGGAGCAGCCGAAACCTGGCGACAGCAGCTCGACAACCTCTTCCTCCAAGGGCGGAGGCGATGATATCGAAGAAGCTGAGGTCGAAATCATCGATGACGACAAAAAATAACTGCGTAACCCAGGGTTAAATACTCTGGGTTTTAATTCGAGGTCTACATGAACCCAGGGTTTAAAAGCCCTGGGTTTTTTATTTTGGTTCCGCGTATGATCCACTTATTGATTTAGGAGGTAAGTATGCAGCCTGTCGCTTCTTCGATTTCAACCCCATTTACTGTTACTGAACTAGATAAACAAACAAGACATGCTCAGATTCAAGAACTTATCAATGATTTTCAAAAGAATCAAAAGGGTGATTTCACAGTTTTCATGAACAGCTATTTGGATTTACTCGATCTTCTTAAACCCGAAGAGCTCGTCCAATTCAAAGATCAAATCTGCACTATTGTTTATGGAACCCTCAAACAGGGTGAAAATCTCGAAAATGACTTATTTTGCTATCTGCATCAGCAGGTTGATTATCAAGTCGTGTTTGTTCTATGCTGGCTGAATTCGCTATCCAAAAAAAAGATAGTGTATTCCTAAAGCATGTGCTGAATGTGACTGCCGATCTTAAAATCATGCTCAATGATCAATCCTGTAGCCCTTTTTTTGAAATTTTATATCGAATATCGAATTCCTTAATCAATAAAAAGCGCGAGGAAATTTCCGAATCGGCACTTCAGGTGTATCAGCAGGCTTATGACATTATGAGTTTTGAGTTCTTTCAATCCAAAGACGAAGAAAGCCGCATTATACGCATGCTCTTGCTAGAGCCTGAGTCAGAAATTCCTCCCAAGCTTGATGCACTGCTTAAGGGAAGTTCCAAAGTTGAAAATATTCCTCTTGCGACTGAATGCATTAGACTGTTAACGGAATCAACCTATCACAAATCTAAGCAAAAACTGAACAATATCCCACAACTTTTCCAATACTTACATTCAAAAGATCCTCAAAACGAACTCGCTAGGTGGGTCTTAGAGACTTTAATCCATCTCGATTCCAGTTCAAACAATATAGCCCATTACCTGATATTTCTTAGCTTATGGCCAGGCTTTAAAACCAAAGAAGAATTTTGCCAATTTATGACAAAATTCCCCAAACCTGAACTTTCTCGTAAAGTTACTGTTTGGCTTTACAGCATCGTCCATGTTGATCATCTACAAGTTCAGGAGCGGATTTTTGCTCTCATCCCTGCCTTTGGATTAGAAAATGATCCAAATACGCGACAATCTTTAATCTATTTTCTAACGATTGCATGGGACGAGATCATAAAGACCGAAAACGCCGTTAATTGTTGCTTAGATACTATTGCTCATTTTCCAGCGCAGCATGGAAAAAAAGGGATTTATAGCCTATTGAATGAATATCTAGCCAAATTAACTCACGCCGATTTTCAGGATTTCTTCAACTTATTAAATATTGGCTGTAACCGATTAAATGACCCTATATTTGTAAATCAGTGCCTTAGAGTTATTGAAGAATTTGATGTTTCGCTCTTAATGCCTATAAGTCTTGATTTGCGAAAAACTTTGGGACGCGACCCTAAAATTTATCATCATCCAGCCGGTTTCATTTCAAAAGAAGTTATTGAGGAGCAAAAACCCAATCCTTACTATATTCCGGCTGCGGTCGTTTTCGCGCGCGCACCTTTAATTGCTGATCAGTTTCAATCAAATGATCAATACCTTGCAGAACCGATTTCTGAGCATGCTTTAGAAGCTGTTTTAACTTACATCTGTTGTCCGCAAGAACCCCTTAAAGTCAATATTGATGAGTTGATAAACATCTATACACTTGGAAAAAAATGGGGAGTCATAGGTTTACAAGCTGCTTGTTACCGATTTCTCACCAATTGTGATCCGAAACCTGCAAACTTTCATTTGATCCTTTTAGAGTTTTTTAAAACAGCGCAAGGAGAACTCAAAGAACAAATAAAAGTTTTATTATTAAAAGAATTTATAGAAAGAAAAGATCAGGGCAAAGATTCTAAAATTATTGCATCTTCAATGTTGGAATATGATCCATTTTGTATGGACCATTTTAGATGGTCAACATGTCAAGAATCTTTGATCACCAAACAACTCATTGAACATGTAAAGAGACATTTTCCTGATATTCTTACATATGATTTTTGTGGCTGTTACATTGATCCTCAAATGTTAGCTTTGGTTCGATTATACTATCCAAAAGCCCATGCGTTAACATTAGATTGTCTCATTTATTCATCTGAAGTAGATCTAAGGTTTGATAACTATCCTGATCTAACTTTGAAAAACCCGTCAATGTATGCGATGACCCACACAACAAGTATTAAACTGAATAGACTTTCTTTGGAACAAACTGAAAACGATACTGTTTTTTCATTAACACAAATTCTTGAACAATTTTTTAACCAGTCTATCTCCTTCGCTGAATGGACAAAAACGCTCAAAAGCTTAAAAATTTCTTATCCAGAAAGCAGCAGACGAAGATTTACAACCACTACAGCTCAGCTTATTTTTTCCCGTTTGGCAACGCTTACTGAATTAACCCTCGAGAATCCTGGTCGATTCAATTTAGATTTGATCTCTAAATATTTGCCTAACTTGACATCATTATCAATCTCGGGTGATTTTGAAGAAACTCTTAACTGTAGTGAAGTTGCCGATTTATTAAATCGATACCCAAAATTGGAAAGACTTACCCTAATTGCCACAAGAGGAGAACTCGATAGTTCCTTGGTTGCTGCAATTATGAATAAACCCATCCAAGCACTTTGCATTCAAGGTAACTTAAATGATGAATTGGTCAGCAAAATGATTGCTACCCTTCCAGATTTGGAACATCTAGATTTATCCCATAATTCTATTGATACTTTGTGTGGGATAGAAAAACTTTCATTTTTAAGAAGTCTAACTTTAGTGGATACAAATCTTTCAGGGCCTAGGATTTTGTCCTTAGGCAGCATGGAAATGTTGAAAAATATTATTTTTAAAATCAAGCCAGGCTATTCCGAAGGGATGAATGCAAAAAACTCATAGACCTGTTAGGGTGGAAAAATAAAGAAGTTAAGGGGGAATAATGGTAACAAGCTTAGAGAAAGCTTCTGGAACTATGACCATTGGCAAGTATTTATTAGAAGCTCTATATGCGAAAGGGATTAGGCATATTTTCGGTATTCCGGGTGATTATGTCCTTCGGTTGGACAAGCTCATTGAAGAACACAAGGGGATTCAGTTCATCAATGCTACGCGTGAAAATACTGCTGGGTATATGGCTGATGCTTACGCTCGCTTTAAAGGGCTGGGATGTGTGTGCATCACTTATGGAGTCGGTCTCAATATCGTCAATGCAATGTCGCAAGCTTTTGTGGAAGATTCTCCCGTTATTTTAATTTCAGGTACAGCTGGAACGGATGAATTTGCTAAGCATCCCATTCTTCACCATTTGATCAACAGTCAAAAAAATCATTCTCAAGATTTTGATATTACACAATTGTCGATTCTCAAAAATATCACTGTCGCTCAGGCTGTTTTGACCAACCCTGAAACAGCTGCTGAACAGATTGATAAGGTTATAGAAACGTGTCTAAGAGAAAAAAAGCCTGTTTATATTGAAATTCCACGTGATCGTGTAGAATCGATTATTCCATCCCACAAAGTTGTGACAGTCCCCCCTGCTGTAAGCGATCCTGCCGCATTAAACGAAGCTTTAGAGGAAACGGTTAAAATCTTAGGGAAATCGGAAAAGCCTTTATTATGGATTGGACATGAATTGAGTCGCTACGCCCTCGCGGAGGATGCTTTACGCTTTGCTGAAAAGTATCAAATCCCTATTGTTTCATCCCTATTAGGCAAAACCGTCATCAGCGAAAAACATCCCCTTTTTGCGGGAGTCTATTCGGGGGTTATGAGTAGGCCAGAGGTCCAAAAACTTGTCGAGCAAACCGATTGTTTAATCTTGCTTGGAGTAAAACTCAGCGACATGGACACAGGGATGTTCACAGCCAAGCTAGACCATGAACTGAAAATCTTTGGTACGATGGAGGAGATCGCCATCAATAATCACGAATATTCAAAAGTTCAATTTGAGGATTTTATTAAAGCTCTTCCTGGTCTTAATCTTAAAAAATCGTTCCATAGAAAAACCCCTAGCAGCAATCCTGTCACAGAATTCAAACCGGTACCGAATAAGCCGACAACAATTGCAAGGTTTTTCGAATGTCTACAAGCCCATCTTAAACCGGACTCTGTCGTTTTCACCGATGTTGGTGACTGCATGTTTGGGAGTGCAGATTTAGTTCTGGATCGCAATTCGTTCCAAGCCTGTGCGTTTTTTGCATCGCTTGGATTTGGGACCCCGGGTTCGATAGCCACCCAGTTGGCTCTGCCTGAAAAAAGAATTATCGGCATTATCGGCGATGGTGCATTCCAGATGACATGTATGGAACTATCGACAGCGGTGCGTTATAAACTTGATCCAGTGATTATTGTCCTCAACAACCATGGGTATGGAACCGAACGTCCTCTTCTTGAAGGAGACTATAACGATATTTTGGATTGGAATTATTACAAAATTCCTGAGGTTTTAGGTGGGGGCAAAGGGTACAAAGTTGATACTGAAGAGGCTTTAGACAAGGCTCTTAATGAGTCTTTAAGTCAACGTGGAGAGTTTCATTTAATTCAGGTTGAATTGGGTAAACTCGATTTTTCTCCAGCGCTCATACGATTTACCGCCAAACTCCGCGCAAAAGCGGGCAAGTAAGGGAAGATCTTACCTTACATATTTTGATCCAATAATGAGTCGATTGAGTCGATCATAAAAACTGCCAGATTTAACCTTGCAACAATTTACTTCATACTATATCTCAAGATACAGGACAGAGGATCAATCGATTAGTGAGATTCTGACGAGCATTTTAATGGTCATTTAAGCGCAAATTATGGAATTTAAAACACTAATTATAAAGGAACTGGAAAGAGAATTCATCATTACCTTTAACCGTCCGCTCGATCAAAACAGCATTAATTCCCAATTCTTGTACGAATTCTCGCAGGCACTAGATTTAGCAGAGCAAAAAAACTGCATAATAATTTTAGAAGGGCAGCAAGGAGTCTTTAGCACGGGGATGGATTTTAAAGAAATATCCGCGGCGGAGAGCGATAAAATTCCAGGGAACGCCAAAGCTTTTGCAAAAATCTACATAGGCATTTTAAAACGTATGGCGACAATGCCTAGGGTTATTATTGCAAAAATTGATGGGAAAGTGCTTGCCGGGGGAGTCGGTTTTGCAGCAGCAAGCGATCTTGTCGTGGCTACTGAAAAAACTACCTTCACCCTTTCCGAAGCGTTGTGGGGACTTTTACCGGCCAATGTCCTTCCTTACTTAATTCGGAGAATAGGATTTCAAAAGGCTTACACCATGACCTTAACGACTGGAACCATCACGGCTAAAGAAGCTTTGGATATCCACCTAGTGGATGAATTGAGTCAAGATTTGGATAAATCTATTCGTACCAAAGCTTCTTTAAAAATGGGTTGTTCATCTTAAAGCTAACGAATCTGATTGTTCTCTAAAGACATTTCATCCGGGAAAAAGAAAATGACTTTATTCGGCATTGAGGGCGATTGGCTGATAGAAAAATCATCTTTAAGGAGTTTTTGTCAGTAGCTCAGAAAAATTTTAGCAAAAAAGCCCGTTCGTCTTGCAAAGTATGCACGGCCAGTATTAGCAGTGAAGGCAACATCCTTTAATTCCAACTCAGGATGCAATTGTAAATAATCTGCATAACTTTTAACCAATTGGCGGTTTCTTAAAAAATTATCTCAAATGTGCGCTGATGTTTCTTATTCACAACTTTACGGTACCAAAATATAGTATTATCGTTGAATAAATAAGCACCAGATGTAGTGTTGTAGCAGACTGCTGAACCGTTCAAGGTATTCACTCCAATAGTTCCCTAATCTCTTTGATGCTCAATTTCGGTTTTACTTCCGATTTTTGGACAGCTTCTTCCGGAAATAAAAGCAATAGCAAATGGTTAGCCAAAGCTTCCAAATTGGGTTGATCAAATAACAAAGAAGCAGAAAGTGGAATCGCGTCTCCAACATCGGCTTGAAGCTTATTTCTGAATTCTACCGCCATGAGTGAATCCATTCCTAGATGAAAAAATCCTTGCTTTTCTAAGATAGGGCGCCCCGGAGGTAAGTTCAAGAGATGTATTAATAAATCTTGCAAATACTTCTTGATAACTTCTTTTTTCTTTGCCGCTGGAGTTTGTCGAAGGCGGCTACCCAAAGTTTCTGCGCTTTCTTGTTTAGGTTGAGTAGAGGCTAATTCTTCTAGCAAACGAGGAAAATATTGGATTTTTTGCTGATAGATTTTCCAATTCATATCTGCAATAAATAGATTTGGATGATTATGCTGCATAGCAAGTTCTAGGGCTCTAATGGCCTGTTCTGGGTTCATCGCATTCCAACCTTTCATTTCATGCACATGGACAAGTTCTGCAGCCAAACCCACTTCTGCCCATGGACCCCAATTAATTGAAAGTGCAGGAAGATTTTGTTGGTCGCGATAGCTTGCAAAACAGTCCAAAAAGGCATTGGCAGCTGCATAGTTACTCTGTCCAGACCCTCCCAAGGTGGATGTAATGGATGAAAAAAGGATAAAGAAGTTTAAAGGCTTATCTAAGGAAGCGCTATGCAGGTTCAACGTGCCTTGAACCTTTGGAGCAAATACTTTTTCAAATTTAGTCCAATCTTGCGAAAGTAAAGTCGCATCATCGAGCACTCCTGCAGCATGGATGATGCCTTTCAGCTCTGGCCATTCCTTTCCAAATTTTTGCAGCAATTTATCAACCTCTGCTTTTTGTGAGATATCGATGGCTACCGTTTCGACTGTTGCATTTGGGATCTCGATTTTTTCAGATGCTTTTCTTCCTATCAAAACAAGATGCTTAGCACCTTGCAGAGCCATCCATTGGGCTACTTTACGACCTAAACCACCAAGTCCTCCAGTAATTAAATAACTAGCTGTAGCATCAATTTGGAATTGTTTTTTGGGGAATGTCAAAACAACCTTACCGATATTTTTTGCTCTTTGCAAATATTCAAAGGCATTTTCAGCATTAGATATATCAAAATTTGCACTATGCAAGGGTTTAAGTTTATTATTCCCAAACTGTTCTATAATGATACGTAGGATATTATTTACTTCTTGAGGAAGTTGAACCATTAAATCATCTAAAGCAAGGATAAAGTAATCTATATCTGGTCGCTCTTCTTCATTTCTTCCTTAGACCAAATGCTTCGTTTGCCAATCTCAACAAAGCGAGCGCCTTGACGACAAGCGCTAACAGTTTTAGCGACAAACCTTCGCCCGTCAAAGAATTGAGGACGACATCTACGCCTTCGCCTTTTGTATCGCGTAAAATCTCATCTGCATAGTTTAAAGTTCTGGAGTTATAAATGTGGGAAACACCCAGTGATCGAGGTAGTCATGCTTTTCAGGACTGCTTGCCGTGGCATAAATTTCAGCTCCAATTTGCTGTGCAATTTGTATGGCAGCTAATCCCACTCCACCAGCTGCTGCATGAATAAGAACTTTTTCCCCAGCTTTAAGTTTAGCCAAAGTGATCAAAGCATAATAGGCCGTCGAAAATACAATAGGAATGGCGGCAGCTTGTAGAAATGTTAGGTTGGGAGGCATCAACACAAACAGTTCTTTAGAAACCGTTAGATGCGAGGCAAAGCAACCTGATGCAAAACCAACGACAGGATCGCCAACTTTAAATTCTTGAACATCTTTGCCAATGGCTGTAACAATCCCCGTACATTCGCCCTCCTAAAGGACCAGGATCGCCAGGATAGAGTCCCTAAGGCATTTAAAACATCGCGAAAATTTAAACCTGCTGCCTTTACCTCAATCGTGATTTCATTGAGACCGGGAGCAGTAACCGCATCCTTTGATTTTAAATAAAGATTTTCCAATGATCCTTTTGATGATGTTTCTAACTGAAAGGCTGGGTGATGGGTATCAATAATTTTTTACCTGAACGCTTTGCATTCCGCGCAGTAAGCAAACGTGGAACATAACGGATCCCTTCGTAATACGCCACTTGACCTTCTTGATCAGATGCAGCAAGTTCCTGTAAAGGAAGTTCATCATTAGCACCTAGATCAATATGGCGGCAATCAAGAGTAGGGATTTCAAGCTTTAGCGTTTTATAGAAACCATTAAATGGGGCGTTTTCAAGATCTTTAATAGGACCTATAGGTTGGATCCCATGAGTGATAAAAAAGAGCTGCGGTTTTATTTCAAGTTGACTAAAGGTCTGAACAAACGCAAACGCATGCTTTAACGCCTCTTTTCCCGAAATGAACCAGATGATCCCGTCTGGAAGATTTTCTTTCAATTCCGAGAGGGTTTGTTCAGGCTTAACAATCTTAGCTTGCAAACCCTGAATTTCTTCTTTTCCTTCTGAAACAATCAACCAAGATCCTTTTATTTCTCCTTCGATGCCTTCCAACTGTTTTGGCTGCCAAGTCATTTGATAAAACCAGGAGCTCAATCCAAGACCCGTTTGCTTTGCTAGCATCTTTTGAAGATGCATTTGGTCTGTTTTTCTCGCTTGGTAGCCTTCGATTTTCATGAGCGGCTTGCCTTCGGCCGAAAAGATAGAAATATCTCCAGAAATGCTATTATCTGTCGCTTGCGTCAATTTGCCATGAATGCGGATTGAAGGACTTAGTTCCGATAGGCAGATTAAACGATCTATACCTATCGGAAGATAGACTTCTTTTTGAGCCAAGGCATGTAAAGCTTGCAAACAGCCATCCAAGAGAGCTGGAGAGGCCTGCCCTTCGAGTTCCGCCATAAACTCATGATCACCAACTTTAATGCTTCGAATAGTTTGGAAGTGCTTTCCATAATGCAATCCCATAGTATCGTAGTGCTTATATAAATCTTCAATATCCACGGGAGTTTGGCAAGTGCTACTCAAACGCTCCCATTCTAAATTTAAGGATGGAATGGTTTCCAATGCAGAAAGCTCGGCTGTAGTATGAACGATCCAATTTTCTCCTTCTGCACTGTATACAGAGACTTTGTAGTTATTTCCTTTGGGTTTGGCAAGCAATTCAAGAAGAGTCTCTTTATCAGGATTAAGGACCAGAGGCTGTTCGATGATAAGATTATCAATCTTGAATGATCGGCCATGAAAAAGGGTGTTTCCTGCTGCGTGAAATAGTTCTGCAAATCCCGCACCTGGGAAAAGAATATGATCAAAAATCAGATGATCCGCAAGATAGGGAAGGAAACTTATGTCTAGTTCATTCCTGAAAAGCTTTTCTTCTGAGGGAGACTGAATCAATTCGCCTAGTAAAGGATGGGCTTCTCTGGACAAATGCCGTTTTCTTTTTGTTGTAAGCTCGTCAACCCAGTATCTTTCCCTTTGAAAAGGATAAGTGGGCAAGGAAACTTTTTTACGGTTGTAGGGCTTGTCAAAACCTATCCAATCTACTGGAACTCCTCTCCAATAAATCTGAGCAAGTGTTTGAAGCAAATCTTTCCAATTATTCTGAGGGATGATGACGAATATGTCTTCTCGATTATTATCCAAATTAGTGCTTGGAATCACTCCCCAACTTTTCCAAAGTTCTAATAAAGCAGCTTCATAATCCCCTTTGTTGCGTTCTACGGCTTCTTTGAAGAATGAAGAAGTCTCCATCAATTCTTTATAATCAAGTTTTTCATTTGAAAACTGAAATGTTACTTGTGGAGGTTTATCCGAAATCTGACCAACTAAGTATTCTCCTTTATCCAAGCTCTGAACTAATTCTTCCTTTGTCGCTGCAATGATGATCGCATGATGGGGAAAATGAGCCCTTCCTACATTGGCTGTATAGGCAATGTCCGCTAAATTCTCATTAGGAAGCTGCTTTTTGTAGGAGTCGATAAGCTGATCAAGAGCCTCTTTTGTTTGAGCTGAAATTGTCAATAGATGGTAAGGCCTATCCGAAGCATTGGTTGCTTTCTGCTCTTCAATCTTTGGAGGTTCTTCAATAATGGTATGAGCATTTGTGCCACCATATCCAAAGGAACTTATGCCTGCTATACGTAGCGTTTTATTTTTTGGCCATGGGATAAGCTTAAGGGGGATTTCTGCGGGAATTGACCCCAAATCAATACGAGGGTTAAGTTGTTCGAAGTTGCGATGGGGCGGAATCGCCTCATGCTGCAAAGATAAAATGACTTTGATTAATGAAGCCATCCCAGCTGCTGCCTCGGTATGCCCGATGTTGGTCTTGACGGATCCAATTAAAAGAGGCTTTTCTTTATGCCCCCCAAAGACAGATCCAATGGCTCTGATTTCAATGGGATCCCCTAATATCGTTCCTGTACCATGCGCTTCAATGTAATCGATGGCCGAAGGATCGAGATTGGCATTTTTAAGTGCTGTTCGAATGACGGCTGATTGAGCATCTCCCCTGGGTGCCGTTAAACCCGAAGTGGCTCCATCCTGATTGACAGCCGTCGATCGTACGACAGCGAAGATTCTATCGTTATCCCTTTTCGCATCGGAAAGGCGCTTTAATATGACCACGCCGCACCCTTCCCCTCTTGCATAGCCATCCGCCTTAGCGTCAAATGTTTTACAGTGCCCATCAGCGGAAAGAACGGTGCCTTTGCAGAACTCCAAAAAAACATCAGGGCAGAGCATGATATTGACTCCGCCTACAATCGCCAGGGAGCTTTCTTCCAAATGTAGACTTTGACAAGCTGCATTGAGGGCAACAAGGGAAGAAGAACAAGCTGTATCTACGCTAAAACTGGGTCCTTGCAAATCTAAAATATAGGAAATTCTTCCTGATAAAATGCTGTTCTCGTTGCCTGTAGAAAAATAAAAATTGAGCTCTTCATCTGGGACATATTTACTGATTAGATCATCATAATCATGGAAAGTCATAGCCGTAAACACACCTGTCATGGTGCCTGAAAGTGTATGTGGATCAATGCCCCCATTTTCTAAAGCTTCCCATGTGACCTCCAAAAGAAGGCGTTGCTGAGGATCCATGGATTCTGCCTCTTTGCCACTTATGCTAAAAAAACTGGGATCGAATTGATCTACAGGTACTTTTAAGAAGCCACCACTGCGCGTATAAATTTTACCAGGCGCCCTTGGATCAGGATTGTAATAAGCGTCTACATCAAAACGATCTTTTGGGATTTCCGAAATACCATCTTTCCCTTGCTCTAATAAGTACCAATAGGAATCAAGATCGTTAGCCCCTCCAGGAAAGCGGCAGGCAAGTCCAATAATGGCAATGGGTTCATGGATGGCTTTGATTTCTTTTATACTAAGATCGGTGGATTCTTTGACCTCTTCCGGAAATACAAGCTTCTTTTATATAACCTGTTAAAGAATCTAAATTGGGATAGTCAAAAGCCAAAGTCGTAGGAAATTTATATTGGTCTCCCATTTCTGCATGAAGCTTATCATACAATTCTTCAGCCAAAAGCGAATCCATTCCGAGGTCCATAAAGCCTTTTTTATCCAAAACTTGATCACTGGATAAATTCAGTAGATTCATGATTAGCTGACGCAAATGCTCTTTGATTAGCTTTTTCCTTTCGGTGGGAAGAGCTTGTTTTAGGCGATTTATGAGTGTGTCGACACTTGTTTGCTCAAGTTTAGCAGGCAACACAGCTGTGGGAGCTTCACTTTTTATCCAGTATCTCTCACCTTTAAAAGGATAACTGGGAAGAACTACTTTTCTTCTGACATTAGATTTGTACAAGTTAAACCAATTAATAGAAGTTCCCATTAAATATAATTGGCCTATGAGGTTTAAGAGAGATTTCCAATCTTCGCTTTCAAACGTAGCTGTACTCGTATCAGTTAAAAGAGGAAGAACTCCATTTTTTATGAGCTCTGCCGATTGCGGTGCATTAATCTGCTTTATGCACTCTTCTAAACTTGGCTTAGAAGTAATTTCCTTTTTATCGAACTCCTTTTTCCTCAATTTTTGAATAAGCTCTTCGGTTGTCGAGGCAACAATAAATAGCCGATGATTGAAATGATATCTTCCTGTATTGGCTGTAAAAGCTATATCTTCCAAATTGAGAGAGGGGTTTTCTTGAAGAAATTCAATGTAAGCCTCTACAAGAGCATCTAAATCTTTCTCTGTTCTGGCAGAAAGAGTGAATAGATGGAATAGTCGTTTAGACGCACTTACTGGAATTTCAAGTTGAGGAGCTTCTTCTAAGATAAGAAATGCGTTAGTCCCGCCTATGCCCAAAGAGTTAATGCAAGCGCGCCGCGGATAATTTCTTTCTTCCCATTCTCTGAGACTTGTATTAATAAAAAAGGGACTTTTTTCAAGATCAATTTTTGGATTTGGCTTATGGAAGTTGATTTGAGGGGGGATCTTTTTGTAATGCAACATTAATGCCGTCTTTATGAGGCTGGCGATTCCGCAACCAATGTCTAAATGCCCAATATTTGCTTTAACAGAACCTAAAGCACAAAAATGTTTTTTTTCAGTAAATTGCCTAAACACCTGCGTAAAGGCGCTAACCTCCACGAAATCTCCCATGGCATTTCCTGAACCGTGCGCCTCTAGATAAGAGATTGTTTCTGGGGAGACTCCAGCATTGTTAAATGCCTTTTGCATACATCTGGATTGGCCTTCTTGACTTGAATCGGTATAGCTTTGTTTGCTTTCTCCGTCATTATTGATGGCTGTACCTTTGATGACCGCATAGATATGATCGCCATCACGCAAAGCATTTTTTAATGGTTTAAGGACGACCAAGCCAACACCACTTCCTAGCACAATACCAGAGGCTTCTTCATCAAACGGCCGACAATGCCCATCTGAAGAGTACACATGACCCTGTTGCCATAAATAGCCAGAGATATGAGGCACGCGGATATTCACGCTGCCAGCCAAAGCAAGATCACATTCACCTAGATGGAGACTTTGGCAAGCGAGGTGAATGGCCACTCCCCCAGTAGAATAAGCAGTTTGAACGTCGACGCTCGGACCTTTTAAGTTTAACTTATAAGAAACTCTTGTGGTTAAAAAATCTTTATCATTTCCTAAAGCTTGAACACTTACTATGCGACCTTGAATCTCGGGAGTTTGCTTGATATGTTCAATCAAATAGCTGCTTATGATACTACCGGCACCGGCAAAAACGCCTATATTCCCCTCGTATTCTCGTGGGGAATATCCTGCATTTTCTAAAGCTTGCCAGGCACTCTGTAAAAACAATCTTTGCTGGGGATCTAGTATTTCTGCTTCGTAAGGAGAATATTTAAAAAACTCTGCATCAAAAAGGTCGACATCTTTCAAAACGGGAGAGGCTTTAATGTAGTGAGGATCTTTCAATAACTTTTCATCTACACCAGCCTCAAGCAGTTCTTGTTCCGTAAAAAAACGGATACTTTCCTTTCCAAGACACAGATTTTGCCAATATTGCAGTGCATTCTCTGCACCAGGAAAGCGACAAGCTATTCCGATGATGGCAATATCTGAAAGTTTCGTTTCGTCATTCATGGTAAATACCCTCATTCTATCATAACAAATTGAAAATAATATTTAAATCACTGTCAAAGAGTGGAAATGCACAGGTAAAGATTGACCCCCTAACGATAGAGCCATTGAGATGTTTACCACCTAAGAGACTAAGAGTTTTGATAAGGAGGGTTAGTAAATTGAAAATTAAATATTTGAAGGGTAAGAGATAAGCGCACAACAGCCTTTGTGCTACCCCCCCCCCCGCTTTTGACAAGCGGGGACCCATTGTTTTTTATTACTTTTTGAATTTTTTGTTATTAAAAAAAACAAAGGGGTGAGGAAAAAGCGGAATAAGGCAGTTGTGCGCTGGAAAATGATGGTTTTTTAAAATAAATTAACAAAAAAAGAGCCCCTATAACATATCTAGGTTTTAAAGCAAAAAACTTAGGGAGATGTTATGGGACTCACAATGTATTGTATGGCTACGAAAGGTTCAAGTAAAGAAGTTCGTTTAATGATTAAGCGAGAAGTTGTTATGTATGCTCAACGTGAGGGTATTAAACCTACTACTCGTCGTTTTGGCGTTGCACGTAATACTATTAGACGGTGGAAGGCAAGGTTTGAGGAAAGCGGATATAAAGGATTAGAAGATGGAAGAAAAGGACCAGAATTGATTCCCCATAAGACATCTCAAAGTACTGAAGATCATATAATTGCGTGTAGGAGTCAATCTCCTTTTTTGGGAGCTCGTAGATTAAAAGATATTTATAATCTTTCTTCTTCTATAGGAGCAATTCATAGGATTTTAAAAGTAAATGGTCTTACTAGAAAAAAACGCAAAAAATATCAGAAAAAGAATGATTTAAGAGAGGTAAAAGCGAAATATAAAGCCTTATCATATTTACAATATGATGTGAAACATTTGTATGATATTTCAAATTTTTGGATTCAGTTGCAAACGCTTGATTTGCCTAGATATGAGTATACAATTAGAGATGTAAAAACTGGTTGGGTTTTTCTTGGATATTCAAATGAGCTTTCAGAGTTAAATTCTCGAGTGTTTATGGATTTGGTACTTACTCAACTAAAAGCTACGCTTTTGCTTAAGGGTGAAGAAATTACAATACAAACAGACAATGGTGTAGAATTTAGCGGATCTGCAAAAAAATTTGAAAAAGCAACATTTTCAAAAGTTCTTACCGATTTACACGGGATTAAACATATTTATATTCCTCCTGGATGTTGCAATGCGAATGCCGATGTTGAAAGTTTTCATCAAACTGTAGAGATAGAATTTTTTGATTATGAGAATTTTAGATCGAGAGAGTTATTTTTTAATAAAGCTAATACTTATCAATTATGGTATAATATGCATAGAAAGAATTATTCAAAAAAGTGTAGAACACCATTAGAAATTGCTGAATTAGAGTTAAAAAATCCTGAAAGGTTGTCCTTTATTTCAGTGGTTGATCTTGATAAATTAAGTAATGTTACCTCTGAAATGAGGGGTCAATCTTTTCCTGTTTTTCCCGATCACTGTCAAAGAGACCGACATTTGGGCAGATAGTAACTAATTAATTTTTATCTACTCTCTGTGTTTTCTGTGCACACTGTGGTCTAAATGCCTTACTGTCAGACTATTAAAAATTAAAAACGCTATATGATATAATAAATATTATCGCATATTTATATAGAGTAATTTTATGATTGAAGTGCCAAATTATAAAGTTATTGATGTTGTCTATCAAAATGAAAATACGGTTGCCTATCAAGCTTTAAGAAAAACGGATCAACAACGCTTTATTTTAAAAACTCAAATAAGTGAATTTCCATCTTTAAAAGAAATTTCCAACCTTCAACATGAATACGAAATCATCAAGGATTTAAAATGTGACTGCATTATTAGTGTCCTAGAAGTTTTTCGGCATCAGAATCGTCTTCTCTTAGTTTTGGAAGATATTAATGGCAAAACACTTGAGCAAATACTTCAAGAATTAAAATTATTCAATTTGAATGATTTTTTACGTGTCGCTATTCCACTTGTCTCCGCTCTCGAAAAGCTCCATGAAAATGAA
This sequence comes from Parachlamydiales bacterium, assembly GCA_963709145.1. Taxonomy (GTDB): domain Bacteria; phylum Chlamydiota; class Chlamydiia; order Chlamydiales; family Parachlamydiaceae; genus JBDHQB01. Next base: position 52,802 of record CAVPVT010000070.1, read on the forward strand.
ATTATCCATAAAGATATTAAACCTTCGAATATCTTGTTAGATTCAAACTGGAATCTAAGACTCATCGATTTTAGCATTTCTTCTAAGCTTTCTTTTGAAACCCAAAACATGGTGAATCCTAATATTTTGGAGGGAAGTCTGTCCTATCTTTCCCCTGAACAAACAGGACGGATGAACCGCATCGTAGACCAGCGGAGTGATTTTTATTCATTGGGCGTCGTTTTTTATCAAATGTTAACTGGAAAATGCCCTTTCGAAAGCCTAGATCCCCTTGAACTTATCTATGCTCATTTAGCAAAGTTTCCGCCCCCCTTACACGAGGTAAATCCAAATGTTCCCCCTATTTTGTCTTCGATTGTTCAAAAGCTAATGGCAAAAAGTGCAGATGATCGCTATAGCAGTGCCTATGGCATCAAAATGGACCTCCTCAAACTTAAAGAAGGAAAAAACTCGTTCCCCATCGGTGAACAGGATAAAAAAAACAGGCTACACGTTTCACAGACACTCTATGGAAGGGATAATGAGATTCAAGAGTTGCTCTCTATTTTTAAAAGAGTTTGTGATTCAGGTAAAAGCGAACTTGCCTTAGTTGCAGGCAACTCTGGAGTCGGTAAATCCGCTTTTATTGGCGAGGTTTATAAACCGCTTTCAAAAGAAAAGGGCTATTTTATTAATGGAAAGTTTGACTTGCTGCAAAGAACTGAACCCTATTCAGCTTTTATTCAAGCTTTTAAAAAACTCATATCCCAACTTTTAGCCAATCCGGAAGATAAATTATTAGAGATTAGGGAGCAAATTTTAGAAGCTTTAGGTCCTAATGCTGGAGTGATCACTGAATTTTTACCCGAGCTCGAACTCATTATTGGATCACAACCACCCGCCATAAAGCTTCCACCAATAGAGTCTCAAAACCGCTTTAATTATGTCTTTGGAAAATTTATTTCTGTGTTTGCCGATAAAGAACATCCCCTTGTTATCTTTTTAGATGATCTTCAATGGGCTGACCAATCTTCTTTAAATTTAATAGAATATTTTCTTCCCAAAAGTAGTAAAGTACATTTTCATGACAGGGGCTTATAGAAGCAATGAAGTGGGACAAGACCATATACTCAGAAGCACTTTAGATACCCTTAAAAATTGCGGCGTTAGTCTTACTTCAATTACTTTAGAACCCATTTCTCAAAAAAATGTATTGGAGTTGCTTATTGATACTTTTAAAGAGCCAAATGTCGATGATTTGGCAGAGTTGGTTTATGATAAAACAGGTGGAAACCCCTTTTTTCTTAATGAGTTTTTAAAAGCTCTTTATGCGGAAAAAATTCTCTTTTTTTTAGATGGAAAATGGCAGTGGAATAAAAAACAGATCATAGCCAAAAAATATTCTAGCAATGTTGTAGAACTTATGGTGTCAAATATACAGAAGCTATCGAAACCTACTCAAGAAATTTTAACGATGGCGGCTTGTATTGGAGCTCAATTTGATTTAAGATCCCTGAGTATTATTTGTCAAAAAAGCATGCGTGAAATCGCGCTATTGGATTTGGGAAGCCATGAAGGCAGGATTGGTGGTCAATCTTGATGGATCTTATAAAGAGGCCTTTATTGTCTCAGAAGATTCTCAAGAAATTATAGAGTATAAATTTTTACATGACCGCGTCCAAGAAGCCGCTTATCAATTGATTCCTAAAGAAAAAAGTCAAGAAATCCATCTGCAAATAGGAAAATTGCTCCTTGAAAATCAAGGAGAACAAAATCTTTTTGCCATCGTTAGCCATTTTAATGAAGCTTTAAGTTTGTTTAAAAGTGAAAAGGAAAGGATAAATATCGCTCGTCTAAATTTGAAAGCAGCAGAGAAAGCTAAAGCCTCTATTGCTTATCAAGAAGCCTTGACTTTTGCCGCAGCTGGGATTTCCCTTTTTCCACTTCTTGGAAAGAGTACTATTCTTTAACTTTTAATCTTCATAAGGAAGTTGCTGAAAATAAGATGCTCTTAAAAAGACACGCTGAAGCCGAGGCAGATTTTTTTGATCTTATTAAAGCCTCACAAAATATCCTTGATAAAGCTGACATCTATAACCTATTAATTACTTTATATTCAACTGATAAGCCGGAAAAGGGAATACATTATTCATTTGAGATCTTAAAAGGATTAGGTGTACATTTTCCAAAAACGAGCGACTAATTGGCATATTCTTTGGCAATTGCTAAAACTGCAAATTTTTATAAGTGTTACCCCTAAAAAAAGATTAATCAATTTACCCACCATAACATCTCCTAAACTCCTTAAAACTTCTGACATTTTGGAGTGTTGCGCCTACTGTGCTGTTTTTTCAGATCCCTTAATGTGGGTCTTGGTCAGCTTAAAAACCGCAGAATTTCATAGGAAAAACGGTTTCACTAAAAATATTATACCCTCTTTTTTGACATATACAATAATCATAGTGACCAGATTTTATGCCTTCAAATTGGGTAGCATATTAGCTAAATAATAAATATTTATCTCAATCGAATGCATCATAATTCTGCACTTTACTACGTTCTTATGTGCTATAATATAAATTATTGGTATCAACCTACTTCCATTAGTTTCGATTACGCTAAAAAAGGATTAAAAGCATGCATTGAAAATGGTGAAATCATTCATTACGCATCATTTCTGCTATTCCCATTGCTCACGTTTTATTTTGCAAATGCCTTAAACAAAGTCATTGAAGGTTATAGCGAGTCCGAATTTAAAGAATCTAAATCCATGGACTATTATTACACGGCCAAAATTATTGCATATCTTTGCAACGTATTAATGGCAAAAGAATCCTATGATCAAAATAATATTGATACTCTTATACACAATATAAATAAGAATATGTCTATTTTGTTAGCAATGATTTACACTATTATTTACACCTATTTTTATATTATAGGAAACTATGAAGAAGCCTATCGTTTTAGAAAGAAATATGAACCGCTAGAAGAAAACATACGTAATTTTTTTCAGTATTATTATGGAAAAACAATTCATGCATTAATATTAGTTTCTCTTTATAAAAATATGACTTTTTTAGAGCGTTTTTCTGCTCGAAAGCAATTAAAAAAGATTCAAAAATTGCTGAAAATGTGTTCAGATCAGCAAACCGAGAATTTTTCATCCCATTATTATCTGATATCTGCAGAAATCTCTTCACTGGATAACACTCTAGAAAAAGCCTTAGATTTGTATAACAAGGCGATTTCTTCTTCACTTAGTGCAGAGAACTGGCAATTTGCTGGCATTGCTAATGAATGTGCGGCGAAGTTTTTACTCAGAATGAACCAATCTAAGCTTGCCAAATCCTATATGCAAGAAGCGCATTATTATTATTCAAGATGGGAGGCTTATGCAAAGGTGAAATTGTTAGAAGAAACCTATCCACAGTGGTTTAAGGAAGAAAGAAAAGATATAGCTCTTGTTGATACGCTTTCCTCAACAACTACAAGAACGGGCAATTTAGATTATCTTAGCATTATCAAATCAACACAGGCGCTCTCTAGCGAAATTATATTGAACAAACTTTTAGAAAAACTCATGCGCATTTTGTTGGAAAATGCGGGTGCGCAAAGAGGCCTTCTCATGATTGAAAGAGAAGGTAAGATGTACATAGAAGCGGAAGGGTTTTCAAACAAAGAGGAAGTGAGTATTAAAGATCAAACTATTGATGAAAGAACTGACCTCCCTCATTCATTGATCTTATATGTCCAAAGAACCAAGGAAAGTATTGTTTTAGCGGATGCTTCAAAAGATATTAAATTTTCTCAAGATTCCTATATTAAAAAAGAAGGGATAAAATCCCTGATTTGTTCGCCTATCCTTTATCAAAATAAAGTTATGGGCTTTATCTACTTAGAAAATAATTCGACTGAAAATGCCTTTACAAAAGACAGGATTGAAATATTAAGCATCCTTTCTTCTCAGGCTGCTATATCCCTCGAGAACGCGAGACTGTATGTGGCTTCTGGAAAATTCGTGCCTATCGAATTCCTGCAACTTCTTAAAAAAAGAAGCTTGGTGGATGTCAAATTAGGGGATCACATTGATAATAAGATGTCGGTACTCTTTTTGGATATTCGCGGCTTCACCGTTCTATCTGAAACGATGACTGCGTCCGACAATTTCCAATTTATCAATGCTTTCTTAGATAAAATGGAGCCTGTCATACGTTACCACGATGGATTCATTGATAAGTATATCGGCGATGCCATTATGGCCTTATTCAAAGGAGAAAAAGCAGATGATGCCTTACAAGCTGCTATCACGATGCTAAGCCAGTTAAAATCCTTTAATGAAGAGCAAGTCAAACAAAATAAAAACCCCATTCGCATTGGGATAGGAATCAATACAGGCGACCTGATCCTTGGCATTGTCGGAGGAAAACAACGGATGGAAAGCTCTGTCATCGGCGATACCGTCAATATTGCTTCCCATATTGAGTCTTTGACAAAGATTTATGGTGTCCCTTTGCTTATAAGCGAAGAGACCAAAAATGCACTCACTCACGCTACTGACTATACCTTCAGGCTTATCGACAAAGTCTCCGTAAAAGGGAAAAAGCAACTCGTTAATATTTGGGAAGTGCTTGATGCAGACTGGTTTGGGAATAAAGACCTAAAGATTGAGACCTTAGAAACATTTAACAAAGCAAGAGAGGCCTACTTTCAACAAGAATTTGATGCTGCTAAAACACTTTTTAAAGAATGTCTCACCATCAATCCCTCTGATTCTGTCGCCTCCTTTTTTCTTGAAGAAGTAACTTTTGAGAACAATTAAGCTAATCTCCATAGAAAATTCTGTTATATTTAGATAAAATATTTATCAAAAGTATCAATAATGACCCTTACTCCAACTCGCAGCTATTGTACATTTCCAGTCGCAGCACGAAAAGTGCCGTTTCCTGATTTAACTTTGGCTAAGAATTTTAACCATGTTTTTTTTCCAGAAGCAATCAATCAAATGGCAACTTTAGAGCGTCCAACTTTTTTAGGTAGGTATTGTAAAGTGGCTCAATGCATGCATCAGAAAGGAATGATTCCACTCGTGCATGGACAAAGCGCTTCGTGGATGATCCCTCAAAAAATCTTAGCTTCGCTTGGATTTAAAGACATTAATTTACTCAGATTACCTTCAGACGACCTTTTTGAAGAATGTTCAAAAGTTCATGAGCAAATTAGGAAAGATGTAGAGTTGCGAAAGAGAGATATCAGGTATTGGTTATTGCCACATTATATGACGCGGATAGGTTGCTTTGATCATCAACAGCAATTAAGAGATCGTCTTTTGGCAGCGACCGTGGGCCTCTTTCACTGCGAGTATAGTGAATCCGCACTTTCGATTGTGTTTGAAGCTGCTGCGCATAAATATGATCTTGACTTGGCAGGTAATCGCGATCTCAAAGGAGAAGCAGACACGTTTAAAATCCAAAATCAGATGATTGCAAATGCTCTTAAATTGCGTCAACGTAATGAAAATTTTATCCAAAGAGTTTTAACAACTTTGAAACCCCTCTATCCAATGGCTGCGCGGCTCACATCGGGTCAGATTCTCGCCATAGGGATACCCTATGAACAATGTGATCGATTTGCCTTTCATTGTAAACCCTTCGGTTTCCCGACTGGCTTACATCTCTCGCAGATACTAAAAACAATTGAAGAAGGTCGTAAACCTTCACAAGGGTGCCAGGCTAGATTTATTTTTTGCAAAGAAACAATGCAAAAGGACTCAGGCATCAGAGTAGTCAATATGATGGACACGCATTCGGTCAAAACTTTTACCGATGAGTGCAATCTACCAGCCAAAAGTGAAGATCAACTCCACACCATTTTTCCAGAAATGGCAAAATCCACTTTAAAAGAAGAGCGTGAGCTTCTTAAAAGGGAACAATTTGAATCGGCAATAAACACTACTCTCAAAGATCTCGGCCTGCTTTCTATGACAGAATGTCAGGCCTGACCCCAAAAGATAAAATGATTCTGCGCAAAAATAGAAAAAACTATTCTTGCGCAGACTTACTGAGTTTTTGCAAAATGCGTAAGAATAGAAAAAGCTATTTTTACGCAGAAAGGTTACACAATATTTAGCAAAGCAATCTTGTGAGTTTATTGACTTAGCTAAAGGCATTCGAATATTGGAACGTTAAGCGAGTATTTCAATGAGTTAATAGAGTCAGGATATATCAGCCGGCATTTCTCTTGGACATTCAAAACTGGACAAGAAAAATCTATTAGTACTTATCGACTGTCAGATAATTATTTAAGATTTTATTATCATTACATTCAATCTAAATTAGCACAAATTCGAAGAGGTCAATGTCGAACGAATACTCTTTTTATTTGTGAGTGCAAATTTTCACAGCATGAACTTAAAAAGACGATTATACAAGAGGTGCAACAAAAAATAAAAAATCTTTCAATTCCGATATCTGAAAACCATTTAAATTTTAAATAGTCAAAAAATCAGTAAATTTCTATTTTGAGCTTGTGGTATAGCCTTGTGAAATTTTTAGCGCCCACGCATTTTTTTCAAACTAGGACATTTATGAAAATCCAAGATAAGTGCGTTGCAGCATTTGCACCACATTCTTTTAAAGGTAAAAATATTATCGTTACAGGTGGTGGAAGCGGTATTGGCTTGTGCACGGCCAAACAACTTGCAGAGCTAGGCGCAAAGGTTTTTTTATTTGGACGTAGGGAAGATAAGCTCAAACGTGCCGTTGAAATCATCAAAGCGGCAAAAGGTAAAGCTGATTATTTACGCGTGAATATTTGTTACGAAGAAAAGGTGATCAAAGCAGTGTCTGACGTGGTAGAACGTTGTGGAACCATTCATGGATTGGTAAATAATGCTGGCGGACAGTTTCAAGCTTCACTTTCAGAAATTAGTCAGCAAGGTTTTGAAGCAGTTCTTAAAACAAATTTAACGGGCATATTTTTAGTTTCCAGGGAGGTCTATAATCAATCTATGTCAAAAACCGGTGGTAGCATTGTTAATATGCTCATGAATTTTTGGGGTGGTACATCCACATTTGGACACTCAGGGGCTGCACGAGCTGGTGCATTAAATTTAACAAAAACTGCCGCAATTGAATGGGGTGAAAAAAACGTAAGAGTCAATGCTGTCGCCCCAGGATTTATTTGGTCTAGTGGAATGGAAGTATATGATCCTAAAACTGTCGAATTTTTTCAGTCAATTTTAAAAAAAGTACCCATTCCCCGTTTTGGAACCGAAAAAGAAGTGAGTGATGTAATTATATTTCTATTAAGTGATCTTGCATCTTATATCACAGGTACTTCAATCAATATAGATGGAGGTGACTCTCTGTACACAAAACTTTGGCCGTTTCCTGGAGATATAAAAAAAGGATATGGCATGCCAGCTCAATATCTGCATAAGCATCAACCTGAAAAAGAACATTCCAATCCTACAAATGAGACTATTTGACAGTATTGGGTGAACAATTATTTGCTGCACTGCAATACGATTTAGCCAAAAAATGATGGAAAACGGCTAACAGCATAAAGCGGATAATTCACAATATTGCCATCGAATGCAAAGTTCATTAAAGTTGTCCTAGAAAGAACTGGAGGAGGATAATCTGATTTGGAAAATTTTTCATTATAGACAAGGAGGCTTTTCTTTTTCTTGGAAAAGCCTGCTTTCACTTCAAGTGGAAAAATCTGTTGTCGTGTGGATATCACAAAATCGACTTCAGCTATTCCTTCGCTTGTCCAATAATATATCCCATCAAAATGCTTGTCATGAAGTTCTTGGGCTACATAATTTTCAGTTAACGCGCCTTTGAATTCTTGAAATAGTTGATGGCCATCTAAGATAATACGTGGATCTAATCGACTCATTGCTCCAAGCAAACCCACATCGAGCAAAAAAACCTTAAAGATCTGTTTATCAGCATAGGCGTCGAGTGGTAATTTTGTGGTCGCCAAATGATTTGCTTTAATAATGAGTCCTGCACTTTTCAACCATTGAAGAGCAGTTTCAAAAGCTCTAGCACGAGCACTTTTTCGAATGGCGGAAAAGATGAATTTCTTATTTTCTTTAGCTAATTGATTTGGAATGGATTCCCAAACTGCCATGATTTTCATCACGTCATCTTTAGGCGCATGCTTGGCAAAATCGAGTATGTAGGCATCCAGGATTTCTTTTTGTACACTTCGAACGTGCTCAAGATTTTCTGTCTTTAAATAGGTTGCGACGACTTCTGGCATTCCTCCAATGATAAAATAATACTTTAAAAGATTGATCAGTTTGTTATGAAATATTTCTGAAATTGCTGTTGGCTGAGTTAACTCTTCCACCATTGAGCGTAGGGGCTTTTCCCCAAGTGCGGCAATAAATTCAAAAAAATTCATTGGGGCAAGATCGAGAAAATTGACCTTGCCAACGGGAAATCCTTTAATCAGTTTAACACCGAGCAAAGATCCAGCAGAGGCTAAATGGTACTCATTCTTTTTTTCACAAAAGTATTTAAGGCTTGCTAGAGCTTGTGGGCAATCTTGAATCTCATCAAAAATAAGAAGAGTTTTGCCAGGGAGAATTGTTTTTTTGAAGTAGATGTTCAGCTCTTTAATAATGCGATCAGGATCTAGATTTTCTTGGAAAAAGCTGGCAAAATGAGGTTCTTCATCAAAATTAATATAGACGTAATCTTCATACTCAGCGTTTGCGAAAGCGGTTAAAATATAGGTTTTACCCACTTGACGCGCACCCCTTAAAACAAGAGGTTTTCTCTGGCAAGTTTTTCCAATCGAGTAATTTTTGATAAAAGTCCCGTTTCATGAATTTATATTAGCATATGTTAGAAAAATGTGCAATCTTCACAAGATTTCCTTCATTTTTTTGTCATTTTGCACGTAATTTGAACGAAAATGTCTGGTTAGATCAAGAGTTTGGTTCTAATGCCCAGAATCTTTTTCGTTCGAATGGATAGGTGGGTAAATCGACTATATTGCGATGATATGGTGCATCAAATCCTTTCCAATCGATTGAAACACCTGTGCAATAGAGGCGTATAAGGCAATCTAGGACATTTTTAAAGCTATCAAACCCAATTTCTATAAGTATTTTGTAGGCGTCTAAAGGGTGTGGGGAATTGCGCTTTTTCCAATAGTCAGCGGTAAATCCCGGCTGCTCCAACCCCTTGAAATTTTAATTTGGGGCGCTGATAGACAAGGGTTTCGGCAATTTGTTGAAATTCTATCGCATCTTTAGCGGTAACGAGCTTTATGGCATCTTCTAGGGTTACGATGCCCGATACTACAGCAGCCGTCAATTCACCGATATCTTGACCCATGACCTCATCGGGAAAAATACCCAGCTTTTCCAAAGCTGTACTAAGGCATATTCATAGGCAAATAATGCTGCTTTTGAGTTATGGGTTAACAGAACTTCTCCAGGTTCATTTAAGATTTTTGCACAGCTATCTAGACTTTCTTTAAAGATCGGCTGCGTCTCGTAAAGCTGTTTGTCAAGTTCGATATCTTGATCGTCTTGACCTTTAAAAAGAAAAACAACACCTGGGGGCTTTGACATTGCTTGTTTAATGAGGTGCTCACCTTGAAGTAGTTGCGCTTGCATTTCAGAGTTATTCTGAGCCATAAAAGCCATCCTTTTGGCAAAATGAGCTCGTCCCGTGTTTGCTGTGAATGCCATATCCTTTAATTCGACATCTGGATGCGACTGGATATAATCGGTATAATTTTTGACTAATTGATGAAGTGCAGGTTCATTTTTTGCAGAGAGAGTGAGAACATGTATTTGGCGGTCGATGACATTGGGCTCATTTTCTATAACTGGGGCTTCTTCAATAACAACATGGGCATTAGTGCCGCTAAAGGCGAATGAGCTAACTCCGGCAATTCTTGGGCGGTCAGTATGCGGCCAAGGAAGTAATGCCAGAGGAATTTGTGCGAATGGAATCCAATGAAATGTGGGGATTAATACTTTTGAAATGCAAATGTGGAGGGATTGCCCCATTTTTCAATGCCAACACCACTTTGATGACCCCAGCCATTCCAGCAGCGGCTTCTAGATGACCAAAATTTGTTTTCACAGATCCGATCCATAAAGGTCGATCTTTTCGGCCAGTGAAGACAGTGCTTAAAGCCCCCACCTCAATAGGATCTCCTAAGGATGTTCCGGTTCCGTGAGCTTCTATATAATCGATATCGTCAGGGTTGAGCTCCGCATGCTCAAGCGCTTGCCGTATGAGATTGCTTTGCGCTTCTCCATTGGGAACAAGAAGTCCCGAACTGGCTCCATCCTGATTGACTTCTGATGCTCTGACAACTGCCAAGATGGGGTCATGATCGCGCAAAGCATCGGAAAGACGCTTTAAGATAACCACACCACTTCCTTCGCCCCGTATATATCCATCGGCTTGGGCATCAAAAGTCTTACAATGCCCATCTTTGGCAAGCATGTGGCTTTTGCAAAAGAAAATAGTGATATCAGGGTTGAGCATCAATTTACGCCCCCTACCACAGCGAGATTTGATTCACCCATTTGCAGACTTTTCCAGGCGGCATTAAGCGCAACAAGTGAAGATGAGCAGGCTGTATCAAGAGTGAGACAAGGACCTTGCAATCCAAAGAAATAAGAAATACGACCGGCCGCAATGCTGCCAGTACCGCCCGTAGCCCAAAATGGATTGATCTCTTCTTCGGAATTCTGTTTTTTTAAACGGTCCCAATAATCGCTTAAACATAAGCCAATAAAAACACCGGTTGAGGAACCTTTTAAAGATTTCGGATTGATGCCCGCATTCTCAAAGGCTTCCCAAGTAAGTTCCAAAAGTAATCTTTGCTGAGGATCCATATATTTCGCTTCATTCGGGCTAATTCCAAAGAACCGCGCATCAAAATCCTCAAGGTTTACATTTTTTAAGAAACCACCAACCCGAACGTACATTTTGCCCGGTTTTTCAGGATCTGGATCATAGAAGGCATCGACGTTCCATCTTTGTTCTGGTATATCAGAAACTCCATCGTATCCTTGTTTAAGCAATTCCCAGTACATTTTAGGATCGTTTGCGCCTCCTGGAAAGCGGCAGCTGAGACCAATAATTGCAATTTTGTCCGATTGTACGGTGACTTGGGTTTTGGCTTTTTTTTGTGTGATTGGTGCAAGTCCTAGCAGAGCAAAGATATGTTCTTCAAAATATTGAACAAGCTTGTTAATGCTTGGATGGTCAAAGGCAAGTGTTGAAGGAAATGTGTAGATGCTACCGATGTTTTCCTGTAATTTATTGCGTAGCTCAACTGCCATTAAGGAATCCATTCCTGCATCAAAGAAGCCAAGCTCCACATCGAAAGAAGAGGAGCCTAGGATTTTTCCAACCGTCTTTTGCAAATAATCAATAAGGAGTTCCTTTCTTTCTGCAGGGAATGCTTCTGTTAAACGTTGAAAAAGTATTGGTGCCGCAATGGGTTTCTTTTGAATCCTATTGCTAAAGAGTGCGCTTGAATATGGAACTAATTTCCAGTCAACATTTGCGGCGACAAGATGTGCATAAGGTTGATTGATAGCTTGTTCTAATGTCTTTAACCCATCTTCAGGTTTAAACGGGATATAGCCTGTCGAGCTATGGCGTTCTGTGAGTTTGCTGCCATGCCTACTTCTGCCCAGGGACCCCAACTAATTGCTAAAGCAGGAAGTCCATTCTCTTTCCGTAAATTTGCCAAAGCTTCCATATACGAATTAGCGGCAGCATAATTACTTTGTCCTGGTGAACCTAAGGCTGATGCAATCGAAGAAAATAGGATAAAGAAATCCAGAGGTTTCCCTAGCGAGGTTTCATGCAAGTTCCAGCTCCCATCGACCTTAGGAGCGAACACCTTTTCAAATTTTTCCCAATCTTGCGATTGTATAGGAGCATCATCGAGCACACCCGCCGCATGAATAATTCCTTTCAACTCGGGCCACTCACTTCCAAATCTTTTCATCATCGTCTCTACAGACTCTTTTTGAGACGTATCGATTGCAATCTTTTCAATAGTAGCATTGGGAAATTCAATAGTTTTAGAAATGTCTCTTCCGGCCAAAACGAGGTGCTTAGCACCATTCTTGACGAGCCATTCGGCAACTTTGATGCCTAAACCTCCCAAACCGCCAGTAATTAAATAACTGCCTTCTGGATTAACTTTGAATTGCTTTGTTTTTTTCAATGACTCTTGAACTAGTCTGGGGACATAGCGGATACCCTTAGCATAGGCGACTTGTTCTTCTTGATCAAGCGCTGATAGTTCTTTAAGCGGAAGCTTTTCTCCTGGACTTAAATCAATATGCCGACAGTCAAGATCGGGCATTTCCAATTTTAATGTTTTAAAAAAGCCATTGAAGCTGGCTTCTGAAAGAGAAGCAATAGGACCGATGGGCTGAATTCCATGTGTGATAAAGTACAAACTGGGTTTTGTTGGCAATTTGTTGAGAGCTTGTACGAACTGAAGAGCTTGCTTTAGAGGTTCTTTTCCTGAAACAAACCACAAAATTCCAGCCGGAGGATTTTTCATTATCTCTTCAACTGCATTTTCAGGCTTGATCGATTTGACTCTAAACCATCAATGGTTTCTTCTTTATCTGAAATAATTGTCCAAGGACTTTTGAGCTCATTCGTTACTTCTAAAGGCTTTGGCTCCCAGATAATTTGATATAACCAAGGTAATACCTCAGCTTCCTTTGTTAACATTTTTTCTAATCGGCTTTGATTCGTTTTTCTCATGTGGAAGCCTGATATTTGCAAAATAGGCTTTCCTTCAAGGGAAAAGACATCAATATCCGTTTTAATGTTATTCTCATCCATCTGTTTTAGTTTTACATGAATACGGATGGAGGGTTCGATTTCAGAAAAACAACTTATTTTTTCTATTCCTACAGGTAGAATGACGGAGGGATCTTTCTTTAGGAGAAATAGGGTTTGAAAGCTTCCATCAAGGCCAGGAATAGCCTCTCCTTCGATTTCTGCGATAACATCATTATTGCTAACCCAGATTTTCTTTAAGGTTTGAAATTTCTTTCCGAGATTTGCTCCAATAGAATCGATTTGTTTATAAAATGAATCGACATCTACAACTTCATTACAAATAGAGCGCAGAGAATTCCAGTTTATACTGGCTTGCGGAGAAGCCGTTGAGGATAAGAGTTCGCCCTTGGCATGTAATGTCCAATTCTGATTTTCAATACTGTAAATAGAAACCGCGTACCCATCATCTTTGGGTTTTGCGTAAAGCTCAATCATTTTTGTCTTTGAAACATCAAACGTTAGCGGTTGCTCAAAAGAAAGATTTTTTATCGTGAATTTTTGATTATGGAAAAGAATACGAGCAGCATGCTGCAATATCTCCGCATACCCAGCACCCGGAAATATAATGGTATTGAAAATGATGTGATCTTGAAGATAGTTAAGTAAATTCAAATCGATTTCATTTCTAAAAAGAATATCTTTGGATGGCAATGGGATCAATTCTCCAAGCAATGGATCTGCGTTTTCCGGCAAGCGACTCTTTTTTTGTGTCGCAGCGGCTTCCATCCAATATCTTTCCCTTTGGAATGGATAAGTAGGCAAGGGGACATTTTTGCGGTTGTAAGGCTTATCAAAACCTTTCCAATCAATAGGAATCCCTTTCAAATATAACTGTGCCATTGTTTGGAGAAGCTCTCTCCAATTATTTTGCGGCTTGATTAAGATTGAACCTTCAGGAAAGTTCATTTTTGTTTCATGAGGTTTCCAATAATCGGCTGTAATAGTTTGGCGAAGCGCCTCTCCCGTCCAACTGGATATAAAGCCAATCTGAGGTTCATGATAGGTAATTGCATGATTGTTAGCCGATATGAGCTTTAAGCCATCCTCCAATGTGAGGATTCCAGCAACAATAGCTGCAACGATTTCACCTTTTCCTTCACCTGCAACATAGTTGGGAGCAATCCCCAGCTTTTCCATAGTTCGGCTAGAGCGTATTCGTAAAGACCTTGACTACGCTCCATGGCTTCTCTAAAGGTTGGTGAGCTTTCTAGCAATTCTGAATTTTCGAGTTTATTCCCGGTAAAGAAGAAAGTAATCTTGGGATGTTTTGCACTTGCCCGGCCTAACAAGAAATCTTTTGTTTTTAAATGATCTAGTAGTTCCTCTTTTGTTTGGGCAATGATGACCGCACGCTCTGCAAAATGGGCTTTTCCACTATTTGCTGTAAAAGCGATATCCGCAAGATCTTCATTGGATAATTGTTTACTGTATAAGTCGATGAGTTGCTCAAGAGCTGCTTTTGTTTTAGCAGATAATGTCAAGATATGCCATGGGCGATCAATGGCATTTTTTTTAATTTCAAAGACGGGTGGCTCTTCAATAATCACATGAGCATTTGTGCCGCTATATCCAAATGAGCTAATTCCTGCGAGCCGTGGTCGATTGGATCTTGGCCAAGGGGTTAAAGCAATAGGGATTTTTGCTGGAATTGCATCCAAAGAAATATGAGGGTTAAGATGTTTGAAGTGAATATGAGCCGGAATTGCTTCATGTTTTAAGGCCAAAAGAATTTTGATGATTCCTGCTATACCTGCCGCACCTTCTAGATGTCCGATGTTTGTTTTGACACTTCCAACATATAAAGGATGTTCGCCTCTGCCTTTAAAAACAGTCGTTAAAGCGTCCATTTCAATGGGATCGCCGAGAGAGGTCCCTGTTCCATGTGCTTCAACGTAATCCACCGTATGATTTTCTAGCTTAGCGGATTCAAGAGCTTGATGTATCAAGGCAACTTGGGCTGCCCCATTCGGTACTGTTAGCCCTGAACTGTCGCCATCTTGATTGACTTCGGCTGCTCGCACAATTCCCAAAACGGGATCTTGATCAGCGATAGCTTCGGAAAGTCGCTTCAAGACAATGATTCCACAGCCTTCGCTGCGCACATAACCGTCAGCCGCCGCATCAAATGTTTTGCAATGCCCATCTTTTGCAAGCATGTGCGCCTTGCAAAAATTAATGGTATTATCGGGAGAAAGCATCAAATTCACACCGCCAGCAAGAGCTAGTTTGCATTCTTTATTTTGCAAACTTTTTACAGCAGAATGTAAGGCAACTAGAGAAGAGGAACAAGCCGTGTCTACAGAGATACAAGGACCTTGTAAGCCCAAAAAATAGGATAAGCGTCCAGCTAAAACGCTACTTTCATTTCCTGTGCTCATGTAAATATTATATTTTTCTGGTAAATCCATTTTGGTTAAAAGGGTCGCATAATCGGTTGCACAGACGGCTAAGAATACTCCAGTTTTTGAGCCCTTTAGAGATAATGGATTTATAAAAGCATGTTCTAAAGCTTCCCATGCAACTTCTAGAATTAGCCTTTGCTGCGGATCCATGTACTCTGCTTCCTTTCGGCTAATTCCGAAAAAGTTGGCATCAAATTGATCAATAGGAATATTTAGAAAGCCTCCCATTCGGGTATACATTTTTCCAGGGGCTTCTGGATCCGGATCATAAAAAGAATCTAAATCCCACCGCGCTTTTGGAACTTCAGAGATCGCATCCTGTCCTTGAGATAATAAATGCCAAAACGCTTCTGTATCATTAGCTCCCCAGGAAATCGACAGCTCATTCCAACAATCGCAATAGGTTCGTTGATTTGTTTTTTGAGCTCTTCTAACTCTATTTCAGTTTTTCTTAGCTTTAGTAAAGCTTTCTGCAATGTTTCATCCATATAAGGTTTGCCTCTTTATTCGAGCCATTTATTCAGATCTTCCTGACTCATTTCTGAGATTTCCTTTTGAAGAGATAAAGACCTTTGATTAGTTTCTACAAGGTCTTCTTTCTTTTCCGTTACTGGTTTTGTTGGGAAGATGATGTTTAAAATAAATTTATCTAATTTATTAATCGTTGAATAATCAAACACACATGATGTGGGAAGCGGGTATTTTGCACCTAAATCACTTTGAAGTTTATTGCGTAATTCCACTGCCATTAAAGAATCCATTCCTGCTTCAAAAAATCCTCGGTCTGGATCTAGGTTTGCTATTCCCATAATCTTTCCAATTGTTCGTTGGAGATGCTCGATTAAAATATCTTCTCTTTCTAATGGAAGTGCATCGGTCAAACGTTGAAGAACTGTGGATTTTTCAATAGTTTTATGCCCTGTCAAATTACTTAAGAATGCATTCTTGATTCCATACATTTTCCAGTCAACACCCATAACGGTGACATGGGATTGAGTTTCTTTAAGCGCTAATTCAAAAGCCTTAATCCCTTCTTCTGGTTTGAAAGCAATAAAACCGGATGCAAGGTGACGTTCCGTTAACTTTGCAGCGAGTCCTACTTCAGCCCAAGGACCCCAGCTAATTGATAAAGCAGGTAATTTTTTGTCCTGGCGCAAATAGGCTAATGCATCCAAATAGGCATTTGCGGAGGCATAATTGATTTGTCCAGCAGAGCCTAAAGTTGAAGCTACGGAAGAAAATAGGACAAAGAAATCTAAGGCTTTATTCAAAGAGGCTTCATGCAAATTCCAACTGCCTTGGACTTTGGGAGCAAAGACTTTTTCAAATTTACCCCAATCTTGAGAGGATATGACAGCATCATCAATGACACCTGCCGCATGGATAATTCCCTTCAATTCCGGCCACTCTTTTCCGAATTTTCTCATCAAAGCTTCAACGGCTGTCTTTTGAGAGATATCTAAAGAGATTTTTTCAATTGTAACATTGGGGATTTCAATTTGATGAGAGATGTTCCTTCCAACCAAAACCAGATGTTTAGCGCCTTCTTTGGCAAGCCATTTAGCAACTTCCATTCCAAGGCCTCCAAAGCCACCTGTGATCAAATAGCTGCCATCAGGGTCAATTTTAAATTTTTGATCTTCAGGAATTGTCAGAACGACTTTACCAATGTTTTTGGCTCTTTGTAAGTATTCAAAAGCTTTTTCAGTATCGGTTATGTCAAAAGTGATGCTGTGCAAAGGTTTAAATGTATTGTTTTCGAACTGTGTGATGAGTGTATGCAGAACATTTCCCACTTCTTGCGGTTGGTGGATAATTAAGTCATCTATCGCAAGGATGAAATATCGATATCTGGACGAACTTTATTCATTTCTTCTTTGGACCATATGTCCCGTTTACCAATTTCAATAAAGCGAGCTCCTTGGTGGCAAACAGTAAGAGTTTTAGCAATGAAACCTTCTCCAGTCAAAGAATTGAGAACAACATCTACTCCTTGACCTTGTGTATCGCGCAAAATCTCATCCGCGTAGTCTAAGGTTCTAGAGTTATAAATATGGGAAATTCCAAGAGATTTAAGGTAAGCATGCTTTTCTGAACTGCCGGCGGTAGCATAAATTTCAGCTCCCACATGCTTCGCGATTTGAATGGCCGCAAGACCCCAACGCCTCCGGCTGCAGCATGAATCAGCACTTTGTCGCCTGCTTTAAGTTTAGCTAACTTAATCAAAGCATAATAAGCAGTTGAAAATACGACAGGGATGGCGGAAGCTTGTGGAAACGTTAAGTTAGAAGGCATTAAAACAAACATGTCTTTAGAAGTAGTGATATCGGAAGCCATACAACCTGATAATGCAAAACCCACGACAGGATCCCGATTTTAAATTCCTGAACTCCTTCCCAATGGCTGTGATATTCCTGCGCATTCCCCCCCTAGAGGACCTGGATCCCCAGGATAGAGACCCATTGCATTTAAGACATCGCGGAAGTTTAAGCCAGCGGCTTTTACTTCAACCGAAATTTCATTAGGATTCGGGGAGGAAGAGGTCTCTAAAGTTTTTAAATACAAATTTTCTAAGTCACCTTTTGAAGATGTATCTAACTGGAAAGCTTGTGTGAGAGGAATCGCTAATTTTTTACCTGATCGTCTTGCCTTCTGTGCGGTCAGCAAACGTGGAACATAACGGATCCCTTCCCAATAACCCACTTGAGTCTCTTCATCAGATGCCATGAGTTCTTTAAAGGAAACTTTTCATTAACATAGAGATCAATATGGTGACAATCAAGAGTGGGAAGTTCAAGTTTTAACGTTTTATAAAAACCATTGAAGGGGGCATTTTCCAGATCAGTAATAGGACCTACAGATTGTATGCCGCGCGTAATAAAATAGAGTCGGGGTAGATGTCTTCCACAGTTTGGACAAAGCTTAAAATATGTTTTAAGGAATCTTTTCCTGAAACAAACCATAAGATACCTTGATATGGATTTTCTTTTATTTCTTCGATTGCTTGTTGGGGTTTAATGATTTTAGCTTCTAACCCTTCGATTCCTTCTTTTCTCTGATATGATTAACCAAGGTCCTTTTAGTTCACCCTCTGTTTTTTCTAACGGTTTTGGCTGCCATGCCGTTTGATAAAACCAAGAAGAAGTTTCAAGTTTTGTTTGCTTTGCTAACATCTGCTGAAGATGTTCTTTATTTGTTTTCCGTGCATGAAATCCTTCGATTTTCATAAGCGGAGTGCCATCATACGCAAAGATGGAAAGATCAGCAGATAGAGTATTATTTTTTACTTGTATTAGTTTGCCATGGATGCGTATTGAGCTTCCTAGTTCAGCTAGGCAGATTAGCCGGTCTATACTTATAGGAAGATAGATATTTTGTTCACTTTCTTGTTGAATCAAGGAAACATAAGGCTTGCAAACAGCCATCTAAAAGTGCTGGATAAGTTTCCCCTTCCAATTCTGCAATACACTGATTATCACCGATTTTTATATTTCGAAGAGTTTGAAATTGCTTTCCATAATGCAAACCAATCGCATCATAATGTTTATATAAATCATCGATCTCAATGGATTTTTTGCAAACACCGCATAAGTGCTCCCAC
>CAVPVT010000071.1:0-5083 GCA_963709145.1 Parachlamydiales bacterium
TAATTCACAGCTGATTTAACCAATAAGAAACGGATCTCTCCAGTTCCTGTTTTAAAATCGTAGGGAATTAAAGCAGATTGAAGAAACAAAGGTCGGATTTTTTGATAGATTTTTTCACCAAGCGCACAGTGAACGTCACACTGGATTACATCTACGATCTCATGCGAATTTCTGGCGTACAGCCCAATTTTAATTCCTTCTGGTGTCCCGACTACAGGAAGCTGGATTTTATTTCGATAATGATGAGGTTGAGGTGAAGGGGCACAATTTTCGATACGTATATCTTTCAAAGAGGGATATTTGTTGAATGCCTCGATCAAACGCTGGGTTTTGAATTGCAATTGAGCTTCATAACTTATATGCATCAATTGGCATCCCCCACATTGATGAAAAACAGGGCATTTCGGTTCAACTCTATCTGGAGACACCTGGACGAGCTTAGTCACTTTTGCTCTTCCAAAACTTCTTTCTTTTTGGGAGATTCGTCCTTCGATGACTTCGTTAGGTAAAGCATTGTCTACGAAAAGAGTATAACCATGCCAATAACCTATCCCTTCGCCATGGACGCCTAAGGTTTTGATCGTAAGGTTAATTTTTTGGTTATATCTAGGTTTTGGCATGCGTCAAGATTACAGTTTAAATATTTAAAAATCAATGAGAACCATTGATATGGTTATAAATTCTTCTACCGTAAAAGTCGTCGCTGTGTTTTCCTATAAGTTCGCATTAAATCTAAGGTTATTTTGTAAAAGACATGATTAAATTTCTGATCCAGTTATGCATTATTATGCTTTGCCAACCGTTTTACG
The DNA here is from genome assembly GCA_963709145.1 of Parachlamydiales bacterium. Lineage (GTDB taxonomy): Bacteria > Chlamydiota > Chlamydiia > Chlamydiales > Parachlamydiaceae > JBDHQB01. Next base: position 810 of record CAVPVT010000071.1, read on the forward strand.
CGAATGGCAATACCTATCCGACCGATCAAAGGGCAAAAAGATTTCTCTTGATTACAGGTTGTGGGCGAAGTGGCACTCAATTTATGTACGAGTATCTTAAAGCCTCAGGGTTAGAAGTCGGTCACGAGCATATGAAGGATCATGGCCTTGTATCTTGGCTAATGACTTCAAACGCCTCGTGGTCCCCTTGGGGACCTATTCCAGACCAATATTCTTTTGAATATATCTTTCATCAGGTGCGCCACCCCTTAAAGGTAATTGAATCGTATTACAATATTCCACCTCTTGCAACGTGGGAGTGGGTCAGTTTGACCATCCCTGAAATTAAACAAGAAGATCCCGATATCGTAAAGTGCGCGAAATATTGGTTTTATTGGAATATTCTCTCAGAATCAAAAGCTGAGTGGACCTATCGAATTGAAGATTTCGACACTGCTTATAAAGAGATGGGACAAAGGGTTGGTTTGGATTTATCTAAAGAGGTGTTGGATATGATCCCTAAAACCACTAATACAAAAGTGAAAACGACGGATAAAAAAATAACATGGTCACTGCTTAAGCAAGAACTTCCCGAGAATCTCTTCGAAAAAGTGGTTTGGTTAGCCAATAAATACGGCTATTCAACATCTGATCCATCTTGACACTCAGGTTCCGTCCTTTCTTCATCGCAAGAAGTGCATTGTTTTTTCTTTTTGTAGTAATATTTAGGCTTATATTTGCACTTTTTGACCAATTTGTATTCAGGAACATCGTAGGTATCATAAGTGTTATAATATTCTGGAACGTACCTTACATATGTTTCATAGTAGTATTGGGGAACATAACGGCAGACTAATTTTTGATAATACTGAGGAATGTAGCGACAATTCTTGGATTCATAGGTTTGTTGTTTAGTATCACACTGCCATTCTTTAGTGTAGCACCGTTCCCACTTACAATGTTTTTCATAACAACCACTGCAATCGGGATCTTGAGGCGGGTTGGGTAACTCTATGTATTCTTTGTAAACATCTTCGTCACACCATCCTCCACCTGAAATTAGCATACCTAAACAAGCTGTCCAACCAATGATTGTTCTCATTTCTTATCCTCTGTAAACAAGTTATTTTATTCAGAATAAGACTAAAAGTTGCTTTTGGTCAAATCAGCTTGTAAAATAAGGTAAATTAGGTGAGACAAGTAATTCTTATGAATGCCATAGAAGTCCAAGAGCTAACCCATTACTACAACTCAACGCCTGCAGTGGACCATATCTCTTTTCAGGTCAAAAAAAGCACAGTGTTTGGTCTTCTTGGCCCCAATGGTGCAGGCAAAAGTACAACGATCAAAATGTTGACTACACTTCTCCCTATTTCGTCGGGGAGAGCGTTAATCAACGGATCTGATATTGTCACAAGCCCGGCAAAAATCCGGCAAATGATCGGTTATGTTCCCCAGCTTATTTCCGCAGATGGGGACCTTACCGGGTACGAAAATCTTCTTCTCTCAGCTAAACTCTACGGCATTCCGAAAAAATATCGGGATCAACAAATTTACGTGCTACTCGATTTTTTTGGACTTAAAGATTACATGGGACAGCTCGTTAACCAATATTCGGGCGGCATGATCAGGCGTCTCGAAATTGCCCAAGCTCTGCTGCATGAACCTTCTATCCTTTTTTTGGATGAGCCTACAGTGGGTTTGGATCCATCCGCTCGCAAATCGCTTTGGAGAAGTATCCAAGAACTACGTTCGAAATTTATGACCACTATCCTGATGACCACCCACGACATGTATGAAGCTGATCGTCTATGCGATGTTGTCGCGTTTATGCACTTAGGACGGATTGTAGCTATTGGGACACCGGCGGCTTTAAAAACATCTTTAGGGACTAACGCAACCCTGGATGATGTATTTGTACACTACACAGGTACTTCAATCACCGAAGAAGGAGGGGATTTTAGAAATGTCAAACAAACTCGAGGAACCATCCGGAATTTGGACTAAGACTCTATTACATTTAAGACAAGTATGGGCTATTGCTGAAGCCGATGCCCGAAAATTGCGGCATGATCCTTGGGAATTGGTAACGCGTATGATCCAACCTGCCATATGGTTATTAATTTTCGGACAAGCTTTAGCCCATGCCAATGCAATCCCGACAGGCAAAGTTCCGTACCTTGACTACCTGGCGCCAGGGATCTTAGCGCAAAGCATTCTTTTTATTTCAATCTTCTATGGTGTTGCGCTTATTTGGGAAAGGGATATGGGAGTTTTACATAAGATTATGGTCTCTCCAGCTCCCCGATTAGCACTTGTTGTGGGACGGGCATTAGCCGCAGGTACACGGGGGATTTCCCAAATTTTTATTGTGTATTTCCTCTCCTTGTTACTCGGCATTCACGTCCGCTGGGAGATACTCCCCTTTTTAGGCGTGATTTTGATGGTGATTTTAAGTGCAGCTATTTTTTCCACCTTTTCTTTGATTATTGCGTCAATTGTGAAAAAGAGGGAAAGATTTATGGGGGTAGGGCAAGTGATGACAATGCCTCTTTTTTTTGCCAGCAACGCCTTATACCCCATCAACATGATGCCTGATTGGATTAAAAGTCTTTCCCACATAAACCCTTTAACCTATCAAGTGGATGCCTTGCGTCATCTCATGATCTATGGGGAAACTAGCTATTTTGGACTTGGAATTGATTTTGCCGTTAGTTTCCTGGTATTTTGGCTGCTAGCGATGATCGCAACCCCTCTTTATCCCAAAATTTTATATTGAGCCTATTTTCGGAACAGTTTTGCCTTTTCCCCTTGTTTAGTAACTTCTTGGCTCGTTTCTTTGTCTCGAATCACTTCATAATCTTTTCGACGGTACTTTGATTTTTCACTAGGATTTTTTTCCAAACTTTCCTTGGCTGCTTTAGCCGTTTTTGCTTCTTTGTTCAATTTTTTTTGATCTTCCGCGAAAGGCTTTTTTTTACCTGATGGCGACGTATTCATTGATCCACTTGTTCCATAATTAGTGACGTTCATAAAACACCTCCACTTACAAGGGAACTATCCCTTTATCATTATACCCTTTTCTTTTTTTACAACTCTAATTTATTTTGCCAAAATTTACCTCGAAGACTATGTTGAAACAGAACCATTTAGAGGACTAAAATGACGAGTGTTACCCCTATTTTCTTTAAAAACACGGAGAATCGCCCTTCGATGGGTGTCAGTGAGAAAAATCCCCTCCCTTCTTGGAAAAAGTCTGGATATTTTTTAGGCAAGGGAACCAGGGCTCTCAAATTCCCAATTTCTTAAGCTAGAAATCTGGAAAAAAGGAGGGGTTATCTCAAAAGTTTCCTTAATCTTTCGGAATATCAATGGAAATAACGAAGAGATTAGATTGAAAATGGCCCCACAGGGGTTGCTGCTGTCTCGTTTGAGAAGACGACCCATTACGTCGCTATTGAAACTGATCAAATGAAAAAGCTTATTGATATATTCGAAAAAAATGTCAACTTTACCTTAGCTGCGAAATCGGAAATCGGCATCATCAAAAATCTTTTAGAGCATCCACCGATGCAGTTTTCACCTTTTCCAAAAGCAAATCTTTAGACTGCTTATAAATCTTTAATGTTGAGTTGGGTATCCGCATAGAGCCAGGCTTTTTGAAATTCGGTATCAATCCAGTATTTGTCGTAATCCCGGTTTTGTCCCCTTAATGCTTCTTTTAAACCAAATAGAGAACGACCATTGCGTGGATGAAATCTCAGGTCCTCACGAAAGATACTCTCAGCATCTTGGTAAGTTTTAGTTTGTAAAAGAAGACCTCCTAAACTTTCTCTCACAGGGAAAAACCAGTCGGGGGGTTCATTATAACGCAATGTATCTTGAACGGCGACCGCTTTTCGTAACTGTTCGATAGCCTCAGTGAGATTGTTTTGCATTTCTGCAAGTTTTGATTTAAGGATATAATCGGCGATCTCCACGATTTTATTTGCTTTGTTATAGCCGTAGATGGCGTCAGTCGGTAAATGGGTTTTTCCCTCGAGAAAGAGCTTCTGTTCATCCTGAGCTTGAGTGATATTCCCTAAACTTGCAAAAGCTACGGCCCTGGAAAAATGCCAAAGAATATCCGTCATCCTCATATCGTGGGATGGAGGCGGTATCTTCAAGATATCGTTCCATCGATGAAACCGCACTAAAACACACATTTTGCAAGGAGCATAATATTCGAGTTCAGGCATGCGATGATAATGATCCACATACAGTTTTTCCAGCTCTTCCGCAGCTTCATAAGAGTC
>CAVPVT010000072.1:0-40765 GCA_963709145.1 Parachlamydiales bacterium
AGCATCTAAAAGTGGAAGATGTTTTGGACAGAGTCATCGCAATCACGTGGAAGGAGATCGGCACAAGACTTGCGCAAGAGAAAGCATTCACTGAATTTGATGTGCATACGTTTATGTTGAAGCAATTGGAGTCGAATGGATGTATGACAGCGGATGGGCCGATTCGTGCGGTTAATGCTCATTCGGCGGCATCCGCATTATATGCCAGAGAAAAATAAATCTGAGACGATCCGTAAAGGAGACTTCGTTTTGTTGGATATCTGGTGCAAAAAAAAAGAGGCCAAGTCTGTGTATGCAGATATTACGCGGGTCGGTATAGCGGGACCGAGCGCAAATGAAAAACAAGAAAAGATATTCGGATTGGTTAAAAAAGCTCGCGACAAGGCGGACGGAGTTCGTTAAAGAGCGATTTAAAGAAGGGAAGCTGGTCAGAGGGTTTGAGATCGATAAAGTTTGTCGTCAAAGTCATCATTGATGGTGGGTATGGGGATTACTTTGTGCATCGAACGGGACATAATATCGATGAGCGGGACCATGGCCCGGGAGCACATATTGACAGTTTGGAAACTTTAGACGATAGATTGATCTTGCCCTGCACCTGTTTTTCTATCGAACCAGGGATCTATTTGCCCGGGGAATTTGGGGTACGTCTGGAGTATGATGTTTATATCCACAAAGATGGCCAAGTCCAAGTAACCGGTGGCATTCAAGAACAGTTAATGTTGATGAGATAAAATTCAGGTTTTTGGTATTCTTCCAGGACATTCATTTTTTTGGAGGAGTTGTGTCTACACCGTCAAAGGGAACTTTAATTTCTGCAATTTTTCTTGTCGGGGGAACTTGTATCGGGGGAGGGATGTTGGCGCTGCCGGTTGTGGCGGGTGTCAGCGGCTTTTTACCTTCAGCACTGTCATTGGCATTGTGTTGGTTAGGTATGACTTTGTCAGCGCTGCTTCTCATGGAAGCAAGTTTATGGATGCAGGAAGGGGAGCATGTGATCTCATGTCTTCCAAATTGCTCGGCCCGGTAGGAAAATGGGTGAGCTGGGTACTGTATCTCTTTATTTGTTATGCTTCGAATGTAGCTTATACGGCTGGAGGCGGGGAACAGATTGCAGATTTCAGTTCACGCTTGACCCCATTTAATATAACGAGGGAGTGGGGGTGTGCGTTCTTTATAGTTGTTTTTGGCGGCGTCACCTATCTGGGCAGCAAAATCATTGGACGGGTGAATTCGATTCTTTTTGTAGGAATGATCGCCACTTATATCGCTCTTGTTGCTATTGGTACAGGTGAGATCAAGCTCCATTTATGGGCACACCAAAAGTGGTCGACTACATTAAATGGGTGATCCCATTTTTGCTGAACATCTTTCAGTTTCCAAACGATGGTGCCTAGTTTAACTCCCTATTTGAAGAGAAATGTAAAAGGGATGTGCATTGCAAATCATTGCAGGAACGATGACGGCCTTCATATTTGATTTTATCTGGCAAAGGGTATGATGTTGGGAATTGTTCTAGTTGAAGGGCCACAAAGACTTTAATCAAAGCTTTCAAGAGACTGGGGGCAATCTCCTATCCAGTTTGTGTCCCATCATGTGCAAGGATCCTATCTTGTAGGGTTGTGTAACGCCTTTGTTCTTTGCTTTAAGTGACTTCATTTTTAGGGATTACTGATGGGACTGTTCGACTTTTTAGCGGAACGGTTTGCGAGTTCCTGAAAGGGGATATAGGTCAGCTGCTCTTGGGGGGATTGATTATAATACCGACCTTATTCTTTGCTATTTATTTTGAATGGGCATTTTTGTTGGCATTAAGATACTAGTGGAGGTTTCGGGGATTCGATTTTGAATGGGATCATTCCAGTCTCTAATGGTTTGGGTGGGACGTTATAAATTAGGCTATCAAGGATGTTGAATACTGTCCCGGGAGGAAAAGCAGTATCAAGGGGGTTTTACATTATTTGCTTCACATTAGCTATAGAAATATTATCAAAGATTTAATATGATTGTGAACCCCTTGAGGGTGGGATATGTTAAAACAAGGGTTCTGGAAGCTGTCTTTATTCGCGATTGGGAAAAATCCTGAATTCCTCAGGATCTTCCATCGTACACAGTTCTATTACCGGTGCCTGGAGACTTGCCAGTTTTTCTAAAGTTAGCCCTGGATATTTGTCGGAAGCAGGACATTTCTTTAATTCATGAAGTCTTGGTGATACCCGATGGGAAGAACAAGACTTTCAAAAAAGTTTTTGCAGATTGCATTAAGTCTTGGCCAGAGGGGAAGGTTCGGCTTGTTCATTTGAACAAAATCGATAAAGCGGTGATCGCTCTGACGAACAACCCGGGTCACATCCATTGGATGCAGCTCATTCGTGGAGTTGATGAGGTGAAAACGAAACATGCACTGCTTCACGATTCCGATCTATTTTTGAAAGATGACACTGTGTACAAGGATTTGTACGAACGGATAAGGCTTGGAAATCTGAAGTGTGTAGGGATATCCAAAGTTTGGGATCCTTGGTACATTGAACATGGTTATAATCATATTGTAAGCACATGGGAGCTCTTCTTTTCGGTAAGCTGGCTTAAGCAATTTAGACCATGGCAATTACATGGTCGGATGGCAACGATTAATGGCAACCGACATATTTTTGATACAATGTTATGGGCGCAATGCCAGACGCCCCCAGATCAGATTGGACTGGAGGATATTAGTCGAAGAATGATCCATTTCAATTATGTGATTAGTACCTACCGTTGGTTTCAAAAGGGGCATAACGCTTTTGAAGATGAGAATTTCAGGCTTTTATTAATTCGCCTTTTGCATGAGAGTTTTTGGGAAGATGATGAGGATGGATGTGAGGTTCCAAGTATTGAAATGCTGGCAAAGGGGATCAAAGGAAAAGAGCCTACTCCGGTGACATACAGTACAACATTGACGTGGAACAATTTCACGGAGTTTAGGGCTAAGTTGCAGGGGCTTTTGGACTCATCGATTCTAGATCGGAAGATTTGTGAGAAAATTCAAGAAAAAATTTTGCCCTTCGATAAGGCATTTTTCCGTTAAGTGTCAATAGACCATAATTTCAAGTTTGGAGAGTTTTATGGCGCTACCTGCGATAAGTCCCTTCTCTGGTTCACCAGATTTTTCTGTTGTAAAACCAGATTCACATTCTCAAAGCGAGAATAAAGTTATTGATCTAACACCAGAATATTCCCAAAGTCCGACACTGAGGATGCAGGAATTGGATATTCTTCGTAAAAATTTATTTCATCAGCAAGAAACGACTCTGTGGGAAGTTTTGGATAAAGCGCGTTTAGGGAAACATACAGAAGTGGTGACTAATAAATTTTTACTGGGAATTTTTAAAGGGAATTTTTGTGAGTCTGCTTTTATGAAATATTTAGTTAATTTACAGATCATTCACTCGGCATTGGAAACATGTCAGCAAGTGATTTTGAGGAGTGGACATGAGCATTTAAAAGGGGTCGTGGTAACTCAACTCTTCCGTTCAGAAGGGATTAAAAAGGATTTAAAGCAGTGGGAGTTTGTGGCAGCGGAAAAATTTGTGCCTTGGAGTCCTTATGAAGGCGTGGTTAAATATGCCGAAAATCTGGTGGAATTGGCTAAAACAGAGCCTGAGATAGTAGTAGCCCATTTATACGTTTGGTTGGGTACGTTCATGTCGGGTGGTTTGACAAGTCGGGAAAATGTGCGCAAAAAAATTGAACTGATCCGTTCCTATGAAGAGGGAGTACCTATCGGATCTGGTGCGGAAATGTTTAGTCTTAAGAATGGTGATGGAACTGAGATGACGACAGAAGAAGTCGCCGATTTTAAAAAGAAATGGCACCTTTGCTTAAGTCAAGTGCAAGATAAGTTACCTCAAGATAAAAGAGGGGATCTTACGAAATTTCAGGAACGGATCGGTGACGAAGTGAATAAAGCTTTTTCAATCCTCTTGGAGATGGTGCGCAAGAATGTGGAACCCGAACACTGTTAATCTATTTCAGTTCCCCGATCCCCTGCAGGGGGTCGGGGAAGATCTTTACTCTTAAGCTACCTTTTTGACGCTCATCATGAGGAAAAGGAGTGTGAACCCAAACATAAGGAAGTTAATTCCGACGAGTAGGCCAATTACCCAAATAGCTGTGGAGGGCCAACCGTACCAGATAATAGCGGCCATGGCGAGGTTGATAAGACCCGAGACGAAAAACCATCCCCAAGCGTTGATTGGCTTTAATTGAATAGCATAGACAAGCTGCGCAATTCCCTGAAGCAGGAAGAAGATTGCTAGAAGAATTGTGAGTGTAATAACTCCTTGGAGAGGATAAACCAGCAAGAGAACACCTAATACTAAGGAAACAAGCGAGCTAAACAGGGAAGGCCAAAAACCGGGAGCAGAACGGGATTGGATAGCCCTATAACCGGTTACCAAGCCTACTAAGATGAACATCCATCCAATAAACATTTCTGTAGCAAGGGTAAAAAGGCCAGGTATGGTAATCGCTAAAATTCCTAAAATAATGAGCAAAATGGCTTCAAAGATATAAAGCCAACGGTGTTTGCGCACTTCCGCAACAATTTCAGATGCGACTTCTTGGTCTTCTATATTATTCATCATGAACTCCTAATTTAAAAATAAAATTTAAATCTATGAATGGCATGAATGGGGTTAAAGAGTCAATAAGAAAAGACCATTATTAAAAGACAGGTTAATATTGAAAACAATCAATAAGTATGATAAATTGTTAAGCTAAATCAAAGTAATTATAAAAATAGGTTAATAATGAAAATTATTTTTTCAACTTTAGCTGCTTTAATAATCTGTGTTAATGCAGCTGTGTATGGAATTAATGCTAAGGAAGCTGCAAATTCGTTTGTCGATGGGCATAAGGTGTATGTGGGAAAAACGACAAATGATGGCACATTTTGGAAATATGAGTTGTTGCGCAATGCAAAAAAGTCGATCGAGATGTCATGTGGGTATGCGCATGGTGAGGTTTTTTTAAATGTTTACAACATTTTGAAAGAGCAATTAGGAAAAAATCCTGAGATCCAAATCCATTTTATGGTTTCCCAGAACGCAGGGTTATTCACAGAGGAGAATGAAAATTTGTTGAAAGACCTTAAAAAAAGGTCCCTAAGAATTTTTATTATCTGATTACAGGATTTTCAGGTCCAATCGTTCAAGAAAATGGATTATATACAACTGAAAACCACATGAAATTGATCATTGTGGACGAAAAATATTTTCATTTGGGTGGCACCAATTTGGTGGATAACTTAAGCCAAAATGAAATCCCTGCTGATTATGATCCTACTTCAATGCAAGAGGCATTTTTGCCAAAAGCGTCCTGCGATCAGGACGTTGTAGTTTCAGGACCGATGGCCAGGAAGCTTCGTGAGGAGTTTTATCAAATTTTTGAACTTTACAAAACAGGAAAGAGCGTTAAAAGCAGTGCAGGGCATTACTTCAGCAAAACGACCGAGTATACTCCTGTAGCTGAAGAAGAAAAGACAGTGATCGATCTTTTTGAAAACAATCCTGATTTGGTCAGTGATGTTAAAGCTTACGCGACTGTTTCGGGACCTCGCTTTAACTTCCATTTGATCGGCGACCTCTACGAGCATTATATCAAGGAAGCGCAAATTTCGATCGATCTTGCGCATATGTATTTGTTCCCAATCGACAAAATTTACAATGCTTTGATCGACACTGCCAATAGGTATGTGGAAATCAACATTTTTACAAACGGGTTAAACATCAAAGCGACGACAGCAAATTCGACGATCGCGTTATACACTTATATCAATCGGGTGAATTATCTCCCCCTAATGTTGGGAAAAACCTTTAGGTTTTGGCAAAAAGATGAAGCAAGCAGGTCGGCACGCAAGGGAGTATTGGTGTATGAATATGACAAAGAATTTATGCTTTACCATAAAAAGGTGTTGATCGTTGACAACAAGTTTTCGACAGTTGGGAGTTACAATTTAGGTAAAAAAAGTGAGAACTCCGATTTCGAAGTTAATATTTTCATGGAGTCACCCGAGGTGGCTTTGAAACTGCATGATAACTTGATGGTGGATAAAGCTGCTTCTAAGTACATCAGGGGCAAAGATGCAATTGATTACCACTTCAGTTTTTACTACAACCTGATGAAAGGTTTCGAAAGTACATTTTTCGATGGCATTATCTTAAGTGTTGATGATCTTCCGAAAGAAACTGTAGAGATTGATTCAATGGAATTCCCAGGATTTGATACTCAGGACAGCATGGGCTGGGAAGCATTTGACAATTTTAAACGTTGATTATCCTTTAATGACGAGGTGGGGTTTGAGGCGGGCAACCATTCTGGCAAGACCCGCTTCTTGAACTGCCTGCACAACAGTGTCGACATCTTTGTAAGCGTCGGGCATTTCTTCTGCGATTGTTTTGAAGGAATCTGCCATGACATGAACTCCTTGTGCTTTCATATAGGCTTCCAAATCTTTCCCTTTCCACGACTTCATCGATTGCACTCGACTGCGGGCACGGCCAGCCCCATGGCAAGCACTGCACCATGTGATCGGATTGCCTTGCCCAACCATTAAATGGCTAGCACGTCCCATGTCTCCCGGCACTAGGACTGGTTGTCCGGTGGCTTTGTAAATGGGAGTGAGCTCTTCATGACCAGGTCCATAAGCTCTTGTCGCTCCCTTTCTGTGAACGCATAATTTACGTTTTTCGCCTTTGACTTCATGTGTTTCAAATTTGGCGATGTTGTGGCAAACATCATAGATGAGGCGAATCTCTTCAGGATCCATTTTGAGAGTTTGCTTAAAGCTTTCGCGAACAGCATGTAAGATACGCTGCCTATTATTAAAGGCGAAATTTGCTGCAGCCGCCATCGCGCTAAAATAGCTTTGTCCAGCAGAACTCTGGATGGGTGCAGCGACAAGTTGCCTATCGGGAAGACCCTTGGCATACCCTTGTTGGATAAAGCTGTCGAGAGTATCTTGACAAATCTGATGACCAAAGCCGCGCGAACCTGAATGAATGAGGATATAAATTTGCCCTTCTTCTACACCCCAAGCCTGGGCTATGTCGGGAAGATACAGTTTTTGGACTTCGCCGATTTCAACAAAATGATTACCAGAGCCGATGGAACCCAATTGATGGGCGCCCCGTTTTTGAGCGACATTAGAAACAGCTTCGAGAGACCCTCCCGCAATATAACCGTAGCTTTCTGTGTGGGAGAGATCTGCTTCAAAACCAAATCCTTTTTGAACTGACCAACGGGAGCCAAGATCGATAAGTTGACGATAGTCGGAAGAGCTCAACGTTTTATTTTTGTCACCATGACCTACTCCAGAAGGAACATTTTTAAAAATGGTCGTTAAAAGTTCGGTTTTTTTTGAAGCTGACAAGTTCTTGAAAAGATCGGGTGCAACTGCTAAGCGGACACCACAGTTAATATCGTAACCAACTCCTCCTGGGCTGATGACTCCATGCTCGGCATCCATGGCGGCGACTCCGCCGATTGGAAAACCGTAGCCCCAATGGATATCGGGCATTGCAATGCTATAACCCACAATACCTTTCAGGTAGGCGACATTGCGAACTTGTTCGAGAGGACGATCAATCTCCATCTCTTTGAGGAGTTGTTCTGTGGCGATCACCAAACCGGGGACAAGCATCCCTTGTTCTTGCATCATCTCATAAGTGGCAGCAGAGATTAATTTTAAGTCAGACATCGACGATCATCTCCCAACTTAGTGTATTGTTAGCATCTTTGAGAAGCTCTCCATGAAAGCTGACTGCTTTCAGGGCGCAGCCTTGTTCTTGGTCTGCTTTGGAAATTATAGAATTAAGATCAATGATCACGTCGTCCAGCGTTTGAACAGGTTTTGCAGAGCTATAGGAAATAAGCTTTGGATCTTTGAAAAAGAGGGCTGTTTGGGCATGTCTGTGGATCTGTTCTAACGTCGTTCCATAGATTTTAAAAGCGATATCTGCGGTGTGATCCAATTCGTTGAATGGAGGTATCAACATATGTGACCAGCGTGGTTGATATTTCAGCTGTCCTAGGCTTTCATAAAGATGGATTGCTGTTGTAATCAATGGAATAGGTTTAAAACTCGTTGCCCATTCGTTTCTATCAAAGGGTCTTCGCGCAAGGGTTGCGTGGGGAAGCCACTTTCTTTCAGGATGTGTTGGAGCATATCCGATCTCTATTAGCCAATGGTTTAAAGACTTTTGAAAGTCGATGAGCGGCTTTTCGTCGTCCAGCCATTTAACACTCCAGGCGACAACATTGGGATTGTGTGGGGAAAGGAATAGGCAGGAGTCAAAAAAGCCAGCTGTACCGATACAAAAGGGGATCGTCAGTTGTGGTAGAGATTTAAACAATAATTCGGCATCGACATTGCTAAGAAAGGCTAAGGTTAAATGCCTATCTTGTGGAAGAAGTAATCTTCCGTGTGGAAACTCTTCAGGCCAAGGAGCTTGGAGTGAAAGTCCAAAGAATAATCTTTTTTTTCCTTCCATCTTAATCAGCCTCTTTACACCATGATGCCAAAGGGGTGATTTTTATGCGTATATTATCTGAAGAAGTGGATGTCAAGGCAGGGAATCATGTACTGAAAGGGATGTTGGCGCTGCCCGAAGAATCCAAAGGAATAGTTATATTTGCCCATGGAAGCGGAAGTAGTCGGCATAGCCCTCGAAATCAGTTTGTGGCTAAGGAATTGAATGAGGGAGGATTGGGAACGTTGCTGATGGATCTATTGACCTCCAGCGAAGAAAAAGAGGATGAATATTCACGGGAACACCGATTTAATATTGGATTATTAGCTGATCGGTTGGTAGGGGCTATCGAATGGATCTCAAAAAACTCGGACACGAAGGGTTTAAAAATAGGGCTGTTTGGTTCCAGCACAGGGGCAGCAGGGGCTCTTGTCGCAGCAGCTCAGGTTAAGTCACGAGTGGGTGCTGTCGTGTCACGGGGAGGTCGTCCTGATTTGGCGGGAAAAGCTTTGGGAGTGGTGATTGCACCTACTTTATTACTTGTAGGGGGCAATGATACGCAAGTGATCGAATTGAATCAAATGGCTTTTGATTTTTTGAATTGTGAGAAAAAATTAGTCATTGTGCCGCATGCTACCCATCTTTTTGAAGAGCCTGGGACTTTAGAAGAGGTGGCAAGACTAGCGAGTGTTTGGTTTGTAAGGTATCTTGGAGAGTAAATCGAGGACTTCTTCGTCTTCTGTGCCTACAAAATTATTATAAAATTGACCGACTGCATAAAAATGGGTTGGTGCGGATAAGCAAACGACCTCATCAGCCATTGTAGAGATTTCATCAAGGGTATGAGGCGGCCCGACAGGAATGGCGGCAATGACTTTTGCAGCATTTTGTGCTTTGGCAGAAATAATGGCAGCTTTCATTGTGGCACCTGTGGCAAGTCCATCATCGACGAGAAGGACATTGAGTCCTTCAAGGTTTAAAGGGGGGCGGTTTGCACGGTACAATTTCATCCGTTGCGCTGAAATTTTTTTTTGATTTTCGATTTCGCTTTGCAGGTACTTTTGTGAAACACCGAGTTCTAAGATAAGTTCTTCATTGTAAAATCCTTCACCCGTGTGAGTGACAGCTCCTAGGGCAAGTTCAGAATTGTAGGGAGCACCGACCTTGCGGGGGCAAATGATATCAAGGGGAAGTTTCAAAGCATCGGCAACTTCGTAAGCGACCACAACACCTCCACGAGGAAGTCCTAAAACCAAAGTATTGGGTGCTTTATTGTAGGGCTTCAAAGCTTTTACAAGTTCTTTACCAGCATGGTGACGGTCTTCGAAAATCATTGAAGTCAAGTTCCTAAGCTTTACTTGGAGATCTACGAGGTAAGCGTGGTCCTTTGTGAAAGTTAGAAAGTAAATCAACATCCTTGTAGGTCAAATTATATTAGTAATAACACTTAAAAAATATATTGAAAAGGGAATCAGGAGAATATCGTGGCTGAATGAAATATTCCTAGAGAGATAACATTCTTATAAGATAAAATTAGCCTCATGGTGTGTGTTTTATGGTAAAATTTCCTATAGGTGTTCAAGATTTTCCTCTCATGAGGAAAGAAGGTTTCTTATATGTAGATAAAACTGAATGGATTTATCGCATGATGATGACTGGGGTTGCCTATTTCTTGACACGCCCTCGACGTTTTGGTAAATCACTTTTAATATCTACGCTGGAGTCCCTCTTTAAAGGAGAACGTAAACTATTTAGCGGTTTATGGATCGATTCTTCTGATTATGAATGGAAAGAATTTCCTGTTATTCGTTTGGATCTCTCAAAAACAATTTCGTCGACTCCTGAAGCACTTTCCATATCATTACAAGAGTTACTTCAAGAATGTGCCAACAAATATTCAATCACTGATATTAAACGACAGTTCCCATCGCTTAGCTTATCAGCTTTGGTCATTGAGCTAGCAAAGAAGGGTCCTGTCGTCATCCTAATTGATGAATATGATAAACCACTAGTTCATCAATTTGCAAATATGGAGCTTGTTGCGAAAAATCGTGAAATACTTGGTGAATTCTATACTACTATAAAAGCGTTGAGTCAATACATCCATAGGGTATTTATTACAGGAGTAAGTAAATTTTCGAAGGTCTCGTTATTTTCTGGGATGAACAATTTAATAGATATTTCTATGAAACCCGAATACGCAACCTTGCTGGGATTAACAGAAAATGAAATTGACCATTATTTTGAAAATGAATTAGACGCTATCGTCCGCAAACGACAAGAATCAAAAGAAGAAACCTTAAAAAAAATGAAATTTTGGTACAATGGTTACTCCTTTTCGCGTTCTAGGAAGCGGAGAGAGTGTATAATCCATTGTCTGTTATGGAGTTTTTACAATCAGGGGAGTTCGATAATTATTGGTTTACTACAGCGACTCCTACTTTTGCCATCAAGCTTATAAAAGAAAATAACTACTTTATACCCGATCTAGAAAGGGGGGTCATTGTTGGCAAAGAAATTGAGACCAGTCACGAGGCAGATGTCAGGGTGGGGAGAAAGTGCCGCTCCTCATTTTAGTTGTTTTAAATTTTTAAATGATGAAAAATTTTCGCCATGGAAACACGAACGATCTGCTGTAAACTTTTGACAGACCCAATAATTACTGATGCTCTTCAGCATACAAGCGAGCATTTTTCGGATGCATGTAATTATGTTCTTAAAGTAGCTATTGCAGAAAAAACACACAACGCTGTTAAGCTCCATAAGCTTTGTTATTCTCAGGTTCGCGAATTGTTTGGACTTTCGGCAAATCTTGCTGTGCGAGCTATTCGACGTGTTGTCGCTTGCATGACTAAATTGAGAGGAAAGCGTAAGCTTCCTAGAGAATTTAAGCCGAAAAGCATTGATTATGATGCCCGCATTTTTTCTTATAGAGAACTTGATCAAACGATTTCTTTGACTACAATAGAAGGCAGGATCAGAATTCCAATGCTTCTTGGCGAACATCAGAGAAAAGCTTTGAAAGGACAGATACCGACTTCCGCCACAGTGATCAAGAAGGGTGTGGCATGGTATATCCATATTGTCGTAGAAGTAAACGCAAACCCTTGTAATGGGGCTGGAATAATAGGAGTTGATCTTGGCATAACAAATATCGCTACAACATCGACTGGATTGATGATTGAAGGAAACTCGAGACAGGAATTTAAAAAGAAAAGATTCCAGATAAGAGCAAGCCTTCAATCGAAACAGAAGAAAGGAACAAAAAAGATTCTTAAAAGGCTTTCCGGATACGAAAACAGAAGAATTAAACACGAAAACCATGTTATTTCTAAACAAATTGTTGAAGAAGCTAAAAGGCACAATTGCGGCACTATTCGCATGGAACAGCTTAAGGAAATTCGCAACAAGACAAGGACATGGAACAAACATAGAAATAGAATGGTAGCAGGATGGAGTTTTTACCAATTGCAACAATTTGTGACTTATAAAGCTTCTGCTTATGGTATGGTTGTTGAACTAGTCAATCCTGCATATACAAGTCAAACTTGTCACCATTGTTTAAATTTAGGCTCTCGCAAAGGAGAGCTATTTAAATGTTTAACCTGTGGCGAACAACATGCTGATGCCAACGCATCACATGTGATTGCTTTAGGTGGGGCTGTCTGTAAACCAGCCCGAATTAGCAGCTCAAGCTAGCTAAAAGCTTTCGCTCTTTAAGCGAGAGTTGTTTACGTTGAACTAGAAGCCTACTATCATTCTTTGCTCTACTTGGTATTAAAAGCTTTAGGTTTTTCAGTTGAGGCTGAAATTCCCACTAATCGTGGGAGGACCGACATGGTTTTAAAAACTGAGAAATATATTTTCGTTTTTGAACTCAAACTAAATAGTGATGCTCAAACTGCTTTAGAGCAAATATCAAATAAAGGATATTTCGAACAGTACCGTATAGACTCAAGAGAAATCATCCTAGTCGGTGTTAATTTTGATACGAAACAGCGCTCTATCAATGAATGGAAAATGAGCGTGGTTTCCCATAGAGGCTAATCTGTCTTTTAGTTTACACAAATTATTATAAATGCGATGTTAAAATTAAATAATAATTGAACATAAGAGAGAGGCCATGAAGAAAAAAGAGGTTTACCAAGAAATCGAGGGTGTTTTTGGCTTAGTGCCCATGATGTTCAAAGCGCTTTCAGACGACACTTTGGAGAATGAATGGCGTGTATTCAAAACCGTCCAGATCGATAAAGGAGCTGTTCCCAATAAATATCGGGAATTGATCGGTCTTGCAATAAGCGGCGTCATCAAATGCAAGTACTGCATTTTTTATCATACCGAGCTTGCAAAGCTTCATGGTGCGACTCAAGAAGAAATCGAAGAAGCACTTCATTGTGCGAAATTAACCAGCGGTTGGAGTTCCTATATTTCAGGCCTTCAATTGGATTTCGAAAAGTTTAAGAAAGAAGTCAGACAAGCCTGCGAGAACGTCAAGAAAAAGAGGCCTCAAAAGTAAAAGTCAAAAAGAAATAGAGCTTCACAATCTATTACAAATTCTGTTTGGACAAATTGTCCATTATTCTCCGTGCTGATATACCGAACGTGATTCAAAATTTGGTTTTGAATTACGTTCGGTGTAGAATTAGATTAGACGTGTCCTGCGACGCCTTTCTTTTCAACGTCTACCTTAAGCCAGAATAGGTCCTTCATAGACATACCAAACTGGATAGCAGATCCTTTAACTTTATCATTGACTGTATCTTTGCGTCCTAAAGTAACAGCCGCACCAATTGTGGCAATGAAGAGCGAGAGGAGATTGGTCATCCCACTAATCAAAGAAAAAGTTTTGGTCGCAAGGTAATTCCCAACAGAACTCGTTTTTTTATAGCTCTCCCTCTTATTGTTGAGGCTTTGGAAACCAGGTAAAGCTTCCCAATTAGCTTCTGTATAAGTTTTCTTAGCAATTTCAGGTTTTGACATAAAAACTCCTTTTTTTAAAAATTATATATTATAAGTGATTAATAATCAACATTATTTGGTTTTCTAAAAGCCAAATTTTCAATGGCATAAGTATTTAAAGAGTCGGGATCCAAAGCTGTTTGTTTAATCCGTTCCCAAAATTGAGGAAAATCCTTCCATTCAGGAATCATTTTAAGAAAGCGGTCTTGGTAGACTAGTTGTCCGTTAATAATTCCAGCTTGGCACATCATGTCTTGGTAAAGATCGGACTTTAATAACGCCTCCTTATCTATTTTGTTGAAGCCAAATGGAGGAACCCCATTTTGAATGATATTTCCTTGGTAATTGACCAACATCACTTGATGTGGTGTTTTCATTGGATCAGAATTTTTTTCTCTAAGTGTACTTGTAAAGTGGGAAGCTTCCTTGTCTGAAATTCCAATCGCATAGAGCTTAACCGTATCTTTTACGATTAAAAAGTACTCTGTAGGTTTAAAATTCTCCAATGTACTGTACCATTTTTGAGGCGAAGAGGTGGTCAAAGCGTCAAAACTATAACGCAAGTTGGAATTGATGAAAGAAGAGCCAAATGTCTCAACTGCGGAAGATGTTTGCTTGTGTAATTCAGCGATAAAGTTGCTCTTGCGAATATCACAAAATGTCACAGAAAGTTTTTCAAGAGCCGGTTCTAATTCTTTAACTCTAACATTGTGCTGGACCTGTTCAGTTTGCTGAAGCTGAAATGTAAAAGTGTTGGAATGCTTAGCAAGACTTTGCATGGGAACTATAGGAATTTGAGGGACTAGATTTTTTTTTGTTTGAATAACTCTCTGAATTGCTTGAAATAATTTTGGATAACTTTCGAGAGGCTTATTAAGGCCATATTTTTTTGCAAGTTGCTGCGCATACTTTAAGAAAACTTCTTCAATAGGACGATTGATGACGGGTTGATTAAATCGATCTTTAGGTCTAATGCGGCCAGGTTTTCTGTACCCAGAGAGGTAGGATTGAAAAATATTGCACTGTTTTTTGGGATTATCTTGGATTTTATTAAGCTCCTCTTCACAGACTTGTTGAATATGCCATTCAATTTCTTGATACCCTTGCAAGGGAACTTCAAGCTCCGTTACGCGTCCTTCATGCTTAAGGGCCCAAAAAATATGGGTGCTAGATTCCAGTTTCTTTGTGTTCAGTGCCGCTTTAATTTTTTCATAGGTTTTTTGGGTAGCAATCCAAACGCTTGTTTGAGTTGTAAGGTAACTGCGGAAACGGAGAGCTCCTTGGATAGTATCTCCAATCGTCGCGTCGTCAATTAATAGTGCTTCACATCCAGTCTCAGGTTGAGCAATGTGCGTTCCTGTGACTTTGCTGTTATTGTAGATGGTTAACAGCTTAACTTTCGACCATTTTAAATCATATTCTTTCAGAGCCTCTTCGATATTATTACTGGATAGTGTGTCAGCTGGTTCTTCAGGATCGCGAAGAAGCTTAAGTTTAAATTCGTCGGAAAAAGAATCTTCGAAAAAGACCACACCGTCGTAGCCTAATTTATGTTCCTTGGAGAGAGTTAAAAATTCGACAGCTATATCTTTAGGTTTAGTTGCAGAAAGGACTCCGCTGATATCGGTGAGTGCATTTAATTTTGTGAATAATTCTCGATGATGTTCGATTAAATGGGTGAAGATTTTTTTGGGGTCA
The DNA here is from genome assembly GCA_963709145.1 of Parachlamydiales bacterium. Classification (GTDB taxonomy): domain Bacteria; phylum Chlamydiota; class Chlamydiia; order Chlamydiales; family Parachlamydiaceae; genus JBDHQB01. Next base: position 15,168 of record CAVPVT010000072.1, read on the forward strand.
TCATCTGGAACTATGATCGTGGTCTCATTTTCAGGATCTAGCATCCGGTTTAAAGTGGCAGCCACGAATTGATGATCGGTATAAACTAAATTGTCCTCTTGGTCGCCAGGATAGAAATCGTAAAGTTCTGTAGGTCCTGGATAGGCTGAAAACAAGATCGATTTATGGAAGGCATTCATAAGATGAGTTGCGGTGGCTTCGAATTGCCATTCGCAGGTGGTAATTTCTTTGAGAACCACATGCTTGACATACCAGAAAATGATATCTTCATGGTTCAGTAGAGATTTTCGAATAGCTGCACTTGGTTTCTCATCATCTTCTGCTGTAATAGAACGCGCTTCGATTTCATTTAAAGGCAATCCATCCTTTCCTAACCAACTTTGCCATAATGATTGCGCCTTTGTTTGACTCAATTTTATTCCATTTCTATATTCTTCATCTTGTTGTTGTTGTAATAGAGTTATGACTTCCGAGATTTGAAGATCTTTAAGACCGCTTTGAAGATATCCTCGAATGGTTAAAAAGACTGTCATGTAGGGATCTTCATAAATCGATTGGACATTGTCACCTTTGATTTTAGGTGTAAAAAAGTTTTCATTATCTTTTGGAGAAGGGCCATAATCCCGTTCATACTTAAGAGAAAGGGCAAGAGGTAATATAAAGCATAAATAACCTCTGACAAGACAAACAAAATCGGCCCATTCTGTTTTTTTTTCTCTATTGTTTTCTAAGGATTTTGGCTCTTTAGCTTCTTTAGTTGTCCAGAATTTTTTAAATTCAGACACTTCATTTGTAAGGATGTTAAGATCAGGTAACTTCATCATCTCTTCCGCGATTTTGTCAGCGATTTGAGGCCAATACTTATGAGGAAAAGTTCCTTCATGGCTTTTGAATTGCATGACATCTTCGATCGACTTTGTTGTTACTTTTCCAGACTCCTCATCTTTGAATTCAATCTTTAAGTTTCTCCCTATGGGACCATAAAGGTACTGAGCTATTGTAAGAATTAGGATTCTTTCTTTTTCGGGGATGGGTTGCTGTTCTCCAAAACCAATCTTGGTTGTTTTGGAGGGTGAAAGATTCATTTTGCACTCGTCAATAATTGCAGTGAATTTACTTTTCTTAAAATGATTCAGAATTTCTGATAGAGATTTGACTTTGTCATAATCATGATTTTGAAGGGCAAAAAGGCGTAGAAGATAAAAAGTAAAATAAGTCTCAGGCATCGATTTTAAATGGAGTTTATCGTGAATACACTTTTGCATATGGGCGAGAATGATACCAAGATTCTTTTTTGACAATGGGACATGGAGAGCTGTCTCTACAGCTGTTAGAGTTTGATTGAGAGACAGCATATAATGCCGTTGATTATCCCGATCCAGTGGATATAAAGTTTCTGGGGAAAGACTAATGGTTGGGTATCCCTGTCTTTGCAATAAATACATTAAAATAGTGTGGATAACAGAGGATTTTCCACCTCCTGCGGGAAAAGCAACAATCATCCGATGATGATTTTGCGTGAACAGAGAAGACTGACCAATCCATGTTAATAATTTAATTTGTTCTGGGCGTAAAAGTTGCGATGTTCGATACATGTAGACCAAGTATTCAGGATTATCATAGTGGTCAACATCGATCTCCCAATTAAACAATTTACCTAGCGACTCCAAATTGGGTTGTTCATTGGAAACGATTTTTAGTCCAATTTTTAGCATCATGAGTCGACAATGGAGGGCTAAATATTCGAAGGTCTCAAACAAAAATTTTTCTGCTGTGCTATTATTTAATGTATAGTTGTGTCTGTATAAGAACGAAGGATCTTTTCTAAGCAGTGCTTCAACAAGTATTTCCAAAGTGATCCGAGTTATTTGTTGACTATCTTGTCTGAGTTTAAAATGGATATATTCCAAGAATTTCGTTTCATCGGATATGTGAAAGTTGGAATCTAATGCAAGTTTATTAGCTTTATTTTCAAGAGTCTCTTTTTTCTTTTGTAGAAGTGCGGAAAGAGAGTTGATTTCCAGCTCTAATTTATTTTTTAAAGAGGTAGTGTCTGAGCCGACATATTCATAAATCACTTTGGGAGTATTTAAATTATCGCTATTTCCTTTATTAATATTCTCGATCAAGACTTTTTCTGCAGAGCTTAATGCGTGGGTGGAAGTAGTCCCCAGAAAAGATGAAAGAGCATTTGCGTTGGGTTTACTTGGAACGGGGGTAACTTTAAAATAAGTGCCGAGATAATCTCCCAAAGGTTTTTTCATTTGAGTTCGAAGGCTATTTTCAGGCTCTGTTTTGAGCCACTTCCATATAGGTAACGGCGGGAGGTTGGAAAGTTTCACAATGGCTTTGTGATTATGTCTAAAGGTAACAGAAGAAGAAGGAAGATTGCGCTTAGGGACTTTGGCTTTATCGATGATAAGTTCAAAAAAATGTTGATTGACCTGCTTTGTGTTTGTCAGGGATAGATTTAAATCGCTGAAATGGGAGGGATTATTTCTTACAGTTCTTAATAATTCAGCGAATAGGAAATTAAGATTCTTCTCAGGTTTATCTGAATTAGTGATGGTTAATTGATAAATATCCAAATCGATTGGATGAATTGTAGAAACCTGCGCTTTTTTTGCCTTTTCATAAAGATAAATGGCATAACCTGCAGAAATTTTCGAGGTGCGAAGACGTCCTTCAAAGGGTTTTAAATCTTCTTGTAAATTCCAGATCGTTTCTCCAAACTCTTTTAATGAGTTTAAGTCAATTTTGGATAAGTGAGGGGGTTTACTATCAATTTCGAAATTCAATCGGGAAAAATCAATGTTAACGACTTTATCTTCGCTGTTTAACAAGTCGTAACGAACTTGAATGAGATGACCCCATTTATTTCCAAACATTCTATGCAAATTGTTAATCAATCTTCTTTCTTCTTTTCTATCTAGACGGACATAATCAGGAATTTGATTTATGGATTCGCAATGGATCATTTGTAAGTATGTGGAATACATTTTTTTGACCCATTTAAAAAAATTATTTAGTTTTTCGAAAGAAACTTCAGAACGATATGTCGAAAAGAGCGGTTGATTAAAATTATTGAAGACTAATAAGGCTAAATGCATATAAAACCCGATAGCCTCTGGAGAACAATGGGTCAGCCTTGTGTATGATTTTAAGATTTCAATTTCTGCATCGAAAAATGTTAAACTCGATGAGCGGGTGAGATACTTCATCGCTTCCTGATAATTGTGTAGCATGCAAAATAGGAAAACTAGGTATAGATTACCAATGGGTTCTTTGCTGGCTAACAAGTTTTGTTCTTCGATCCAATTGTAGATAAAGTAGGGTTTTGAGCCGTATTTTAGATAGAGCGGGTCACCAAGAATGGGATAATGGGATAAATTATCTTGAAAATCAATTAGCACCCGTGCCGGAATGATCACCATGACATCATTAAGTTTCGATTCTAAAATAAGAGCTTCATAAAAGTTGTCTAGCACCTTTATCGGATAGCTTGTCAAATAGTAATCCGAGAAATCATTAGATTTCATTCCCTCTTTGGTCGAGATAAAATCAAGATCTAAATCCAGATAATGATAAGAGGAAAACTCGTTTGTTTTTTCATCGTAAAATTTAAAGATGTTTTGAATGCTATTTTTTTTGTATTGGTTGAAATTGTTGAGAATGATTGATGTGAGCGATCCGTCGGGATGAGTTTTGTAGATTTTGTATCCTTCAGGAGTTTTGACAAAGCAATACTCGAAACGTAAAGTTTTGCTAGAAATAAGAAATATATCGGTTGGATCATCTTCTTTAATCCAAGCAGTATGTTCTGCAAAATATTTAGATAGTGGATCTTCTTTTTTAGTGGGTTCTGCAAAAAATTTAGAAAAAATTTTTGCAGCATCCTCCACTAATGATAGGAATAGGATAATACTCTTTTACGAATCGGAATGGTGTCGCATTGCCCATGTAATTGAAAGTTTTGATGAAAATAGTTGGTTCCGATGATTCGTCAATCTTTACAGAACCATCCAAAGACCGCCATACATGAACGTTTTCTCGAAATCCTTTCATGCTACACATTAAATATTTGCGCCGATATTTTTCGTCAAAATATGACTCGACGAGATGTCTTGGAAAAATTTCGACTTTATGATTTTTATAATTTACGCTGAATTTATCCAGGTTAACAGAGACTTCACCATTGGTGATCAAAGGGTAATTACAAGACCAACCTTTCGGATTCAAGACCTGCGACTGTTCGGGAAAATAATTTGCAATCAATTCATTGCAAAGGTTTTCAATGTTGCTTTGATTTTCTGTAAATGCCTTGATAGTGGATCGCCATTTAACATGTGCTTTAGCAGCCTCTTCTTAATCCAGTCATCAGTATGATCCTGATCACGTTTTTTAAATTGGAAGAACATGAATGTATGGATCAAATTGGGATCTAGAGCATTTAAAAGATTGAAATAGGCAATCAATAAATTGCATTTAAAATCTTTTTCTTCTTCTGCAATTTGCTTCATCAAGTTAATGTAAAATAATGCTTGGTCTGTTGAGTAAGTTTCTTTGTGGACCGCTTTTATGTGTAATTCAACGCTGTAGGCAAGTTTCAGAATGTATGCTATTTCATATTTGTTTTTCTTTGCTTTATAAAATAGGCCTATTTCTTTAATAGCCTCTCGTATTCCTACAACATAATCAGAAGAGTTAATAACTAGATTTTGAAAGACACCTCGCTGAAGACAAATGGCTTCGATGGCGTATTTCCAATGATCATATTGAAGTAATTGAAAATTCTGTTTTAACCATGATAACATTTTCGCTGGACCCATTGTAGCATCGCTCATTAGCCTTTGAAGTTGCCGTAACTCTTGTTCAGTAAAACGGTCTTCATTTTTAGGTAGAGGATCACAAAGAGCTTGATTGGTGGTCTTTTGGCGCATAAATACTATCATTCGGGCTTTTCCTACAGTTCCTCCAGAAAATGGGGACACATCTTTTATTGGTCTCTAAAGGAGAAATCTGCGGCATGAGGATGACTTCTTGTGGAGATTCATATTTGAGTTCTATTAAATGTGAAGACCGACTAAAACATCCTTGATAAGATAATTGAAAGCAGATCCAAGAGACACGTCGAAGATGATGAAACATTAAAGGTAAGGATTTTATTTCCTGATCGATCCAAAGAGTCGCAATCTCTGTAGCAGATGGCTGTCCATTGACGAATTGATAAAGATATTCTAAATGAACTATGCTGGGATCGGGGGTTCGAAAAGCATTTGAAATCAGTGTTTTAATCCCATTTTGAATATAGATTTCACAACTAAAGTAAAACAGGGGTTTAGCGTATTTGTTTTGACACTCTTTGAAGTATTCTTCAATAAGAACTAAAACGAATTTCTTCATTGCCATCCCTAAAGAAAGGGAAGACTCCACATTCATGATAATGGATATAAGGCCAAAATTGTGAATGGAATTCCTCTAACTTAGTTTCAGGGAGTTTTCGACTGAGGAAATCAACGACGGCATAGATCGAGTAAGTCGTTAGAAATTTTTGTTTAATTCTGGTGTATGTAGAGTTTTCACTGCAAGACGTTGCAATATACATTTCTAGCAGGGATAAAAGGTCATTAGTGATGCTGGGGATTTGATCTAACCTGATTGCATTCCAAAGCAAACAACCCGTTTTAATCGGAATTGGGAGGGTTGTGATAAAATTCTCAATGATTAATTTTTTCTGTTTAAAAGTGCTTATAGAATCATTCGATAGCGCTTTAACGAAGTTAGACAAATCTTCTGCAAATGTAGTTATGACTATGTTGGAAAATTCATGGGCAGGATTCACAACGACTGAAGATATGGGTTTTTGGATAGGTTTAGAGTTAATTGCTGATATTTTAAAATCTGCGAAATCGAAATAAGGGCATAACGGTTTTTCTTTGGACTTGGATTCCAAATCTGAAAACTGGACAGGAATGGCCTTGATATGTTCTTTTACGGTATCAAGAATAAGCGTTGAAACCTCTGCATAAAGAATTAATTCATTATTGGTTAAACGATTATTCTTTTTATCTAAGCTCTTGTTTTCTTTATCCAAAGTCACCTTAAGGCTTTGAGCAGCGCGGACAATATAAATACAAAGGGTTCTTGACTGTGAAATCAGAGGGTCAATTTTAAATTGGTTAAAAATCGTAATGAGTGCTAGCAACTTGGCATTGAGAAATAACTTTTTTCTATCCTTTAAAGAGATATTATTTTGGATTAAAAAATCTTGAATAATTAATGAAATTCCTTTTGAAGCACAGGTTTGTCCTAGTTGAGGTTTTCCTTTCCAATCAGTGATAGGACGTTCCAAAGTGGTGGTTAGCGTTCCGGCGATCTTGAGGGGGTTATAAATATCCTGGGATGTACGATAAGGTGTTTCGTTGGGTTCGGGGGAAGTGCAATGCAAGGTTAAATCCCTTAAAAACAAATAAGCTCCTAATTCACCTTTAAATTGATCGAACGAAATATCCACCGGTAAAGTTCGAATGCTAAAAATAAGAGACGACTCAGAATGGTCCAAATAGAGATGATCTTCAAGGCCTTCCCCCTTGTTAATGAGATAGGTATTGACGTTTTTTTTCTTCAGCTGATATCGGCAGGGGCAATGGTGGCCCCCATTTTTAAGGTCGGCACGGTACCCTTTAAATCCATAGGCATAGCCATGAAGTTGCAACTCATCTACAAGCAGCTCCTGAAATTTTTTTGCTGCGGTCTTTAAAGCAGTTGTATCTTTAGAATCTAAGAGTTTTTGGCTATCGGTAACAAAAGTTTTGTAGTACTCGAGAATATCGACAAGTCTTAAATAAAGTGTAGTAGAGATAGGGTTAGAGATAAGTAAGGGTTGTTTTTTGATGCATAATTCAAAGAGATCGATCCAAAATTTGATCGAATCTAAAATAGGACTGGATTCGAACTTGGTATTAACCGCATCCATTGGAATACAAAAATTCATGAAATGGGGGATCGAGCAATGCAGCTTCCCCTCAAGTGACGCAATGATTTCTTGGGCACTAAAGCGAACTTCGGGTTCCTCTTCATTCGCTCTAGCTTCTGATTCTTCCCCATTCCCTATAAGCGAATTAAAATGATAATATAATTTATTAATTTCATTGGATATTGGATTCATAGTAAAATATTATACTATAAAATTGAATTTTGTTACAAATACTTTCTATTCTTTTGAGAGTTTGGAATGGTGACGTCCATAAAAGAAATAGACCAACATTCCAATCATGAGCCAAATCAGCAGACGAAGCCAATTGTCCATCCCTAAGGAAGCCATCATGGTGCAGCAGATTAAAATTCCCAAGCAGGGGACCCAAGGTACCCATGGAGTCCGAAAAGGACGGGGATATTCAGGATGTTGATAGCGGAGCATCAATACTCCTGCGCAGACAAGCGCAAAAGCAAAAAGAGTTCCGATACTGGTCATATGTCCGACTAAAGAAAGGGGAGCAAAAGCGCTAAAAAGCATGACAAACACCATCAGGATGAGGTTGCATCTCCAAGGAGTCTTCAAGGTGGGATGGATTTCAGAAAAGATCCGGGGAAGCAAACCATCGCGAGCCATTGCGTAGAAAATACGGGATTGTCCTAACAAAAGAACCAACATCACGGAAGTAAAACCTAAAAGAATGCCGATTTTTACCATCCAATTTAGCCACCAAAACGGAGTGCGATCGATGGCAACCGCTACGGGAGCCGCTACATTCAATTGTTTGTAGGGAACTAATCCTGTCATGACATACGCGAATAGTATGTAAAGAACTGTACAAATGAGCAGTGAACCCAAAATACCAATGGGGATGGCCTTTTTGGGATTAATTGCTTCTTGAGCCGCTGTGGAAACTGAATCGAATCCGATATAGGCAAAGAAAACAACTCCGGCAGCACGAAAGATACCACTCCATCCATATTCTCCGAAATGTCCTGTGTTTTCAGGAATAAACGGTTCATAATTGGCTGGATTGATGTAGAAATAGCCTAAAATAATAAAGATAATCACAATCGAGACTTTAAGGATCACCATAATAGTGTTGATGAAGGAAGATTCCTGAATTCCACGGATTAATATGGCTGTGATAATTCCCACAATTAGGACAGCTGGCAAATTAATCATTCCATACACCGTGCTGCCATCTTGAAGCCTGATCGATTGCCAGGGAGATGCTAGAATATGGGTAGGCAAATAAATGTGCCAATTATGGAGAAGATCTACAAAATAGGCAGACCAGCTAATCGAAACGGTGGCCGCTCCGATAGCGTATTCCAGGATTAAATTCCAGCCGATCGTCCAAGCTAGAAGTTCTCCCATGCTGGCATAGGTATATGTATAGGCGCTTCCTGAAACAGGAATCATGGTGGCAAGTTCGCTGTAGCATAATCCTGCGAAGGCACAGCCGATAGCAGCGATCACGAAGGAAATAATCACTGCTGGACCAGCATTATCCGCTGCGGCTATCCCTGTAATGGAAAAAAGACCTGCTCCAATGATGCAGCCAATGTCGAGCATGACTAAGCTAAAAGGAGTGAGGACTTTTCTAAGAGAATTTTCTCCAAGATATTCTTCATCAGCTCCGATTTTTTTGCGACTCCACAATCCCATCGTGTTTCCGATTTGTTGACACTACTCTGTTATTTAGCAAAATCGTTTATGGATTTATAGTAATTTCTTGTGAAAGGAGAGGATTATTTATGGTTAATGTCTCTGCGACCAAAGATTTCTTGAATACCATTCCACTTTTACAAAACTATGGTGAGTGTGATTCCTATGAAGAGTCATTTGTTAAATTGGAAAAATTCTTGGTCATTCCCGATTCACTTGAGTTGAGCAATGAAGAGGAGCTCAATAAAGCCACCACCTTTTTTTCAGAAATCATTTCAAAGTGGAATCAGATCAGCGATAAAAACCGGACATGGGTGTATAAAATCCTCAATTTATTGATTATAGGCAATCGTGAACTTATTTGCGTCGATGCTGTCGCCAAGAGAGTTTACACACATTTGGTGAATCTCTATGTGCAGTCAGAAATTATTATACAGGCGATTGCTCATACATCCGTTTTCATTACCCCAGCTCGTTTCTTGGGAGAGGTTAATTCAGAAAAATTGATCACTGCACGCTCGGTGATAAGATTCGCCATCAAGTTTTTTGGGGATCTTAATCCAAGGGAACAAAATTCTTTAAGAAATTTGCACTGCCTTGCCTTGACATGTAAAGAAGGATATGTCGATGAACAGGATAAACGGAACTATAATACTTTGGTTGAAATATTCAAGAATTTCAATCCAGATGCACAGATACGCCGCAAGGTAGCTTTAGTACCAGGTGAGGTTATGCCCGTAGCCCCAAAAGGCGTTTCCAAACCTGTGGCTCCCCGCGCTCCTTCCCCCGAAGGTTTTGTCCTTATGACCATCCCTCAAAGCGATACAATGCATTTATTTGTTAATGAAGCTGATCAAAAAAAATCGGAGCAGATCAAAGATAAGCAAATTGATAAAATTTGTTCGATTCTTGAGCCTACAATTAGGCTTTACATGGCTCCTATGATATCTAGTATTATGGATATCAAGATACGAGAAACATTTTTAACACAATTGCTAGAAGAATTTAAAGCCTGTTCAAAAAGTTTATTTTTACATCCCCCTTCGAAACCGACTATTCGTCAAAAAAAATATGTGGACGAATTTCTCAGGAGCATCATAGCCGTCGTCGGATTTTATAATGGCTTAAAATTATACGAAAAAGATTCCAAAGCAAATTTGGAACTGCAGACAGCTTGCCTAATCAAAGAAGTCGAAAATAGCCGCTCCTCTATCATCAATGAATTGCAAAGAACCATTAGCGATATTGTTAAACTTGCACTAAAAGACAAAGGCGAAATTCCTGAATTTTGTTGTACGGGGATCGGAATCCTTTGTGTAGAACTTCTTGAGAAGTACCTAACTCCTTCGTTGATCGGTTTTCTTTTGGACAAATTTTTGCAAGAAAATGAGAAACATGAATTGAAAATGGATTTAGATACCTTGGAAGGTCCCAAACCTACTTTAGGCACCTATCGAATTTTCGCTGATGAATTTTATTCAACAGTCTATGGTGATTTAATTATCACGATCATTGAAGCGGTTATGAAACTGGGTAATTTGTCAGGAGCTCCCAAATTAGTCACTCAGGTGCTAGGACTCGCAAAAGAAATAGGGCTCCTCTCTAATCATCTTATCGTAGATAAAATGGCTGTGGGCGAAATGGTTCAAGCTTTCCTGGCTAAATTAGCCGCATCCGAGTGCTCTATGCTTCCTTTTTTGGTCATTAAACATTTGACTTTCGATGGCGAATTAATGCCTCTAAAAATTTATTTTGCGATGAAACCTGAAGAAAGAGATGTGTATACTCGAGAAAGTTACAAATATTTTAATATCTTATTTTTAAATCGTTTGATTAAAAAAATAGGGTTTTTAAGTAAAGTTATCCCTTCCCTTACCGATTTTTGTGAGACTCTCTGTAAAAGACTTTGGCAAATCACTCAAAGTCAACCTTTGCTGCTCAAAACAGTTCTCGAAATTCTAAAGGGAGTAAAGCGGGGCATGGTTCGGCATTTATGAGCAGCATCCCATCCACTCAAGCGATTGTTGCCTATCCAAACAAAAAGGGGGATTTTAAGGGAATGATTGGTCTTTTTTCTCGAAAAAATGGCAAATGGGAGCAAAATGGGTCATTTTTTGAAGGGGTTTTTGGACGTAATGGATTTATTGATCCGAATTTAAAGCGGGAAGGGGATGGGTTTTCCCCAGCAGGGATCTATAAAATTGGAATAGCTTATGGACGTCAGATTTCAAAATTAGGTCCTTTAAAGATAAAATCTCAGGAAATAACCCCAGGGTTGGAAGCTATAGATGATCCTAAGTCACTCTATTACAATCAAGTTGTGGATCGAACTTATGTTCAAAGCCCAGATTGGAGTTCTTCTGAGAAAATGGATCAGATCGATCTCTATGATATAGCAGTATTTGTACAATATAATTGGCCTCATCCGATCCCCAATAAAGGATCGGCTCTATTTCTCCATCGCTTAAGATCTAAGGATCAGGGAACTGAAGGTTGCACGGCTATGGAGTACGATAACTTAATCCGTCTTGTCCAATGGCTAGATTCAAAACAGGAACCTGTTTTGATCCAAGGGGATAATTTTGGCATAGATCTTGCGTAATAGGTTTTTAATTACATTTATTCTTAAATTTTATTGTTGGTAAATAATTCATAATTATTTCTAATAATAATTAGAGACCTTTTCAACAAGGAGGTGTGTTATGCCTAAGGGTATTGAACATAAACGTGACTCGCGCAAAAAACCAAAAGCAAGCTTAAAGGAAAAGCGGTTACGCAAAAAAGAAAAGAAACTTCGTCATCAATCTGAACACGCAATAGAACAATTTGAATAGATGATACCAAGGGAGGGAAATCAGGACAATGTTTCCAATTTCCCTTCTTATCTTTAAAAAAGAGTGGAAATGAGTGAAAGAGGGGTGTATAAATCATTTTTCATAAAGTGATTCAATTTAAGGATTTTTATGACAAAATTACCGATGTATCTATCAGCACTTTTATTGGCACTAACTCCAGTGTATGGCAATGCCTATGCAGGAGCAGGTTCCTCAGCCCAAGCTGCGCCTTTAAACCAATCCCAGTTACAAAGCTATCAGCAGCAGCTCGTACAAGCTGTGAAAAATCAGGAAAATCGTGTTCAACAAATTCAGGATAAAATGGCTAGAACAGATATTGTCCAGACATCAGCAGATGTCGCTGCCTATGACAATGCTATACTTATGCTTGAGATTAAACGGACTTTATTGGGAAATTTTGTAGGAACTCCATCATTACAAAATGGGGCCGTTAGAGCGAAGCTTTTGGATATCATGAACAAGGATATGGTCACTCCAGGTGATCTGGCTGAACTGCAAAGCTTAGTGAATGCTGCAAAGGCTAGCAACACAACCGCTCCTGCAACTCCAACGACAACACCAACTCCTTCAAATACAACGACAAATCCTTCTGGCGTTGGCAATACATCAACACAATAGGAGCTTTTTGCTAATCAAAACCTTTATGATCATAAGGTCTATTTTTGTCTTTTTTTTAGCCTTGAGTGGAATCTCTTTGCGTGCAGAGGAGGATGCTTGCTATGAAGAGTTTTATGAAGACGAAATGGCAACCGACCTCCCGCAAGTCATGGTTTTAAATCTCGAAAATGCTTTGACGAGAGCATTAGAAGCCAACCGGCAATATATCAATACTTATGAAGGTTTGCAAAGATCCCAGTTAGCATTAGAAATTGCTTTGGCTGAGTTTGACATCAAAGTGACCCCAAATGCAGAGGGAGGATGGACGGGGGGAACAAATTACAAAACCGGAATCAAATATGGGCTCGGATTCGATATTTACAAAAAGTTTCAGCAGGGAACAAAGATCAATTTCGCTCCTTCGATCCATAAGAGAAATGAGCATTTTCACAACGATTTGAACTCAACAATTATCCAGCCTATTTTGCGTGGATTTGGACGCGATTACACGATGAACGGAGTGTACAACGCTGAGTTTACAGTGAGGTCTTCGATCCGGAGCTTCTATACCGCTCAGGTTGGACTCATTTTAAAGACCATTCAAGCCCTTTATGAGATTGTCAGATCGCAGGAAACCCTTAAATTGAATTCAGAATCTTATGACCGCCTTAAAGGGTATTACAACGCAGCCAAGTTGAAAGAAAGAATAGGCATGTCGGATGCCTTAGATGTTTACAGGGCAGAAAGCGAAGCTAAACGGGCTGAAGAGACTTTGACAAGCTCCCAAGTCCGTTTTCAAGATACCCTGGACAACTTAAGAGATTTACTTGCACTTTCTTTGGATCAGGAATTAAGGATCGAAGTTCCTTTGGTGTACAATGAGATTAGTATGGATGTCGACAGTGCCATAGAGACGGCCTTGGGTAATCGGGTTGAAATGGATCAGGCCAGGGATCAGCTTGAAGAAAATTATAGGATGGTCCGGATTGCCAAAGACAATCTTTATCCCGAATTAAATATGATCGTTAATTTTAACAATTCAGGCGCAGACGATATTTTTAACCGTACAAGTTTTTCGAAAAGGCAAACAACATGGAGCCTCGGATTTACCTCTTCGACCGATTTTAATCAAACAGCTCAGGATGCTGCATACACGCAAACTATACTTGCCGTGGATTCATCCCGTCGAGGGATAGAGCAGTCTGAAACTAATATTACTATTGAGGTTAAAAAAGCACTTCGGAACCTCGATCAAACGTATAAGAAAATCACCTTACAAAAAGAGCAAATCCATACGACAACAGGAGAGCTCCGTTTATCTTTGTTGAAATTTAACCGTGGATTTGCGAACAACTTTGATGTAATACAAGCGGAAAAATCACTGAGGTCGGCTGAAGTCGCCCTTTTTGGAGCCGTTATTGACCATATCATTGGGCAGTATCAATTGATGTCCACCCTTGGATTGTTAGCTGACAAACCTATTTTGAACAGAAGTTGCAACTAGGAAACTATGGCATACTCAAAAAGGAAAGCTTTTAATATTGCTGTCGGAATTTCGGCGATGTGCGGCCTGGCTTATGCCAAAGCCCGTTTGGATAATAGGCAAGTTCAAGAAACCTTGACCACTCCCTTAAGTGTGGCGCAGGAGAGAAGCTACAACGTCGATGTGCGCACCGTGGGAGAAATGGAAGCTGCCCGCTCGACCATCGTCGCCTCTTCAATTCGAGGTGATTTGGGTAAGGTGATCTTCTTGATTAATGATGGTCAGAGCGTTTCCCCAGGCGATATTTTAGTCAGGATGGATCCAACTCCATTTGAAGAGCGTGTAGGTGAGCTTGGGTCAAAAGTTAGGGAACAGGAAGGATTCATCGCGACCCTTGAACAAACGTTAGAATATGAGACAAATCAAGGAGAATCTGAAATTCAATCAGCTATCTATGAAGTAGAATCAGCGGAATTAGAATTGAACAAAGTGATCAATGGAGATGGGCCCCTTGAAACTTCTCGCTTAAAATCTTCCATGCAAAAAGCGCGTATCCAGTATGAAGAGCTCAATTTGTACTCAGATGAACTTGTTCAACTAGAAAAAGAAGGTTTTTTAAACGTTGTGGAGCTAAAAAATGCCCAGAAGAAGCTCCAAGAAGAAAAGGAAGCCTACGAAGTTGCCAAAATGCAGTATGAGAGCTTTATCGAACATGTTTTCCCTATGCAGGTGAAAAAAGCGCAAAGTGCTTTGGAGCGTGCTCGCTTAAAGTATGAGGAAGCGATTAAATCTGCCAAATACCGGGTTGCAAAAGCCACTGGTACGTTAACTCAAGCCAAGCAGTCACGTGATGATATGAATCATCAAATTCGTTTGGCTGAAAGGGAATTAGCAAATTCGGAAATTAAAGCTCCTGCTCAAGGGATGGTGGTGCTAAGAGAAGATTACCGCTCAGGGCAAAGGCGTAAGCCTAGAATTGGAGACGTTTTGGTGAGGAATCAGCCTTTGCTGGATTTGCCAGATTTAGCATCGATGATTGTGAAGACAAGAGTTCGGGAAGTCGATTTACATAAAATTCAAAAGGGGAAACCAGCGACGATTCAAGTGGATGCCTACCCTCAGTTATCATTTAATGGACAAGTCCTTTCGATCGGTATATTGGCGATTGCCGATCCCACGCGTCCCAGTGAAGAGAAATACTTTGAAGTTCGTATCGGATTGGATGATGCAGATCCAAGACTAAGGCCTGGGATGACTTCGCGGGTCGTTATCCACGCGGATAGAGTGCAAAATAAGTTAACCGTTCCTTTTCATGCCTTGTTTGACGATCATAAAGATGTTTGTTGCTTCGTTAAAACTTGGCAAGGGTATGAAAAAAGACGTGTCAAGGCTGGAGCAAGCAATGAACAATGGATCGAAATCGTGGAAGGGCTCAACCGGGGCGAATCGGTAGCTCTGGTATATCCCCCCAAGCTTGAAATGCTAGAAAAAAAGGATTTGGATTAGTCCTATGGGGGAAATTGGACGAGACCTGATTTTGGAAGTAAAGGGGCTTTCTAAGGCCTATACCATGGGGCATGGTGTGGTTCATGCCTTGCGCAAAGTCGATCTACAAGTCCAAAGAGGGGAATACCTGGCAATAATGGGTCCTTCTGGATCTGGAAAATCGACATTAATGCATCTTCTTGGGTGCCTTGACCGTCCTTCTGAAGGCTATTATGTCTTGCATGGACGTGATGTATCTAGTTTAGATGACAAAGCGCTTAGTCTGCTCAGAGCTGTACATATCGGGTTTGTTTTCCAGTCGTTCAATTTGATCCCACAGTTGACCGTCTTCGAAAATGTGGAAGTCCCATTTCTTTATAGAAATTCTTTGGTTAAAGATGCTTCTGAACGTGTTCACAGTGCTATTGCAAGGGTAGGACTTTCTCATAGGGTCCATCACCTACCCACCGAGTTGTCAGGGGGAGAAATGCAAAGGGTGGCTATTGCCAGAGCTTTGGCTATTGACCCTTGGCTAATCCTGGCCGATGAGCCGACAGGTAATTTGGATTCAAACACAGGCAAAACGATTTTAAGGCTATTTCAAGAATTGAATAAACAAGGGGTGACTGTGATGTTGGTCACTCATGACGAAGCAGTGGCAAAACATTGTCCAAGGGTCATTAGAATGAAAGATGGCGGCATAGTCGATGATGCCCGTTGGGAGGCTATTCAAGCATGAATTGGGTCGATTATTTGCGCAAAGGGTTTCGTTCTTTGATGTTGCATCGCTTAAGAAGTCTCTTAAGTACTTTGGGAGTATTGTTCGGTGTTGTCGCAGTTGTAGCCATGTTATCTATCGGTGAAGGGGCCAAGCAAGAAACTTTAGAACAAATTGAGCAGCTTGGAATGAATAATGTGATCATCCGGCAGACTGAAATGTCGGAAGATCAACACATCAAAGCCAGGGAAAAAAGATCTTATGGTTTGACTCTTGAGGATGCAAAAACGCTGGGTCAAAGTGTTAAGGATGTGGATATGATAGCCCCAGTCAAAGTGATCGAAGCTTCGATTACAGGCACTCAAAATGAAATTTCCCCCGAAGTGTTAGCGGTCACCAGAACTTATGGTGCCATGAAAAATTTGCAGATGGCTGAAGGGAGATTTATTGCCGATGGAGATGTCAATAACCGCAATTTGGTGTGCGTTTTAGGCGCTGAAGTGGCCCGTGCTTTAGGCAAGTATGGACATGTGGGACAAACAGTGCGCCTGGATAACTTGGAATTCCGCGTTATCGGTGTTTTAAACTCTAAAATATGGACTTCTGGAAAAAATAGTGCTCTGACCACACGCAATTTGAATAAAAGTATTTTCATTCCTTTAGGTGCTGAATCATCGCTCCCAAAGTTGATTACCAATAAAAACGTAGGCTTAACAGAGATCATTCTTCAAATCGACCACCGTAAACAAGTATCCAGTGCGCTCCCTGTCGTTAAAAGGATCCTTGAGCGCAATCATGGAGGGATTGAAGATTACCAAATTATTATTCCTCAAGAACTTTTGCATCAAGCAGATCGGACACAACAGACCTTTAACCTAGTTTTAGGAAGCATCGCAGCGATCAGTCTACTGGTGGGGGGAATTGGAATCATGAATATTATGCTTGCCACAGTGTCTGAAAGGACGCGTGAGATCGGGATCCGCCGAGCAGTAGGAGCAAACAAAATGCATATCGTTGTCCAGTTTTTGACTGAAACCCTTTTGTTGACATTATCAGGAGCTATCTTAGGGGTTATTGTGGGGGTGTTATTCTCGCTTTTAATCAGTTATGTTGCAGGATGGAATACTATTGTTAAACCTTGGTCGGTCATTTTGTCATTGACAATGGCGACAGGAGTTGGGTTATTTTCAGGTCTTTATCCCGCCTTTAAAGCTGCGGCTATGAATCCCATTAAAGCCTTAAGGCATGATTAAAACCCTGCTGGTTAATCCCAGAGTAGCAGGGCTACCGCTTAGTTAAAGTGTTGCCTTCTCAGGTATGGATAACGCAAAGAAGCAGAGACGCAAAGACGCAAAGAATGGAAAATGAGATTTCATATAAAATTATTGGAGCCGCTATTGAAGTACATAGGACATTAGGAGGTCCAGGGCAATTCATAAAGCACAACTTCTGACTTACCCACGTTTGACTGGTATCAAACTGGGTCTTCTTATAAACTTTGGTCAAGAGTGTGTCAAAGAAGGTATCTGTCTAGTTGTCAATGGCTTGTAAAACTCTTTGCGCCTTTGCGACTTTGCCTCTTTGCGTTTTATTTATTTGAATCTAAATTAAATGCATGTTTTCTTTTGAAAGCACTCCTAAAACAATAGCGATTCTGATCTTCTCTTAACATTGCATTTAGACGCAAATGCAACCCGTTTTCAACTCCCCTTTAGTTTTAATGCGGAAGCCTGGTTAATCCCAGAATAAACAAAAAAATATGAACCTACGCGTAAATCCTCAATTTAGTTAAAGTGTTGCCTTCTCAGGCATGGATAACGCAAAGAAGCAGAGACGCAAAGACGCAAAGAATGGAAAATGAGATTTCATATAAAATTATTGGAGCCGCTATTGAAGTACATAGGACATTAGGAGGTCCAGGATTGTTAGAGAGTGTATACGAAAGCTCATTGTGTTATGAGCTAACATTGAGAGGATTAAAAATTCAAAAACAACTTATCGTTCCTGTGTTATATAAAAATATAGCTGTCAGAGATCCTCTATGCCTTGATATTCTTGTCGAGAACAAAGTCATTATTGAGGTCAAGGCTGTGGAAAAAGATCATGCAATTCATAAAGCACAACTTCTGACTTACCTACGTTTGACTGGTATCAAACTGGGTCTTCTTATAAACTTTGGTCAAGAATGTGTAAAAAAAGGTATCTGTCGAGTTGTCAATGGCTTGTAAAACCCTTTGCGCCTTTGCCTCTTTGCGTTTTATTTATTCGAATCTAAATTAAATGCATGTTTTTCTTTTGAAAGCACTCTTAAAACAATCTTTCTAAGACAAGCCAAATTTTGGGTATCCCTATAGCGATTCTGATCTTCTCTTAACATTACATCTAGACGCCAATGTAACTCCCCTTTTAGTTTTAATGCGGAAGCTTGATTAACCCAGAATAAACAAAAAAATATGAACTTACTCGTAAATCCTCAATTTAGTTAAAGCGTTGCCTTCTCAGGTATGGATAACGCAAAGAAGCAGAGACGCAAAGAATGGAAAGTGAGATTTCATATAAAATTATTGGAGCTGCTATTGAAGTACATAGGACATTAGGAGGTCCAGTGCAATTCATAAAGCACAATTTCTGACTTACCTACGTTTGACTGGTATCAAACTGGGTCTTCTTATAAACTTTGGTCAAGAGTGTGTCAAAGAAGGTATCTGTCGAGTTGTCAATGGCTTGTAAAACCCTTTGCGCCTTTGCCTCTTTGCGTTTTATTTATTTGAATCTAAATTAAATGCATGTTTGATTTTTCTTTTGAAAGCGCTCCTAAAACAATCTTTTTAAGATAAGCCAAATTTTGGGTATCCCAATAGCGATTCTGATCTTCTCTTAACACCCTATCTAGACGCCAATGTCACCCGTTTTCAACTCCCCTTTAGTTTTAATGCGGAAGCCCATTTATTAACTAATCTAAGATTTTGAAATATAATCCTGTAGAAATAAAGGTTTTGACTCGGTCGTAATGAGCCTTAAAGTTAGCATCGAGAGAAGTTAAACGGACAAAAGTACCGTTAATGCTGACAAGGGGATCAATGCCACGAAATTTAGCTTTGCATTGATAGTCGGCTTCTTCCGGAGAGCACAAAATATAATGATTTTCGACGTTATCGCACATACGTAAATACTTGTAGATAATTGCGTCATTGCTGGCATGAAGCTTGTCCAAAACTTCTTGATCTGTCCCAAAGTGAACGTCGTCAAAAGTCACCACACCGATTTCTAGCGCACGCTTAAGCGCCCGGGCGCTTAATTCATTGGTCATGACATTCCAAGCCGATCCCCACAGGTGCTCCGTAAAATAAAGTGAAACCGAAGCATACTTGACGGCTATCGATGGATCTTCGAAAAACCACTTGCCATCTTCAAAATGGATATCATTTAAGATGGCGTTAATGTCGTCTTGAGAGAAAAAGCCGTAGAGATGCCCTGTAAACAAATTATACTCCAATCGATCGGCACAAACATCTGGAAGCTCTTGGTCTAGGAGTTTGTACGCTGGATTTTTTGCCATGGCTTGCTTTAGGGAAATACCATACTTGTTAACAATAGGTTCAATCCCTTGTTTAGAAAGGTACCAGCTGTGGATATTGTCTTGATAGGCATGATCGTGGGAACCTTGGAAATACAGCCAATCGCCGGTATGGGAGAACACAGTGTGTGAAGTATCATGGAGAAGTCCTGCAATTTGCTCTGTAAGAGGTGCATTGAATCGCTTTAAAAGTTGGTAAACACCCACAGAATGGATATAGCGAGTGTATGATCCAATGCGGTTGGTGTAACGAACAAAGCCCGATTGATCGATATTTTGTAATCTTTGCATTGCTGGAGAGATTAAAAGTTCCAGAATCACAGGTTCTTCTATCGTTTCATCCCCATACAGAGTTTGTATGGTCACAGGACTTAAGGAATAAAGTGAGGAAATCCAAGTGAAGTTGAAAAGGACTAACATTCGCATGAGATTTAACATAAGGAGTCTCCATTGAATTGGTTTGAAGCAAATAGATTACAATGGTTTGGAATTAGACACAATTGTCTCTTAGTGTATAATGTCCTTTATTCCCTTATGCCTGGAGGTTGAATTTGCAACTCAAGAAGCTTGAGATTCAGGGGTTTAAATCGTTTGCTGACAAAGTCGTACTCTATTTTAATGAGGGGATGACCGCAATCGTTGGCCCCAATGGATGTGGTAAGTCGAACATTTCTGACGCAATACGCTGGGTTTTAGGAGAGCAGTCCGCCAAATCGATGCGGGGCGGCAAGATGCCCGATGTCATTTTCAATGGAACTTCCCATAGGAAACCATTAAACATTGCCGAAGTCACCCTGACTTTCAGTGATGTGCAAGGAGCGCTGCCAGTAGAATTTGAAGAGGTGGCGATCAAACGGCGCCTTCACAGAAGTGGAGAATCAGACTATTTCATCAATGGTCACCAAGTCCGTCTTAAGGATATCCAAAGCATGCTTTGGGGATCAGGTGTAGGGCATCAAGCCTTTTGCATTTTTGAACAAGGTAAAATCGATCAGGTGATCCAATACAGTCCGACGGAAAGGGTGTCGATCTTTGTGGAAGCTGCAGGGATTGTCCGCTTTTTGCATCGCAAAAGAGAAACGATCAAAAAATTACAAGAAACGGACCAGAACCTTTCTAGGATCAATGATGTTCATCAAGAAGTGGAAAAAAGGGTCAAGTTGCTGACCGAGCAAGCTGAAAGAGCTCTTTATTTCAAAGATGTCAAAGGACAGCTGGTAGAATTGGATAAAATGGTTTTGAGCGGCAAAATTGACGCATTGAGGCAGAAACTAGAGCAATTGATTAAATCTCAAGACAAACTGTCAGAGGAAGTGAAAGAAAGATGCGCGGATCTTAAATTGGGTGAAGAAGAGCTGAAAGCGTTGAGAGACCAACTCGGAACGCTTGAAAAAACACTCCTGAGCAAGAATGAAGAGGTCTTTAAAGCGCGTGGTGAAAAACAACTAAAAGATCAAGAGCGGAAAAATTACCAGGAAAGGGGCAAAGAAGCCGCTGAAAAAGAGAAGCTGCTTAAAAAGGAATTGCAAGAGCTGCTAGAACAGCGGAATAAAAGGGACGCTGAAGCGAAAGTATTAAAAAAAGAACTGGAGATGCTCACTGACCAGAAAAAAATCTTGGAAACTCAGCTGCAAGAAACCCAAAAAGACTATCAAGCCCTGGAAAAGGATGCTGGATTATTAAGGGAGCAGCAACTCAAAACCCAGCATGATCGGTTAAAGCTTACTCAGCTCGAAAGCCAAGTGGAGAGTGAATTAAAACAAAAAGGGGTGCGCCAAGAGCATTTGTTGGAAAAGCACAATCAACTGTTTGAAAAGAAGCAAAGGTTGCAGGAGACAGCACTCGCCCAAGAAAAGGTTGTTCACGAAAAACGTTTGGCCATGAAGCAAGTCGAGGCTTCAATTGATAGCCAACGTTCCCTTCTACAACATCTCGAGCATCAACTCAATGAACATATCAAAGAAATTGAGGAGCTACAGAAGAAATGGGATATACTTCAAAAAGAGTTGACTGAACAACGTGCACGCCGTTTAGTTTTAACAAAGCTAAAGGAGGAGATGCAGGGCTTTTCTTCAGGAGCCAAACAACTTGCTTTAGAAAGTTTGAGTGAAAAAAGCTCTTTATTTGGGAAATTAAAACCACTATATGAATGCTTGATTCCCCAAAAGGGAGCTGAAGAGGCAATTTCAGCTGTCATGCGCCCGTATATGCAAACGCTGGTGGTTCTCAATGAAAAAGACCTCAATGAGGTTGTTGCATTCGCTCAGAGTAAAAAGTTATCTGATTATTCATTATTGTGTCTGTCGCATCTTGAGAAAGCCTTATCTCAAGAAGAAGTTAAAGGACGCACAACCCTTAAAGAAAGAGTGGCACACCATCCACTGGCAAACCATTTCTTAAGCAAAATTTACATAACAGAACATTTAAAAGAAGCTTTAGAAACTGTTCATGCGTACGTAGGGGTCGAAGCGTGGGCTTCAGGTGGAATCTACGTCGATCGTAATAAGGTCGTCTTTTATCCAGGAAAGACGGAGCAAAATGTTTTCATGCGTGAGGCTGAACTCAAAACTTTAGAACGGGATCTGAAGAAGTTAGAAGGGGATGCGCGTCGTTTGGAAGAGGGATTGCTGGAGATCAAAAAGAAACGAGCAGAGCTGCAAACGGAACGTCAAGAGCTCGATAAGGCGGTCCGAAAAGAAGAGATGAAACTTGTAGAGTCAAACTTTGCCTTGCAAAAGGCCAATGGAGATGTTGAAAGAACAAAAGGTGAGATTCCTCTAATCGATAAAGAGATGGATAATGTTAAGCAATCGGTTCAGACTCAAGCAGACCAGATTGAAACGTTATTAAAAAAACATGTCACGGCGAAGGTTCAACTTTCTGAAGTTCAACAACAGGCACAAGGTGCTGAGGAACATTTGGAAAAACATTTAAAAGATTTGAAAGACGCAAGGGTTAAAGTTCAAGCAGGAGAATCAACTCTAAAAAAAGTGGCCGATGATCATTATCATCGTTCCTATGCTTTGAATGGAATTGAGATTAAGGAGCAGGAAAGTCAAAAAAGGGAAGCTCGTTTAAAAGGGGACTTGCAACAGGCTTTAGACATCCAATCCGCTTTGCAAAATCGCACTTCTAGCGATAAAAACGAGATGGAAAGAATTGAAGCCTCCTTGAATTCTACATCCCAGGAATGCAAACAATATGAATTGGAAATAAAAGCATTGAAAGGGAAATGGGCTGAAAAAGAAGAAAAATTAAAAGGTGTTCAAGGGGACATTAAAGATAAAGAAAGCAAAGAACATCACATTGGAGTGCAGATAGCTCAAGTTGAGACAACAAAGCAAGGGTTGATCCAAGAGCTATTAGAGAGGCATCAAATCACTCCAGAGAATGTGAAAAAAGAGGAATTTATTGTTCAGATCTCTTTGGATCAAGCAGAGAAGCGATTGAAACAAATGCGGAATGAGGTCGAAAATGCGAGTGATGTGAACTTTGCGGCGATCGAAGAACTGGAAAAACATAAAGAACGTTCCCGTTTCTTTGAGCAGGAAGTCCTCGATATGAATAACGCTAAGCATGAGCTGTTGGCGATCATCGCAGAACTTGATGGTCAAAGTCGGTCTATGTTCCACAAGACATTTACAGAGATCCGCGGTCATTTCCAGAACAATTTCCGTGTATTGTTTGAGGGAGGAGATGCAGATTTAGAGCTTATTGATGCTGAGGATATTTTAGAAACCGGAATCGAAATTATTGCAAAACCCCCTGGAAAGCAGATGCGATCGATACAGCTTTTATCGGGCGGAGAAAAGTGTTTAACAGCGATGGCATTGCTATTTGCAATTTTTGAAGTTAAGCCCTCTCCGTTTTGTATTCTTGATGAGATCGATGCGCCCTTAGATGATTCAAATGTCGAACGGTTTGCCCGCATTGTTCAAAAATATGCGGATCGGTGCCAATTTATTGTGATCACCCATAATAAGCGTACAATGGCGATCGCTGATACCCTTTTTGGGGTTTCGATGGAAGAGAAAGGCGTGTCCAAAATATTATCTATGGCCTTCGCCAAACAAACTGCTCCTGTAGTCAGCGTCGTTTAAGCCTATGCGTTACTTAATCGGGATTGATTTAGGAACTACGAACACATGTGTAGCGTATGTGGATACCCAGGGTTCCCAGCAGATTCAACTGTTGAAAATTTCCCAGTTAAATGCACAAGGGTTGCAGGATTCTTTAGAGATGCTCCCTTCTTTTTGTTATCTAGGTGAATCGATTTCTGTAGGAGCTTATGCACATGCATTAGGAGGTCGGACCCCAACGAAGCTTGTTCATTCAGCAAAAAGTTGGTTGTGCCATTCGGCTGCACCACGTCGAGATAAAATTCTCCCTGTGGAAGGGAGTATCAAAATGAGTCCGGTCGAAGCTTCACAACGGTATCTATTGCAAGTGAGAGAAGCTTGGAACAAGCAGATCGGTAAGGGGGATCCAAACGAGGAATTCGAGCAGCAAGATATCGTTTTAACGGTACCTGCAAGTTTTGATGAGGTAGGGCGGGCATTGACAGTTGAAGCGGCTAGGTTGTCGGGCATTGATCGCTTGACTTTGCTTGAAGAACCACAAGCAGCTTTCTACAGTTGGTTGGCACAACACGAGAAGACATGGACACAACATCTACAACCTGGCGATGCAGTGTTAGTTTGCGATGTGGGAGGTGGAACGACCGATTTCAGCATGATCGAAGTGAAAGAAAAAGCCTTAAATCGAATGGCTGTGGGAGATCACTTGCTGTTGGGTGGGGATAATATGGATGTCGCTTTGGCGCATTTATTGGAACGAAAATTGGCTAAAGAGTTGGATCCCATTCAGTTCCTACAGCTCAAGCAGGAAGCACGAAAAGTGAAAGAGGTGCTTTTAGATGGCAAAGCAGAGCATTATGAGTTTGTGATTCAAGGCGGAGGTTCTCAGATTGTTGGAAAATCGATTGGTGGTTCAGTAAGACGGCAAGAGATTCTAGATTGTCTTTTACAGGGTTTCTTCGGGGATTATGCGTGGGAGGAGGCTTACCGTTTAAAATCATCGTGCGGGATCCGATCGATGGGACTTCCTTATGAGGATGAACCTTCCATCACCAAACATTTGGCTGCATTTTTGAAGAGACAACCCTTACAGCCAAAGAAAGTATTGTTCAATGGCGGAGTGATGAAACCGATCATTTTTAGAGAAAGGGTTGTAGCCTCTTTGAGAAATTGGTTTCCACAAAATTCCATTACAGAGTTAGAAACTGTCAGCTTGGATTTAGCAGTTGCACGAGGAGCAGCTTATTATGGAAAAGTGAAACGGGGGTTAGGGATACGGATTGGAGGTGGAAGTGCCCGATCTTATTATCTAGAAGTTGGCATGAAAGGGGATGCTTCCCACGCGCTAACCTTACTGCCTCGAGGTTGTGAAGAGAACACGCATATTGAACAAAAGCAAATATTTCACTTGCTTCCCAACACTCCAGTAGCATTCACATTGTATACGTCTCATACCCGATTGGAGGATAAACCTGGGGATTTGATTCCTATCGATCCAGAGGAAATGCATAAATTAGCCCCCATCCATACATTGCTTAGATTTGGAAAAACAATTGATCCAATTCCTGTAAAACTTCAAATCGGATTAACAGATTTAGGGACTGTGGATATGAGTTTAAAATCAGTCAATACTGACCATCAATGGACTTTAGAATTTCAGATTCGTGGAGCTGAGGGGCAAGACAATATCAGGACAGAGAATGTTGTTCAGGATGAAATTATCGACAAACAGATCTTAACCGAATCTAAGAAATTAATAGGTCAATTATTTGATCCTAATGGTCAGATACTCCCTTCAAAAATCATGGAAAGGTTAGAAACTGGGTTGGGAAAAGGAGCGTAAAGATTGGTCTTTAAGTATTTTACGTGAGTTTTGGAGCGAATTGTTAATTCAAGCTTCTAAACGCAAAACATCCAATGATTTAGCTGCCCGTTGGTGAAACTTAGCGGGCTTTTGTTTACGTCCCGGTTTTGGGTATCCTTTAGATGATCAGTAGACTTAAAGAGTTATGGAAAATTATCCTTGGGGATCTTTCGATTAATTTAGCTCAAGACGTTTATATTCAGTCATTAATATGCTACAGAAGAATTGCGGGCGGCTTAAGCAAAGGCCAACAGTCGCAGATCGCTAACTTGCATGTTCCCCTCCTAATAAATCGG
>CAVPVT010000073.1:0-23863 GCA_963709145.1 Parachlamydiales bacterium
AGGGAAACCATAATTTATTGCCTCTGCACTCAGCAAAAGCGTTTAATAACTCTTCATATTTTTTAGTTAGAGCAGGATTTGGGGGTTTAATCCCATTCAAAGTTTTCTGATGGTCTTGAACGGCTTGTAAAAGCAATCTCTTCGCTTCAGCAACTCTGGGATCTTTTTCCAAAGTCTTGGCAATAGTTGTCATAATTGGATTTCTCCCTCAGAAAGCTTTAAAAGAAAAATAGTGAGGATATTTGAGCGCTGCACGAGGCTTTCCAAAATCATGTATTCGTTGTAAGTGTGCAAATTCCCTCCAATGGCTCCTAAGGTATCGAGGGTTGGCAGTCCGGCTGCGGCCAGAAAATTCCCGTCAGAAACACCGCCTGTTGGCCGGACTTCAAGATCTTGATCCAGTAGCTGCGCGCAAGATAACAGTGCTTGGTATAGCGCCCGCGTTTTTTCATCAAAAACTTTTGGGGGTCGGTTTGTTTGTTCATGTAGTGTCAAATTTAGCCCTTTAATTTTGTTTTCTTGTTGAAGCAAATGGGTAATAAATCGGGTAAATTCGCCCAATTGTTCAGAAGTGTTGACTCGAATATTTAGCTTGCAGACTGCTGCTGAAGGAACAATATTGGGGGCTTGCCCCCCTTCCATTTGTCCGACATTGATTAAAACCCCTGGATGGTTATGCATATATTCTTCTAATTTCATGATGATTTTTGCAATCGAGGTGATCGCACTTCGCCCTTCATGAAAATCCCTTCCGACATGAGCTGCCGTACCGTGGGCTACAATAATGAATACTGCAGAGCCTTTCCGCGTGCTCACCAAAGCCCCATCTGGGAACGCCGGTTCAAACACGAGTCCAATTTGATTCCGTTGGGCGGCTTCACAAATGAGATATTTTGAGCCTATGGAGCCGATCTCTTCATCGGGAGTGATCAGCACTTCCCAGCCAATATTTTTATGATTTACGCTGGCTTCAAGGTTTGCTAAGGCTGTCAACATGATGAGAAGCCCCCCTTTCATGTCCGCTGCGCCTGGCCCTTTCATGGTCTGTGAGTCGATCAATTCTGCTTTTTGAAAGGGACATGTGGCAGGAAATACTGTATCCATATGTCCACAAAGAAAGATCTTAAATGGGGCGTCGGGCCTTTTTCGAATAGACAAAGCTTCTCCAAGTGGGAATTTTTTGCAGTTACCTTGCATATCCCATAACATGCCGTCGGGTAGGGGAATACGTTCAACATCTCCCTCAAGGGGTTTAAAAGCCTTTTCAAGTTTGTCGGCCATTGTTTTCAGGCCTTTGATATTTTCTGAATGGGAATTGATGTTGACCCAGGATTCGAGCGTAGCGGTAAGCTGATCTTTTTTGTGGCTGATAGATTCCAGATAGGGTAAGTAGGGCTGCATAAATCTTGCCTTTTTCAACTCTTGTCAAATTTAATTTATGAAATCTCGATAGGATTGTCGAATTTTATTTTTTTTTGGTAATAAATCCTTCATTTGAGTAAGTTGTCGATCAGTCGAAAGACTTTAAAAACGCACCTATATCATTGAGGAGGAAGCATGAAAGAGTATAATGAGGATCAGACAACGGAAACACAAATTGAAAAGACGTTAGCGGAAAAACACACTTGCTATGTGCTTATTACATGCGATAAAGCAAAGGATGATGGTTTCATGGATGTCCAAATGTGCTATGGGGGCGATGCCACACTCGCTTCATTGTTAATCGACGGGGCAAAACAGTTTATTGATGATTGCGCTGAAGAGACTTGTCTGCATTGAGAATTATAGGGGCGCGGATCCGTGCCCTTTCGAATCTGCATCTTGTTATTGACAGTTACCTTTCGTATCTTGCAACATTTAGTCTTTCATTTTGAACGCATAGGAACCGACATCGTGAACACCACTGAAAAGAGTTTAGAAAGGCAAGTGCAATTATGGAGCATGCCAGGCCCCGCGGCAATTTTATTTACACTTTTTGTGATCTTTTTTACGTCACCCTCACAGGGGCTAGCTTTTCCCCTCATCGCCATTGCAGGCTTTTTAGCTTCTTGGTTTTGGAAAGTACGTGGAACAGCTCTATGCTTGCCATTGTTAATCGTGCTTGGGGGGATATATCTTCTGGCTTTGGGTGTGCAGCATCTTTTTTGGATTGTTGGAGTAGCGTGCGCTTTAGCATTAGCGTGGACGATCACAGCACTTAGCCGTGAAGAGATCGACGGATTTTTGGTTAGGCCTGAGCCTAGCCAACCTGAACCCATTATCCAAAAAATCATCGTTACCGAAACCAAAATAGATGAAGAGGCACAAGTCCGTTTAGCAGAAACTCAAAAACACGTGATCGCACTGCAAGAGGAAATTGGGAAACTGCAACAACAAGTTGAGTATTATCCTTTAGAAATCAAGCAATTACAGGATGATCTTTTGAATGAAAAAAAGAGCAATGTGGAGTTTTTAGCAGGAAAAGAAGCTGTGATTGGCAAACTGCAAGTGGATATTGAAAATATTCGACGAGAAAAAGAGCAGCTTCAGCAGCAAATGAAAGAGGTTGAAGAGGCCAAAGATACCGTTGTTTGGGGAGATTCCTCGACGAAAGAGGGGAGAGCTTTGTGCCAAATTCAAGGAAAGTACTTGCAGTTACGGGACCAATATGAAGAAAAATCAAATCAGCTCGATAACACTCGCAAAGAGTTATTCTTACTTCAAGAGGCCGTGGAAGTAATTAAGAAAGAGCGGGAAGAAGAGATAGTTTACGGTGAGCATCGTTCCGAAAAAGCGATGTTGGAATACCTCGCTATGCTTTCTCAGAGTATCGACCGTCTCGAAAAGGAAAATCTCGTTTTAGAAGGGATTATCGACAGATCATTTTTTCCAAGTGGTTAAGATTTCATGACCTGTGTCTGTGATTAGCACAGTATGCTCCCACTGGGCACTTGCTTTGCCATCGATAGTTCTGGCTGTCCAATGGTTTTGATGGTCGATGACAGCGCCTCGTTCCCCAGCATTGATCATCGGCTCAATTGTAAAGGTCATTCCTGGCACTAGAGGGATACCACTATTATTGCGACTGTGGAACACCTGTGGGTTTTCGTGGAAATGGATCCCAACACCATGTCCCACAAATTGGTGGACAACAGAGCAACTATGAGAAGTGGCGTAATCCTCAATCACATCCCCTATTTCAGATATCTGGCAATCCAGGCCTTAAAATGGCAATAGATCGGATCAGGCATTCATAGGAAACATCAACGACCCTTTGCCTTTCTTCACTAACTTTTCCAATCATTACCATTTTGCTGCAATCTCCATAAAAGCCTCCAAGAATGCATGTGACATCGATGTTAACAATATCTCCTTCTTTTAAAGGAACATCATCGGGAATCCCATGGCAGATCACCTCATTCAATGATGTGCAGATACTTTTGGGAAAAGGGGGCTCTCCATAATGAAGAGGAGCAGGAACAGCTCCCGCTTCTTGGTGCAACTTGTGAGCGAAGTCGTTGAGTTCCTGAGTCGTCACTCCGGCCACTGCTTTGGCGCATGTCGCTTCTAAAATCTGTGAAGATAAACGGCAGGATTTGCGAATCCCCTCAAT
Source organism: Parachlamydiales bacterium (assembly GCA_963709145.1). GTDB lineage: Bacteria > Chlamydiota > Chlamydiia > Chlamydiales > Parachlamydiaceae > JBDHQB01. The sequence continues at coordinate 3,593 of CAVPVT010000073.1, forward strand.
TTGATCGGGGGTCTTTATCAGGATTCCAAATTTTTTAAGATAGGTATTGGCTAGTGTAGATGGCTTAGCGTCAGGACCTTCATTTGGAAAATGACATTTCTTCCATTTTTTGCCGCTGCCGCACCAACATTCGTCATTCCTTCCAATCATCGCTTTCACCGTTTTTTTTATTATAAGATTATACCTCCTTTTTGATATATATCGAAACCCATTCGAAACATTGCGATCTAAGGAAATATGGATTTGACGGAAAAAACGCGCTTGGTACAATTAAGCATGTTCGAAAAAAAGGCTTATACTCAAGGGTTTAAAATTATCGCCGGTATCGACGAAGCGGGACGCGGTCCCCTCGCTGGTCCGGTTGTCGCTGCAGCTTGCATTCTTCCCAAACGTTTTCTCCTTCCAGGAATTAATGACAGTAAGAAAATGACTGCTAAGCAGAGAGAAGAGGTTTTTGATGCCTTGACCAATCATCCTAAAGTTACGTTTGGGATTGGCATCATCGATCATGTTCTAATCGATACTTTGAATATCTATCAGGCCACCATTCAGGCGATGTTGCAAGCGATTAACAAACTCGCTGCCTTGCCAGAATTGCTACTAGTCGATGGGATGACTCTGCCCCAAGCTAACATCCCTTTTTGGAAAATCGTAGAAGGAGATGGTCTTTCCATTTCCATTGGAGCCGCATCGATCATCGCGAAAGTCACGCGCGATCGGTTGATGAATGAGTATCATCATCAATGGCCCCATTATGGATTTAATCAGCATAAAGGGTATGGCACTGAAAAACATATTAAAGCTTTAGAAACACATGGTCCCTGCCCAATTCACCGCTCTTCCTTTGAACCTGTGAGAAAATTACTGGGTTTAAAGATCCATGCTAAAGACCCCGAAAATGGGGATTTTTGACAATAAAGTTTCTGATGGAACTATTTCTTTGACTTCAAAATGCTCGAAATCTTTTTTTTTGCTAAAAATCATGTGAATATACGCCCATAAAAGTTCCCGATTATAGATCTTTTTTCTGATCATGCTGTCTAAAGTGTCTAATTGGATATCTTGTAAAAATTGGCTATATCTTTCAGTTTCATTTGCTGCACTGTTATTTTTAAATAGGATTTCATAGCGGCTTTGCAAAAAAGTATCCCACTGCTCTAAATGCGTCAGTCCCATCGCTCCAAAATAAGAATAGACTTGGGTGTGATCTAATCGATCTGCCATGATCACATGTTCTAAATCAAAAGCTCTAAATGAAATATCCTTAAAAATGCTGAGCGCTAAAAAATGGGATTTCAAAGTATTAAAATGTTGGGATTGAGGGACAGAGAAAATAGAAGTTAAAATGCTTAAGTATTTTAAGACGATCACCTTTTTTCTGACATGATCTGACAAACACTTGCATTCACACAGATCTGCCGTATTTGTTTCTTTCTGATAAGTGGCCGTGATTTTCGAGGGTTCGATGCTTTGGTAAACTTGGAAAACTGCATTTGCAGCCTCATATTCATCATTAAAGTAAATGGTGATAAAATCTACTTTTTGTTCGAATAACTTTGTAAGTTCAACATTTGTTTGGATAATATTTTTCAAGTCTTCAATATCTTTTTCAGTAAGGTTGGCGAGCCAAAAACAAAATGTCTGACAGGTATCGGCAGGATCGGTTATATTCAGCAAAGATTTTTTAAATAGTTCTGCTACGCTTTCTGTCGTCGGAGGGCTAAAAGAATTGTACATTAGAGCTTCAGAAAAGCCTCTAATCGCTCGGCTGATTGATGAAAATTCAGGCAGCATAAACCCCGTCTTAACAAAATTAAATCGATCTTATCATAATTCGAATTTGAGTACAGGGTATGGATTAAGAGGGGTGTAATTAAATGTGAGGGGTTATTGTGATATCCCTCCTCTGTGCACTCTGTGATCTCTGTGGTTGATATTTTTTACCACAGATTTGAGTACAGGGTATGGATTAAGAGAGGTGTAATTAAATGTGAGGGGTTATTGTGATATCCCTCCTCTGTGCACTCTGTGATCTCTGTGGTTGATATTTTTTACCACAGAGATCACAGAGATCACAGAGATTAAAAATTCTCTTCCCCAAGCACAACCAACCCCTCACATTTAATTACACCCGATTAAGAGAGACTTTCTGAAAAATCTCAGTTTATCGACACATCATAATACGGGCGCTGTTGCGATCGAAAAGCTTTTCACTTTTCTTTTCCCAACGTTCGTGGTTGGCTTTTATTTTAGCTTGCCGATCTCGGACGTATTGCGCTTCATGGCTGCGCATTTGTTTTTCAAGGAGATTACGTTTAGTTCTATGCTCTTTTTCAACTTCTTTCTCAGTAGATTGCAATATAGCAACGGTATCCCTTTGATATTCGGAACTATGAACTTTTGTTTCAGAATTGCGAGTGCTCTGCGATTTTACCGCAGGAGTATGAGAAGATTTTTCTGAAGCAGAAAGGTTAAATGCTTGTTGATAAACAATTGCGACTGCCATTGCTTGAGCTTGCAGCTCTTCCCATTCTTCTTCAGTCATTGCTTCGGCTTTGGCGTCTTTGATAACTGTATCCCCACCGATCAAGGTCACTTCTTTTTCAATATTTTTTAAATCTTCATGGTGTTTGAACGTTACAGGAGCATTTTCTGTTTCTTGCTCGATATAAGCTAACCGTTTTTGGTTAATTAATTTGACGACTTTCTGTTCCGCCCATTGTTGCCCTTTTTGCTCCGCTTTTAATGCCATTAAACCAAAGAGAGTTTGGAGCGGCTCAAAGCGGATTTCAGAGATTTTACTCGTCGAAAGTCTAATATTAATTGTTGTTTCTTTTGAAATCACAACGATATTACGTCTATTGTTGATCTCAAACCCTGTGACCTGGGCAAACGTTGCAGCTATATAGTCATTGCCTTTTGGGGCAAATCCATTAATACTATTATTGAATCCCAATTTTTAGATCTCCATCTAATTTTTTAAAAAAACTTATACATATAATAATCTAATTGCCTTTTTTTTGTCAACAAGATATGTTAAAAAAATTATAGAATAATTGGTGAAATTATGCTGCGTAGTATGACTGGCTACGGGAATGCCGAACTCGATACTGATTTAGCCCGTTATGGGGTTGAAATTCAATCGATCAATAGGAAACATTTAGACTTCTTTTTCATAATGCCAAAGGAATTATCCCATTTTGAGACAGAGTTTCGCAAATGGGTTAGTGAAGCGATCACACGGGGTCAAATATCATTAAAACTCAATGTGACTTATAAAAAAGAGGCCCCATTTGACGTTCAACCTCAACTGGCGTTAGCAAGCCAGGTTAAAAATGCTATAGATAGAATTAATAACGAGTTAAATCTTCCTTCTGTCCCTTGGGATGCATCCAAACTGATTAGATTGTGTCCATCAATTTTATCTTTTTCTGAAGATTGGCAAGAAGAGGAGCGGTATTTGAGCGAACTTTCCGACGTCTTTAAAGAAGCGCTTAAAAAACTGATGGCTATGAAAGAGAAGGAAGGAAGCGCGATTGCTAAAGATATACTGCAACGCCTTAAAACTCTAAGGGAGGCAATTCAAGAAATTCAGAAACTTTCACCCGATGCAACGGCAAAACAACGCCAAAAATTAACCCAAAAGCTGCAAGAATTATTGCCCGACAAGATGGAAAATGACGAGCGTCTTTTAAGAGAAATTGTCCTTTATGCGGAAAAAGTAGATATTGCTGAAGAGATCACCCGTTTTAATGCGCACCTTGTTCAACTGGCAGATTTTGTCCGTTCTTCTGAAGTTGCTATTGGGAAGGCGTTCGAATTCTTATTGCAAGAATTATTGCGGGAGACCAATACTATCGGTTCTAAAGCTTCCGATGTGAATATCACTCGTCAAGTTGTTGCGATTAAAGGGGAAATCGAAAAGCTGAGGGAGCAGATTCAAAATGTGGAATGATATTGAGAGATAAGGTATAATGTCTGAGAAGGTTTTAGGGAATTTGAAACAAGGCCTTGTTTTTGTGTTGAGTGCTCCTGCTGGCACAGGAAAAACGACTTTAGTACGCCTGCTGATTCAAGAGTTTCCATGTGTCGTCCAGAGCATTTCCTATACGACGAGAGCCCCAAGAGAAGGGGAGATCCATGGGAAAGATTACAACTTTATTACTCGTGAGGAATTTGAAAAAAAGATCAAAGCAAATGAGTTTTTAGAATATGTCAATCTTTACGGGGATTATTACGGTACCTCGCTTGCTTGGGTGAATGCTAGACTAAAAGAAGGGAAACATGTCATCCTTGTCATTGATGCGCAAGGAGGTTTGCAGCTATTAGGGAAATATCCGGCGACATTTATTTTTATTAAACCACCTTCTTTAGAAGTGCTTAGGCAACGGCTGTTGAAAAGGCGAACGGAGACACTTGAAACACTAGAAAAAGGGTTTCTTGGGCTGTGAAGGAAATGGAGGCGGCTAAATACTACCATTATCAGATCGTGAATGACGATCTTGCTGTTGCCTACCAGGTATTGCGCAGCATTTTAATCGCAAAAGAACATAAAGTTTAAACAAAAGTCAATAATTCTCAAAATTAAGGAGAAGTATGAGAGGTAAATTCAATCTCACGAATGAATCCATACGGGGCAAATTTCAAAGTAATTTTGAGCTTGTCAATTACGCGATCGGTTTAGTGGAAGTGATGGTGAAAACAGGGCGTGCGCCACGGGTCCATATTGATATCGAGAATCCTGCTGTTCAAGTGATAGAGGAGATTCTCACCGGTAAAGATCGCTTTGAAATCGACGAAATAGAATTTGAAGCTTCAGAGAAAGAAAGTGTGGCTCTCGGAGGTTTAAAAGACATCGAAGATGAAGATGAAGAGGAAGTGGCAGCCCCCAAAAAAGGGCGAAAAGAAACAGCTAAAAAGTAAATGCAGTCATGGTTAACTGGATAACCGTAGCACAGATGAGTAACGCTAATGTTTTTTTGTTTGGCGTTCTTATTTTTGCTTGTTTTGCAGGTTTAATCGCCGTTTTTTACCTAGGTTGGTGGATCACAAAATCTCAAAATTGTCCTTCTCCCTATACCGGCATGCCTCTTCGGTATGTCTCAGAAATTCCCTATTCAAGCAAAGAGAAGATCGTAAGATTTATGAACGAATTGAAATCATATGACAATCGAATTTTCGATTTGCAGAAAGCGTCTTATTGCCGTGATACTGGGAGGATTTTCCCAAATTCGATAGGATGGTTTGGCAATATTGAGGTGGATTGGAGGTTCCTTAACAAGAGATTTCCAGGTTCTTATGTCTCTTGGGGAAGCCTTTCAGCAGATCAACAACAGATGATCAGAGAACTGCATGTCACTTTAGATGGATTTCAAACCGAGGAATCGAGTCCCAATCCATTGCCCAGGACGATTGAGCAAGAGTTCGCTTATAGTGTTCCTGGACCTTTATATGTTGACTTAGAGACCAAAATTCTTTTAGGATGGAAAGAAGTGCCAGGATCTGAGTTTGAAGTTTTAATTGTTCAACGTCCGGTAAAACCCCACGTATTTAATATTCCCAAAGAGCTTCAAGAGTAATGTCTAAAAAAATTTTAATCACTTCCGCATTGCCTTATGCGAACGGGCCGCTCCATTTTGGCCATATTGCAGGGGCTTATCTTCCCGGTGACTGTTATGCCCGCTTTCAACGCCTGATGCAAAACGATGTATTGTATATCTGTGGTTCTGACGAGTATGGGATTGCGATCACCTTGAGTGCCGAGCTTGCCAAAAGATCGCCAAAAGAGCATGTCGAGGTCTTTCATGAAATTATTCGTGATTTCTTTAAAAAGTTGAATCTTTCTTTCGACCACTATTCGAGGACTACCTGGCAAGGGCATATTGCCCCTGTGCAGCAGTTTTTCTTGGACTTGATTGCCAATGGATTTATTGAAGAGAGGGTGACTGACCAACTTTATTCTGAGATAGATCAACGGTTTTTAGCCGATCGGTATGTTGTGGGGACTTGCCCTAGATGCGGGTTTCAAAATGCGCGTGGAGATGAGTGTTAACAGTGTGGTTCGAGTTATGAGGCGACCGATCTGATTAGCCCTCGCTCTAAATTGACAAATGCCCCTTTAGTGCATAAAAAAACGAAACACTGGTTTTTACTCTTAGATAAGTTTAAAGAACGGTTAACAGAATGGGTAGAAAGGAAAGATTGGAAGCCGAATGTGACCAAATTTGTTAAGGGCTACATTCAAGATCTGCGACCAAGATCCATTACCAGGGATTCTGAATGGGGAGTTCCCGTTCCTTTGCCTGGAGCTGAAGGAAAGGTGTTGTATGTATGGTTTGATGCTCCTATCGGGTATATCTCATCTTCGATGGAATGGGCTCAATTGAAAGGGGATCCAGATCTGTGGAAAAAATATTGGTTTGATGAAGAGACAAAACTTGTCAATTTCATTGGCAAGGACAATATCCCTTTTCATGCTGTAATCTTTCCTGCGATGGAAATGGGGCAAAATCAGCCCTACAAACTTGTGGACGAACTCCCTGCAAATGAATTTTATAATCTTGAAGGGAGGCAATTCAGTAAGTCGGACGGTTGGTATATTGACTTGGAGACTTTTTTCAAAACGTATTCCTCTGATCAGATTCGGTACACAATTGCTGCGAATGCTCCGGAAACTGCTGATTCGGAATTCACATGGCGTGATTTTCAACTGCGTTGCAACACGGATCTAATGGGTAAGTATGGAAATTTGGTTAATCGTACATTAGTATTTATTCAGAAAAATTATGAGGGAAATACCCCTTCATTCCAGGCTTTAGAGCCTGTTGATGAACTTTTTTTGAAGCAAGTTGATGACCTTGTAGATCAGGCAAGGGAGGCCTATAGCAATTTCAAGGTACGTCGGGCCAGCCAGATTATTATGGAACTCGCCCAAGCCGGGAATATTTATTTCGATAGTAAAACTCCTTGGAAAGATGTGAAGCAACTAGAAACCAAAGCCAGAATGGAGACAACCCTTGCAGCTTGTTTGTATGGAATTAAAGCGTTGGCTTTGATCAGTTTACCCATTATTCCCAATGCGGCAAGTGCCATCTGGAAGATGTTGGGATATAATGATGATCCTCAAAAAGGAAGCTGGGAAGAGATCAAAAAATCGAAGATTCCTGCAGGAATTAAATTACCCGTACCCCACATCCTTTTTAAGAAAGTGGAAGAAGCTCAAATTGAGGAAGAGTTAACTAAACTCAAGAACATGTAGACCGAATGTGATTCAAAATTTGATTTTTCGGTCGACGTTGAACGATCGCAAGTCGTCTAATATTAGAAGCGATCGTTCAACGTCGCCGAAAAATCAAATTTTGAATCACGTTCGGTATAAGTCAAATCTACAGTAAAGGCCTACAGTTTGGTCGCTAAGCTCCCTCACCTTCAGCCTTAAGCTGCTCCTTAGACCTTTTCGCCCATGGCGCGGAGGGTTTGAACAACAGGGGCGACGCCCACTTTATCGATGGTGCGAAGAGCTGCAGTAGATAAACGGAGTGTGATGAAACGGTTTTCTTCAGCAAACCATATCCGCTTTTTTACCAGATTGGGTTGGAAGCGGCGTTTTGTTTTGCCGGTGACTTTGAGGCCGATCCCTTTCTTTTTCTTGGCAATACCGCGGATAGCATATTTATAACCACGGGCCGGCTTTCTCCCGGTGACTTGGCAGACTTTAGACATAATCGTTTTAGCTCCACAAATGGATAAGATTTATACATAAAGAGGCTATCACATGAATAGGATATCTGACAATGATTTAGTGGAGTGGAAGCCACTTTTCATTAATATTATGCCGTTTATTGACATGTTTTTTTCGTTCGGACTCGATAAGTTGATCATCGGTGATTGTGGGGATTTTCCTTAATATTTCTTTTTTATATTCGGTCACTTTTTGATGGATTTCCTTAATTTGTTGCCATTCTTCGGGTGTTAATGTCGCGGGGGTTTCAAGAATTTTTTGGATCCCTTCTTTGGGAACACCCAACTTTGAAAAGACTTTGGTATCTTTCCGTTTTAGGCTTTTTAAATCTTGTCGCAAAGCTGCAATCACCATTCGGCGGGCTTCTGGGATGATAATAGCATCGGTTTCAGCTTGGGCTCCTGATCCAGCTTGAGCCCTGTCGGCAAGTTCCAGCAAATGGTGCATGGTCATTTTGGTAAGCCCAGCCATAAGGGCTTGTTCAACTTTAGTATAGTTCGTTTTGGCCATGGAGGTCACCTTTTCTAAAAGGATATAACAAAATAAAATTTAATAATGAATGCAAAATAAGGCTTTTCCCCTTATAAGTGAGCTTGAGATAGGACATGGAGTAAGCATGCAAGAAATTTCGGTCGATATCGTTGTCATCGGTTCGGGACCTTCTGGGCAAAAAGCAGCGATTCAAGCGGCAAAACTAGGTAAAAAGACGATTGTGATTGAACGGGAGATGGAGCCTGGGGGTAACTGTCTGTACAATGGTACGATCCCTTCGAAGTCAATGCGTGAAGCGATCATCGACCTTACCCGATTTAATGAAAGGGGGTTCTATGGTCAAAGCTATGAACTTCCTAAGGTAACAATTTCTGATCTTTATAGTCGTCTCAATAAAGTGATTGAAGATGAGCGAAACATCATTAATCGGCAGTTTAAGAAAAATGGGATCGATATCATTTATGGGACAGCGCGTTTCGAAAATCCCCATATGCTTATTGTCATGGACAGCGAGTATCGGCTGACTTATCAAATTAAATCTGAAAAAATTATCATTGCAACGGGGTCAAAGCCTAGGACGCCCACCAATATCCCTTTTGATAATTCAGTGATTTTGGATTCGACCCTACTTCTCGGCATCGAAAAAGTGCCGGAGACAATGATTGTCTTAGGAGGAGGGATCATTGGATCTGAATATGCGAGTTTTTTTGCGGCTTTAGGAACTGAAGTGACTATCATCGATAAAAGAGATCATATTCTGCCCTTGCTGGACACGGAGATCGGGATTCATTTACAGACAGCTTTAACCGATATTGGGATGAAATTCCTGGGGAATAAAGAACCGGTCGAGATTGCCAAAAAATCGGGTAGGGCTTATGTCAAATTCAAAGATGGCTCAAGCCTTGAAGCTGAAACCCTATTGTATGCTCTTGGAAGAGCTGCTAATGTCGATGCCTTACACATTGAGAATGCAGGATTATCGATATCGGCAAAGGGCTACATTCCTGTGAATGCGTTATTCCAAACCTCAAATCCCCATATTTACGCGGTGGGAGACGTTATCGGAGGACCTTCATTAGCTTCAACAAGTATGGAGCAAGGTCGTCTTGCGGCTCGGCATGCTTGTGATGTTGAGGTGCACCAATTTCCTTCCTTTTACCCGATCGGAATTTACACTATTCCAGAAATATCCAGTTGTGGGTATACGGAAGATGAACTTAAAGAATTGGGCTTTCGGTATGAAGTAGGCAGGGCGTATTATTATGAAATTGCCCGTAGTCATATCACTGGAAGCAATATTGGGATGTTTAAAATCTTATTCCATGCTGAAACTTTGAACATTTTAGGAGTTCACATCATTGGGAGAAGTGCGACAGAGGTGATCCATATTGGGCAGTTGGCCACAAGTTTTAATGCCAAAATCGATTACTTTATTGACCAAGTTTTCAATTATCCAACCTATGCGGAAGGGTATAGGGTGGCCGCCTTGAATGGGATCAATAAGATTAAATTCCGCAAGTAAGATGGATACAAAATACCTTTGTTTGAAGAAAAATACCTACACTGATTCTGAAGGGTATAAACTGGTCCCTTTGCGCAGTGAAGATCTTGAGAAAATACGTCTTTGGCGTAATGCACAGTTAGAAATTTTAAGACAGAAAATCGCAATTGATTCCCAGATGCAACAAGATTATTTTAGGGAAGTGATCGTACCCACATTTACTCAAAAGCAGCCCTTACAAATCCTTTTTAGTTTTTTTTATCATGATGCGTGCATAGGGTATGGGGGGTTGACCCATATTGATTGGGAGTCTAAAAGGGCAGAAGTTTCGTTTTTAGTTGATCCTGCAAAGATCCAGACAAAAGAGTATAAGAAAGATCATCATCATTTTTTGAAACTGCTTTGTTTAGTCGCGTTTAAAGATCTTGCATTGCACCGCCTTTTTACTGAGACCTTTCAATTCAGAGATCAACATATTAAGCAGTTAGAGGAATTTGGATTCAAAAGGGAAGGGGTGATGAGAGAACATGTGTTTAAAGGGGAAAAATGGCAAGATTCTATCATTCATGGCCTATTAACGCATGAGTATCGGAATGAAGAATAAGCGGATCTTCATTAGTGGCGGAGCGGGAGTGATCGGAACTGCTTTGGTCAATTCCCTGCTAAAACAGGGGGCAGATCTTTATGTGGGTGATTTAAAGCCGTGTCCTGCAGAATGGTATGGTAAGCTAAAGTACAGGCAAGGAGATCTTAGTGGGATTACCGCGCAAGAGCTGAGATCTTTCAATCCAGAGTTTTTTTTTCATTTAGCGGCAACTTTTGAAAGGTCAGAAGAAAGCTTTTCTTTCTTTGAGGAGAATTTTCACCACAATATTTGTCTCAGTCATCATTTGATGGATCTTCTAAAGTCATCGGAGGCTTTAAAAAAGGTGGTTTTTGCCTCAAGCTATTTGATCTATGACCCTTCTCTCTATCAATCAGAAAAACAAACTTCAGAGATCACTGCATTAAAGGAAGATTCGCAGGTCAATCCGCGAAACCTCTGCGGGGCGGCAAAACTATTTGACGAGTTAGAATTTAGATTTTTAAGCCAATTTTTAAAGTCTAAAACCAGCTTTATTTCAGCCCGGATTTTCAGAGTGTATGGGAAAGGTTCGCGCGATATTATTTCCCGTTGGGTAAGAGCTGCATTGCGTAAGCAAGAGATTTCAGTTTACCGTCCGGAAGGAAAATTTGATTATGTTTATGCTGACGATGTTGCTGAGTGCTTGCTTTCTCTCGCACAATCTCCCTGTGACGGGATTGTCAACTTGGGGTCAGGCGTGGCCCGTTCTATCCAGGAAGTTGTCGATCTATTAAAAAGGTATTTTCCAGAGCTGAAAATAAAAAAAGAGGACTCCAATATTTCTTTTGAGCATTCTAAGGCTGATTTAAAACGTTTGGAGCAATGGACTGGATGGCGTCCTTCACACCAACTTGAGGATGCTTTGCCGAAATTGATTGAATATGAGCGTAGCCTTACCGAAAAAGATTATAAAGAAAGTCAAAGCCAATCGGTTTTAGTAACTAGCATTTCAAAAAAAATTCCATTGCTAAAGGCGTTGAAGCAAGCGACAGAAAGGATCAGTCAGTTTAAGAATGTGTTTGGTGCCGACACTCAAATAAATTGTATCGGAAGTTATGGTGTGGATGAATTTTGGCATTGTCCTCCGTTAGCTGAGTGGAAGCCTGAAACGCTTATCGATTATTGTCGTAAGAATAAGATTAGGGCTGTTATTCCCACAAGAGATGGCGAACTTCTTTTTTTGCGAAAAATAGAAAACTTTTTGAAAAAATGGATATTGAGGTGATGATTTCTTCTCCGGAAGCGGTTGAAAGATGTGTTGACAAACAGGCTTTTGGGGAATTTTTAAAAGTTGGGGATTTTCCCTCGATAGAAACGGAGATATCCATTGAAAAGGTTAAGGGGCCTAAGTATGTGGTCAAGGAGCGGTATGGTGCGGGTTATGGCCGTATTGGGCTTAATCTATCCAAAGGGGAGGCAGTCGAATTCGGCAAAACATTGAAAGAGCCTATATTTCAGCCTTACATTGAAGGGGAAGAATGGAGTGTGGACGTCTACCGGTCTAAGCGAGGAAAGGTCAAAGGGATTGTGGCTAGGCGAAGAGAATTAATTGCAAATGGGGAATCGCAGATCACATCGACAGCTTCTTTTTCTGATTTAGAACGACTTTCAGCTGATTTAGCGGATCATTTGGATATCTACGGACATGCGGTTATTCAGGTCTTAGTGGATTCTTCGGGTAAATTTCACATTATTGAATGCAATCCCCGTTTTGGCGGTGCGTCGACAGCAAGCCTTGCAGTAGGTCTAGATTCATTTTATTGGTTCCTCACCGAGGCTATAGGGATCGACATTGAAGATTACCCTTTCAATCGTTCTTCCACTGAAATTAGGCAAGTCCGGCATCCGCAAGACTGGATTATTCCATGTCAAAAAATATAATTAGTAATAAACTTTTGCATATGGAGGATTGAAATGCCAAACCGAGCAATTAAACAAATTAATGAAAAACGGAATAAACTGATTGAGTTCTGTCGTAAAAATCACATTGTTAGAATGGGTTTGTTTGGTTCTGCATTGACATCTGAATTCCGAAAAACAAGTGATATTGATCTTTTAATTGATTTTCATCTATTGACGGCATGGAGACCTCATCCTTCAGGGTGGGGAGGAAGTGCCGCTCCTCATTTTAGTTGTTTTAAATTTTTTAATGATGAAAAATTTTCGCCATGGAAACACGAACGATCTGCTGTAAACTTTTGACAGACCCAATAATTACTGATGCTCTTCAGCATACAAGCGAGCATTTTTCGGATGCATGCAACCATGTTCTTAAAGTAGCTATTGCAGAAAAAACAAACAACGCTGTTAAGCTCCATAAGCTTTGTTATTCTCAGGTTCGTGAATTGTTTGGACTTTCGGCAAATCTTGCTGTGCGAGCTATTCGACGTGTTGTCGCTTGCATGACTAAATTGAGAGGAAAGCGTAAGCTTCCTAGAGAATTTAAGCTGAAAAGCATTGATTACGATGCCCGCATTTTTTCTTATAGAGAGCTTGACGAAACGGTTTCTTTGACTACAACAGAAGGCAGGATCAGAATTCCAATGCTTCTTGGCGAACATCAGAGAAAAGCTTTGAAAGGACAGATACCGACGTCCGCCACAGTGATCAAGAAGGGTGTGGCGTGGTATATCAATATCGTCGTAGAAATAAGCGCAACTCCTTGTAATGGGGCTGGAATAATAGGAGTCGATCTTGGCATAACAAATATCGCCACAACATCGACTGGATTGATGATTGAAGGAAACTCGAGACAGGAATTTAAAAAGAAAAGATTCCAGATAAGAGCAAGCCTTCAATCGAAACAGAAGAAAGGAACAAAAAAGATTCTTAAAAGGCTTTCCGGATACGAAAACAGAAGAATTAAACACGAAAACCATGTTATTTCTAAACAAATTGTTGAAGAAGCTAAAAGGCACAATTGCGGCACTATACGCATGGAACAGCTTAAGGAAATTCGCAACAAGACAAGGACATGGAACAAAAATAGAAATAGAATGGTAGCAGGATGGAGTTTTTACCAATTGCAACAATTTGTGACTTATAAAGCTGCTGCTTACGGTATGGTTGTTGAACTAGTCGATCCTGCATATACAAGTCAAACTTGTCACCATTGTTTAAATTTAGGCTCTCGCAAAGGAGAGAGGTTTAAATGTTTAACCTGTGGCGAACAACATGCTGATGCCAACGCATCACATGTGATTGCTTTAGGTGGGGCTGTCTGTAAACCAGCCCGAATTAGCAGCTCAAGCTAGCTAAAAGCTTTCGCCTTTAGGCGAGAGTTGTTTACTAATAAGTATGTGCAATAAATGAGCATAATATTTGACATCATCGGGTTTATTTTTTTCAAATGCCTGTCAATATATTCAGCGACTCGTTCAGCAATTCTAGCGCATTCTTCGGTTTCAATGGGATGAAGATCGTATGCATTCAGCAGGGCAATAAACAGATTTTCAGCTTCTACCTGATTCAGTTTTTGAAATATATCTTCTAGTCCAGTGACTTCAGGAAACTTAAAAACGGAAACCTTTTTTTTGTTTTGACAAAAAACTTTTTGTTTCTCATCTTAGCGGAGCGACTATGCTTGATTAGCATAATGTAAATCCTCCATTTTGAATTAATTTAAATCAATACGATCATAATCAGAATGCTTGCCAAACCATTTCATAAAACATTGCCGGAATTGAAAAAGTTCTCTGCTGCCAATCTATATTGATTTCCTTTAATGTTAAAGACTGTCAGATGCTTAAAATTTTTATTGGGAATATAATCGGCATCCGGGAAATACATCAAAAGCTCTCGATGATCCAGAACGTTAATCTTTGATTTATATCTACTTTGGTGTATAATTTCTGTTCTTTACCACAGAGAATTAAGGAGATATAAAAATGAAAAAATATGTAAGCGCATTTATGGCTTTGAGCTTCTGTTTGTTAGCAATTTCCAATGCACAAGTGCACGGTGAAACAAATGTTGAATACTTAAATACACAAGGTTCAACGCTCCCTTTCTCTGAAGCAGTTCGTGTAGGAAACATTCTTTATCTTTCTGGAGAACTTGGAATCGATAAACAAACTGGCAAACTTGTACCAGGGGGAATCAAGGTAGAAGCTCAGCAAACGTTAGAAAACATCAAAGCTACGCTAGAAAAATATGGCTCCTCTTTGGATAGGTGATCAAGTGCACAGTGATGATTGCTGATATCAAAGAATGGAAAGACTTTAATGAAGTTTATGTGACCTATTTCAATCCCGAGCAAATGCCTGCAAGATCAGCCTTCGGCGGCAATGATCTTGCTTTTGGAGCACGCGTGGAGATTGAATGTATCGCTATCATTAGTGATTGATGCCTTTTTCTAAAGGCGCGGATTTCTCTCGGAAAAAATTCACAACGAAAAATCCGCGTCTGACTATCCTAGGTGAAAGGTGATTTTGTTGTTTTTGAGGTCAAGGGACACCGTTTTGTCAGAGGCAATTTTGCCTTCAAGAATAGCATTTGCCAACATGTTGAGGACCTCGTTCTGAATCATCCGTTTTAAAGGACGTGCCCCAAAAGTAGGATCGTACCCCTCCTTCGCAAGGTATTTCACAACAGCATCGGTCCACTTCAAGAAAATGTGACGTTGTGCAAGGCGCTTCTGCACAATATGCATCTGTATATCCACGATTTTATGCATATCCTCCTGACGCAATGGGAGAAAAGGTAGTATGTCATCCAAACGGTTTAGAAATTCAGGACGAAAATGCATCCTCAAGATCGGATCGACAACCGCAAGAACCTCTTCCTTAGTCAACTGTTTTTTAGAGCTTTCCATCTTATCCATAAGCTGCTGAGAACCTAAATTCGAAGTCATGATGAACAGTGCATTTTTGCAATTGACAACCCGTCCTTTACTATCGGTAATACGCCCATCGTCAAAGATCTGTAAAAGGATGTTAAAAACATCCGGATGTGCCTTCTCAATTTCATCCAAAAGTACTACAGAATAGGGCCTACGACGCAATGCTTCTGTCAGCTGCCCTCCTTCATCATAACCCACATATCCAGGAGGAGAACCGATCAGTTTCGACACGCTATGTTTCTCCATATACTCCGACATGTCGAGCCTGATCATTGCCTCTTCTTGATTAAACAGCTGCTCCGCCAACGCCTTGGCTAGCTCTGTTTTCCCCACCCCAGTGGGACCGACAAATAGGAAAGCTCCAATAGGCCTATTAGGATCTCCAAGGCCGGCACGTGAGCGCCGAATGGCTTCCGATATTGCTTTCACAGCCATATCTTGCCCCACTACACGTTTCTCAAGCTCCGACTCCAAGTGGATTAATCGTTGAGCATCGCTTTCAAGCATTTTTTGGACAGGTATTCCGGTCCATTTAGCCACAATATGCGCGATCAGGTTTTCATCCACCTCTTCTTGTAGGAGTCTGTTGGGCTTCATATTCAGCTGTTTTTCGGTCTCTTCAATCTCTTTTTGCAAAGCGGGGATTCCACTGTAACGTAGCTCGGCCACTTTGTTATAATCTGACTTCCTCTCCGCTTCCTCTTCCTGAAAGCGGAGCTGCTCCAACTTATTCTTTTTTTCTTTGAGGTTTTGGATCAGTTTCTTTTCTTGCTCCCACTGTTGTTTGAGAACATTAAGCTCTTCTTTAATTTTGGTGATCCGAACTTCTAACTTCTCCAATTCTGCTTTGGAATTGGGAGTATTTTCCCTTCGCAGAGCTTCCTGTTCTACAATCAAGGTAGAAAGATCCCGTTCCTTTTGGTCGATCGGAAGTGGGCGGCTCCCGAGTTGCATCCGGATTAAGCTTGCAGCTTCATCTATCAAGTCGATAGCTTTATCTGGAAGACGTCGATCTGTAATGTACCGATAAGAAAGCAAAACTGCAGCATGAATGGCCGATTCGGTAATTCTAACTCCGTGGAAAATCTCATACCTTTCTCTTAGTCCTCTCAAAATGGCGATTGAATCTTCAACACTAGGTTCATTGATCATCACCGGTTGGAAGCGGCGCTCCAAAGCGGCATCTTTCTCGATATACTTTTGATATTCATTCAGTGTAGTCGCACCTATGCAGTGTAATGTCCCTCTGGCCAATGCTGGCTTAAGCAGGTTGGCAGCATCCATAGATCCTTCTGTTGCGCCAGCGCCGACCAAAGTGTGCACTTCGTCAATAAATAGGATGATTTGCCCGTCCTTTTCAACATCTTGCAAAATCCCTTTTAACCTTTCTTCAAATTCACCTCGGTACTTGGTTCCGGCCACTAAGCTTCCCATATCGAGCGAGAGAAGCTGTTTATTTTTGAGAGAATCAGGGACATCTTCTTGGACGATTCTTTGGGCTAATCCTTCAACAATCGCGGTTTTACCGACTCCGGGATCACCGATGAGCATCGGATTATTTTTTGTGCGGCGACTCAAGACTTGCATAGTCCTCCGGATCTCTTCATCGCGCCCAATGACGGGATCAAGTTTTCCTTCTTTGGCAAGAGCTGTGTAATTTTTGCAAAATTTTTCTAAGGCTTTTAGGGATGATTCCGCAGTTGGGGAGTCCATATGGCGTTCTCCACGTATTTTTTGAATGGTATCTTCTAATTGTTTAACAGAAATTCCGGTTTTTGTCTTCCATGTTGAAAAAGGTTCTCCGGCACCTTTCCAGTAAGCTAAAAGGAAGTGATCACTACTAGTGTAAGTATCTTTCCATTGTTTGGCAATCGCTTCAGCTTCGGTGATTCTACTTTGAGGCTCCAAGACATGTTTGGGGGATTGCCTGAAGTTCCACTGTAGGTGGGGGCCCGGCTGATAAGCTCTTCTGATTCATGGAGTAACTGATCAGGATTCGTGTTTAAGCTGGTTAAAGTGGTGTGAAAGTAGTCTTCAGGATTTTTTAGAAATGCCCAAAGTAAATGATTTTCAGTAACTTCAGTATTATTTTTCCGTTGTGCTTCTTGAAAAGCGTTTTCTAAGGCTGTCGATACCGCTTCAGTAAATTGATGAGGCATAGAAAATTCTCCTTTTCACTTAATTTAATAAGTTTCAAACTATTATCGCCATCAAAATTAGTATCTAGCTTGTACAATTTTTGCCTTCGGCTTCAAGAGAGAAGCAAACTGCAGCGTAATAAATTTTGAAGGAAGGGGTATTTTTACCCCTTCCAGAAATTGTACTGAGTCGAGAGTATAGCCAGAACAAGGAGATTAAAAATGGAGCCTGGAAAAGATGTTTCATCAAATTCGTTAAAAATTTGGATGTTAACTCCCCGTATTTATGAAAAACAGGTCCTTAAGCGAAAGAAGTGTGAAGAGAAAATGAGTTCCGTGGCCTCTCGTCAAATAAATGAGGTATCATCTTCCTATTTAGATGGGTTCTCTAGAAGAGGAAGGCGAATCGTAGGCGATGTTGAGAATTCAATAGTCACGATTTCCTATGAAAATGGGGATGTGTATACAGGAAAAACTGAGGAAACAACAGCTGTAAAGTCTGTAGGAACATTAATCTCAAAGGAAGGAAACAAGTATGAAGGGTCCATTTTTGATGGCAAACGTCACGGCAAGGGAAAAGAGACATATCCTTGTGGAAGTGTCTATGAAGGGGATTATTTCGACAATAAAAAACAGGGATTTGGGACCTTGCTCCTTAAGAATGGTCTTGAGTGCCTATCATTTTATGAAGGGGAATTTTGTTTGGGTGAGATAACTGGAAACGGAAAAGTGTGTTATTTTAAAGATAATATTATTGAATGTATTGTCACCGGATATTTTATTAAAGGTCGAATCTATGGAAATGGACATATAGAATTTCTAAGAAATTCAAATTTCTATGCCGTCTATACAGGACCAATTATTTACGACGACTATGATCAACCAGAGGGAACAATAATCTATTCCGATGGTTCTTCTTTTAATGGGCGAATCGTAAATATGCAGTTTCAAGAATCTGAAAATTCGATATAAAATAATTTAAATTATTTGATTTTAATTGAACTAAAACAAACTAGATGATATAATTGTTTAAAAATTAGTTTTGAAGTCATATGGAACCATTAAGTGATTTACATCTTTAAGCCTCTGCTGAGAAAAAAGGGGAAGAGATGAGCGTGAGGAGTTAATCCAGCAAAAAAAGTTTGCGCCGAGCAATTAGCAGCGTTGGCAAACTCTCTAACGCCAACAGTCCCCCCAAGCCCAATTAATGCATCATCGGAATTTAGGCCATTGGTAATGCTGCAAAAGATAAATCAAATCTCTGCAAATTCTGTACGGATTCTGCCGAAACCTTCTTCTAACCCTTTTAGTTTATTGAATATTCAACAGACTGTTTCTCCCATTCCGCCCATTCAACTTCCTCAGGCCATCACGATAGATAAAAATCCCAAGAATAAAATCACTGGGTGGGGAACTTTGAATGACAAACAAGGAGAGTATAACGGAGATATTGTTGCGGGAAAAAGACATGGTAAAGGGAAGCAAACTGCAAAAAATGGTGACTATTACGAAGGTGAGTTTAAAAATAATTTAAAAGAGGGGATTGGGACAATTATTTTTAAAAGTGGCGATTAAATACAGGCGAATGGATCAATGACTTATGCATGGAAAAGGGAAAATGCAATTTAAGGATAGAAGTATCTATGAGGGAGATTTTAAAGAAAGTAGAACGGATGGTATGGGGATATACAAGTATTCAAATGGAGATAAGTATGAAGGCGAATGTGCAAGGGGAATGAAGAATGGAATAGGAAGGTATACTTCTGCAAAAGGAGACATTTACCAAGGTGAGTATAAAAATGATAAGATGCATGGAGTAGGGACACACGTGTCTCCAAATGGGGATACATTTATGGGGGAATGGAAAGAAGATAAAAGGAACGGGCAGGGTAGATTGATTACCAAAGAGAATGAAGTCTATGAAGGATTTTTTGAAGAGTTTCATATCGTCAAATATGGTCAAATTACTTTCAGCAATGGGGATAGTTACAAGGGGGAAGTAAAGTTGAAAAACTTTAAAAACGTTCCCCATGGTCAAGGAATCTTTATAGGTAAAAATGGCCAATACATCTATGAGGGATCTTTTAAAAATGGTCAGTATCATGGCTATGGCAAAGAAATTGATGGCTCAGTCTATGAAGGAAATTTTCAGGAAGGAAAGAAATTGGGGCAAGGGAAACTGACTGTTCAGCAGGATGGATATGAATGTATTTATGAGGGATCTTTTTTTTATCAACCTTTAGGTGTAGTAAAAAAAATTATAAAGAAAGAGGGTGATGTAGTTTCTGTTGAGGAAGGTTATATCGTTAATGGTCAATTTCAGGGTAAAGTGCTTTGGAAAAGATTTCAAAAAGGCGAGCTGATTTCCATTTATAAGGGACATATACATTATAATCCGACAAACGAAAAGGGCACATTAACTTTTATGGATAGCACAGTGAAAACGGGTTTAGTCATTAATGGCAAGTTCGTAGAGAGCAAATAAAAAAAAGAGAACAATTCTGCGCCTTAGTATATAGTATTTGAGTATGAAATACTGTGAAGCTATTTACCAGAGCAAAAGGCGTCCGACACGTGAAGTCAAGGTAGGCAATGTCGGTGTTGGAGGTGGGAATCCGGTTCGGATCCAGTCTATGACCACAAGCAATACCCGTGATGTAGACGCAACTTTAGAACAAATTATCCGTCTTGCGGATTCGGGCTGTGAGATTGTCCGGGTCACTGTCAAGGGATGAAGGAAGCAGAAGCTTGTGAAGGGATTAAAAATGGGCTTATCCGCAAAGGATATACTATTGCCTTAGTGGCCGACATCCATTTCTTTCCACCTGCAGCCATGAAAGTTGCCGATTTGGTGAAAAAGTGGGGTGAATTCGGTAGCTTGTGATAAACGGGCTCAATTTAAAACGATCGAATATGATGACGTCTCTTATGCCA
>CAVPVT010000074.1:0-50583 GCA_963709145.1 Parachlamydiales bacterium
GCCATTATGCGGAACAAAATAGACAGCTTGCTAACATCGCAACAAAATCCGCTTTTAAAAGGCGTGTCTAACTTTTCCTGACTTGTGCCATTTTTAGAAATTTGGGCTACGTAAATAAAAAGCTGCTGAAATACAAGAAGTTGCAAAAATATTTAGTGCGCGTTGTCGCACTAATGTGCTATTTTCAGACAAGTAATGAAGAAATGATTCAATGATATGAATGATAAAGAAGAAGAGTTGCTACATTTCGCATTGACTGGAGAAATTTTGGGCTGCTGCTTTGAAGTGATGAAAGAGCTCGGTCCTGGTTTTCAAGAAAATGTTTACAAAAACGCCCTTTTAATTGCAATGAGAGAACAAGGTTTGCAAGTAGAAACTGAGCAGTCTTTTAAGGTGGTTTTTCGGGGGCGAGTGATTGGCCGATATAGAGCTGACCTTATTGTTGAAAGAACAGTTGTTGTTGAATTGAAATGTTGTGAGAGTTTGGTTAGCGAACATCAAGCGCAATTGTTCAACTATTTAAGAGTTTCGAACTTTCATGTGGGACTATTGGTAAACTTTAGACGAAGAAAATTGGAATACAAGAGACTGCATGGGGCAGAAATTTGTGATGAGCTAGGGGAAATGCAGTCTGAGGAACATGTTCCGTTTTAATTCTTAAAAAATTTATCATTCATATCATCATATCATTTTTTCATTAAGGCCAAAAATCATTGCTGTAAGGCGCTTTTGAATTTTCTTGGTAGTTAGTAGTCTAAACTAACTTTGTCGCACTAATTGGCACAAGTCAGGAAAATTTTTCTATAATCGAGATAGATCAATCTGCGCTAGCAAAGCTTCCAGGGCCTTCCGATTATGCGGAACAAAATAGACAGCTTGCTAACATCGCAACAAAACCCGCTTTTAAAGGAGTGTCTGACTTTTTTATTACAGATTAACTTAGTTTTTTTCTAAAATGGTGGAAAATTCATTAGGATTTCCCCCATGCAGTATCCCATTATAATTGCTGGACTCTCTTACCCTTCTTTGTCGAATGAAGGAAAGTAATCATGCCGTCCCAGCCTGAACGAAATAAGCATGTAACGAAAATGGAATTAAAATGGAAAAATTAGATGTCTATCCACCAGTAAATTCAGACTATTTTTTACCTATTAAAGCTGACGATCCCAACTTTGAAAACACCATAACAAATAGATTTGATGCGATCTTTAAAAACTGTCAAAATCAACTCGTTAAAACATTGATCGAGTATTGTTGGAAAGTTGTGACGTGCCAGCAAACAGGTCTCGCTATGATCAAAGCAGGCCATCTCTTTTCTCAAAGGCTAGGGAGGCTTGATTTTGAAACAACGCTTAAACTTGAATTTTCCGACGGAAACACGCTAGAATTAAACCCTTGTTATAAAGAAGCCTTAAAAAAAGATTGTGTCACATTGGGATACTTGCTCGATGAAACTGCAGGTGCAGATGCAACTATTCCTATGAATTGTTCACAAGAACACTTTCTGGGGCTTTTAGCTTATCTTTATGGAAATGAATTGACTCAAGATAACTTAAAAAATCCCCACTTGGAACTAGCAGAACTTGTACCTCTAGCTAACTATCTCGACCTTCGCACACTCAATGATCTTTTTGATCAACTGAAAGAAGAAATTACAAACCTGTATTTTTCGGAAAAAAACATACGCAGAGCATTAACCATCTATATTCCGGTTAAGCGCTGTTCAACTATTCCGGCGATGCGATCTCTTCTGGAAAATGAGTTTCCAGACTATTTTGGCAGAGCTTTAGCAAAAGTAAAACTTAAAGATGCCAAAGAAAAATACATTCCTCTTTTTAATCAAAGCGGTGTCACCGCAATTTCTTTGAAAGGCTTCCATCTTTCACTAGCTCTTATAGAATTACTCAAGGACCTCAATACATTAGAATATTTAAATTTATCTGGAAGTAATATTACTGATGACGACCTTGCCGATTTACCCAAAAATTTAAAAAACTAAATCTTGCAGATTGTAAAGAAATAACGGATGAAGGAATTGCAAGGCTCACCCGAAGCCGTAAATACTTAAAACGAAAAAAGAACACTAAAGAAGAACCCTGTCTTTTATCTGAATTAACTCTTAAAAGCTGTGTCAATATTACAAAATTTGCAATCCAATACCTTCCTGAAAGTTTAACACATTTAAACCTTACTATAGATACATATTGCAACTTCAAAGGGTTTGAACTGTTGCCAAGGGGAATTACACATTTATCCTTTAAAGATGTATATATCAGTGATGATGAGCATTTTAAAGATCTGCCACCTAATCTGATAAGTCTAGATATTCCGATTTTTGGCTGTATCATCTTCACTTCTCTCGAACATCTTCCAAAAAGCTTAATAAGTTTGAAATTAAATCAATGGGGCAAAAAAAACTACTCTCAAGAGCTCAGATTTCCACCCAATTTAATTAGATTAGAACTTCTAAATTCAGGGGTAACTGATGAAGATCTCAAAAAACTTCCGCAAACTATCACACATTTAGATTTATCAGGTTCCGATTGCATTACAGATGAAGGACTAAAATACTTGCCGAAAAGCTTAACAAGTCTAAAGCTAGCAAGAAACCCTTTCAATAGTAAGGATGGCTTCAAATATCTTCCAGAAAGCCTCGAATATTTATCTTTGACTGACTTGAAAGATATGACTGTTGGAGAGCTTGGGCACCTGCAAAATCTCAAAGTCTTACATATAGAGGATTGTATAATTACGGAGGAGACAATCAAAACATTGCCGCTGCATATAACAGAGTTAAAACTTTCATATTGCGATGTCAGCGATGACGACCTTAAAAATTTAACAAAAAGACTGACAAACTTAATAAGCTTAGATATTTCAGATTGTCCAGACATCACTGATCAAGGACTCCAAGTTTTGCCTTCAACTTTGATAAACTTAAATATTCAGAACTGCAGCGGCATCACATCGGAAGGCTTAAAACAACTGCCTCCTCATTTGAAAATTTTAAAGGCAGGGGGCAACTATGAAATTTTAGATTATAAGTGGCTTAAAGAGCTACCACAGGGTCTGGCTAAACTCAAATTGGACTGTTCAACGTTTACCGATAAAGCGGTAGAATTTCTTCCTAAAAACCTGCGAGTTTTGAATCTTTCGTGGACCAAGATTACCTCTGATTGCTTCAAATATCTTCCCCGAAAACTTCGAAAATTAAACATTCAAAATTGTAGAATTTGTTTGGAAAGCGACCTGCGAAATCTTCCTAAAACCCTTGTAAAAATAGATATTCGAGATACTATGCTGCGCGTTAATAGTGCAGCACTGCAAAATGTATTTAAGGGTGTAAGAGTAAAAGCAAGCTTTCTCTATTTCTCAGAGCCGACCATTTGACGGACGAAGAACGAAGGCAGTCATCATGCCGTCCCAGCTTGAACGAAGTAAGCATGTAACGAAAATGGAATTAAAATGGAAAAATTAGATGTCTATCCACCAGCAAATTCAGACTATTTTTTACTCATTAAAGCTGACGATCCCAACTTTGAACACGCCATAACAAATAGATTTGATGCGATCTTTAAAAACTGTCAAAATCAACTCGTTAAAACATTGATTGAGTATTGTTGGAAAGTTGTGACGTGCCAGCAAACAGGTCTCGCCATGATCAAAGCAGGTCATCTCTTTTCTCAGAGGCTAGGGAAGGGGCTTAATTTTGAAACACCGCTTAAACTTGAATTTTCCGATGGAAACACGCTAGAATTAAACCCCTGTTATAAAGAAGCTTTAAAAAAAGATTGTGTCACATTGGGATACTTGCTCGATGAAACTGCAAGTGCAGATGCAACTATTCCTATGAATTGTTCACAAGAACACTTTCTGGGGCTTTTAGCTTATCTTTATGGAAATGAATTGACTCAAGATAACTTAAAAAATCCCCACTTGGAACTAGCAGAACTTGTACCTTTAGCTAACTATCTCGACCTTCGCACACTCAATGATCTTTTTGATCAACTGAAAGAAGAAATTACAAACCTGAATTTTTCGGAAAAAAACATACGCAGAGCATTAACCATCTATATTACGGTTAAGCGCTGTTCAACTATTCCGGCGATGCGATCTCTTCTGGAAAATGAGTTTCCAGACTATTTTGGCAGAGCTTTAGCAAAAGTAGAACTTAAAGATGCCAAAGAAAAATACATTCCTCTTTTTAATCAAAGCGGTGTCACCGCAATTTCTTTGGAAGGCTTCCTTCTTTCACAATCTCTTATAGAATTACTCAAGGACCTCAATACATTAGAATATTTAAATTTATCTGGAAGTAATATTACTGATGGCGACCTTGCCTATTTACCCAAAAATTTAAAAAAACTAAATCTTGCAGATTGTTTAAAAATAACGAATGCAGGGATCGCAAAGCTCACACAAAGCCGTAAACACTTAAAACGAAAAAAGAACACTAAAGAAGAACCCTGTCGTTTATCTGAATTAGTCCTTAAAAGGTGTGCGAATTTTACAAAGAATGGAATCAAATACCTTCCCAAAACTTTAACACATTTAAACGTTACTATATATTCTTATCACAACTTCAAAGAATTTAAACTGTTGCCAAGGGGAATTACACATTTAACCTTTGACTATGCACAGATCATTGATGATGAGTACTTTAAAGATCTTCCACCTAATCTGATAAGTCTAGAAATTCCAATTTTTGGCTATATCACTTCTCTTGAACATCTTCCAAAAAGCTTAATAATTTTGAAATTAAATGGCTGGAAAAAAAATAACTACTCTCAAGAGCTCAGATTTCCACCAAATTTAATTAGATTAGAACTTCTAAATTCTGAGATAACTGATGAAGATCTCAAAAAACTTCCGCAAACTATCACATATTTAGACTTAACATATTCTGATTGCATTACAGATGAAGGACTAAAATACTTGCCGAAAAACTTAATAAGTCTAAAGCTAGCAAGTAACCCTTTCAATGGTAAGAATGGCTTCAAATATCTTCCAGAAAGCCTCGAATATTTATCTTTGACTGACTTGAAAGATATGACTGTTGGAGAGCTTGAGCACCTGCAAAATCTCAAAGTCTTACATATAGAGGATTGTATAATTACGGAGGAGACAATCAAAACATTGCCGCTGCATATAACAGAGTTAAAACTTTCATGTTGCGATGTCAGCGATGATGACCTTAAAAATTTAACAAAAAGACTGACAAACTTAATAAGCTTGGATGTTTCAGATTGTTCAAACATCACTGATCAAGGACTCCAAGCTTTGCCTTCAACCTTGATAAGCTTAAATATTCAGAGCTGCAGCGGTATCACATCGGAAGGCTTAAAACAACTGCCTCACCATTTGAAAATTTTAAAGGCAGGGGGCAACTATGAAATTTTAGATTATAATTGGCTTAAAGATTTACCACAGGGTCTGGTTAAATTCAAATTCGACTGTTCAACGTTTACTGATAAAGCGGTAGAATTTCTTCCTAAAAACCTGCGAGTTTTGAATCTTTTATGGACCAAGATTACCTCCGATTGCTTCAAATATCTTCCCAGAAAACTTCGAAAATTAAACATTCGAGGTCGTAAAATTAGTTCGGAAAGTGACCTGCGAAAACTTCCTGAAACCCTTGTAAAAATAGATATTCGAGATACTATGCCGCGCGTTACTAGTGCAGCAACACTGAAAATGCATTTAAAGGTGTAAGAGTAAAAACAGGCGTTTTCTGCTTCTAAGGGCCGACCATTTGACGGACGAACTTAAAAAAGGATGCATTGGAAGGCCTGCGGCAAATATATTTGATGCCTGGACAACGCAACAAAACCCGCTTTTAAAGGCGTGTCCGATTTTTTTTATTCCAGGTTAACTTGGTTTTTTTCTAAAATGCTGGGAAATTCATTAGGATTCCCCCTATGCAGTATCCCATTTTTTTGCTTCTCTGTTGCGTTGCATTTATTTCTTCCTATGCTGAAGAAAAGATCATTCCACGTAAATACAATCGGGTGGATAAACGCTCTTCCGATTTGCGATCGCGGCAATATTTCAAAACGAAGCTCCTTATCTCAAGGAGTGGATTGAGTTTCACCGGATGATCGGGGTGAAGCACTTCTATCTTTATAATAACAAGAGCATGGATGCTTACCATGAGGCGATCCATCCTTATGTGGTCAAAGGGATTGTTGAAGCTTTTTGATGTCCCTGCTCGAACTCATTGATGGCAAAGTCTATCTAGAATGGCAAGTGAAGTGTACAACCATGCCCTAAAAATGGCTAAAAAAGCTAATCAGTGGGTTGCTTTTATCGATATCGATGAATTTATTTGTTTCAAAGAAGGAATGAGTCTCTTAGATGTTTTAAATCATTATAATTATGCTGCTGGACTCTGCATCAACTGGGTGATGTATGGAACGTCCAGTATTTATGACCTAAACGACAAAGAGTTGTTAATCGAAAAAATGACCCGTCGATTTCCTTTGGATTGGGGCGAAAATAGGCTGGTCAAATCAATTGTTCGTCCCGAATTTGTGATTGAATGCTTGGATGCTCTAGCACGTTCAAATATATTGAGGGAGTCTTTGCAGTTCATCCTAATCATCAAAAATTAGCATACAACGGATTTTAATATCCCTCCAGTGGATGAGATCAGAATCAACCACTATTGGTATCGGACCGAAAAATTTTTTTACGAGGTCAAACTGCCACGACGTCGTAAATGGGCGATGGGCGCATAACGACAACTTGCAGAGCATATGCGCATTTCCAACCTTGAACAAGATTTTTCTATGGAAAGATTTGTGGAACCTTTACGGAAGCGATTATATCCTAAAACTCTTCATTAAGTTTGATCTGCCGATGTCGAGGGAAGGATGATTTTAACTTCTGTGTACTCTCCTTCTTTAGAGTCAACTTTGATTTCCCTTCATGTTTCTCCACGATTTCATGGGAGCTCGATAATCCTAGTCCCAAACCCTGACCCAACGGCTTCGTGCTGAAAAAAGGGGTAAAGATCCTTTCTTTTTCATCTTCAGGGATCCCAATTCCATTGTCACGGACGATGATCGCGATTTTATTGCCCATATTTTGCGTACGGATCAACACTTTGGGCTGATAGTCTTTGTCAAGCCGCTTTTTCTTTTCATGGACAGCATAATTGGCATTGCTGAGCAGGTTGAAAAGGACAACACTGATATCTTGAGGGATCGCGCTAATCAATCCAACAGAAGGATCAAAGTCTTTCTTAATTTGGATATCAAACCAAGGATCTGTCGAGTACATTTCATGAGAAGCTAACTTCAAATACTCCTCACAAAGATTATTGATGTCGATCATTTGGAAATAACCGGGTTTATCTTTGGAGTGGTAGATCAGCCCTTGTGCGAATTCAAAGGCCTTTTTACAATTATCGGAAATGGATTTAAGGTTGTCATCCATCTGGACTAGTAGGTTTTCTGAAGGCTGAATCTTCTCTGGAGAATGCATTCTGTCAGTTAAAGCGTTCGCTATATTTCTACATTTATTTGTGAGACTATTAATTAAATTCAAAGGATCTTTGATATCGTGCGCAATTCCAGTCGCGAGCTCTCCTAAGTAAGCAAGCTTTTCTTGGTCGCTAATCACTTTTTGCATAGCTTGCAATTGCGATAACCGTTTTTGAAGGTCTTGCGTTCTTTGATCGATCGTTTGTTCAAGACTTTTGTTATAAACAACCAAAAGATCATCCGCAGTTTTACGTTCATTGAGCGCTGCAGAAACGATCAAAGTGATCATTGTCAAAGTTATGATAAATATTTCTAAAAGAAAATACGATTCGATCAAAGAAAAACTTCTAAAAGAACTGTGAAAAGAAGTTAAAAATGCCATTGCAATTGTAACTGCAGCTAGATAAAGGGTAGAACCCCGAAAGTTAAAACGGAAACTAGCCCATAGGGCCAAAGGGATCAGCGCAAAGTTGACCGGTGCTTCATGTACAAACGCAAAGTAAAGGACAAGAATAGTCAGTGCAAGAATCACGACAACTTCCACAATATCTGAAAATGACCAGTGAATTTTTCTATCAAAAGTCCAACTCAGAATCAAAGGAGTAAAAACCAAAATCCCCATGCTGTCCCCAATCCACCAGGTCCACCATGATATAAAGAATTGGTTGTGGGGAATAACCGCCGCTAAAGCCAGAACACCGATCCCGATTGACGCCGCGACAATGCTTGAACCGATCGCAATGGCAAAAATTAAAATCACGTTTTTGACTTTGTTTACAGGGAAAGGGGAAGCGATGTAATCTTTTATAAAATAAGTAGCTAAAATAATTTCTAGAACAGTCCCAATTCCAATTGTTATGCCTGTTAATACTGCAACGATCCAGGTATGCCAATCATTGTTAGTGGGAAAAATCAAGACGTTATGGAGAAATGAACCCAATAAAATTCCAGGCCAAACCGCATATCCAAAGAGAAGAAGAAAAGAGAGAGCAATTCCCGCAGAAGGCCAAATTGGCGTTGCAAATCCAGGTCCAATAGCAGTATACATAGAGATGCGCGCAAAGCTAAAATAGAGAAAACCTAAAATCAGGATTGCCAATGAACGGGCTAAAAATGAGGCGTGGATCTTATTTTGAATTTTGATCAGAGAGGTATCGGAATAAATCATCGCTAAGGGCTCCACTATCACTTTCTCTTGATAAAATCGAAGTCACAAAATTAAAGCAAGGTGGAAGAGAAAAGACTTATAATTATTCAAATTGAGGAAGTTTTTATGAGAAATCGGATTAAATCATTGATAATCAGTTCTATGATGTTCACTTCACTATCGCTTATCCAAGCAGATGAACCCTTTTTTCCTAAGTTAGTAGTTTCCGGTTCTTCCCAAGTACGTAAACCATCAGATTTATTAACGATCAATATTAGTGTGGTTACTCAAGGAGATACAGCAGTCAAAGCCTTGTCAGATAATAATGGGAATATGAGCGGAGTGATTGAGAGCCTAAAGAGAGCTGGACTGGAAAAAGGTGAATATCAGACTGGGCAATTCAGTATTCAGCCGATGTACTCCATCCCACCCAAAAATCCACCTCCGGATTGGAAAGCAGTGATCACAGGTTATGAAGTGACCAATACCCTTAATATCATCACAAAAAAACTGGATAAAGCACCTGCCATTATCGATGCTGCTAGTAAAGCTGGAGCAAATAAGATATCTAACATCAATTTTGGATTGGCTGATCCAGGCCTTCACAAACAAGAAGCGATCAAAGCAGCGACAACCAATGCAATCACAGATGCGACAGCTTTAGCAGAAGCCGCCAATTTAAAATTAATACGGGTTTTAAATATTTCCTCGGAACAACCGCAAGTTTATCCCAGAGCAAAGATGCTTGCTTTTGCCACCGGCGCAGGTAATGAAACTCCTATCGAAGCGGGGGATGTAGAAGTGAACGCAAATGTTTCTATTACCTATGAAATCTCTGCAAAATAAATGAATATAGATATAAAATTATAGATTGACTTATTTTATTAAAACATAAATAATTGTTTTTAATTAATTTAAATAAAGGAATTAATTATGGGGCCATTGCATCGAGTGCAAGGAGGCGAAGATGTATACAAAGCCCTTCCGCCTTCTGAAAAGGGTTCGCAATACGTCGAGCTAAATAACGAAATAGCTCAATTAGGTAAACCAATAACTAACGAAAAATCATTACGTTTATATAAATGGACCTGTTTAGAAATTACTACAACAACAATAGGGGCAGTTGCGACTTTAGGGGCGGTAGCGCTCTTGATTATCGGTCCTTTAAAAGGGCAACCCATTTTTGTTGCGGGTGGAATGTCGTTTGCCTGCTTGGGGATTAGTTCCCTTACTTTCGGCCTTCTCAATCATTATAGCCTTCCAAAGGCTCCTACTGATATTGAATCACAAGAGCTCCAGCGTGAACTAGAATTTTTGCCCAAACTAGAGAAGTAATAGTGGCTAAATTTTTTCTTTGAGGTACGTGTCGATCCTGTTGTTCCAGCCTTTTAGCCATTGCTGCTCATTGCTGGCGGGGGGAGATTGCTCAACACGCTTAGCCAAAACAGCTTTGGCAGCAGATGCAAAAGCTTGCAAGGGCGGTACCGTAGCGGGATAGATTCGCATTGCATAAAGCACTTGGAGTAATCCCCATCCATACCCTTTATATTGTTCTTGAGGAGAGATCCCTTCCCCCTTAAAATTCACATAATCGACAAGGGCATAGACTCCCATGGGAACATTGGCTACACGATAAAATTCATAGGAGATCATCATCCTCTCAGTCTCTGAAAGATGAACAAGAATTCTAGGCAAAGCCTCTTCCAAACGTCGTATGATAAATAGAGTTTGCATAGAAACGGTGGATTTTAGGTACTCACGCAATTCCACCATTAAAGGAGAATCTTTTTCTTTGATGAAGTCTTCACGGTTTTTCCAAGGACAACCCTCCGCCTTGCAAATCCACTCCGGGCAAGTTTGATGATTGTTTAACATAAAAGCGATGAAGCGGGGGAACTGCTCATCAAAACGTCCTTTTACTCCCTTA
Source organism: Parachlamydiales bacterium (assembly GCA_963709145.1). Lineage (GTDB taxonomy): Bacteria > Chlamydiota > Chlamydiia > Chlamydiales > Parachlamydiaceae > JBDHQB01. The sequence goes on from CAVPVT010000074.1 coordinate 10,559, forward strand.
GGGTACCATATGAAATGGCCAATCCCTAGGGAAGCGAAGTTTTCCCCCGCATTCCAAGTTGTAAGGCCTTCAAGGGTGCCTTTACACTCATTTTCCCAAATTTTCATGCCGATAATTTGCGCTTGATCCTTGGAAATAGAGATATTTCCAAAAAGATACAGAGGCACTACCCACAATGAGAAAAAAAACCTTAAGATCACCATTTATCTTTTCCGCTTAGGCAGTGGTCCCTGTTTTGTGTTTTTTACAACAGGTTTAACTACCTTTTTAGCTGGTGCAGGATTAATTTTTTTAATATTTTCTTTCTTAGGCGGCGGCACAACTTTTTTCATCGGAGCGACCTTCTTTAAAGGCTTTGAAGGAGCTTTTTTTGACAAAGGTTGCGGCTTCTTAGGTGACACAGCTTTGACTGGTAGTTTTGGAGGCGCGCTTTTCTTCGCAATTGCTTTGGTGTTTGTCACATTTTTGGCGGCAGGTTTTGCCGGAGTGACCTTTTTTGCAATGGGTTTTGGAGGAGGTGCTTTCCGTTGTGGGAGAGGGGCTATCTGCTTAGAGGATTTTTTAGCAGGTGTAAACACCTCTTCTTCCTCATCTTCTTCAAAGCTATCCTCTTCATCATCCCAATTATCTTCCTTCAATGGAGATGCCTTAGAAGGTAGTGCCGGTGGAGATTGCTGCTTTTCCGATTCCATCCAGCGGTTTGAGAGACGGCGTAGAAGAGACAGTTTTTCTTTGAGGTCTTCCGTCTGAACGTTGAAATCTGTGTTGAATGGTTTTGACGCGCCATGCTGAACATTTTCAAAACGGGAGGAGAATGCATTAGCTGGTGAGCCACCCAATCCTGGAGCAAATAAAAAAGGTCGTGCTTGAGATGGGACAGTTGTATACATGTCGCTGGTCACTTGAGGTTCAATTTCTGTTTTGGTCGTTTGTTTGGGTGGACGCCCCCGTTTTGGCCGTGGATTCAAAGCTTCATTGGAATAATAGGTCTTCGATTTGTTGAAAAGTTCTTTACGGACAGCTAAAATCTCTTTGTCGACTTTGATTTCAAAGAGGTGTTTTTTGAGTTTTTCGATTAAATCGCGCGGAAGGTCAAGATCCTCTTCAAAAACAAAGGTGAAATGATTTTGTCTTAACCATTCGATGATCCGCACTCGAGATCGCTCTTGATAATAGACCTGCCATTTTTCGAATTCAGAGTGGTGATCATTCAAGAAATCTAGAAAATTCGCCATCGCTTCTTTCGAGCCAATAATCTCCATCATCTTTTCTTTAGTGTCGATATCGTACACCTTTTCGTTAACGAAACCCTCCATGATTTTTTTGGTTTCATAGAAAGTGAGTTTGGGGATTAAGGCATACCGCTCACTGCTTTTGTTCAATTCGTTTTGCAGGGTATCTAAATCTGACCCTTGTTTATCTAAATCGACATAAATGATAAAACCTTCTTGACGATCAATATAAAAATCCCGTTCATCATCCGATTTCGCGAATGCCTCGATGAGTCGATGACAACGCAGGATTAATGGATTTTGTGCTTGTTGCAATGTTTTAACAGCCATATACTCCTCTTAGCAAAGTGTTACCACTCCATGAAATAGTTTGTGGGCAGGTCCTCGTTGAATGACCTCTTCGATCATACCATTTCGGCCTTTGTAATCCACCTCAATGGTGTCCCCAGATTCAAATGTCACTTTAACCGGCAGTGGAATCTTAAATTTTTCCACCGCGGCGATCGCTGCAGCAGCGGCGCCTGTGCCGCATGCCAAAGTACTTTTTTCTACCCCTCTCTCGTATGTGCGGATCTGAATCGTACCGGAGGCAGTAAGTTGCACAAAGTTTACGTTCGTTCCTTTAGGAGCAAAAGCTTGATGATAACGGAACAATGGACCTAGACGGTCAACGTCGATGCTATCCACATCTTCCACAAAAAGCACAGCATGTGGCACCCCTGTGTCCATTGAATCTATGCAAAATTCTTTCCTTTCCACATTCAATGGGAGATTCCAACGGATCTCTTTCGGCGGCCCCAAATAGGTTTCTACAAGATCGTTGCTTTTCTTTGCCCGCACCTTTCTATGCATTGTCTCTATCGAGCATTCCGACCTTTTAAAACCCTGAGCTTCGATAAACTTCATCAAACAACGCAGTCCATTGCCACACATTTCAGCCTCAGTGGCATCACTATTAAAAATCCTCATTCCAAAATCGCAGGTTTGGGAAGGTTCCAACAAAATAATCCCATCAGCCCCAATCCCATGCTTTCGATGACATAACCGCCTGATAAGGTTACTATCATGGACGGGGAAATGTCCAGTGAGATTATTAAATAAAATGAAGTCGTTACCGCAACCGCTATATTTTGAGAAAGAGCATTCTTGCATTAATAGTTCTAAATCATAGAGTAAGATTCAACAATTTTATCCAGTAAGCCGAAATTTAATGCTTCGTCGGCTGTCATCCAGGTATCGCGGTCAATGGCCCGGTCGATTTCATCAAAACTTTTGCCTGTTGCATTGACATAGATGTTGATCAAGGTATTACGGGTTTTGAGCATTTCTTTAGCTTGGATTTCCAAATCTGTGGCTTGTCCCTTGATTACACCGCTAAGAGAAGGTTGGTGGATCATAATCCGGGCATTCGGCGTCGCGAAACGGCGTTTAGGAGCTGCGCAAAGGCTTAAAATTGACCCCATTGAAGCAGCAAGTCCTGTCACCAATGTTGTGACGGGGGACTTAATCATTTTTACTTGATCCCAAATCGCAAAGCCGGAATCGACCGACCCGCCAGGGCTGTTGATGACAAAGAGGATCGGTTTTCCCGAATCCTTCATCTCCAGATACCAAAGCTTACGGATCACCTCTTCCGCAGTCTCATTGTCAACCGCGTCAGAAATGAAAATCCGTCGTGCGTCCAACAAGGCGGAATCAATTTTATCTGAAACTCTCGCAAGGTTGTCTGTATCTTTATCCGTTTTAGCCATGGTAGCTCCTGTAACGTTTATCTCTTATTATTCTCGATCAATTCACTTTTTTCAAGAGGTTTTGTCACACCCGATTCGATCTCTAACTCTGGATACAAAGGAAATTGACGCAACAGGGATGATATTCTGGAACGGGAACGTTCAAGCACTTTAGGATCAATCACTGCTTGCGCCTTGCTGGGTTGACCATTTTTTCCGATTGCAGGTTTTGTGTTGGATAATACATCGGCAATGATGTCTGCAATTTCCCTCATCTCTAAAGGACCCATTCCTAAAGTCGTTGCGGCAGGCGTGCCGGCACGCACTCCTGAAGTATACCAGGCGCCGTTTTTATCGAATGGGATTGCATTACGATTCACTGTCAAATAAGCTTCCCGCAAAGCATTCTCTCCATGTCTTCCTGTTAAGCCATATTTGGTCAGATCCATGACGACTAAATGATTTTCAGTCCCGCCAGAAGTAATACGAATCCCTTTACGGATCAACTCTTCCCCTAAAGCTTGAGAATTTTTAACGATCTTTTGCGCATAAGCGCGAAATTCGGGTGTATTTGCCTCTTGGAAAGCGACCAATTTCGCAGCGATGACATGGGGCAATGGTCCCCCCAAAACTAGCGGACACCCTTTATTGACTATGTCCGCGTATTCTTTTTTGCAAAGAATAAAACCGCCTCTTGGCCCCCTTAAGGTTTTATGGGTTGTAGAGGTGACAATATGGGCATGAGGAATTGGGTCAAAATCGTCGGTAAACACTTTACCAGCAACAAGTCCGCTAAAATGAGCCATGTCCACCATGAAAACTGCACCCACCGAATCGGCAATCTCTCTCATTTTTGCAAAGTTGAGCTTGCGGGGATAGGCTGAAAATCCTGCGAGAAGAATTGTGGGTTTTTCATGTTGAACTTGCTTTGCAAGGACTTGATAATCCAAAGTTTCAGTTTTAGGATCGACATCATAGGCCACCGCTTTCATCATTTTGGACGAGACATTGTGCCGGTAACCGTGAGTGAGATGCCCTCCAGAGTTAAGGGAGAGTCCCATGATTTTCTGATTTAACATCAGCAAACGAATTTTTTCATGCTCCTCAGAGGTCAGCTCCTCTAAACTTTTTTTACCCAGTTTTTCAACTTCAGGAGTTTGAATCCTCTGGAATAAAATTGCCCAATAAGCAACCAAATTGGCATCGGCCCCTGAATGAGGTTGAACATAAGCTGCTTCCGCACCGAACAATTTCTTTAGTTCCTCTTCGGCTGCAGCTTCCACCAAATCCACATTGTCACAACCCGCATAAAAGCGGTGATAAGGAAACCCTTCGGCATATTTGTCGGTCAACAAATTGCCCATAGCAAGTTGGACAGCTAGGGAAGAAAAGTTTTCTGAAGCAATGAGTTTAAGGTTGGTGCGCTGATCCTGCAATTCCTGAACAATGGCTTGCACAACCGTCGGTGCAGTTTTACCGATATGATCAAGCGCAGCTAAGTAGGCGACAACCCCAGAATTGCGGACATTTTTAGGGGATTTTGCCAGGTATTTTTCTAGAAATGCTGTCATGAAAACCTCAATACAAGACGAACTATCATTCTTGCCGAGGTTTCCAATAAAGTAAAGTCATATCCTAAAAACGGGGAGTATACTCGCTTGTATCGCCACTTTGCAAATGATGATTATTACCTTGCTCGTAGTGGACGTCGTTGATCAACACTTTAAACTCACATTGAGAAAAAGGGACCGTCGTTTCCCAAACCCATTCATCATGCTTCAAATTTTTGAGAGGCAACCCTTTATCCCATGAAAGATTAGCTCCTTTGCCCCGAATAAAGAGATTGTTGCCAAACCCAGAATTGTAGCGGACTTTAATCCGGGTAACCCCAGATTTATGCGTTGTCGAAGCCTCTACTGCCGCAGGAAATTTTGAAGTTGGTGCGGGGGGTGATGCCGTGTTACTATTGGCTTTTTGTGCCTCTTTAGGGTTTTCAAGAGCTGGGTTTTTCTTAGTTGGCATAAATTATCCTCATTTGAAGTGCATTACTTCCGTTTTTCACATCTTTTAACAACCTTGTCAATAAAAAAGGGGATTCTATGCAGGAAAAATTCTTGCAATCAATGTGCTCATCTCTTAATATCACTCCATTATTCCTGTCTAAATCAAATTCTTACCCTTAAGGTATAAGGAACAAATATGCTAGAAGCATTACCCCTCATCTTAGAAATTCAAGAATTCGATATGCAGATGATCCAGCTCATGCGGGTCAAAAAAGAACGGCAAAAAGAATTAGATAATATCAATGCGTGTAAAAGACGATCTGCTTCAGAAAGCCAACATTCTAAAGAAACTGAAATCATTGAACTTAAAAAAAATATGCGTCTGATGGAAGGCGAAGTCAGCGAAATCATGCCAAGTCTGAAAAAACTCGAAACCCAACAAAATGCTGTCAAAAAAGTCGAAGAATTCAACGCCTTGACTCATGAAATGTCCCACGCCGATAGGGAACGCATCGCAAAAGAACAACGCTTAAGCGATCACTATGAAAACTTGCCGCTGAAGAAGAACTGCTCTTAAACGCTAATCAATGAAGCTTGGAATCGACAATCGAAAATAGCAAAATCATTGAATCGGAAATTAACGAAAGCATCGCGTCGGATCAATGCCGAAGGCAGAGGCCTCAAAGAACAACGAGATGACCTGTCTGAAAAAGCAGATCCTGATATCTTTCGTATCTATGAAAGACTTCTCCGCAACAAAAAAGACCGCGTTGTTGTTCCTATCGAAAATCGTTGCTGCAGCGGATGCCACATCATGCTCACAGCTCAAGATGAAAACTTAGTCCGAAAGGGGAGACGAATCGTCTTCTGCGAACATTGTTCCCGCATCCACTATTGGCAGGAAAGTCAAGCGCTGGAAGGCACTACCGTCGCGACAAAACAGCGCCGCCGCGCGCAAAGGCTAAGAGTCTAACATTGTCTATGTCTGGGAAGACAGGCAATCGCTGTCCCTTTAATTGGGAGAGAGGAAAGTCTGGACTTCGCAGGAGAGGATACCAGTGAAAGACTGGGGGCCGTAAGGCTACGGAAAGTATAACAGAAAGCATTCCGCTGTTAGCTTCGCTAGACAGACAGGGTGAAATGCCGGCTTTAGGAGACGGCCCTATTCGGGGCAACCTGGAGAGTGATAAACCCTATCCGAAGCAAGACCGAAATGAGCTATACTGTTCTCCGCTGTGCTCCTGACAGGTCGCTTGAGGATTTCGGCGACAAAATCCCTAGATGAATGATTGCCCGCCGGCGGCGACGCCGGTCGACAGAATCCGGCTTATCGTCTTCCCAGATCTTTTTTTCCATTTTATTCCTTGCAAGCAAAAACCAATACTGATATGTTTTGAGCTAGTAATGTAAGAAGGCTATCTCGTGCGCAATTCTTTGGCCCTAGTCTCTATTATTGTCATTCTAGTCCGCTGCGGCGGATAACACTCTATTTTGTCTACAGTTTTTCCCTTTTTAAAAAACCAAGCCTAAGGCTACCTAAATGAACTTTTGACAAGAATGCAAAAAAATTATATAATGTTGGAATTCAATTACTTCCAATATGTAAAGTGGAGTAAATATGCAGACATCTAGTCTACTCAAAATCTGTGCTGCGGGATTCGCTATGTTCTCGATGTTTTTCGGGGCGGGCAACTTAGTATTCCCGCTGGCTGTTGGACAATATGCGCAAGACAACAATCTTTATGGGATCATCGGACTTTTATTGACCGCCGTTGGGGTTCCATTTTTGGGACTCTTAGCCATCACCCTTTATGATGGTGACTACAGATCATTTTTTGAACGGATTGGTCGGGTGCCTGCAATGATCGTTATTGGGATTATTTTTGCGGTGATCGGTCCCTTTGGCGCTATGCCGCGCTGCATTGCTTTTGCCTATTCGACAACTTCAACCTATCTACCGGGTGTTGGATTGCCCCTTTTTAGTTTATTGAGCTGCTTGCTTGTTTTTGGTTTAACGTTCCGCAAAGTGAGCATTGTCGATGTATTGGCCTATGGATTGACTCCGTTGAAGATTCTCGCCATGGTATATTTAGTCATGGTAGGTTTTTTAACAGCGTCAGCCTTGAGTAATAATCCTGAAACTCCTTCAACGACATTTTTCCATGGGTTGAATTTAGGCTATCAGACGATGGATCTGTTGGCAGCTTTCTTCTTTTCAGGCGTTGTGATTTTCAGTTTGAAACAGCAAATGAACAAGCATGGGGAGAAACATACGCAGACCGAATTGCTTTGGCAAGGATTGAAAGCCGGGGCAATTGGGATGGGGCTTCTCGCTTTGACTTATACAGGTTTAAGCTACATGGCTGCTTTACATAGTTCACATATTCAATCGACCCAACCAGAGGCATTGTTGGGAGCATTAGCGGTCCATTTAGTGGGAGCTTATGCCGGCTTAATGGTTAGTATGATCGTGGTGATGTCCTGTTTATCCACTGTGATTACACTTGCGGCGGTATTTTCTGACTACATCAGCAGTGAGTTGTCGAGGGGAAAAATTAGCTATGAGTGGTCGTTGGTGATCACATTGTTGCTCACCTTTGGAATTTCGACACTGGAATTCTCTGGGATTGTTGCATTTTTGATGCCAATTTTGCAATTGATGTATCCTGCATTGATCGCGTTGTGTTTGTTAAATATTGCGTATAAGCTGTTTCAGTTTCAACCTGTCAAAGCGCCGGTTGCGATTGTCTTTTTGGTCAGCTTAGCAGGTTATTTTTGGAACTAATGAGGAAGAAGGTGTTTTATGCAACCCCCAGCTTTAGTATCAGCTACAACGAACGTTCCAACAGGCAACTCACCTCCTATAACGGTATCGCGTAACCTTGCGTGGCAACGCAATGTGAAGGTCTTAGTGGGGGTAAGCTGCATTGTGATCATTGTGGCTGGGGGTTTATACTTTTCAGGGCAACTTCAGCCAGAGGCCAATTATGCTATGATGGGATTAATGGGCGCCGGTGGCGTTGCGTTAACAGCGAGCTTTTTTGCTATGCGCAAGTGGAACAAAATTCCCAAGACCTGATCATCCTGTCGATTTCGCAGATTCAAATCGACAGAATGGACAGGCCTGACCCTATTTCTATTTTTATTTCTCCCGATTGATCGCTTCGAAAAATTCTTTTCTTAGGCTTTCGTTATCTTCAAAACTACCGCGGAGAACATTTGTGACCGTGTGGCTATGGGGGTCTTCGATTCCACGTGCAATAACGCAAAAATGACGTGCGGTGATCGAGACAGCGACATCTTCAGACTCTAAAAGCATCGATAAAGAATCGGCGATTTGGGCTGTCATCCGTTCTTGTAGCTGAGGTCTTCTTGCAAAATAGCGGACAATGCGTGGGATTTTGGAGATGCCGATGATTTTTCCTTTGGGAATATACCCGATATAGGCGACTCCTTCCATAGGGACAAAGTGGTGTTCGCAGAAACTTGTAAAGGTCACCTTAACTAAGACAAGATGCCCTTTCCGCTCATGGTGAAAGTCATCAGGAAAGAAACTGACATTAGGAAAGTTCTTGGGGTCAAGTCCTGAAAAAACTTCCTGTACATACATTCTTGCAACTCTTTCTGGGGTATCGATCAGGGAAGGATCATTCATATCCAAACCCAAAATCTCCATAATTTCGTGAAATCTTTTCGCAATGTAAGTGATCTTTTCGCTTTCATTTTTATGAGGGAGGTTTTTAGCGATGGGAGAGGGAAAGTGGGTAATGGCGGGATCAGGTTTCATTTGGAATCCTTTCGAGCTAGATATTCTTCAAGTGTTCCAGCAAAGACGTGGATGCCCTTATCTTCAAACGCAATAATTTTTGTGGCTACTTTGTCGATAAGATCGCGGTCGTGACTAGCGATAATCACAGTTCCCTTGTATTCATTGAGACCCCACGCTAAGGCGGAAACAGCTTCTAGGTCGAGGTGGTTGTTGGGTTCATCTAAAATTAGGGCGTTATGCTCAGCAAGCATCATCCCAGCCATGATCATCCTCGCAGTTTCACCTCCAGAAAGACCTGCCACAGGCTTAAAGGCGTCATCTCCTCCAAATAACATTTTTCCCATGACGCTACGAATATCTTGATCATAAATTCCCTGCCGCCTTTCTTTAAGCCACTCAAAAGCAGTTTGGGACCCTTTTTTGCTGACGATATCGCCATGATTTTGGGGGAAATAGCTGATTTGCACTTGATGACCCAACTCCACCTTTCCTTTTTCAGGTGGCATTACCCCTGCCAATAATTTCAAGAGAGTGGTTTTTCCCCGTCCGTTATTTCCGATCACACCAATCTTGTCTCCGCGGTCAATCTCAAGGTCCAATTTTTTGATCACTTCCTGATCCCCGTACCCTTTTTGGATCCCTTCCACTTTTAGAATAATTTTTCCTGGCGCCTTTTCTGAGGGAATAAAACGGATATAGGGCCTTTGAATGTTCGATTTTTTCAACTCTTGGGGCTGGAGCCTTTCGATTTCTTTAAGTCGGGATTGAACTTGGCTAGCGCGGGTACCGGCGCCGAATTTTGCGACAAATTCGCGCAGTTGTGAAATCTTTTTCTCTTTCGATTTGGCTTCTAACTCGGAACGTTCCCTGACTGACGATTTGGCGACAATCATCTCATCGTAGTTGCCGGGGTAAAGGATGATCGTTTCGTAATCGATATCGGCAATATGAGTTGTGACAGAATTGAGGAAGTGGCGGTCGTGGCTAATCACAATCAGGGTTCCTTTATAATTAAAGAGAAACTTCTCAAGCCAACCTATCGATTCAAGGTCGAGATGGTTGGTCGGTTCATCTAAAAGCAACGCTTGAGGTTCACCGAATAATGCCTGGCACAGAAGTACTCTAAATTGAGCGTCAGTTGGGATCTGATGCATTTTAAGGATAAAATACTCATGGGACAATCCCATTCCTGAAAGGATCACTTCCGCATTTGATTCTGCTGAATATCCATCTTCTTCAGCAATAATCCCTTCCAACTCGCCTAGCCGCATCCCAACTTCGTCGGTCATTTCTACTTCATAAAGGCTATCCCGTTCTTTCATGGCATTCCATAATCGGCGGTTTCCCATGATAACGACATCGAGAACATTGTGATCCCGGTAATCTTCGATATTTTGACGCAGGATACCGACCCTATCAGGCAAAGTCACACTGCCCGATGAGGGGTCTTCTAATCCCATAATAATTTTTAGCAAAGTTGTTTTGCCGGATCCGTTAGGGCCGGTCAAACCGTAACGGTTACCGGCGTTAAAGGTCATTGTGACATCTTCAAATAAGATTTTCGTCCCAAAACTTTTTGAGACTTTATTCAATGTAATCATAGATTTGCCTATCGAGAAAAAATTACCGATAGCTTACCAGATTCTGAGAATGGATACAAAATTAATCTTAAGCCCTTGGATGGGACTGATCATAGACTTCTTTTTTCAATTTTGGAGAGACCTGAGTGTAGATAGTTGTGGTAGAGAGGGCGGAATGCCCCAATAATACTTGGATTGTCTTAAGGTCCATCCCGTTTTCGAGCCAATGGGTCGCAATAGTGTGACGAATAGTGTGAGGGGTGATCTTTCCAGACAGTCCACTTAAGGTGAAATATCTTTCAAAATTCCTATCTAAAGAACGGGTGGTGATGCGGGTGCCATGCTTATTTAGGAAAACTGCCGAAGGGTCTTGTTCAGCTTCATGGCCATCAATCTTTCGAAGTCTTTCGGGATGGGAAAGATAGGATTGGATCCATCCAGCAGCATTTTTGGTGATCGGAATCACCCTTTCTTTTTTTCCTTTTCCCTTGAGGCGTATCAAAAATTCATTCGGATGAAAATCGCCTCTATTCAATGCTGCAAGTTCGCTGACACGCAGCCCTGAACTATAAAGGAGTTCCATAATCACCCTGTCTCTAAAACCCAGGAGGGTCGTTGTGTCGGGCTGTTCAAGCAACCGACAGACTTGTTCATAATTTAATGAAACTGGGATTGTTCGATCGATTTTAGGAGTTTCCAACTCTTCTGTTGGATTTGCAAAGATCCATTGTCGATGATGGGCGAATTTGAAAAAAGTACGTAAAGAAGCAAGTCGGCGAGCTAATGTTTTTCTGTTTTTGCCTTGAGAGTTCATGTAGGCAAGAAAATCACGAATCGTTTTTCGTTCGATGTTCACCAAATTCATATTTTGAGTAAAGGTGCGAAAAGCTTCTAAATCGATTCCATAATTTCTGATGGTATGCTCTGAAGCATTTTTTACAACTAGCAAATGGTTTAGAAACTCTTCGACAGCTTTTGCGAACATGGGTCCTCATCCTGAATTCAGGATTCTGTCTTCTTTTTAATTTTTGGGAAATGGAAAAGTCTTGAGGTCTTCCGCAATGAAGGTGTTGGAGAAGATAGGGCGAGCTTCATTTTCGAAATCTTGAAGATTAAGATAGCGGGCCGAAAAGTGGGTCAAAATTAATTGTTTAACATCTGCCTGCTTAGCGATTGTAGCCGCCTCTTTAGCAGTCAGGTGCAGGTGGTTGTGAGCTAAATCACGATGTTCATCAAGATAGGTGCTTTCACAAATGAGGACTCTCGCGTTTTTAGCGATGTCGATGGCGCTTTGGCAGTATCGGGTGTCAATCACAACAGCGATTGCGTCCCCTTTTCTTATCCAACTCACCTCGTCCAAGGTCACTTTTTTCCCATCCACAAAAACTTCCCCTTCCGCTTGCAATTTCTTCACCAAAGGGCCGGTAACACCCAACTTATCGAGCTTCTCTTTTTCAAATTTATGGGTATCCGGTTCTGTAATCCTCCAAGCAATATTATCAACACCATGTTCCAAAAATGCGGCTTCAATACGGAACTTGCCATCATCTTCTACGAGTCCAGGAGCTGCGACCGGATGTTCGATCACTTTGATAATCTCATGATAAATGGTGCCATAACGGAGTCGGTCGAAATATTTTTTCCCGCTGGCAGGGTAATAACAATGAATCGGATGGGTCACTTTATCCAGGTTTAAGCGCATTAAAATTGATCCTAATCCTAAACAATGATCCCCATGAAAATGGGAGATAAAGACTCTGGAAATTACTGTAGGGGCGACGTTAGCAAAAATAAATTGTCGCTGCGTGCCTTCGCCTGGATCAAATAAAAGGCCCTCATCATTCCAACGGATGATATAAGCGCCATGGTTGCGTTGTCGCGTCGGCTGTTGGCTGGAACAACCCAAGATAGTGATATCTCTTGCGCTCATAAAACAATTCAGGGGTAAAGAAAAACTGGAATGATTTTAGCAGGTTAAGCAATTAATTGCTTGATGTTCTTTTATCAAAATGGCATCCAAAGAGGAGAGGAAAGTAAACGATGATACTCAAAGGCGATGAAACTCAACAGGACTTAGCAAGGGAAAGGACGATCCTTGCATTGCAACGCAACCGTTTGGCAGCCCAAAGGACTTATAATGCATGGCTAAGGACAGGCCTTGCAGGGGTTGGAGGGGGAATTGCTGTTATCAAGTTTCTCCCGTTTGCTGAGCCGATCCACCGTTTTGCTGCCAATATTGCAGGGCAATTCTTAATTTTCTGGGGAATTTGTATTTTCCTCTATGCCTTGGTCACCTACATACAAATTATTAAAAAACTTGCTGGGATAGGGGAGGAAAAAGTTAAGTATTTAGCTATATCTCTAATCACTTTCTCATTAGTCGCTATTTCAATTATCTTATTTATTATCACTTCAGCTTCCGTCAAATCGGTATAAAATCCCACTTGTGAATTTTGAGTAATCGCGCTATATTTTTTTGGATTTAACTATTTCATAAGGAACGTCATGATTAATGAAATCATTCATAGTCAATCGAGTTGTTTATTCGATCCTTCGATCTATCAAGCAGCCAAACAGGGAAATTTAGATAAAGTTCAAGCATTCATCCGAAATGGTGGCTGGATAGATATGCCTAATAAAAAAGGGAATTCGATGCTTTACTATGGATGCAAAGCAGGCCAGGTAGAAGTCGTTAGATATCTTTTAGGTCAGGGTGCACACAGTTATTCTAATCTTAAAGGAAAGACCGGTTTAGAACGAGCATTACAAGAGATAAAAAACATCGTTAAAGAAAATGAAGTCTTGAGAAAAGAAATCTCAGTTTTAGCTTATACTTTAAACCACCAGATCGTAGAAAAAGCTCTAAAACTCCGTTCAATGGAGTGTGGTGTGCCCTTTATACTTTCTATTGTAATTCCACAAGAACGTAAAAAAGCCTTAGAATCGTACGTTCTTCAAGCGGTATGTGAATATGATCATCCAATATTAATTCTTCAGCTTGTGAAAGATCCATTTAATCAAGCTATAGTGGCAAGGGCTTTAGTGCATAGTTTTCTCTCTTGCGGTGATATTGAATCTGCCCGACACGTTTTGGATTTTCTACCTCCAAAAATGGCGTTAAAATCAACTTTAGCGATGTCCATTGCTATATTCACAGAGAAATTTGAGGGCATTGAAATAGCGATGCAAGCAAATCCTTCTCAGTTTCAAGAAATGATTAAATTTGGAGTGGAGCTTCAAAATGTCTATTCGAAGTGCCCGGAAGAAGATATAAAAAAGATTATTTACGGTATGTATAGAGCGGGTTCATTTGCGAAAGCGTTTGAATATGCGAATGGGTTAAGTTCAAAATATCGTGGTTTTGCCAAAAGTTGTTTAACGGCCTGTGGTTTAAGCGCACTTGCTGAAGATCTTGAAAATGATGTTGCCGAAAAATTAAAAGACTTAGCCCATCAAACTATCCAACAGATGAGGGAGATTCACGATTTAGCGGTCTTTAACAAAGATTTTTCCAAAGTCTTGGAGTTTATCGATACCATTGAAAATGAAACATTGAAAACTTACATGAAGATTGAAATAAGCCTTCAAATGTGCATAGGAGAACTTTATGAAGAGAGTTTTGATCTATTGAAGACACATCTTTATGATCTTGAAGAAATTGATCATATTATTTTAGAATTTACTACGCTTCTTAAAATGAAGTCAGAAGAGTATTGGTTTACGAAATTTGCAGCCTTGAAAATCGAGGAATAGTTTATTTCCAGGCAAAAAAGGAGATCCGTCCAAGAAGAGCACCACAGGCAAGGCCTACAAGGTGGGCGGTATTTGCAATGCCGCTAGCAAAGGAAACATGTGTCGTGACCTCAAAGACAAACGAAACCAACTGAAAAGCAAAGATTCCAAAAATGAAGACTAAGATGAAAATCTTAGTCATTTTATCTAAGCGGTAGCCTTCCCAAGCTGCTAGGACTTGACGTGCCATGATGAAGGTGATCATAGCGCACAATATCCCTGAAAAGCCTATAAAATTGGAACCGGTCATCATGTATTGTGCAATATTGGTGATGACACCGGTCAAAAGAATAAAGAACAGGTAACGAACCGCTCCAAGTTTTTGTTCGAGCTGCCTTCCCAAAGCATATAACCAAAGCATGTTAAATAAGATATGAAAGACATTCCCATGCAAAAAAGCAGGGGTGATTAAACGCCACAGCTCTCCTTGCTTGATTTTTGTAAACAGCGGTACATCTGGCCAAAAAGGGGTATTTGGATCTTTGAGCACATTGACAATTCTGTCATAGAGTCCTTCCCAGTAGGGCATACTTAAAATTTGAGCCAGTTGATTTTCAGCTTCAGGAGGTAGTTCCTGTGGGTTTAACACTTTTTCAGGGGTAAATTTTTCGACAAATTTGTTAAAAAGCTCATAGGGTAATGGATAATCGAACAACAAATTCCTTTGGATAGGAGAGGCATAGAGTTCAGCTAAAGGAAGGCTAGATGGAACAGGCCATTTGTTAGGTTGGGTAAAGCCTTCAATGATAAAAAGCGCGATACAAAGCATCAAGATGTAAAAAGTAAAGGGTCCTACAGCAGAAACATCGGGTTTTCTGGAGCGGCGGCCTAAGTTGACAATTTTTGTAGGGATTTGCTTAAACGTTTCTTTGGGAGAAATCCGTACCGTTTTTAATGCAGTTTCTTGGGAAGCAAAATACGGATCTTTGGGATTGGCGTTGTACTTATCTAAAATATTGAGAGCTTTGTCAACTTGGTCTTCATCGATAATCCAGAGTTTATATTGGACTGTTCCGTAATCGGAGCTTCCCCAATCGGTGTTTCTTTCGGGGTCCAACTGAAATTCGATCTCTTCCCGTTTCAAGGATTGGGAAATGGCATTGACGTCTTGTTCATTTTCCAAAGTGGCGATTAAGCGCATTAGAGCTCCTACCCTTTGTTTTCGAGTTCCATGATTTTTGTGACGACTTGAGATGTTGCAAGGCCTGGAACTCTATCGACCAAATGGAGTCTCCCACCAAGTGTGCGTACTGTTTCAGCTTCGATGCATTGATCCCCATATTCTACACCGTTTACATGAACATCTGGCTTGATAATTGTGAGGATTTGACGTGGATCGGTTTCATCAAACCAGGTCACGTAGTCAACACATGTCATGGCAATGATCATGTCAAGGCGATATTCTAAACTGATGATGGGTCTGTTCGGGTTTTTATAGGCTTGAATCGATTTATCTGTATTTAGCGCTACAAGTAAAATATCTGCCTGTTGCGAGGCAGAAAACAAAATATGCAGATGTCCAGAATGCATTAGATCAAACGAGCCATTTAGAGTTACAATTGAAAGTCCTTTATTTTTAAGCTCAGCCACTTTGATGGCAAGTTTATCGGGTTGAATGATTTTTTTCTGCCGATAGTCTTTCCAATCGATACGCATTTTAAACCAACTGGGGTAAAGCGATTTTGACTACTTCATCGAAATGTTCTACGAAGTGAATCGTTAGCCCTTTTTTAATATTTTCGGGCAATTCATCATAGTCCCGTGCATTATCCTTGGGGAAAATTAAAACTTTAAGGCCTGAGCGGCGCGCTGCGACAACTTTTTCTTTGACACCGCCGATAGCCAAGATCCGGCCTGTTAAGGTTAACTCCCCAGTCATCCCTAAATTGTCGATGACAGGAGTATCAGTAATCAAAGAGAGCATTGATGTCACCATGGTAATTCCTGCGGAAGGGCCATCCTTAGGCGTTGCTCCTTCAGGAATGTGGATATGCACTTGGGATTTCTCAAAAAAAGTGTAACCTGGCGCATATTTATGGATCGAACTATGGAGATAGCTCCAGGCAATTTCTGAAGATTCTTTCATCACCTGTCCAGCTTGTCCGGTGAGCTTCATTTCGGTTTTATCGCCTGCCACTTTGATGGCTTCCACATAAAGTGTTGCTCCTCCCATGGCTGTCCAAGCTAAGCCTGTGCAAACTCCAGCTGGTGTCGTTTCATAAAACCGATCGCTTGTGAAGACCGGTTTTCCCAAGTAATCCATAAGTGAGTTAGGTGTAATCTTATGTTTGATCTCTGGCTCTCGATCTTTGACTTTGGCAGGCTCCTCTCTTTTCTTCTGTTTCCCTTTGTGTTTCTGTTCTTCTTCTGTGACAATTTTCAGTGCAAGTTTGCGCAAGATTTTCTTAATTTGATTTTCGAGATTTCTAACCCCAGCTTCTCTAGCATATCCATTGGTAATTGTGCGTAAGGCTTCAGTAGTGAATTCGACATCACCAGACTTTAGCCCCATTGTTTTGCGGTTGTGAGGAATCAAGTATTTTTTGGCAATCTCAATTTTTTCCTGCAGGATATATCCTGAAAGGCGCATGATATCCATCCGGTCTTTGAGAGGATCGGGAATTGTATCCAAAACATTGGCTGTTACAACGAATAAGATATCTGAGAGGTTGACGCGCACATCAAGATAGTGGTCGAGGAATTCCACATTTTGCTCAGGATCGAGAACTTCAAGTAATGCGGACGCTGGGTCACCTTGATAACTGCTGCCCATTTTGTCCACTTCATCAAGCATGATCACAGGATTCATCGTCTGGCAATACTTAAGGGCTTGGATCATTTTGCCGGGCATCGCTCCGATGTAGGTTCGACGGTGTCCTTTGATCTCCGCCTCATCCCTCATTCCTCCAACAGAGAAACGGTAAAATTTGCGATTCAAGGCTCTTGCAATACTTTTGCCGATACTGGTCTTTCCAACTCCTGGTGGACCAACAAGACATATAATACTGCCACGCACTCCGCCGGTGAGTTTGCCGACTCCGATAAATTCTAAAATGCGTTTTTTAATATCGTCTAAGCCATAATGATCATGTTCAAGGACTTTTGCAGCTTTTCCGATCTCATGGCAATCTTGGCTGTGGATGCCCCAAGGGATAATTGTCAGCCAGTCTAAATAACCTCTGCAAACGGCATATTCAGCCGATTGCACTTCAAGGCGTAGTTTATCCAGTTCTTCATTGATCACTTTTAAAACATCGGTGGGGACCGTCCATTTTTTCAGACGGGCTTCGAATTTTTCTTTGTCCATCGACTTATCATCCTTTTCGATTCCGAGCTCTTTCTTAATGGTTTTGAGCTGTTCTCGCAGGAAAAAATCTTTCTGACTTTTGGTGATTGTCGGATTCAATTTTTGATTAATATTGTTTTGCAGGATGCTAAGGTCTAATTCTTTTTTAAGGAGAACAAGGCTTTATCGATCCTTAGTTGGATATCAAACGCTTCAAGGACTTCTTGTAGTTCTTCTCGAGAGGCTGTTGTTAACGCCACAGCAAAATCGGCCAATTTTCCAGGTTCAGTAAAGTCAGAATGACCTAAAAAAATTTGCAATTCTTCTTTAAAGAGGGGATTAAGCTTTAAAAGATCTTTAATCGTAGAAATAATGCTAATCGCATAGGCTTTCAGTTCTTTTGAAAGGAGGGGGTTATCTTCATGATAGTGGACAGTTGTTTTAAGGAGTTTACCTTCATGGATAGGTTTTAGGATTTTAATCCTTTTCTCCATATTTAAGACAACCTGCGCTCCTCCTTTTTCCATCGGGATGATGCGCAAAATCCGGGCCATAACACCAATGTCGTACAGATCCTTAAATTTTAATTTATAAAGATTCGCATCCTCTTTTTTGGTCAATAAAAGCCCTACACTTTTATGCTCAGTTTGAGCGATCTGCTTCAGGACTTCGTAAAAGGGACCCGGTTCGATGACCAAAGGAGCAGCCATTCCGGGGAAGAAGGGGCGGCGCAACAGAGGAAAGACGTAGAGTTTGTTGGGAGGATTTTCATTATTTTTCTTAGGAATCGTTGCATCTTCTTCAAGAGAATGGAGGACAGCTTCTTCAAGTTCTTGTTCAAATGAGGGGTCGTTAGGGATATTGTCCAATTTTTCTTCCTTAGTGAATGGGGCAGTTTTCTCAATAATACCCAGTCATTCTAGAGACAACCGTTTAAGATTTCAATACCCTTATCAGAAATACAGGAATTCTAGACGTGAAATTACTAGGTTATTTAATATAAATATGTTACAACTTTTTTCTAATTTTACAGGGTGAAAGTGATAGATGGAAGATTCAAGAATAGGTGGAATTCCCGGCCTTCAATCAGTGGATTCGTTTCCAAAAAAACATGAAGTTACGGCGGGTAAAATCATTGGGATCATCTTACTTACAAGTGGTGGCATTGGGATCGTTGCCGGTGCAGTTTTTGCGGGGATCTATGGTAATTCTAATTTTGCAAATGCGTTTCAAGCTGCAAATTTGACGGGAACTTTGACAGGTCGTATTACGATAGCAGCTCTATTTTCAGGCAGCACGTTGACGCTGATTATCGGTACTGTTGAAATTTGCACTACTCGCCCCAAAGATGTAAGAAGAATTCAACATTTCCCTGATCAGTCTCCATCCCCACCTCTCCCTGTAAACTTAAGTATTGCGGCAGAGCCTGGCTACCCCCTCCACAACCGATCCACCCTGCAGAGCCGTCTCTTAAACCTGACCCGATCCCTGTTATCGTTTCGGAACCTATAGCTGCGGAGTTGGTTTTAGAACCTATCCCTGCGGTGCCTGAAGATCCGGTGGTTGAGCAGAATCAAGTGATGAGGGACGCTGCATTAAAATTACATGATATTCTAAAAGCGAACAATACGCATGAGATAAAAATCACGAATACAACCATTGCTCTCCACTTCCAAACATGGATATTGGCAAATCTTTTAGTGGAATCTCAATCAAACCAGTTTAACGATGTATCAGAGGCCAATTATGCTCAATGCAAAGCCCTTTTTATTCAATTGATAATTTTGGGAGAAAGTAACTGTGAAGCTTATAAATGCCCCTTTCCTTTCCAATTATGCAGTGATAAGATTGAAACCTCTCCAATCATTCAAGAAATCAATTTTTCGCAAGTCAATAAGCCTGCCATCTACGAAATTTTAAGACTCCATTCTGCGGATGACAAGCAACCTTATCCAGATACAGAAATCAGTGTGAAAGATGTATTTTTCAAAGCAGTCAGTAACTTTTTGTCCGACGTTATGAACTCTAAGACTATTAAACTTGCCATTGACGAAGAAATTTACGAGGTCAATTCTAAGGCAATTTTAGCTTTAAAAGCTGCCTATTTGAATCACTTACAAAAATTTGGTGCTGATAAGATATCTGAGCATTATGTTGCTCTGGTCAAAAATCCATTTTACGGAATCGCTAAAGCATGGAATAAAAATCGTCCTTTAACACCTGAGGACATTCTAAATCTTTTAAAAGATGCTGATCAACAGCTAACTAATGCACTAAAGTTGAATGAAAAAGACATTAGACCCGATGTTAAACCGGAAATTCTCCAAGAATTGCTTTGTTTCCAGTTCTTGCAGCTAGTTTTATTCGTCAACAGAGCGGCTATTGAACACACCAGAAATTTGTTACAAAAAAAATTAAGTGAAATGCCCCTGATTTTACCTTTGTGCGGGGAAAATTTTTCCCCCAACGATCAGCGCAATGGAGCTAAGATAGTCCCTACCCAGGAAGTTTTCTGTTTTGCTTTTAATGAAAAAGACCTAGAGATCCAAGTATCCTTCAACCAGCATTATGAGGTTCATGTTTTAAAAGGTATATGCGCGTATTCTCCTATGATGGAAGGGATTTCCAAGACCATTTTCGGGTCGCTGTCACAGATTGAGAGAAAAATTCAATTTCATCCCTTTATTGTGCATACGTTCTCTTCTGAAGCTAAAAGTGATTTTGTGATCCAATTAGCTCAAGCGCTTAATCCAAAACTCTGTGAAGAAAATTTGATCGGTATTCATTCTGCGGTTGAAGTTTTGCACCAAATCTTTGTGGAGATTGAACATGTGAAAATTGAGGAAAAAAATCTTGTTGTTCTTGAAAATGAACTGCGACAACTTGTTCAAAAAGTCCATGTTCTGAACAGTTATTTGAATGTATACCACACTATTCTTTCCTCAGGTTTGGAGGACAGAAATCTCATTGCGTTTGTCGATCGGGTTTACAGCATTTCCCGTATGCTTATTGCATGGCAGCGCCTGGCGGTCAACAACGGTGATTTGCAGGAGGAAATTGCCTATTGTCATGATTTGCTTTTGGAGCGTTGTGTGCCTTTAATGATTAGAGGAACATCTTATAAGCCGCAGGTTTCAAAGCATGAGTCTCAAAATATGATTTATAAGATTAAATCTGATAAATATGGACTCGCCTTAAATCAGCTTCAAGAAGCCCTTCAAAGCATTTTGAGAGCGAATGGCCCAATCTCTACAATCCCAGCGATGATTGCGCATGCCGATGGTGAATGTAAACGCGTACAAGCTAGCTTAATTACTTTAAACAATCAGATTTCGCAGGAAGAATGGAAGTTAAAGAGTCTTGAAGGTGGGTGGAGAAATTGGTTTACTCAAATAGCTAGGGCAACGTTATATAGAACTCCTTTACCAGGGCCATCTTTTGAAACTAAAGAAAGGATTGAAGGTAGATTGCAAGAACTTCACAGCCAAAAATCTAGACTTGAGGATGCCAAGTGTTTACTCGAGTGTGTGATGATGATTTGCAAAACATTAATCGACGACCGCAGTCCTACGAAGAATCATATCAACTCCGGAACTGCTGAAATTGGATCAGAGTCAGCTTTCAAGGATACTACCTATTTAAATAAAGTTAGAATGCAAATGTTATCCCAGTATATGGATCGTTTAAGTGTAGCTGCGGCCATTTTGCTTAAATACTATGATCGACGAATGGATTTGGGAGAAGTCTATAATATTTATTTTGATACTCTGACACGGTTAACTCACTTCATGCACACTTCCATCAACCTTGAACAACACTTATTGCAGCTGACCGAGGTGTGCATAAGTGAAGGAAATGCCATTTTGGAAAAGGATATGAACGCGATTTCACCCAAAAGTGAAAATCACGATCAACCTCTTGTTGCTGAGTTGCGACAGACATATCGACAGTTTCAAGCGTTGTATAAAGCGGATGGAGTTTCATTTTTTACCGAAGGACGATTTGACAGGATTGCTAGAAGTGTAAAAAATAGTTACCTATGTTACCTATATCCCAATGGTGAAGGGAATCCCCACCATCTCATGTATGTAATTACACTACCCAAAGGAAAACAGGTAAAGATCCTTGCGCATGGTACTCCTACCCGTCAGGAGGGAAGTGTTAAAGCGGAAGTTGTTCCTGAATGGCGCCTCTTTTTAAAATCGTTGACCATGGATCCAAATCCGGAAAACCATAAAAAGTATGGATATTTTTCTTTTCAATCGTTAATTCCCCCTTCCCATTGGTGGCATGAGGATGAAACTTACAGAGGCAACGCTATCATGTTACAACAAGAGGAACCTGGCTGTGAAACCTCCTACATTGGATTTACAGCTTCTAAGGATTCCCTATTTTATTCCCAAAAAGGGCAAGGTGTGCAGTCGGCTGACGTATTTAAGAACCAGTTAAAAGCACAATTTGATCATAGACCTAACACCACCGGATTTTATGCACCTGAGAAGATCAGAAAAAGACCGGGCTATAATTTTGATGGCAAAATCGAGACGATTATCAATCAGATCCATTACATTATGTTCGAATACAAGAAAGATTTAACTGAAGATGAAAAACGGCAGTTTCAAGGGATCTATTACGTTTGCTTATTCCTCATGAATATTTATGATTATGATCTTGATTTGATGAGCATTATTTGCAAGGACATGGCGGATAGAGCAATGATGGAGGTTGTAAAACTTTTCACCTGTTTGAAAGCTTTATCGGACGAGGAATCGACAGGTATTGTTGTGAATAAGATAAAAGCCGATCTGATGGCGCGTGCTTATGAAACAAGAAAACGACCTCCTGATCCGCATCGCGTTGAACGGTTTTTCTTAGAGATAAACTTTATCTTACAGCACAAAGAAAAGTGGAAAGGGCTGTTTCACGCATTGTTTGGAGCAGGCATTCCTAAAACGGCATAAAAATCTCGAACTTTGTGCAATTTTTGCCACCGTCTTCGGAGAGAAGCTTCCCGCAGCTAAATAAATTTTTCGGAAGGGGTAAAAATACCCCTCCCTTCATAATTTATTACGGTGCAGTTTGCTTCTCTCTCGAAGCCGAAGGCAAAAATGTACAAAGTGCGAGATAAACATTGCTTGCTTAAATCCCGAAAGGAATGTTATTATCTTTTCTATGATTAAATTAACGATTGTTTGGAGCCATCCATGAAAGAGAATATTCATCCAAAATACCAAGAAGTCCTTTTTGTTGACTCCTCGACCGGTCATAAGTTCGTGATCAAGTCAACCCTTCAACCAACGCAAACTGCTAAGCATGAAGGTAAAGAATATCCAGTCTATCCTTTATCTGTGTCTTCCTACTCCACCCATTCTTCACAGGCAGTAATAAGTTTGTGGATTCAGAAGGGCGTGTGGATAAATTTAGAAAACGTTATTCCGCTGTAAATCAGCAAAACAAAGCTGCGCAAGAGAAAGATCAAAATCCTAAAGGGAATAAAAAATCGGCAAAGTAACCCCAACCCCTCCTTTTACCCCACTGCTCCATGTTTGAAAAACGTGTTCATAAACTTATAAATCGCCTTGGAGAAATCGAAACTCTCCTAGGCGAGCCTGATACTTTCAACGATCAAAAAAAATATCGCACCTTAACGCAAGAACATTCTCAGCTGAATGAGCTTAAACAAGTTTGGGATCAGCTTCAAAAAGTGCAGAAAGAATTGGTCGACAATGAAGAGCTTCTAAAGCTGGAAGGGGAGTCTGAGTTCGCCTTAGTTCTTAAAGAAGATATCGAAAAGCTGATCCTGCGAAAAGAGAGGCTTCAAAGCCAACTTGAACAACTGCTTGTGCCTCCAGACCCAAATGACAATAGGCCGATTATTGTCGAACTGCGAGCGGGTACAGGGGGAGATGAAGCAGCGTTGTTTGTTGGGGATTGCGTTCGCATGTACAAGATGTTCTCTGATAAAATGGGCTGGAGTTATGAGCAGCTTTCCTGTGCAGAATCCGATTTGGGGGGATATAAAGAGTATGTGATGGGGATGTCGGGCAAAAATGTGTACCGTTTCATGCGTTATGAAGGGGGAACCCATCGCGTGCAAAGGGTACCTGAGACTGAAGCTCAGGGGCGCGTCCACACCTCGGCCATTACGGTTGCAGTTCTTCCCGAACCCGATGAAAATGCCGATGTCGAAATCGATGAAAAAGATCTGCGGGTCGACACTTATAGATCCTCAGGCGCAGGCGGACAGCACGTCAATACGACCGATAGCGCAGTTAGACTTACCCATATGCCCACAGGGATTGTTGTCTACTGCCAAGAAGAACGCAGTCAGCACAAAAACAAAGACAAGGCGCTTAGACTATTGAAAGCCAAAATCATGGAAATCGAAGAGGCGAAAAAACAGGAGGCGATTGCTTCTAGCCGATCTTTGCAGGTAGGTTCTGGTGACCGCTCAGAGCGGATCCGCACTTATAATTTTCCTCAAAACCGTTTGACCGACCATCGGATCAACCTGACTAAATACAATCTGGAACAGATCTTAGAAGGGGACCTTGAAGAGATTATTACCGCTTTGGTCACCCATTTCTATCAGCAAAAGCTTGTGGGCGACGAATGAAAACTCTTCTTGATATTCTCAACTTATCTTCCCATTACCTCAAAGAAAAAGGGATCGTAAACCCCAAACGGCAGGCTGAAGAGATTGTTGCCGATGCCCTTGGGATCAAACGGATGCAACTTTATCTTGACCATGATCGCCCATTAGAGGGGATCGAATTAGATCTTTGCCGCAAACATTTAGCTCGCCGTGGGGAAGGGGAACCGTCCGCTTACATTCGAGGTTTTGTTGAGTTTGCTGATTGTAAAATTTTAGTGTCTAAAGCTGCGCTGATTCCTCGCCAAGAAACCGAAATTTTAGTAGAAAAAATTTGCACTGAACTCTCCGAAGAAAATTTAGAAGGGAAAGTATTGTGGGACTTATGTTCCGGCTCGGGTTGCATCGGGATCGCACTCAAAAAAAAATTTCCGAACCTCAATGTACTCTGCTCTGACATAGCCCCTGAAGCCATTGAATTAGCGATGAAGAGTGCGCATGAAAATCAAACCAATATCACTTTTTTACAAGGGAACCTCCTTCAACCTTTTAAAGATTTAAAAACAGATTTTGTCGTGTGTAATCCCCCTTATGTTTCCGCGCAAGAATATCTTGAATTAGATAGGGAAGTGAAAGATTTTGAACCGATGGGAGCTTTGCTCGGGGGATCTGATGGTCTGGAATTTTATCGCCGATTGCAGCAAAGTTTGCCTACCCATTTAAACCCTAAAGCAAAAGTCTGGCTTGAAATTGGTTGGAAGCAAGGCGAGGCAGTAAGGGAACTTTTTAAACCACCCATTTGGAAAAGTTGCCGGCTTGAACAATGATTGGTCGGGGAACGATCGCTTTATTTTCCCTTGAAATTGAATGATTTTCATAGGTATCCTATTTACATTAGTCAATGAATTGAAATTAAAACAGGATCTATGCTCGGTATCCTTAGCGAAAAAATGCAAGGTTTGATGTCCAAATTGGCCGGCGAAAACAGAAGCTGACGGAAGAAAATATCTCTGAAGCTGTCAGCGAAGTGCGCTTGGCTCTGCTCGAAGCCGATGTCAATTATGGCGTAGCAAAGACCTTGGTTAAGCGAGTCAAAGAAAAGGCATTGGGTGATGAAGTCATTAAATCGGTACTCCCGGCCAGCAATTCATCAAAATCGTCCACGATGAACTTGGTCGCCTTGATGGGGGGCGGAGAAGTCTGAGTTTAAAATTGCAGGCAAACCCTCTGTCATCATGGTTTGCGGTCTGCAAGGCTCTGGTAAAACAACACACTGCGCGAAGCTTGCAAAATACCTTAAAAAGAAAGGCGACGTGAAAAATCCTCTGCTTCGCCGCCTGCGATTTGCAACGACCAGCCGCGATCGCGCAACTGCAAACATTGGGAGCAGCAGATCGACGTTCCTGTTTTTGCCTTACCGGGTGAAAAAGATCCTGTTAAAGTGGCTAAGGCGGACTTTAAAAGCGCAAAGCAACAAGGCAATGATCTTCATTATCGTCGATACTGCAGGGCGTCTGCACATCGATGATGAGCTGATGCAGCAACTCGAAAAAATTAAAAGCGTATTGAAGCCGTGCCGAAATTTTATTTGTTGCCAATGCCGCCACAGGACAAGATGCCGTGAATGTCGCTGCCGAATTCAATAAGCGAGTTGAGGTCACAGGGACCATCTTGACAATGCTCGATGGCAATACGCGTGGCGGAGCGGCCATTTCGATCAGCGAAGTCACCGGGCAAACCCCTAAAGTTTGAAGGGATTGGGGAAAAGCTGGATGACATCCAGGTATTTAATCCAGCCTCGATGGCCGACCGGATTTTAGGCATGGGCGATACCATCAACCTGGTGAAAAAGGCCCAAGAACATATCGATGAAGATGATGCAAAAAAATTAGAACAGAAGATTCGCTCCGCAACCTTCACCTATGAAGACTATTTGAAGCAAATTCAAATGGTCAAAAAAATGGGGTCGCTTAAAAGGCTTGCTAGGAATGCTGCCAGGGATGAGTGCAACTTAAAGACTTGGATTTTGATGAAAAAGAGTTCTTTAAAGTTGAAGCGATTATCCAGTCGATGACCGCTCGACGAAAGATCTGAAAAGTGTGAACTCTCAGGTCCCGCGACGCAAACGCATTGCAAAAGGCAGCGGCACAAAAATCGAAGATATAAATAAATTAGTGAAATCGTTTAAACAAGCTAAACAGTTTTTTAAAAACATGCCAAATATGAAACAATTTAGAAAAGATGATGGGAGGATCCCTATGGCGTTAAAAATTAGATTGCGGCAACAAGGCCGCAAAAACCGTCCTTTCTACCGTCTGGTGGTGGCAGATTGCCGCTCTCCTCGCGATGGAAAGTACGTGGAAGCAATCGGATGGTACAATCCGTTTGAGAAAGAACTAGAAAAAAGCGCTGTTCATCGAATGCAGACCGCGATTCAACACTGGCTGGATCAAGGTGCTGAATTGACGAGAATGCGTGAAGCATTAGTTCGAAAAGACAGCGCCTAGCATCATTAAACAAGCATAACGGAAAAAGAGTTGCCCACCGCGTGAAAGCTCTGCAAGAAACGAAAGCACGTAAAAAGGCGGCTGCGAAAGCTAGAGTGATAGATGATGCAGATCGATATCCTGTCCCTTTTTCCAGACTATTTTCAAGGGCCTTTTGATGAAAGCATCATCATGCAGGCTAGGAAAAAGGGATTATTGGATATTCGTCTGGTCGACATCCGCGACTTTGCCGACAATAAGATACCGACGTGTGGATGATCGGCCCTATGGGGAGGTCCAGGAATGGTACTGATGCCCCAGCCCGTAGCGAGGGCATCGCAGTGTAAAAACGCCCGATGGCCAAAGTTGATTTATATGTCGCCGCAGGGGAAACTTCTTGACCGCAGGCAAAATGCCGAGAGCTGGCCGCAAACGAGCACTTTGATAATTCTTTGCGGCCATTATGAAGGGATCGATGAAAGGGTCCTTGAACAAGAGATGGACGAAGAGATTAGCATCGGCGACTATGTTTTAACCAATGGTTGCTTCGCGGCCATTGTCTTGTCGATGCAGTGGTGAGATTTGTGCCAGGGGTCATCGGACATGAGCTAGCCGCCGCTGAAGATTCGTTTGAACAAGGAATGTTGGATTGTCCCCACTATACGCGGCCTGAGGTGTTTGAAGGTAAAAGCGGTGCCGGAAGTACTGCTAAGCGGCGATCACAAGAAAATAGCCGAGTGGCGGCGCAGACAGGCCTTAGAAAAGACCCAAAAGGTGCGGCCCGATTTGATGAAAAAATGATTAAGATATTAAGGAGGAGAATAAACATGAGCAAGACATGCAGTCATTCAAAAGCTGGAACAGAAGCAGCTTAAAAAAGATATGACAAATTTCAGAATTGGCGATACGGTTCGTATCCATACCCGCATCATTGAAGGGGAAAAGGAGAGTATCCAGGTGTTTACAGGCACAGTGATTGCTCGTAAAGGAACTGGAGTTTCCGAAACTTTTTCCCTCCACCGCGTTGCCTATGGCGAAGGGATGGAGCGGATATTTCCTCTTCACAGCCCACGAATTGCAAAAATTGAAGTCGTGAAAGAAGGGGATGTACGCAGGGGAAGCTCTATTACCTGCGCGGAACTTCAGGCAAAAAATCTAAAGTTAAAGGTCGCATAGGTCCGAGAAAAGCTACTGTTAACAACAAGACAGAAGAAACACCTGTTGTTGCGGAAACAGCCGCCGTTAACGATGTCGCGCAGTAAAAATTTTGTTAGCGTAGGCTTTAGCCCGATACTATCAAATTGGGATAAAGCCTACTCTCGACTTTGTATAATTTTTGCCATCGTCTTCGGAGAGAAGCTTCCCGCAGCTAAATAAATTTCTCGGAAGGGGTAAAAATACCCCTTCCTTCAAAATTTATTACGCTGCAGTTTGCTTCTCTCGCGAAGCCGAAGGCAAAAATTGTACAAAGTCGAGCTACTGTCTCTTATAATACCATGAAACCAGAAGATTTAAAGTCTCCATTCAAGTGGGATCAGCGACACGTGCTGATTCAAGATCGGGTTTTCTACATTCCCGCCTATTACGATAAGTATCACGAATTTCAGTTTCCAGGTTGGGAAGCTGAAGAGTTATTTGGGAATGGCAAGCCTATCTCCATCGAATATTGTAGTGGAAATGGAGCTTGGATAGCAGCAAAAGCTATAGAGGATCCTGAAACAAACTGGGTTGCTGTTGAAAAACGGTTTGATCGTTCGCGAAAAATTTGGTCTAAAATCAAAAATCATCAACTTAGTAACCTGGTTGTTATCTGTGGCGAAGGTTTCACGGCCACTAAATACTTTTTACCTTCACAATCGATCCAACATATATACATCAATTTCCCCGATCCATGGCCCAAGCAGCGTCATGCGAAACACAGGATTATACAACCCTCATTTATAGGACAGATGGAACGCCTTCTTTTACCCCAAGGGCGATTCACTTTTGTGACCGATGATCCCGATTATTCTTGTCTTGCAATCGATGAGATGAAGAAAGCGTCAAGCTTTCAATCGATCCATCCTGAGCCCTTCTATACATCCAATCGTGAGGGGTATGGAACATCCTATTTTGAAGAGTTATGGCGTGAAAAAGGGAAATCGATTAGGTACCATGAATATGTCAAAATCTCCTAGTGCAAGACCCTATATCTTTGATGCTCAATTTCCTTTGGAACCCATTCCTCCCGGATTCAATGCAGTCAAACTGAGTTTGGAGTGTAGGATGCGTTCGGCAATGGATTGGAAAATGGCAAAAGAAGCTGCTCATAAGTGGCGCAAAGACGGGTATAATATTTTGTGGGAACTGCGGATGGGATTATTCGGGGATTTAGATTTTCCCTTGGACCATGAGATGCAGTTTAAATCGTTATGTCTTGCCCTTGAACATTTTGTTACCGATTTATGGAAAGAATATGAAGACTGTACCTTAGGGGTGTTTTTCTATCGGGGACCTCTGAATTTTAGTCGTAAATTCCCTTGGGATCAGGTGCAAAGAAACCACTGGCAAGAATGGCTGCGAGAAGGATTTAAAGAGGTAGAGGAGTTTAACCAGGAAACAGGTTTACAATTGACGAGTTTCGCAGAATGTTCTCCTGATTTAGTTCCAACGTTAGCGGCTTTATTTTGCCAAGATGTCGGGGCAAATTACCTTTCTATGCTTTCCCAAAAACTTCCCGATAAACTTAAAGCCTATCTATGTTTAGATGCGAGCCAAGATCAGGATCTTTTATTGCAAGCTCAGCTTTTGAATCGAGAGCGATTTGAGCATTTTCATTTGATTGTAAAAGGGAGCATGCACCCCATAGAATTTGCTTGGGAAAGCAAAGTATTTGCGGAAGGGCAGCTAGCCCGTTATCCTTATCCAATTCCTGCATCTCATCAATCCTCTTGGGGGGTGTGCCTTCCCTCTTTGTCGATGAAAAATCCTTATATCTACGCATCTCTTCAACAAAGTTTCGAACATTTGCGCAAAAAGCAAATTCCGTATCGTATTATTCCTGAATCCCATTTGACTTCTGAGTGGGAAGGTCTAGATTATTTAATTATTGTTCCTGAAGCGGTTACACCACAAGGGCAAAGAAAATTGCAAGGCTTTGCCGCTGCCGGGGGAACGATTGTCAAGTCTTGTCAATTAATTGAAGAATAAGCATTTTAGGGGATAGTATCTTTAGGGAGGATATTATGACAATGGTCAAGGAAGCAATTGCCTGGAATAAAAGCCTTAAACAGTTAAATGCCTATCAACGGCTTAAAGAGTTGGCTCAAAATCCGGTCGACCTCACAAAGCCCGAAGTGCTTACTCCTGAAAGAATCGGCAAATATTATGCCGAAGCTTGTGGCTATCAGTGTCTTTATGGAACGGAAAGAATCAATGACGAAGTCATGAAAGCGCTGGGAGATTTGGCTAAAGATGCGCAAGTGCTCCAAAAAATGGAAGCGATGCAATCGGGAGAGGTGATCAACTTTATTGAAGGATATCCCAGCGAAAACCGCGCTGTTCTTCACACAGCGTTAAGAGACTTTTTCGATCACCCCAATTCAGCCAAAGCAGCCAAAGATGCAGCCGCACTGGCCAAAGCTGAAAGGGAAAAACTTAAAAAATTCATTCAGAAAATCGATAGTCAAAATCATTTTACCGACCTTATTTTGATTGCGATAGGAGGTTCTGAGCTAGGTCCAGAAGCTCATTATATTGCTCTTGAGCATCTTAAAAATCCAAAACGGCACGTCTATTTTATCAGCAATGTTGATCCTGACGATGCCCAAGCAATTTTGAACAAGGTGAATTTGTCAACAACGCTTGTTGCAGTTGTTTCAAAATCCGGAACGACCCTTGAGACAAGAAGAATCAATGAAGAATTTGTGAAAGCACGTTTTGCGTTAGAGGGGTTGAAACCAGAAAAACACTTCATCAGCATCACGATGCCTGGCACGCCTATGGATAACTCCAAAAACTATTTGGAAGTGTTCCATCTTTGGGACTGGGTCGGGGGGCGCTTTTTCCCACCTCTTCGATGGTGGGAGGAGTGATGTTCGCATTTATGTTTGGAATGGATATCTATGACGAGATCCTCAAAGGCTGCCATGCGATGGATCAAGCAGCCCTTAAAACAGATTTAAGGCAGAATTTACCGTTATTGGGTGCGCTGCTAACGATCTGGAATAGAAACTTTTTAGGTTATCCTACGGTAGCCTTGATCCCATATTCACAAGCCCTCCGTCGTTATTCTGCTCATATTCAACAAGTGGAAATGGAGTCGAACGGGAAACATACCGATCGACATGGGAAGAGAGTCGATTTCGCCACAGGTGCGATCATTTGGGGAGAACCTGGGACAAGTGCTCAACACTCCTTTTATCAGTTGATTCATCAAGGAACTGACATAATTCCGTTGGAATTGATCGGCTTTAAAGAAGGGCAGTGGGATGAGGATTTAGAATTAGAGGGGACATATTCTCAAGAAAAGTTGCTTGCGAACCTATTTGCACAGGCGATCGCACTTGCAACAGGTCAGAAAAGCGATAATCCCAATAAGTCCTTTGAAGGAAACCGCCCTTCCCATATCTTATTAGCCAAGCAGCTCACTCCATTCACATTAGGCGCGTTGTTATCATACTTTGAAAACAGGGTAGCTTTTGAAGGGTTTATATGGAATATTAACTCTTTCGACCAAGAAGGTGTGCAGTTGGGTAAAGAGCTTTCTAACAAAATCATCGATAGGTTTGCCTTAAAACGGAATGTCAAAGGGATCAAAGATAAACCGTTTCCTCTAGCGGATGCCTATTTAAAAATACTGGATACGATTCACTGATGAAACAACTATTAATCTACGAGATTCCACGCAGGTCAAGTACATGTTGGGCAGGTCAAGAATCATTTAAGCCCGGAATGACTTATCATACCGTCTTGGAAGAAGCACAAGAAGGGGCATTTCTGCGTAAGGATTACTGTATCCAATGCTGGGAAAGTGAGCAAAAGCAGAAGGGGGTCCATTGGAAGTCATCGATTCCTAAACCATCCAAGATTCCTATGACTAACGCAGCAAGAGATGAACGTGCCCTGGAAATTTTTAAAAGAAAACAGATTACGCCTGAAGAGACTTTTGTGTTAGCCCTTTACTTGCAACGGCGCAAAAAAATTGCTCTTCGGAGGGAACTTGTTGAAAAATCGGTCTATGAAATTTTGGATACTGAAGAAATTGTGGTCATCGATAAAATCCCCCTTACCCATCTCGCGATCGAGCAGATCCAAGCAAGTTTGATAGAGAAGTTCAAAGAAATGTAATGCAGTGTTTTTCCCATCATCACAATGACTTTTTAAGTTACATTTCTTCTGAAAAAGGGTTAACGGCAAACAGTATTGAAGCCTACAAAAGGGATACGGAACGATTTTTGACCTCTTGTGCTCAGCAAGGAATTTCCCAAATTCATCAAATTAAAGAAGAAACAATTGTCAATTACTTAGGAAATTTAAGGTTGCTAGGATATGCCCCTTCAAGCTTGCATAGGGGATTTATCGCGATTAAAGTGTTCTTTCGTTTTTTGAAACGTGAAGGGGAGATCGCAGTCAATCCGACTCAGCATCTTTCGTCCCCTAAGTTGTGGCAATTGATTCCCGAAGTATTATCTCAATCGGAAATGGAAATGTTGCTGGCGTATCCAGATCTTTCCACTTTTGAAGGAGCGCGAGACAGAGCAATCCTTGAAGTTTTGTATGGCAGTGGCATACGGGTTTCAGAATTATGCTCTCTCAAGATTAATTCGATTGAGGATGGGTATATGCGTGTTGTTGGCAAAGGAAGAAAGGAACGGGTCGTTCCGATCGGGCGCAAAGCGCTTGAAGCTGTAGATTACTACCTAGCCTCATTTAGGGATGCTACAGCAGATGCACAAAGGCAATTTCTATTTGTCACCGCCACAGGTAAACCTCTAAACAGGATTTATGTTTGGAAAATCATTAAAAAAATCGGGAAAGAGACTGGAATTCAAAAAAGGATATCCCCTCATACTTTTCGACATACATTTGCAACCCATTTAGTCGACCATGGAGCTGAATTGCGAGTGATCCAAGAAATGCTCGGTCATGCAAGTATCAGCAGCACTGACCGCTATACGCATATCAGTAAATCCCATTTGCAGGAAGCTTTTAAGGCTTTTCACTTACGACCTTGATCACGACTCCACGGTTCCCATCGACGGTAAGCAGATCGCCGGTTTTAATACGGGATACTGCTTGTGGAATATTAATAACCCCGGGCAAGCCGAATTCTCGTGCAATAATACACCCATGACTGAGTATGCCACCAATTTCGACAACAACTCCCGATGCAATTGCAAGCAGTGGTGTGAGGGCTGCATCTAAGGTTTGGGTGACGAGGATCTCACCAGGCTGCAACTGGCCGCTTTCTGACAAATGGGTGATGACTCTTGCTAAGCCGGTGACCTCGCCTGTATTCATGGAGTAGCCTTGAAGAATGAGCGAGTCATCGCTTATTTGCGTTTTCATCGGTTGAGGGTGTCCCTGAAAAATATCGGGTAGTTGGATATATCGATTTTTTTGATAGGTTTTCTTTCTTTGTAGTAAGGTTTTTTGAAGATTAGGCTGCGGCTTTTCTTGAAGAAAGGCGTCTATATCTGACTGTGAATAGAAAAATATGTCATTTGGATTTTCAAGCCTTTTAGAAATTTCAAGGAAGGAAAATTCGCTTAAGCGCACGGCTCGGACTGCATAAGATTTGGTATATTCCCGATAAGCCATGTTCTTTTGTACTGTCGTTAAAAGCCATTTGAACAAAAATCGTTTATAAAAAGGCAATTGCTGAAGTAGTGTTTTTGTCAGTTTAATTCTACGTTCGGCCGTCCTTTCAAAATTGGCGAAAGGAGAGGAATCCTCCTTTAATTGAGTATAGGCTGCAATTAAATGAAGAAGAGGAGCAGGCTCCATTCTCCAGGAAGGCGCCTGGATATCCCATTCATTTTCACAACGATGTCCATGCTCTTTTAGAAATTCCGCTAAAGGTCCCTCTTGGGGATCTAATTTTTGTTTTTTAGCAAGCCGTGAAAGGTTCCAAATCTTTAAACTAATCTGACTACTTTCCACATTCTTAAGACCAGAAAAAAGCACATTGACATCATTTTTAGGATTTTTTGAATACGAGTTTAAGGTTTTTTCTAATAAAGACAGAGGTAGTCCGATGTTAGCGCTAGCAGCTAGATGGTTGGCAATAGCTTGGACCACAATCGGAGAAGTAGATTGCAATTGTTCAAAAAGCTGTTGTTTATCCATTGCAGCCCAATTGTGCTTCTTAAATTCATTTTCAAGAGTAAGGATTTGGTGTATGTTTTTGTTGACTTTTGACCTTAATGCAACAAAGAAATTATAAATCAACCAAGGGGTCTTTAACCTGAACTTGAGTTGTCGCCAAAAATTGTCTTTATTGGGCACATGCAAGCCAAACTTTTTTTGCCCATAATATTGATCCATGAGTTCATTGCCATCGATTCCGAATGCTCTTTCCGAGATCTTAACCACGGAAGACATATTGATAAAAAAGCGGTTATGGAAAATTCCGAAAAGCTCGATATTCTCATTCTTTTCTAAAATTGGTTTGTAGGCTAAACGCCATCCTTGATCGACGAAAATGTGCATAAAACTGCAGGTTAAGGGACAGATTGTGCCCGGAAGTACTTCTTGGATATTATGGGAAGTCCAATAATCGTCTGGACTTGTAGGCGAATCAAACTCATCTCTATCAGGAACATTTTTCAATGTTGTAATAGGACGACATTGCAAAATCCAGATCTCAGTTTCATTCATTGTAAATTCAATATCGACGGGCTTGTCAAAAGTTTTTTCAATTTGGATGGCAATTTCTGCGATTGGGTGTACTGACGGAGAAATTGAGTTCATTGTTGCCTTTGAGATCATGATCCTATCTGCGTCGACCTGACCACCGACAAGCTTATCGCCTAGCCCTTTTACTGTTTCAATGATCAAACAATTTTTATTCTGCGGATCAAAACTCTCCGTAAAGACAACACCAGAGATTTCCCCTTTTTTCATCTCTTGAATAATGATCGATAAATCTTGTCCCGAATCGATCACATTTTGAATCGATTTTAGAAAAATGTCAGGTGAGTTGATATCCAAGACTGTAGCAAATTGGCCGGCAGCCGATTGCTCTTCGGAGTCTTCAAAGATTCCTGAAGAACGGATCGCTACTCCGGTTTTTAATGCATTGACTTCCTGATAAATCTTAAGGAGCAGATGTTGAGTCTCTTCAGACCACGCGGTTGATTTTAAGAAATGGACGCTATCCACTGTTAAAACTACACCCTTAGGCACAGGATAACCAGATTGGATCAATTCTCCCAGGTTCGCTGCTTTATGTCCGACCTGTTCCCAGTCATCCTTACATAATTTTTCAAGCGGTATAGACTTAATCATATAGCTGCGTTATAACGGAACTTATAAATAATGCGATAGGTTTGACCAATGGATGATGAATTGTGGGAATTCAAACTATCCCCGAAAATCAGAGCAAAACTTAAAAATAAAGCTCAGCTTCGGAAGGAGTTAGAACAAGGAAAAAGCGCGCAAGAGATTTTGGGATTTTCAAATGGGGCGATGCAAAAATTTTATGATGCCGCTTCCAAATTGCTTGAACACAACCGTTATAGCGATGCGGCGGACGCATTTTTGTTTCTCGTCACACTAAATCCTCATGAGCATGACTATTGGATGGGGCTTGGGATTGCTACCCAATTGAATAAGAATTATGAAGCAGCCATCGACGCTTACGAGATGGCGGCTTATTGTGAAGTGCACAACCCCACACCCTATTTTTATTTGGCAAAATGTCTCTTCGCAATCCATGACAGGAATGCGGCTTTAGAAGCGTTTGATCTTGCGATCGAATACGCAGAAGAAGATGAAAAATTCAAAGAACTCAAAAAACAAGCCATCGCAGCTAAGAAATTATTGCAGAAGATGAAGTAATCATTGCGCCTATTTAAGCATGTTTGTGGAATGCTCTGCCTATCCTTTCCATTTGGTGTTGAACGCGGATTTGTAAGTTAGCAAACTTCTGTTTAAGACCATTAACTTGTCGATCGATCTCAGATCGAATTTTATCCAGTCTCACTGCAATTCTGGAAGTAAAACCCGCATACCACGTTTCGAGCGCAATCTCTCTTGGAATCCACCAAAGTTCAAGCGGGTCCCAAACTAGAACATTCCAAGTATGTTGAAGGTCTTCCTCCAAAACAGTCTTTAACTTAATCAATTCACGTCCACCAGAGCAGAAATAATCCCAAATTTCTACCAATACGGATTTGATCATTTCGCCTATTGGGAGAAGAACGGGATAAATGCTCTTTCGGGCGTTTTCAAACATCTGGAACAGGACATAAGCTCCCGATTTCATCATGCTGAGCATCTCGGTGACAATCCCTTTAATAAGCTCATAGGGAATTTTTCCAATCTCAATTGTTCCTTCAGCTAATTCCTTTAAAAAAAGATAGCCTTGGTAACTTCCTGAACCGATATAATGGATAATTTCTACGATTACTGCTCTAGTTAACTCTCTAACAGGTTCTGAACCACGTAATATTGCATCAGCCCCTTCGACAAAAGCTTTAGGAATCTGCCTTAATCCCGATTCGACAATTGAGAATTGTTCAGTGACTAAACACTTGACCAAATCCCTAATCTCTTTTGTGGATTCATTGATTCCGCTTGCAGCATTGACGAACAACTTGCCTGTTTGTCTAGCCCCTGCAATCAACATGTCAGCCATCTCTACTGAGAAAGCCTTCACTAATTCTATAACGGGTTTTGAAGTTTCTTTGACCCCTTCCCCAAAGTTTCTGAGTCCATCGACAAAAACAAGGCCACCTGAAACTAAATAGGAGATGATTTCGATAAGCACAGCTTTAATCCCTTCGTAGGGCAGCTTTAAAACATTGCGAAGGGCTTCCGGCATCTCTTTTAAAGCTTTCTCTATCTCTTTGCCTCCTGCGGCCAAATAGCTGATCAATTCCCCGCAGATCGCGATCAAGGCTTCTTTCGGAAGTTTGGATCCCTCTTTAACCCCTTCATAAAATTGAAATGCGCCCTCTAAAGCAACCGTGCCAGCCACAGGTACGTAGGAAATTCCTTCCAAAACAAATCCTGAAAGAGAGTCTTTGACAAGTTTGGAGATCTCAACAAACCCGGAGCCCATTTCACGGGCACCTATGGGGACCTGTTTTAATCCAGATTCGGCGTAAGAAATCAGTTCTAAGATGATTGATTTGATCGCTTCAGCGGGGATTTTTGAAGCTTCATAAGTTCCTTTGGTTCCGTCGACGATCCCTTTTCCCACCTCTCTACATCCCGCACCTGCAAGACTGAAAATTTCTGTGATCAAAGGTTTGGTTAAATCACCTACCGGTTCTAAGGCATACGGAATACTGACAAATCCGTTTTTAATCCCTTTACCAAATTGGTAAAGGCCAGCTCCTGACAAGTTGAAACCTTCAATGACCAAAGGCTTGGTGATGTCTATTGCGGGTTCAAGAGCAAAGGGGATATTTTTAAAAAATTCTCCGGTGCCTTTAACAGCAACCCGTCCACCTGAAGCAATGTAGGAACCTGATTCCACAATAATCGCTAGGAGTAGCTCGCCAACAGGGGAGCTCGCATAATAAACTGCGGATGGCAAAGCACGAAACCCTTTGCCAAGCTCCCTTAAGCCAGAAGCAGCATAGGAATAACTTTCACCCGTTGTGGCAATAACTCCAGTTTTTACACCTTTTAACGTGACAAGTCCCAGCTGATAAACCAGATAGAAAACAATGCCAACGCTGGCTACTCCCTTGATAAATAAATTGGAATCATCGGAGTCCGGGGGAATTCCCCCTCCTGAAATCGGCACAGATCCAATACTTTTGCTCATAATTACCTCACTATTTTTAAGTGTGGTTGATTAAGATATGAGCGATTTTGGGAGTCTAACTGAAGGTACCGGAATCTTATCAATTGAATGATTTCGATCGGTATAGACGGGATCTGTATTTACTTTACGCGCTCTAACATTTTCTGTGTGTCTAGCTTCATACAATTTAATTTTATTTTTTACATACAGAGCATCATCTTTATCTTTAAGTACACGTGTGACATAGTATTCCTGAAGATTTTGAATTGTGGCTTTAAAGCCAGATGGGACAAAGGTGTTAATGGCTGTAATGCCCCAGCAGCGGATTGATTCCGCCAGATCACGCCATTCATATCCAACCCTTTTCAAATCAAGGCGTACTGTACTAATCCCCGTTGGATTATTGTTTTGATCCAGATCAAGACGATATTTATCAGCTTTATAGGCTAAATAAGGGAGTCTGATCGGCAATGCAACTGACCAAACAACTGCACGTACAACTCGCATGACTAAAGTTGGCCATATCGCAAGGAATGTTGCCGTGAAATTCTTTGAACGAATATTGCGATCATCATTTCCTGATTGCGCTGAAAAACTTGCTTCGATCATTTTTCTAACTGTTAAGGGGCATGAACCATGTTTTAAAGTATCTTGGATGAATGAATATTTTTCATTGAGAGACCCAAATACTTGATTCTTAGACGTATCAAGATAAAGTGCCATAAAAGAATCTCCTTTAAGATTATTATTAAAAACAAAAAGAATGTTAACAAAACCTTATTAAATTATCAAACAATTTGTTGATAAAAAATATAAAACCATAAAAACAACAGATAGATTCAAATTTCATTTGAAATATCTAGAGACTTAAAGAACGGTCGATTTCATCGACCGTCTAAGAAACAAAAAATCAAGGGCTTTCCCAAGTTCAAAGTAACCAAGTTTCAAGGCCTTAGAACTTCCGCCGAGCCCCGGCGCCGACTTCCTCAAGGACAAAGTAGTCGTAGGCGACAATCGAGGCCGGCGGGAGAAAAGTACCCAACAATGACGCGATAATCCTTAACTATATCTACACAGCGTCCACAGGTCCAAGGATGATCGCCGTAGGGGCGTTCGCCCAATTTAGCATAGACCGCAAAGTTAAAGAAAACTTCTTCCCTTGCCGTAGGAACTTTAACATCAGCTCCATAATTTTTTTTGGACAAGCTTTTCCTAACTCCGAAAGGCTTATTTCTACTATCAGGAACATATTTTTTCTTTTCAAGATCCAATAAGATTTTTCAATAGGGATCTCTTTATCCTTCTTGAGAATTTCATCCCAAATAAATCGATAAGCAACCTCATGGACTTTTTTGGATACTACAATCTGTCCCATAGTTTCTAGGTTGAGAGGTTTAGCATCGATCTCTTCAGGCATGAGCAAAAACATCCAATTCTCCATCGTCCTTCGTTTGGAGAATCAGGATCAAGACTGTAGAGAATCTTTATATAATCGCTTGGAAGAGGAGGAACAGGCTTTGTAATTTTACCAAAATACTTTTCACAATCTTTTTCACCAAAGATGGCATCTTTTTACAAAATCATGCCACAGATAGTTATCTTTTGCTAATCGATTCCATTCTTGGCTTACTCGGCAGTATTTTATAAGCTCAAAGTCCTCTGACGTAAGTGGCGAGGTTTGTATGGTTGCAAATGGAGTATTCGATAGTCTTGAAATTTCAATATACCAACTCCAGCCTTGAAATTTCAAATGCCAATTCTAAGTGATTGTGATCATCTTGTCCTTTCACTAAATTTTTTTGTTTAACCATTGCTATTTGGGAAATCAGATAAAATAAGGTAATATTGAGAGAAATATCTCATAAAGGAGTTTCCTCATGCTGATTCGGTTTTCAATTGAAAATTGGATGTCCTTTCAAACCAAAGCAACTTTCTCGTTGATAGCCAGCCGTGAGCGTCAACACGGAGAGCGCATACCTAAAATAGGCAAGCTCAAACTGGGGGTTCTGCCTGTTGCGGCTGTATATGGGGGGAATGCATCCGGGAAAACCAATCTTTTTAAGGCCCTGCATTTTGCAAAAGGACTGATTGTTAAAGGGACCCAACCCTACAGTCTAATTGCTGTAGATAGTTTTAGGCTTGGAAACGCACAAAAGGTCGAACAGCCAGCCCATTTTGAGTTTGAACTGCTAATCGACGAGACGGTTTATGCATTTAGTTTCTCTGTTAACCGCAAAACCATTTTAGAAGAAAAATTGGTTCATATTTCTGGTAATAGCGAAAAGACGCTCTATCATCGAGTATTAGGGGAAACTAATTTCGATTCATCTTTAAAGAGTGACCAATCTCTTGTTTGCTTTTAAGGGCACTCGCGATAATCAACTTTTCCTTACTAATTCAGTTTCTCAAAAAATAGATGTTTTTAAGCCAGTATATGAATGGTTTAAAGATACCTTGGAACTCATCGCCCCTGATTCAAGATTTGAACTTTTTGAACAATTTTTGGATGAAAGACACCCCTTGTACGCGACGATGAATAAGATGTTGTCTCAATTAGACACTAACACGAACGAACCAAATACAGTACATAATAAT
>CAVPVT010000075.1:0-84098 GCA_963709145.1 Parachlamydiales bacterium
TCTAATTTCTTGTAACATATGACCTTTATTTTTATGATATTATTGTAAAATGTTAGAACACTGCTTTTCCAAAAACCTTTGTTTTCCCTATAGTCACGTCAGATCGCTCTTCGATTTCGACGTTCAGCAATGAACCTTTTAAAGGGTTCTCTTTAATATCGACAGGCATCAATGGACCTTTTTCTTCATTATCGACAGTCATCAATGGACCTTTTATGGGGGGAGTCTCATCGGAAGGCTTATTTGCGTTATCTGAAGATTGCCTTTTTTTCTGCTTAAATAGTGGAATAATGATGGCAAGACCTGATGAACAGGTCCCGATACAAATTAGCCCTATAGCCACGCCCATTCCTGCTGCTCCCAAATTGCTTATGACATTCGCTTGATGCGGTAGGAACTGACGTGACGCTAATAACAAAAATATTCCCTCCGACGGCTAAAATAATGCCCAAGGCTAAGAAAAGCGGTGCCTTACGAAACTTAATTTCATTAGAAGAAGTGTATCTGTGTGAAGCAGTTGATTCCATTATTGATTTAATAGACATATTTTATACATTCCTAAATAAATATTTATAAGAAATAATATACAATATTTATAGTTATAATGTCAATATTTTTATTTTTTTATAATAATTTTTATCTACTTAATATAAAATATTAAATATGTTTACATTTGATTATTAATTTTTAATGAATTTAAAAATGAATGCTTTAGAAAGAAAATTAGACTGCACAGAAGCTTGTCTACGGATAGGCTCTCTTGCTCCTGGCGTGAATTTAGTAATAGGGCCAGCAAAGGTTGTTCTAGGTATAGCACAAACAATTCGGGTTTAGTCGCTTCCATTTTTTCTACGCCATTTTGTTGTACAGAAATGGGGCGTAAAATTGCTCATCACGGAGTTAAGCATATCATTCATGGTGTTGGAAATATCGCCAGCGGCATCCTATTCTCAGCCCCTGGTCTCAGCACTTATCTCGTTCTTAAATATTGGGGTAATGATTCAATACCTTACTGGAATTATTACCCTCGTTGTTACGATACCACTAATTTTCAAGATAAGAGTTTTATTTATTAAACTATAACGATGGATCATTTGAAATACTTTCCGTTTTTTTCCGCTACGATTATTTTTTAAACAAAAACTTAGGATAACTCCTACTCGGTATAATCTGAAACAATTCAGCTGTTTTCTCATTTTTCAGATTTGCCCTTCCCACATCCTTAATTATTTCCCCCAAAAAACGCATTTGCAATTTTAGGGGGGATTTTATATATTTAAAATATCCCCCAAAATAACATTTACTATTTGAGGGGAAAAAACAAGAGCAAGAATCTATGGCAAAATTTATTGGCCAAAAAAGAGCTTGAATCGCTTAAAGGGCTACTGAGAAAAAAGAGTTCTAGCCTAGTCGTGATTCGTGGACGACGTCGGATTGGAAAAAGTCGTTTAGCGGAAGAATACGCCTCCTCCTTTAACAAAGCCTACATTTTGTCAGGAATTCCGCCGGAACCTGGTGTAACCGCAGAGGCACAGAGAGCAGAATTTCTGCGACAACTTCAGGAATACAGATTGCCGATCTATCGCAGCGACGATTGGGGTAACTTGTTTTACGATTTGGCTCAGGAGTGTAAAAAAGGGCGCGTGCTTGTGGTTCTAGACGAAATCACCTGGATGGGTTCAAAAGATCCCACATTCCTCCCTAAGTTAAAGACCGCATGGGATCGTTATTTTAAACAGAATTCTCAGTTTATTATGATTCTTTCCGGATCCAA
The DNA here is from genome assembly GCA_963709145.1 of Parachlamydiales bacterium. GTDB lineage: Bacteria > Chlamydiota > Chlamydiia > Chlamydiales > Parachlamydiaceae > JBDHQB01. The sequence goes on from CAVPVT010000075.1 coordinate 1,775, forward strand.
TTCTGCCTGGATCAGCAAAAACATTCTCAGCAGTACTGGATTTTTTGGTCGCGTTTCTCTTCGTCTTCTGCTAGAGGAGCTGACATTGCCCGAATGCAACATGTTTTGGGAAGGGTGGTCTGGAACGATTTCGGCCTACGAGAAATTTAAGATTTTATCAGTGACTGGAGGAATCCCTCGTTATTTGGAAGAAATACGTCCAGACCTATCAGCTGAGGCAAATCTTCAACATTTGTGCTTTGATTCAGAAAGTTTGCTTTTTCGTGAATTTGATCAAATTTTTCATGACCTGTTCCAAAAACAAGGGCATTTTTATAAGCAAGTTGTCGGAATCTGATTGATTCTCCCCTTTCCACCACAGAACTTGCAGTAAAACTTGGTCGATCGCGAGGCGGAGATTTAAGCAATGCTCTTGGGGAATTAATGGAATCAGGTTTTTTGGCACGTGACTACACCTGGTCATTTGTGACTGGGAAGCGATTAGAATCTAGTCGGTACCGCATCAAAGATAACTATTTGAGGTTTTATCTGAATATATTCTCCCCATAAAGAACAAATCGAAAGTACCCAATTACAGCGGTTGCCTCAGGGATGGTTGTCTATTATGGGTATACAATTTGAAAATTTGGTCGTGAATAATGGATCCCTTATATGTAGGATTTTAAAGATCCCACCGGAAGATTTACTAATCGCTAACACCTATTTTCAAACAGCTGGGACCCGTAAACAAGGGTGTCAGATCGACTACCTAATTCAAACGCGGTTTCGCTACTTATATGCCTGTGAAGTCAAATTTCGACAAGGGGTGGTGGGACAGAAGTCATTGAACAAATGGAGGAAAAGATTCTTCGCCTAAAACTTCCCCGAGGATTCTCATGCCGCCCCGTGCTTATCCACGTCAACGGTGTCTACGGAAGATGTTGTCGAAAGCGGCTACTTTGCGCGCATCATTAACCTGGCTGAATTATTTTGAGGAAACCAATTCAATATGTTTTTCAAGCAACGGCAAAGCTTCAACCAGGAGCTGTTCTACCTCTTGAGCAATATTTAATCGCTTTAATTCTGTTTTCCCATAGCTGTTGCTATGACTAAAACCTTCTTCAGCTCCGATATATTGCTTAATCTCCTTCTCAAACTGATAAAGACGCAGCAGTCTATCGCCCCCAAAACCGTCAGCTTTGGTAGAGGATGAATAATGGATCCCCTTATGATATGAAAAATTGACGGTATCCCTAAGTTCTTTTGGATCTTCTAACTGTTCATGATATTCCTGAAGATTATGCGTCGCAATTCGACCATCCCCCCTAATTATTAATCGCGCCATATAGATCTGTTCAAAGACATAGCGAATATTGAGCGCATTCCTAAAAATCCAGGCCGCATAACGTGGATTAGGCTCCCGTTTTACTATGCTCCAAAGGTTTTTTATTCGAATGAGATGCCCTAAAGCTTCATTCAAAGGGCTGATTGGATCATCTAAGTCTTTTTTCATCGCCTTTGACTGCCTTGAAATTGCGTCTTCCATGGCTTTAATCGAACTTGAAAGCTGAGTTGAAATCCTATCCTCTTGATAATCTTTATTATGGAATATAACTTGCTTTGGTAAAGAAATTTTCAGATCCTCAAGATTTCGATCCATTTCAGCAAATTGCTTTTCTTCAACGGCGCTCATTTTAATTTCAGATACAACCTCGAGAATATTTTTAAATGCAGCCAAATTTCTCTGTGAAAATTCCAAGGCGTCATTAATAAGCTTAAGGATAACTTCTTTAGAAATATTTCCCTGAGAATACTGGGAAGACAATTGTAACAGTTTTAAAACATTTGGGAATTTGTTTTGATTATAATCAAAATTAGCTGAAGCAGCTTCGGGATAGCGCGACCAAACAACCGCGAGTCTAATGTCCGTTAACTGCTTTTGCGTCTCAGGCTTCAGCTTTTCCCAAACCTTAGTTTCTTTAGCTCTTTCTATTAAATGATGATGGTCTGGGCGTCTTTTATCAGCTAAGGCATAAGGTATATTCAATAACTGCTCAATTTGGATGCCTCCATCTAAGATCAGGCTTGGAAGGATAACTCCAATTTGCTGAAAATCTCCCTGGTTAACCATTTTCATCAACAACTCAATCCCAGCGCTGAAATGTGTCAGATGTCTTTTTACTTCCTTTAACTGCTGTGCTGCATCATTATTGCCGCTAACATTCACCGCTTTTTTTAACCGATTGGTAACAATGGTTCTTAATGTTTGAAAGCCTTTGGAAATAAGGGCGTAATCCTGATGCAAAGGAAGTACCGGCAAAGACTCTGTCCGTATTGCAGAAGGAACTTCCTTCTTTTCAATCACAGGTTTTGAGTTTTGAGAATTCTCTTTTTCTTTTTAATTCCGGACTGATTTCTCTTTTTTTGCAGCAATAAAGGTTTATCTGAGGGTGGAGACTTCTGCTCGTCAAGGGCATCGATCAAATAGATCCAATCATTGTCAGTTCGCTCTGAATCAATGCAAGCGGTTTGCAAGCTAGTTCGGATTTGGCGGATATGAGCTGCAGATCCTTTTAGAAGCCCACCATAAATTTCTTTTAATTTCAATGCGTCATCATCCATTTCTAGATTTATCTTTAGGGACGCTTCTCTGCCTAAGCTCTCGGAATTACCAGTAAAATATGTTACGCAAAACGACCTTCTCACAAAATGTTTTATATTGTATTGGGGCATAGATTCCTGCACCAGCTTTACTGCCGATTGAACTTGTTGCGTCAGATTTACGTCTTCAATTGAAATTGGAACTAAAAGTAATTGCATTAACTTATAAAGTTTAAAGTTCAACATTCCAAAGTTGCGTTCGAATTTTTGAGAAAATTGCTCAAGTTTAAGATAGAAGGCACCATCGGAAGAGATTGTCATTTGACATAATTTCTCAAATTCTTTTTTTATTTCTTGAAATAATTTTGTAGATAGATATTTAATCGACTCACTTATCGGGAAAAAATCGGGAAGTTCGTTTAAATTCTTTCTAACAAGTTCAATTAAGGTTTTTACTCTTTGTTCATTCGTTTTTTGAAATCTCTTACAAAAATCAATTTCGGCTTTTATATATGTTTCCATGAGCAATAGTTTTTTACCTTGCTCCGATAAGTAAATTTCCATTTTCTTTAAAGCTTTAAAAATCAGTTTAAGAGAGATTTGGGGGTTGTAGGTTTGTGGATTGGGGGCTGCGCAAACTTCACTTACCATCATGTCTAAGCAATCAGATTGTTTTAATAACAATCGTATTTGTGCATTGATCCCTTCCACAGATGAAAATTTCTCACAGTGCTTTTGAAAAAACCTCTGCGGGCATAAAATGGATGAAATCAGTGTATAATTATAATGAAAAGACTTTTCTTCGAAGTATTCGGGAATTTGGTCAATACAATAACTCAATAGGGCTTGTCGAATGGACATTCCAGGGTATTGAGCTCCCCAGTTAAGCCGTTCCAAAACCGTCCGAGCAAGCTTTTTTTGTATGTTTGCATCCAATTTGAGGGGTTGAGCTGGTGCCGGAAAGATCAACGTCGAAGTCGACGAATTTGAATCGCTAACTTTGTAGACGACTTCTTCCGGTAAATCGACTTTAGTCTCTGCGTTGTGATCGTAAATCGTCTTTTTAACACTTTCAATTGAAGGTTTAGAATTAATATCAGCCCTAATAATTGGAATCATAAATAATCCTTAAATTAAGGCTTAATTATAGCATATCCATAGTATAAATACAAGTAATTATTACTATTAAGTTAATAACTTAGTTAATTCTTGAATGAGATGGGCAGGAGTAAGGTGATTAATTGACTGGCGCGGACGAATATTAATCTCAAGCGCCAATGGCAAACGATGGCGACACTGCCGAAAAGCCTCTCGAATTAGCCGCTTAAATCGGTTCCGCTCATGCGCTTTCCCATAACGACGGGTCACTGTAATGCCTAAACGGGTCGGAGTGGAGGGAGCGGCATTCGAACGGTACCTCTTTTCAATCAGGATCCACTCCCCTGCCAAACTTTGATGCTGCCTGGCAATACGTTGAAATTGCCTCCGATGTAATAACCTGGAGGCCTTAGGAAACCGATAATTCACACACGTGTCAACTGTTTGCGACCCTGACGGCGGCGACGGTTGATAATCTTGCGGCCATTGGCAGTCGCCATTCTCTTGCGGAAGCCATGTTCAGTTTTACGACGGCGCTTGCTAGGTTGATATGTACGTTTCACGATTGATTCCTTATAATTTACAAAAGTTGAATTCTGCTCAGGATAATATGCGATGCTGCACAAAAAACGCAAGTGAAAATCGGGCTTGTGGATAATTCTATCGTTCTGGTAGACTCCTGTCCATCAAAGTAACTGCAGAGCACAGGACCAAAACTCATGAAAGTGAAAGCATCCATTAAAGCCGACCCTTCCAAAGGAGACATCCTTGTCCGACGTCGTGGCCGCCTTTATATCGTAAACAAAAAAGACCCCAACCGTAAACAACGGCAAAAAGGGCCTGCCCGTAAAAAATAGGAATTAGGAATTGTATGGCAAAGAAGTCATCTGTTGAAAAGCAAAAGCGCCGCGAAAGGCTCGTCAAACTCAAATGGGACAAACGGCAAGAGCTCAAAGATAAAATCTATAATATGAATCTTCCAGAAGAGGAACGGGAAAGCGCCCGCATCAGCCTCAACAAGATGCCTCGCGACTCCTCCCCCATCCGCCTTCGTAATCGTTGCCAGCTGACTGGCCGTGCACGCGGGTATTTGCGCAAGTTTAAGCTTTCTCGTCTCTGCTTCCGTGAATTTGCCTCACAAGGGCTGATTCCTGGCGTGACCAAGGCCAGCTGGTAAAACATACACAAAATGGACAAGGATGAAAATCCCTGTCCATTTAGTCCATATTATCCATAACGTCCTTGAGGTCCTTGATTTTGTACCATTGGTCAAACTCTTGGCACCAAACGTAAGTGTCCTGATCTATCTCCCCTTTCGCCCATTCTTGCTTCACAATAGCTAAGCTCACAGGACCTTGTTGATTGTTTTTCCGATCTAAGTAGTACCACTCTTCCTGATCGGGTTGAGCGATCTTGGGTGGGGCTGGAAGCAATTCAACCATCGGTTTATCGGGAGAGGTTTCTGGGTTATCATTATTTGTATGCCTAGCGGTATTTAGGTCGGGCAAAAAGTAAAGGATAATCAGCCCCAACACCCCTAAAAGGATTCCTAAAAAGAACCACATAAACGGGTCTCTTCCTTTATAGTTTGCATACCAAGCATTTAAGGCGCCGAAAGTAATCCAAATTAAAATCATTAAAAATGTTGTCATAATCTAGAGTCGCTTGCTTTTGTATAAAAAAAATGATAGTATTGGTGTCATCTTCATTAGTCAAGGATTAGGTGTAATAATGTTGGATCAAAAAAATAAAGTCGACTGGAAAAAGGTTGATACCAAAGAATTTGATCTTCCTGAGACCCATTTTGTCAGGGATATTGAAAATAGGGTTTTCCAAGGGATCGTTTTAGAGTGCCTTGCTAAGATCGACGGTATCGCTTTGATTGAAGGGAATTTGATCGACTCGATCCTCGGACGGGGCAGCGTTGAGGGTGTAAAAGGAATTTATACCGAGCAGGATGGCCGCAGTCACACAATCAACGTCAAGTTAGAAATCAACGTTCAATACGGTTTGTCGATTCCTGAAGTTGCTGAAGAGATCCAGACTAAAATCACAGAAGATATCACCAAATTTACAGGCCTCCATGTCAATAGTGTGCATGTCGTGTTTAAAAACATCATTACCAATGACCCGAATAAAAAAGCACTTAGGGCCTTTGCTGCGCGCAGCCAAGCCCCTCTGCAGACCGAAGGGAATTTGGACGATGAATATAATGACGAGTTTTAAGCCTATATGACCCATTTCTTTTATTCTTTAGTCAAGTTTTGTGTGGGTTTGATTTTTATCATCACTGGCCTTTTGGCAGTTGTGATCCCGTGGTCACCTCCGGTAAGAACCAGTTTTGTCGATTGGATCTTGCAAAGTTCTATGGAGATCTGGGTATTCGGCGCCTTGTTCGTTATGATCGGTTGTTATCTTGTCGTCTATAGTCTTTGGCAGAGCCGATCCCGTTATTACCGAATTCAGATCGATAACCCCTCGATCCTCATTACCGAATCGATTGTACAAGATTACTTGAGCTCTTATTGGAAATCCTTGTTCCCTCTCAATGAAGTCCCTTACCGACTTGAAATGAAGAGGCGCAAAATTGGGGTCTTTGCCGATCTCCCGTTTATTCCCCTTGATGATCGGAAAGATCTCATCTTACAGGTCGAAAGGGATCTTTCTGAAATTTTTAGGGAACATCTCGGTTACAATAATCGTCTCGATGTTAGGGTTTCATTCCAAAAAGCGAAATAAACGGCATGCGCACACGTTTTCCCCTTTTCCAATCCCATTTGGATCTTGCCCACGTTTATTGGTCCACCCTATTAAAGCCGGGAGACTCAGCAATCGATGCCACCTGTGGGAATGGACATGACACATTACGCGTTGCAGAATGTATCCTAGAAAATAGCGATGGAAGGATTTGGGCGATCGATCTGCAAGAAGAGGCGCTCGCTGCGACTCGCAAACTATTGGAAAGTCGATTTTCCAAAGAACAACTTAAGTCTGTGAGTTATCTCAAAGGTAACCATCAAGCTTATCCTGAAACCATTGAACCGGGCACGATCGCTTTGATCGTGTATAACCTGGGCTACCTTCCTGGCGGTGATAAAGGGGTCACAACGTTATCTTCAACCACAGTGGAGAGCCTTAAAAAAGCGCTCATTTTACTGAAACATGGGGGCGTCATTAGCATCACTTGCTATCCGGGTCATCCTGAAGGAAAACGGGAAGAGGGTGAAATTATGGCTTGGTGCCGCAAGTTGGACCCGAAACAGTGGAGCTGCTGCCAACACAAGTGGTTGAACAGGCGTGAGGCTCCTTCTCTGCTCCTGATTCAGAAGGGGATGATTTCAAGCCCACGACTGTCCGATAGCATAGAATCAAATGGTTGACCCCATTCATCGCCCGGTGAGGTTCGGCTTCAATCGGAAGATGGTACACTTTTGCAATTTCGTTTTTAGATAGGTTCAGCTCTTTGGGAAATGGAATTCCCTTTTCTTTGGATTCAAAGGCCAGATGCGCCCAATACATCGAGGCAAAGTCAAGCCAGTGGTAGGGCCAGTGAAGTCTTTCTTGGGTATAAATATCGACAAATTGGGTAAAAAAGCTCCGGTCAAAGGCGGGGTTTTGACAAATGAATACGGCTTTGCCTCGCTCAATCCCTTTTGCGGTGAAAAGGGCGATAATCTCCTCCCCTACTACCTTAAGATCTTTTCCCTGTATAATTTGCTCCCAGGTGAATCCATTGATTTCAATACTGGAGTGATCCCGCTTGTCCCAAGCTTCAGGAGTAATTTTAATAATGCTTTGATAAGCACCGACAGTTCTCCCCGGTACACACATCGACAATTTTCAAGCCGATATCGATCGCTCGATGCCGTGTTGAATCCAGTCCTGTCGTTTCAATGTCTAAAAAGATAGCAAGCATCTCCAACCACCCGCTTCGTAACCTTTGAAATTAACAAAATGTTTTGAAAATTACAATGGGAATATTGAGCTCGAACTTTATACAATTTTTGCCTTCGGTTTCGAGAGAGAAGCAAACGGCAGCGTAATAATTTTTTTGGAAGTGGTATTTTTACTCTTTCAAAGAAATTTGTTTAGCTGCGGAAAGTCACTCTTCCGAAAAATTGTAAAAAGGTCGAGTTGAGCCAATTTTCAAAATTTGCTATGCTCGGTTTATGAAAAGTATCAACTTTTTAAACCGGATTTTTATCCGTTGGCGCTATCCAGTCTCTTTGCCGGAAGATATTGCAGGAGCTTTGGGAGTGCCCCTCAGTAACAGGATGTCGTTCGAAGAGTTTGTGGGCCTCCTCACAAGCCCCACCTGTTGCCCCTCTCGCCTTATTAAATACATGCCCCGTCACCAGGCTGAAGATGCGTTCCGCAATGCGCTCCGAAAAGAAAAGTTCAATCACCTCACACTCTTTTCCTACTATTTTAATGAGGGATGGATGGAGTTCGTCCTGCAATTTGACGATCAGTCTCGCCTCCGCAGGATCTACATTCAGCACAAAAACATCACTCAAGATTCAGGGATTGAAATCCCGCTTCAAAAACCGCTTCAATAAATCTGTCCATAGCGAATCATTGATTTGACGCATTGAATATTTGTATATTTAAAAAGAAAGGGGCCTACCGATCGGTAGGCCCCCTAAATGATCAGAATATTATTCGATCACAACACCGGCACTAGCAAAACCGGTCACGGTATTTATTAAACTTATACCTGTTGCTGTTATGGAATATACCATTAACAATGTGGTTTGGGAGGTCACTGGAATACTTAATCCAGTTGTAATCCCATCACTTGTACTGAGAACTGCTAGAATACCAGTCAATGCTGGTGCAAGGGTCACAACAGCTCCGGGTATTGGCGTAAAGATATTGTCAGGTGTTGTAGATTCCACAGCTGGGCTGTAATTGTAACAGTAGAACCTACAAGGCTCAATGCAACAGTAGAGGAGAAGAACGCAGAAATTGAAGTAATAGTTCCATTACGAGGCATTGAGAATGCATTATCACTACCAGTGACTGTTAAGGTAATAGTTCCTGCAGTCACCGCTATTCCTGTAAGGCTCGCCCCAAAGGCAACCGATGAAGCTGTGCCTACTAAACCTCCAGCTATGGAAGTCATAACAATCGGAGTCCCTGAAGCAAAAGGAATGATTGCTCCAAGCCCAGTAGCTCCAGTGACACCTGTGACCCCAGTCGAACCTGTTGCCCCTGTAGGACCAGTTGCGCCTGTTGCACCAGTAGCTCCTGTTGAGCCTGTGCTACCTGTTGATCCTGTACCGCCAGTTGCGCCTGTAGGACCAGTTGCACCTGTTGCACCGGTAGCTCCTGTTGCGCCTGTAACACCAGTAACACCCGTAACGCCAGTCACACCAGTAACACCAGTAACGCCAGTAACGCCAGTAGCGCCTGTGCTGCCTGTCGACCCTGTACCTCCAGTTGCGCCTGTAGGACCAGTTGCGCCTGTTGCACCTGTACCGCCAGTCGCGCCTGTGCTACCTGTCGATCCTGTGCCGCCAGTTGCGCCTGTAGGACCAGTTGCGCCTGTTGCGCCTGTACCGCCAGTCGCGCCCGTGCCACCTGTCGCTCCTGTGCCGCCAGTTGCGCCTGTAGGACCTGTTGCGCCTGTTGCACCTGTACCGCCAGTCGCGCCCGTTCCACCTGTCGCTCCTGTGCCGCCAGTTGCGCCTGTAGGACCTGTTGCGCCTGTTGCACCTGTACTACCTGTTGCGCCCGTGCCACCTGTCGCTCCTGTGCCACCAGTTGCGCCTGTAGGACCAGTTGCGCCTGTACCACCAGTCGCGCCTGTGCTACCTGTAGCTCCTGTAACACCAGTAACTCCAGGTAACACCTGTAACGCCGGTAACGCCGGTAACACCTGTAACTCCTGTTGCCCCCGTTGCGCCCGTAGGACCGGTAATACTTAAGCCTGTGGCTCCTGTCGCACCTGTTGCACCTGTAGTTCCTGTAGCACCCCTTGCGCCAGTAGGACCGGTAGCCCCTCCTGATGGGCCTGTGGCTCCCGTCGCACCTGTTGCACCTGTTGCGCCTGTTGCGCCTGTAGCTCCTCTATGACGAGGGCAAAAATCATGATGGTGGTGGTGGTGGTGACTGCTGCTGCTGCTGTCGGCTTCTATTGAAAATGGAAATGAGTCGGAATCATCAGCTAAAGCTTGTTGTGAGAAACAAAGCACGCTGAATAATGCTGCGAGTGAATAAAGTCGTACATTCACAAGTAATTTTTCTTTGATATTCGTGTAGAATGGAGTTTTTGTTTCCACCTTCACCTCCTTGGTAAGTTGTTAATCAGCCTTCCTTTCTGAAAAATTTAAGGAATAGGTAAGTTCTTTTAACCACAATTAGATTTTTAATTCTAGGAATATTTTTTTTGAAAAAATTAACTTATTGAACACGTGAGCGATAAGAATCTGTATTCTGTTTATTGAGTGCACTACCTGCTTTAAACCAGGCGATCTGCCCTTCGCTAAACGTGTGATTGAGAAGAATTTCTTCATGCGTGCCATCTTTATGATGGATGATCATTTTGAGGGGAACATTAGGAGTAAACTTGGTGAGACCCACAATATCTAATAAATCATCTTCACGGATTTTATCGTAATCAGCTGGATTTGCGAATGTAAGAGCCAGCATTCCCTGTTTCTTTAGATTGGTTTCATGGATCCTAGCAAAACTTTTGACGATGATCGCTCGACCTCCAAGAAAACGAGGTTCCATGGCTGCATGTTCGCGGGAGGATCCTTCTCCATAATTTTCATCTCCGATCGCCACCCATCCGATTCCATGCGCTTTGTAATCTCTGGCCACAGCAGGGAAAGGAAGGACTTGATTGTTGAGTAGGTCTAAACCTTTTCCCACTTCTTCTCTAAAGGCATTGACTGCTCCTGTGAACATATTATCGGAAATCCGATCGAGATGACCTCTATACCGCAGCCATTTGCCTGCAGGGGAAATATGATCGGTGGTGCATTTGCCTGTAGCTTTGACGAGAAGGCGTAAACCCAACAAATCGGTCCCTTCCCAAGGTTTAAAGGCCTCTAAAAGCTGTAGACGCTCGCTCTTTGGATCCACGTTTATTTCAATATTTTTCCCAGTAGCAGCAGGAGCTACATATCCCGATTCCCCGCTATCAAAACCATGGGAAGGGAGTTCATCCCCCATCGGAGGCTGCAACTTGATTTTCTCACCTTTTTCATTGGTCAGAGCATCGGTTAAAGGGTTAAATGTCAAACGCCCAGCTAATGCCATCGCAATCACGATTTCAGGGCTTGCGACGAACGAGTGAGTGCCGGGATTTGCGTCGTTACGTCCGGCGAAGTTGCGATTGTAAGAGGTCAAAATCGAATTCTTTTCCCCAAAATTGACATCATGCCGTTTCCATTGTCCTATACATGGGCCACAAGCATTGGCGAGAACAAGCCCTCCGATGGATTGCAGCAATTCCAATTGCCCATCTCTTTGAATGGTGGCATGGATCTGTTCTGAACCTGGAGTGATGGTCAACTGACAACGTGCCTTTAAACCATGTTTTAAAGCTTGCTTTGCAATACTCGTCGCTCTTTCAATATCTTCATAGCTCGAGTTGGTACATGATCCAATTAAAGCGACGGAAATGGTCTCGGGATAATTATTTTGTCTTACCGCTTGAGCGAGTTCCGAAATCTTCCATGCTTTATCAGGAGTGTAGGGCCCATTAATATGGGGTTCCAACTCAGATAAATTGATCTCGATGATCCTATCAAAATGCTTTTCGGGATGTTTAGCAATGTCAGGATCGGCGACTAAATGTTCTTTAATCCTATCTGCTAATAGAGCTACTTCTTCCCGTCCAGTGGCCCGTAGATAATCGCTCATACGATAATCGTAAGGGAAAATGGATGTCGTTGCGCCGATCTCAGCGCCCATGTTGCAAATTGTTCCCTTACCTGTACAAGAGATCGAATGAACCCCTTCTCCAAAATACTCGATAATTGCGCCTGTTCCCCCTTTAACGGTCAATATCCCAGCCAATTTGAGGATGACGTCTTTGGCAGAGGTCCACCCATTCATTTTGCCGGTAAGCTTAACCCCGTAGATCTTAGGGTACTTGAGCTCCCAAGGCATCCCCGCCATCACATCGACTGCGTCGGCCCCACCGACTCCGATGGCGATCATTCCAAGTCCTCCCGCATTCGGTGTGTGGGAATCGGTGCCGATCATCATTCCGCCAGGAAAAGCGTAATTTTCTAAAACAACTTGATGGATAATGCCTGCGCCAGGACTCCAGAAACCGATCCCATACTTATTGGAAACGCTTTGCAGAAAATCGAATACCTCTTTGCTTTCCTTCGTGGCTTTTTCTAGATCTTCTTTAGCGCCTGTTTCGGCAAGGATCAAATGATCACAATGCACGGTGGTCGGAACTGCAGTGCGCGGTCGCCCTGAAGAAACAAATTGAAGAAGAGCCATTTGCGCTGTTGCATCTTGCATGGCCACCCGGTCGGGATTAAAATCGACATAGGTTTTCCCTCTTTCGGGGGCGTTTTTTAAAGAACCTGCTAGGTGGGCAAGAAGAATTTTTTCCGTCAATGTTAATGGCTTGGAAACAAGCTTACGAGCTTGTTTTAACCTTTCAGGATAGGCGCGAAAATGTTTGTGTATCAAGTCAGGATCGAACATCTCTCTCCCCAATTTACACTTGACAATACGGTATATTTAAAAAGAGTTTAATACAAAAGATTTCAATAGTGAAATGGTTGGCATTCACAATTTGCTGATCCCGTAACCGAGACCGAAAAAGTTGCATAAGACGTTAATAATTAAAGCATAAATTAACGCTTTGTGTAGCTTTTTCGGTCTCGGTCTCAGCGGCAGCAACCCTGTTTCTGAAAAACTTAAGTCACCGGCAATTGCTTTTGGTATTCACGCCATTCGTCAACAGATACCACAGTACCAACCTTTAATCCTGCCTTTTCAGCGACTTCTTTTGAAAGTTTAATCATTGTATCGTTTGGGAAATGCTCAACGTTATTCCCTGGAAGATCGATAAAAGCTAAGTTTTTACGCCTTAATAAAGCCCAGTCTAACGCTTCCTTTTCTATTTTGTGCCAAGGTAAAATCCAAGGGTGAAAACACGTGGTCTTCTCTAGTTGTTTCATGATCGTTAGATTCCCACCTGTGAAACTCACTGGATCCAATACTGATTCCACAAAAAAGGGAAGTAACTCATCGATTTGCTGAGGAGTAAGGGTGTCTTGTAAATACACATTCTTCAAAAGAGGACAACGCTGAAAAACATCGATCATTGTTTGAGGATCGGACATTGTTTGAGGATCGGAAATTTTTGTTTCAATCAAACTTAGCGATTTTGCCAGTGGAAAAACTTTTGGAAAATGCTTTAGTAATCCCTCATTATCTTTCAAGTTATACAACTGGATATCGATAGGTGCAAGACATAAGCACTGATTGTTTAAGAGACGCATTGTCATTTCAGGAAGTAGGTAATCCACGTTAAAATTCTGAAAAATCACTTTCGGAATTTTTTTCTTTTCAACATGTTCTAAAATTTCCTCGAGCTTATTTACCGGTACAGTGAAAGCAAGGAATAGGGTAGCTTCGATCGCTCTGCCTTTTTCTAGGTCTTTTATGATCCAGTCTAAATCTGCGCCGGTCGATATTTTTAGCTGTCTATCCTTACGTTTTCCTTCAACTTCCCATGGGCGAGGATTCCTGCTTGGGAACACTTCAATAATTGTATCTGGCACTGTAGACTCTTCAACTTCTTTGGCCCAAGCAAAATAACCGGAATCGGCACAAAACCGCTGATAACTTTCCTTGGCTGATTTAAAATCGAGGAGGTCATCTAATTGCTTGATAAAAACATTAATTGCAGTGAGATTTTCCAACTTTTTTGCTGTGACAGGGTTTTCTTTTCTAGAAAAGAAACAAAGAAAGGAATTCCATTTTTCTTTGATAATCCAACTAATTTTATGAGTCCGTTCTTCAAAACGGGTTTCGAAAGCGACTGTATGAGAGCGAATGTGTTGGATAACCCCGCCTATTTTAGGATCTGCAATGCTATTTTTTAAATCTCGAATGGCACGCTCAAAACAGGATTTTAAAGGGCTTTTAGGTCCATTAACAAGCGTCTCCCCCTGAATCGAAAGATATTGATCGGGTTGACTAATTTTTGAAAAACTATTTTGCAAAGCTTGAAGATCAACACTCATATTATCACCAAATTAATAATTAAAGATATTATATCGTATTTTTCGAAAGAAATCAACTTGTTTTGAGTAGATCTAAAACCAGAGGCTTTGGTAATATGGTTCAGCAACAATGGAACAAAAATGGCACTATCACAACAAAAATTTAGGGAAATCGTGTTCCTTTCCCTCTACAGTTATGATTCTGGCAAAGGGACCGAAGAAGATGTGATTCCCCTTTTAATGAATGAACTTGCAGTGACACGTCGGTCGGTGAAAGAAGCCCAACACAAAGTGTTGGAAATCCAATCCCAACTTCCAGAGATCGACCCATTAATTGCCAAAATTTCTACGTCTTATGATTTTAACCGAATCCAAACTGTTGAGTTGAATATTTTACGCCTGGGAGTTTTTGAGCTGCTTTATGATGCGAAGATCCCTCCCAAAGTCGCCATTTCCGAAGCAATGCGCCTCACCCGCAAATTTGCCACCCCAGCAGCCGCGGCCTTTGTCAATGCTGTTCTGGATCGGATCTATCAAATGAAGCAAGGAAAGTCTGTTGACAATACGGCCATCGAAAAAACAGCCGAAGAACTGCAAAAAAGTGAAGAAATAACTCGACAAATCTCGGATGATTCGGCAACTTTTACCTATGAACCAAAGCACCCCCTTTCAGACCTATAAATCTTTAAACGAGGTTTCAACTTTCGGTATCGGCGGTCAAGCACGTTATTACGTCGAAGCGCGCACGGTTGAAGATCTGCAAAACTCGATCAAAAAGGCAAAAAACTGCAAAATCCCTTTTCTAATTATCGGAAAAGGGTCTAACTCCCTTTTTGATGATCGTGGTTTTGAAGGCTTATTGATTTTGAATCGGGTAGATTTTTTGAAAACTCCCACGCCGGGAACTTTTCAAGTAGGAGCGGGATACAGCTTCGCACTATTAGGAGTGCAAACCGCCCGCAAGGGATGGGGAGGATTAGAATTTGCCTCAGGAATTCCAGCAAGTATTGGGGGAGCAGTCTTCATGAATGCAGGTGCAAATGGGGGGGAGACCTGCCAGACTCTGACCGAAGTTGAATATGTCGATCCTCAAGGGGAGCTGCACAGATTAAAGAAAGAGGATTTAAAGTTCGATTACCGCACATCGAATTTTCAAACTCTGCCAGGAGCCATCGCTGCGGCGACATTTACCCTTTACCCAAACGCAGAAGCACGTCAAAAACAGCTTGACATTGTCCATTACCGTCAAAAGACGCAGCCTTATGGCGATAAATCAGCAGGGTGCGTTTTCCGTAATCCGGCATGCAATTTTGCGGGAAAACTGATCGAAGAAGCGGGATTGAAAGGGAAACAAATCGGAGGCGCAAAGGTGTCGGAAATGCATGCAAATTTCATTGTCAATACTGGGAATGCCACTGCAAAGCAGGTGTTGGAGTTGATCGATTATATTAAGCTAAAGGTCCATGAAAAGTCGGGAATCGAACTCGAAAGTGAGATCAGGTTGATCCCTTATACGGTGGAGGTTGTCAAGTGAGTACATTCAGAGCGGATTTGCATTGTCATTCCACCTGTTCAGATGGAACAGTCTCTCCTCAGGGTCTTATAAAACTTGCGATGCAAGTGGGTTTGCAGGGCCTTTCCATTACAGACCATGACACAATCAATGCCTATACCACGGCTTTACCTTTGGCTAAAGAGTTAGGTCTCAGACTGATTTCGGGAGTTGAATTTTCAGCTCTTTATGGAAAAATTTCAGTGCATGTTTTGGGGTACAGTTTCGATTTAAACAATACCGGAATCCATGAGTTTTGTAAAAAACATCAAATTCGACGAGAAAAAAGAAATCGAGAGATTTTAGATAAGCTTGCAACCCATAAAATGACAATCACCATGAAAGAAATTGAAGAATGCGCTGGGCCGAACCATGGCACAGTCGGAAGGCCACACATTGCTCTCGCCATGAAGCAAAAAGGATATGTTAAATCTTTAGAGGAGGCCTTTAAAAAATGGCTCGGAGAAGGGCGTCCGGGATATGCTCCAGGAAATCAATTTCAGGTAGAAGAGACCCTCCATATTATCCATGAAGCAGGTGGACTGGCAGTGATCGCCCATCCTCATTTATTACAAAACGACCGCACTTTAAAAAGATTATTAGAGATGCCTTTTGATGGGATCGAATGCTATTATGCGAGGATGGCTCCCGATCAAAATCAACGTTGGCTCAACATCGCCAAAGAGAAAAAATGGTTGATTACAGGTGGGTCCGATTTTCATGGCGAAGTCAAAGAACTTATCCCTTTGGGAAGTTCCTGGGTCGATCAGGAACATTTTAAACCCCTTGAAAAGCAATTTTATAAAGTCGGGAATACAGAGATCAAAATTCAAAATAAGGAACTGGCTTAATCAACAGATTCTGATGCAATACGCTGATCTTATCGACAAACTTTACAGGATTAACATGTTAGGGGTCAAACTAGGCCTGACGAACATGAGAAGACTTTCTTCTGCTTTTGAACGTCCTGAACAAAAATATGAAACAATCCATGTCGCTGGTAGCAATGGGAAGGGCTCTGTCGTCACCAAAATCGCAAGAGCCCATGAAGCTGCAGGCTATAAGGTGGGACTCTATACATCGCCTCATATTTCCACATTTCGGGAAAGGATATCGATCAATGGTCAAATGATCTCCGAAGGTGATGTAAAAGAAATTTTACCAAAAATTTTTTACGTTGTAGAGAAGGAGCAGATCCCCGCTACATTTTTTGAAATTACAACCCTCCTAGCTTTTCTCTATTTTTTTAGGGAAGGGGTGGATATCGCTATCTTGGAAACGGGGCTTGGGGGGCGTTTAGATGCTACCAACATTGTAAATCCTAAGTTAAGTGTGATCACTTCGATTAGCCTTGAGCATACCGATATTTTGGGATCCACACTGGAATCGATCACTTGGGAAAAAGGGGGCATAATCAAGCCTCAAGTTCCAATTATCATTGGTCCTCGTGTCTCGAAAGAATGGATAACTCCCATTGCACAAGCTCAGCACAGCCCTTTATTTCAGGTGAATGGACCTTTTGTCAATTTCCACGAAGAGAACAAGGGGGTGGCTAAAATGGCTTTGGATCACCTGAACTTACCAGAAAAAGCGATTGCTCACGGTCTAACCGCTTTACCCCCATGCCGGACTGAAACGATCACAACTCCTTATGGTCCTGTGATTCTCGATGTGGCCCATAATCCAGATGGTCTCACTCAGTTATTCAAAGCATTGCCCCATCAAACATACCGGATTGTGCTTGGCCTATCCAAAAATAAAGATATTGAAGGTTGTCTTTCAGTGATCAAGCCTCATGCCCATTTTCTCCATCTGGTGAACTCAACGAATGGTCGCGGGCTAGAAGCAAATACCCTTCACTCCTTATGTCAAAAACTCAAAATCTCCTTCTGAACCTCATCCCACAATTGAAACTGGTGTCTTAGCTGCTTTACAATTAGGCCCGTGCCCTATCCTCATCTGCGGCACTTTTTTCATTCTTGCCGAAGCTCGTCAAACCCTCGGCATTCGCGACCCCACCGACCCTCTCCCCCTTTCCGAAGGAACTTCTCATTGTAATAAACAAAACATTTAAGTTATTGTCTTTTGATAATTTAATAAGGAACTTAATATGCAACCTTATACTAAAATTGTTAATAATGATTTTTTTGATAACAAGTATTCACAGGTTACACTCCATGATCCTTCAAGACAATCGATGGTTGTTCATTTCAAGAACGGCGAAAAAATAAAAGTTAAAAATCATTTTATTGAAGCGGTTACCGAACAATTTTCAAAATGTCGAAAATTTGGACCTACTTTGACCAAAGCAATCAAAGAGCACTATAAAAATGTATTCAGTTCCTTTTCCAAAAGTACACCCAAAAATGAAGATCTCATTAAAACTTACTTAAAACTCACTTCGATAGTAGCAGCAAAGAAAAAAGAAGCAGAAGCTTATGGGAAACCGTTATTGATCTTAATGGGTGAAAATCACTCGTCTCGAGAAGCGCTAATTTTAGAGTTGATGATCCTCAGTATTTTGAAAGATTTGGGTATTACAAATTTTCTAATAGAACTCGATCAAGAGAACCTAAAGAGTTATATAGGATTAAATGAGACGTCTTTAAATAAATTAAAAGATCATGCACTCTCCTTTTTATTTAATTTTCATTTTTATTTGAATTATGCCAAGTCAAAACAGATGGCTGTCCTTCCGTCAGATCCTTTGCATCAATTCGACCATATTCCCGCAGCAAGAAACGCAGCTATTAACTATGCAATTTTAAACATGAATAGGAATTGCTCAGGCATTTTTGGTTTAGCACATTTAAATCACATCATGTGCGATTCTAAGATGCAAAAATATATGATTTTGCCCTTGGCATTAGGTGAAAAAATAAGAGAGCTTCCGATACCAGCAGCAGCTCTACAGGTAAATGTAGAGGGTGACAGCAACGTGTACATGCTAAGTGTCAATGAAATGATCGACGCCGTTCATAAGATCAGAATTTTGACCCATTACATATACAATGTGCAAGCCTTGTGTGAGGTCGCGAAGAAATATTTCCCAAATAAGATCCCCAGCTTAATTTGATTTAATTGAAAGGAATCTCTAGTATTTAGTTTTGGAACTTTAACTAGGGATAGGGCTTATGTTGGAAGCATTCTCAGATTTATCAGGAGGAAACTTAGCCTTACTGATATTGATAATAATCGCCTTTGTCATTATCTTTTTCGTCTTTCTGCAGCGGTTAGTCGGCATTATATTTTGGGCTTTAGTGTTGTTTGTTGTCTTAGTGGCCGGATTCTCCATCTATGACAATAGATTGGCCGATGCCGTTAAACAATTGGTCAGCCCAGAAAAAGGAAATGAACAACCCCTCCAAAGCCGGTTTGCTGTTGTGTGGGACCTTCTCAAGCAAGATACTTCTGAAGTGTTATCAAAATGGCAATTTTTGTGGTCTCCCTCTCTTAAAAAAGAGGAACCTGCGAAGGAAGTTCCGACAGTTCCTCCTCCTCCCCCGCCACCACAGACTGCTCCTGAAGCCCCAAAAAACAATTCTTAATAGCTATTTCTATCTAGCTTCACCTTGCCGTGGAAAATCCAGTACACGGCAAAGGTGTAGGATATCACTAAAGGTAATCCGATCAGGGCAATGACAATCAATATTCCCAATGTTTTTTCTGAAGACGCCGAGTTCCAAATCGTTAAACTAGAATTTAGGGGATCATTGCTCGCTCTTACTGCATTGGGATAGGTCCCAATTCCATAGAGAGCCAATAGGCACATGATATTGACACACGAACTTATAAAAGCCCTCCCATCCCGTCCCATGTTAATCTCACGAGGAATATTGGCAATCGCAAAGACGTTAAGTGCGGCGATAAGAAAAAAGAAAGGCCTTTCCTGCAAAGCCTGACTCATGTGAGGCATGTAAATCAAAGTGATAAGGGTGGTAAAAGCGTACATCACCATAAAGAACACAATGGAGGGAACTACTCTGGCCCTCATTTTATCATGAAGCGCTCCTTCGGTTTTCATCAACACATAGATAGAACCATGCATGTTGAAAAGTGACACTGTAAACAATCCCACAATGAGGGTGAAAGGGTTGATAATATGGGTCCAATTCCCCGTGAATTCATGGATCTCATTCATTGGGATTCCTTGAATGAGCGTCCCTACAACGATCCCTAAAATCATCGCAATGACAAAACTGGCGAACGCAAAGAAGAAATCCCACATCCAGCGCCACCAAGCCATCGGTTGTTTGCTCCGAAATTCGATCGCTACCGCTCTAAAAATGAGTCCGCTGAGCAAAATCATTACTGGAAAGTAAAACGTGGAGCAGATGGTCGCATAAACAGCAGGAAATCCGGCAAATAAGGCTCCTCCGGCTGTCACAAGCCATACTTCGTTGCCATCCCAAACGGGACCGATTGTATTGAGCATCGTGCGCCTTTCTTGATCTTCCTTCGCAAACAGATGGAGCATTCCCACACCTAAATCAAAGCCATCCAAAATCGCATAGCCGGTCAACAATATGACAAATGCTGTAAACCATACAAATTCTAATTCTGTACCCAAAGTCATCCTTTGATCTCCTCTGCAAACTCTTTCAGGTGATGGTAAGGGGAATGTTTATCTTCTTCAGAAGGACCATGAACAATCTTTTCATGCAATAGATAGATAAACAGGATAAATAAAAAGAAGTAAACCACTCCGAAAAGAATGATTGAACCCAGAACTTGTTCAGCTGTCACCGATTTGGAAAGCCCTTCAGATATCCTCAACAAACCTTGGACAATCCAAGGATATCTCCCCATTTCGGCCGAAACCCAGCCACATTCATTGGCGATCTGCGGGAAAAGCACTGATACAGTCATGCACCCTAGTAGCCATCGCCGCTCAAATAGTTGTCCTTTCAACCAATAGAAAAGCGCTGCAATGCATAAGATAAACATAAGACACCACATCCCCACCATTACATGATATGTCATAAAGACTGCAGGAACATTGGGCCAATCCTCTCGCTTTACTTGATCAAGGCCTTTGACCTCGGCGTCGGCATTGCCGAAAGATAGGAAACTCAGTAATTTAGGAATGCCGAATGCATACTTCACCGTCTGCTGTTTAGAATCGGGAATTCCAAAAATCAGTAACGGTGCCCCTTTCTCTGTTTTATAAAGTCCTTCTTGCGCAGCTAGTTTAGCAGGTTGGTTACGGGCCACCCCTTTCCCACTCCGATCCCCCGAAAAAGCTTGCAAAACGATGGCAACGGAGGCAACAGTTAAGGCAATTTTCAGAGACCTTTTAGCAAAATCGAGATGTTTCGACTTAAGGATATAGTAGGCCGATACGCTGATCACCAAGAACGCACCTGCCAGCCAGCAACCGATGACGGCATGTCCTAACCGGTCCATGGACGAGGGATTGAACACCATAGCCCAGAAGTCCGTGATCTCGGCCCTCGCATTAAGGCCTTCTCCCACAATATGATATCCTGCTGGCGTTTGCATCCAAGAGTTTGCCACAATGATCCAAATGGCGCTAAAATGTGCTCCTAAAGACACCATGAGGGTAGCGAAAAAGTGCATTTTGGGTTTGACTCGATCCCACCCAAAGAGAAGGATAGCCAAGAATCCCGATTCAAGGAAAAACGCAAAAACCCCTTCCGCGGCGAGTGCGCTGCCAAAGACATCTCCAACATACTTTGAGTAGGTGGCCCAATTGGTCCCAAATTCAAACTCCATCACAATCCCGGTGGCGACACCGATGGCAAAAGTCAGTGCAAACACTTTAGTCCAAAATTTCGCCATTTGCATATACAGAGGGTCTTTGGTTTTCAGGTACAACCCTTCCATGATCACCATAATCAAGCTTAGACCGATACTAAAGGTGGGATAAATGTAGTGGAACATGATAGTTAACGCAAACTGAAACCTGGCTAGAATCTCTACATCCATGAGACGCTCTCGGTAAATTTTTTTTTCAGAATACAGAATTCTATATTCTCTGTATTCTGTATTCGGTTTTCTGTATGCTGTATTTTGATTTTTAAAGGAGGCTACCCATGGCCAAAAAATCGAGCAAAGGTTCTTACGAAATTAAAATTGGCTTGGCAGAAATGTTGCGGGGCGGTGTGATCATGGATGTGACGAGCGCCGACCAAGCAAAAATCGCAGAAGATGCTGGCGCGGTCGCGGTGATGGCCTTAGAACGGATTCCTGCTGATATCCGTGCCCAAGGGGGCGTTGCTCGAATGTCCTCTCCTGAATTGATCTGCAAAATCCAAGAATCTGTCTCTATTCCGGTGATGGCAAAGTGCCGAATTGGACATTTTGTAGAAGCGCAAATTCTCGAAGCCTTGGGGGTCGATTTTATCGATGAAAGTGAAGTGCTCACGCCGGCAGATGAAGAAAACCATATCGACAAGCACATTTTTAAAGCTCCTTTTGTCTGTGGTTGCCGTGATTTAGGGGAAGCTTTACGCAGAATTGGAGAAGGGGCAGCAATGATCCGCACAAAAGGAGAAGCCGGGACAGGCAATATCGTTGAGGCGGTGCGCCACCAAAGGATGATCACGCGGGAAATCCGCAAGCTTTCCACAATGGATCCCACCGAATTAATGGCCGAGGCTAAACGGTTAGGGGCTCCTTTTAATCTGGTACAATTTGTAGCCCAGAACAAACGTTTACCCGTCCCCAATTTCGCAGCAGGAGGGATTGCCACACCTGCAGATGCAGCCTTGATGATGCAGCTGGGATCAGAAAGTGTTTTTGTAGGTTCGGGGATTTTCAAATCGGAAGATCCATTTCAAAGGGCTAAAGCTATCGTAGGAGCAGTGACCTACTACAACGATCCAGAAATGTTAGTCAAAGTCTCAAAAGGTCTTTTAAACGCGATGAAGGGAGATGATATCCGTCAACTTAAACGGGAAGACCTGATCGCTTACCGTGGATGGTAGTGGATGGTAACGTTAAAAGTTGGAGTCTTAGCCCTGCAAGGTGCCTTCCATAAACATATCGAAATGCTTAAAGCGCTTAAGGTGGAAACCAAAGAGGTGCGAAAGCCTTCCGAGTTAGCTGACTGCAAAGGGTTGATTATCCCCGGAGGGGAATCCACTACAATTCATAAACATCTCAAAGAAAATGAGTGGGTAGGTCCAATACGAGATTTTGCTAAATCCAATCCGATTTTTGGGACCTGTGCAGGGCTGATTTTGATTGCAGAATCGCTTGTGGATGAAGAAAGGGTGGTCCCCCTTAAACTTTTAGATGTCGATGTAGCTCGCAATGCGTTTGGAAGACAGGTAGATTCCTTCAGCGCCGAAATTCTAGTTCGTTTAGATCCAAAACAGCCTCGTCCTTTCCATGCGATGTTCATTCGTGCTCCTAAAATCCAACGGGCAGGCAAACAAGTTGAAGTCCTTTCTGAATTCCAAGGAGAACCTATTTTGGTGCGTCAGGGACACCATTTGGGAGCTACTTTTCACCCTGAATTGACCGACGATCCTACAATCCACGCTTATTTTTTAAAGATGATTGAAGAAAGCAGATGATAAAAACCAAGCTCATGGGCGTTGTGAATGTCACACCCGACTCCTTTTATGATGGTGGAAAGCATTTTCAACAGGATCAAGCTGTTAGCCATGCATTGAAACTTGCGCAAGATGGCGCTGATATTTTGGATATTGGCGGGGAATCTACAAGACCGGGTGCCAAACCGGTTTCAATTCAAGAAGAGTTACACCGAGTGATCCCGGTGGTCGAAGCTGTTAAGAAAAAAACCGATTGCCTCCTCTCCATCGATACACGGCACCATGAAGTAGCTAGCGCTGCAATTCTAGCAGGCGCGGCATTCATCAACGATATTTCCGGGTTTTCCGATCCCCAAATGAGGGAAGTGGCTGCCAGCTCGGGAGCACAAGTCTGTGTGATGCACATGCAAGGGATTCCGGCAACGATGCAAAAAAAGCCTGATTATCCGGATGGGATAATCCCCCATTTAACAGATTGGTTTCAAGAACGAATATCGCAACTCATTAAGGCTGGGATAGCAAAAGATAAAATCTACCTAGATCCTGGGATCGGCTTTGGAAAAACGGTTGAACATAATCTAGAAATTTTACACAATTTGCAAAGGTTGAAGGCGATAGGTTTTCCGTTGCTCCTAGGTATTTCACGTAAATCAATGATTAGCAAGCTTCTAAACAAGCCCCCTGAATCCTTGCTGGCTGCAACTATAGCTTTAAATACTTGGGTTACTTTGCAAGGTGTTGACATCATCCGAGTTCACGATGTCCTTGAGCATCGAGATGTCGTCGACCTTCTCCATAGGATCTAATTCAAGTTGAGAGGATATGGGCTTCTATTACTTAATGGTACCGTTGATTGAGATATTTATCATCTCGATCTTGGTGTATTACTTACTCTCTTTCTTTTGGAATACCCGAACGATGGACCTACTCTTCGGACTTTTCGCATTTTTAGCGCTTTATGTCGGTTCCCTTTGGTTTCATTTGCCAGTTATCCAAGCATTGATGTTTTACTTTATAAATGTGGCTGTCATTGCCTTATTAATTATTTTTCAGCCTGAATTGCGACTAGCCTTGTCAAAATTAAGCTTTAAGGGGCGCAAATATAGAGAGTTGACCGAGTTCGATAAGTTTTTGGAAAGTCTGTCTCAATCAATCTATAAATTAGCGGAACGAAGAATTGGAGCGTTGGTTCTATTGGAAAATCATGATCCTTTGGATGAATTTGCCAATAAAGCTGTGATTCTGAATGCAAACTTTTCTCCAGAGTTATTGGAATCCATTTTTATCCCCACAACTCCCCTGCATGATGGGGCTGTAATCATTCGAGGAACAACGATTTTGTCGGCAGCCACAATATTACCCTTAGCAGATGATAGCTCTCAGATTGCAAAATCGATGGGAACACGCCATAGGGCTGGTTTAGGGATCAGCCAAATTACAGACGCTTTGATTATTGTAGTTTCGGAAGAAACGGGTAAAGTTTCTTTTGCTCGTGAAGGGATGATGACACGAGGAATTAAGATCGATAGATTCAAAGGGATCTTACGCAGTATCTTTACACCTCCAGAAACGACTTTGGCGAAACGGATCAATATTTTTGGTAAGTTAAGGGATCGCACTTTATGAAAGATCTTTTGTTCAATAACTGGCAAAGGAAGCTAGCGGCTTTGATTGTCGCCATTATCGTGTGGGCCTTTGTTCACCATTCAATTATGGAAACGAAGACGATTAGCAATATACCGATCAGGATTGTTAACCGACCCAATGACAAAACCATTGTGGGATTGCAACCGAATGGATTGCTTTCCAAAAGGGTGACATTGACCGTAAGTGGTGCCAAAGATGTCATCGAAGAAATTGATACTGGCGATGTAGAAGTGCTCGTTGACGCTTCGACATTATCGGATGAGCAGAATTTACTCCATATTACGAAAAAAAACTTGATCAGCCTTAACCCTGCGATCGATTTGGCAGAAGAGGTCGATCTTGATGCTTATAGTGAGTATCCGATCAAGTTGAGCAAATTGACAACAGCTAAAGTCCCGATCCGGATTAACAACCCTACTGGAAAGCCCCCAGAAGGTTATGTTTTTCTCGACATATGGCCCCAAAAACTCCATCAAAACGTTTCTGGTCCAGAGGAACAAGTTTTAGCCTTGATGAACGATGGGATCAATCTTCAATTTGACCTCAACAATATTACGAAAGCTGATCTGGATAAAATCCAAACTTCAAGAGCCAATTTCCATGATGATGAGGTAAGTTTTCCGATCCCAAACAGTTGGAAAAAAATTCCGATCTCTTTCCGGAATAATACCCCTGAAGACATCAATGACTCTAAGGCCAAAATTTTGCACATCGACTTTTTGAGAAAAGAGATTTTGCCAATTGAGCGAAATTTACCTGTTAGGGTCTTTTATCCTTTAGACAATAGTGCGAAATATAACCCTACAAAGACCCCGCTTGCTATACAAGAACCGCTCCAGGAAAAAGATGGAATCCCCTTTATTTCATTGCCCCTCTATGTGCGCAATGTAAGCAGGACTTTTTTAGAAGTGGTTAGGGACTATATGGTCATCGTTATCACAGCGGGGCCGGAAGAGGAGGATCATCCCCTCAACTGGAGTTTTCAGGTGGTCAATCCACAAGAATTGGAAGATGTTTACGTGGAAAAATTGATCGATAGAAACTCTAGCAATAATGGGGAGCAGGAATCTAGCCACTCTTCCAAACGGGAGTCGCACCTGCGTACCCGTTTTCAGGATTACCTCAACCATTTGAATTTATATACAGAAAATGGAAACCGGTTCCAATTCGAAAGCCATCTTTTAAAAGACAAAATTGTGGTCATGCCTTTTATCCATGACTCCCCTTAATTTATGCCTGCTGAACGTTATTACGCTGATGTCCCTTTAGATGAGAATGAAGTTGTCCGGATTGAAGGTGATGAGGCCCATCATCTCATCAAAGTGATGCGGGGACGTCCTGGAGACATGTTGGAATTGGTTAATGGAAAAGGTGTGTTGGCACTAGCCACTGTCTTAAGTGTAGGAAAAAGTGGGGTTGATCTCAAAGTTTTGGAAAGGGTTGCAGAAGCGCCTAAGCCAACACCTATTATCATTGCCCAAGCTTTGCCTAAACTGAACCGGATTGATGTGATCGTTGAAAAAGGGACTGAGTTAGGGATGACCGCGCTCTACTTTTTTCCGGGCGAACTCAGCGAAAAAAGTGAGATCAGTGCTTTGCAAGAGAAGCGATTTAAAAATCTTGCTATTTCTGCCATGAAGCAATGTGGCTGTTTATATTTACCGGAAATTGAAATAAGACCCCGTTTAAAAGAGTGGAAAACCATTCCTCATACTGGGTTTTACGGAGATGTAGATCCGAAAGCTCCCCATTTTTTAAAGGCTTTGCAGGAAGGTAAATCCTCGGGAATCATTTTTTTTGTGGGGCCTGAAAAGGGTTTCAGTGTCTCGGAAACCCACCATTTAAAAAATCTAAACGTAAAAGGGGTTAATCTTCACCCTAACATTTTGCGCACAGATACAGCATCTTTATGTGTCCTAAGTCAACTGCATGCCTTGATTTGAATTAAAATCCTAGTCGGATTCAACACTGATCTAGACAATCGCTTTAATTTATCTTCGATAGATTCATCATATTCAATTATGTACTTAATCTGTTCCACAATTCCTCATGCGATACAGTTTTTCTTACCCGTTCTTCCCATTTTTTGTCTGGCTCTTCAGCGCGTTTTGTTAAAAGCATATCTTCATATAACCAGTCTTCCATAACTCTTCTAATGAGATCAGACATGCTGATTTTTTTTCTTTTGCAAATTAGTACATCATTTCTGCATCACTTTCACTAAAAGTAACGTTTACCCTAGGTTTAGTTGTAGCCATAAGAACCCTCCTTTTATAGTTTTGTGTAACACAAGTGTGTAATAATTGTGCAATTTGAGATTGAAGCTCAAAATCAAATCAGACGATTTGTCAAAAAGAAAAAATTAAAGCAAATTGACATTGCAGATCTTTTTGACAACCTAAAGTATCAAAGCTTTTAAGCGGCAAATCATCTGTTACAAACAGACATAGGATCATCAGCGGTCCTCCCCGCTTCGCTATTGTTCGATTATCCCAATTTAGATTCTTTAACAGGATATATAAAAGATCTTTTATTTCCTGAAGAGATTTCACCAGCAAAAGAATCGAAAAAGGTCGAGGAAGATAAAGAATTAAGTCTCGAGGAAATCAAAGGGATGCTTGGAGAATAGGGCAGTTTCAATTTGGCGGAAACATGACTAAATGATTTGCTGAGCATGAATCCTTTCTTCATGCTCAAAAGCGGCATCAAAGGCATTTAACTCACTGGGCGTCATCCCTATTTTCTTGCCGATTGTACGCCAATTAGAAACGGCCTTTTCGACTTGAGAAAGAAGGACACGCGCGTTTAAAATCGATACCAAAATAGGGAACCACTTCCATCAACATTTGAATGCTAGCAGCTTCCCCTTGATTTTCAGCAATCCACGTCTTCAAAACTCTCTGTTTATCAGGAAAGGGATTAATATCGAACGCAGGTGAGAGACGCCATAGATTTTTCTCCACGTGCAAGAATCCATGATTGCGCATATGGTCATCCACATTGGTGATTAGGATATTGAGAGCAATGCGTCGCCATAACTCTTCTACATCTGCTTGATAATCTGCGCTATATCGCTTAAGAGCATCCACAATTTCCATATAAGTATGAACGTCGTAAGTATTTTCAATTCCGAGTAACGTTGCAGCTGACACGTAATGAATCCGTTCGCCCTGCAAGCCTCGATCAAAACGTTTAATTAAAGCGAC
This sequence comes from Parachlamydiales bacterium, assembly GCA_963709145.1. Classification (GTDB taxonomy): domain Bacteria; phylum Chlamydiota; class Chlamydiia; order Chlamydiales; family Parachlamydiaceae; genus JBDHQB01. The sequence goes on from CAVPVT010000075.1 coordinate 29,589, forward strand.
TGCGATTCCATCACTTTCCACAATTCGAGCATGGGCAGCATTTATACCTGCAGCTTGGGCTATGTGTAATGCAAGCACTTCTTCCTTAGTTACTGAATAGGAATCTCTAACACTGGGAAATTTCCCAATCGCTAAAGATCCATCTCGATCAATAATCGTGCATTTGGGTCGCAAACCTCCAACTGAAGTGCCTCGCCCACGCAGATACTCTAAGTCAGCAGCCGTTTCTGTGTCAGTTTCAACAGCAGCGGTTGCCCGCAAAAGAGAGCCCAGTTCCATCAAAGAAGGGGCGCATCTTTTTCCATTTTCCATAACATTTTGAAAAATCCCCCTTTCATCCTGGAACCTGAGTGCACCAATGCGAGAAAAATCATCCACCTCTAGAAGATAGTCAAGAGAGTTTAAAGGAGCATAGTGATCAGACACTCCACGCTTCTTCTCTTCCTGGCGACGTTTACTGTAAGCCCGCATAATCACTTGAAGTCCCCATCCATCAGGTTCTGAATCAGCAATAGTGCCAGGAAAAACTGAAGCCCCTGCTTTTTGCGATCGAAAACTACGTCCATACTTGAGAGGCTGTCCAGGATCGATTTCAAAATTTTCTCGAGACTCAATCCAATCAGGACTATACTCAAGGCCACTACTCTCCCGATTTCCTGTGGCGTTGAAAAATAAGTTGCTACACGCTCATTTTTTTCACCTATGTAAATCTTGATGTGTCGATTCATAGACCTTTGGGATTTTTCTTTGGTCGAACACGTTTAGGGAGCGTTTCTAAATTAAGGAGTAAACCGATATCATCGTTGCGTTGATCGATCAACTCTCCGAGTGGTGTACCAAATCCGAGTATAAACAAAGCAACCGCATAGGCACCCAAGCCAACCATCGGATCGCCTTTTTCCATCTTACTGTAGGTTGTGCGATGGATACCGATCCTCTCTGCCATCATTTCGACTGTCAAGCCTCGTTTTAAACGAGCGATGCGCAAATCGGTTCCGAACTTTTTCAGCTCTCTCTCTACAGGCAAAGGTAAAAGCTGTCGGGGATTTTTCATAATAAAGTCGTTTTTAATCATCTATATCTTATATAAATCAGCTTAAAATAGACATAATTTTTATGTCAAAAGAAATAGACAAAAGGGAATCACTTCAGTCGACAACTCATCCGTCTCATTGTACTTAATACGTATTACTTTTATAATAGAAAGAAAGGAGTCACTAAGATCGGTAAAACCTCATCTATCTTTAGCAAAGATAATTTTTATCGAATCTTGCATCTAAAAGAGTGGAAAGTATACAAAGAAAAAACTGCATTAACAAGGAGACGGTAAATGATTCCAAATGTTACTTCATACTCATTGCAGAATAAGCTCCCTGTTCAACTCCAAAAAGTGTCCATGCATGGACCGTCCTTAGAAATGATTAATAAGGCCTTTGACTATGTTTTGCCCTATTTTAAAACTCGTTTTCCTTTCGATGACAAACTTACCAGGAACGATATTCATTTGTTAAGTCAAAAAGAAGCCGATGTCTGTAATCATCCATTCGATACGCTCAGCTGTGCACTGCCAAGTTATAGAAAAGGTTTTAACTTAACATTCGAACATAAGAATCACATCGTTGACGTTTCGATCACTAAAGAAGGAGACCACTACTATTCACATTCTCTTCATTTTAATGCAACGAAGGACGTTCCTCTAATACTCATGGAGCTTCTTTTAGTAAGAATTAAAAATGTGGTCGACTCAACCCAATTATGCGATGTAGAAATCATCAATTCCAATAGAAAGACTTTTGATAAAGAATTAATGATAGAAACTCTCTCTATTCCGTCTCAGAGCTATATGGGTAATAAGATTAACCCAAAAACTACTATCGAAGGCTTTGAATGTTATGTCAAATGCAATGGCAAAAGTTATTTAGCTGCTATAGCAGAAGACCCTAACGAAATACGCATCCGTTTTGAGGCAGATGAACCTACCGGCCTGCAAATTCGCATGAAACGCAAAGCCGAAGAAAAGAAGACGCTAGAGGAATATGAATACTCTTCCATAAACTCGGCCGAGGAAGAAGAAAACTCTCAGGTTAGAAAAGATTACATTTTGTCGAAAAACAAGAAGAGCAAATTGCCTGAAAAAACAATTGATAGTGACCCTGAGGTTGATGACAGAGGCAACATGAACAAGCCCATGTCTTTCAATGAATATGGTAAAAAAATTGCTGAATTGAAAAAGAATCCAGTTGTTAAATCTAAGATTGAGACCATTCCGAAAAATCTGGCACTCTCCTCTGCTATTATAATAAATGCTAAGCAGAGGATCTTCGACCTCTTAACGTTTAAATACCCTTTTTCGAATATACAGGTTGCTGATCTATGGATGATAGAGGGCAAATGGGTGCCTGATATTCCATATTCCGAGTTTTATCCAACGAATGACAGACGCTCGGTTTTTTGCAATAAGGAATTCTGCGAAGGTTACTCTATTCTATATCAATACAAAGATGAACAATATGAAATCCACATAAACAAGCAAGCCGATAAAATCACTTGCAAGGAAATAAAGGATTTGAAGCAATTGCCGAAAAGTATTAGTAACTCTCTCGCACAAGATGCTGAACAAAACGCTAAACTGTCCTTTGCTACAATGCCGGCAGTCCAATTTTCACGTGAGAACATCGTTGTCCTAAAGATAATTGATGCTGAGTGGAGAGATGGAAATCCAGGTGTACTGTCTCCCTTGAATCATGGATTCAGCATTACCTATACTTTAAAAAACCGTCAAGGACTCGAACACATTGTCACAATTGATTTAGATGGCAATATCCTTCCTCGAAAATAGACATAATGTTTATGTCAAAATAAATAGACAAAAGGGAATCACTTCACACAATAATGATTTTACAGAACTACACCTTTATAAATGATGGCTTTTTCAGGATCTAGTGTAATCAATTGACCTTCTTTTAGAATGCGCAAAGCCCCTTCTGCTCGTGTCAAAATCGGCTTATTAAGATCTCTGGAAATGTTTTCCAGATAAATTTCAGAGGCTAAATCCTCTATATGATTTTGAAGAAGTACGGCTTTTGATTCTTTGATTAAAGGCAAATAAGATTCATCGCACTGAGTAAGGACTAAAATTTGTCCTTGGACAGCATAAGGTTTTTTCGATTGCGCTGTCATGACCAATGTCACATTTCCGTGGACTCGAGACCCTTGTCCCAAATGGCCCCGAACAAGGACTTCACCAATATTTTCAACAACCATCATATTGGTCGTTCCTGATACTCCAAAAGGGGTTCCCGCAGTCAAAATTACCAGATCTCCATAAGAAACAATTTTATTTTGCAACGCATAATCACTGACTTTGTTAAACGCCTCTTGGATATTTTTTGACTCGTCATTCCAGACAGGAATGATTCCCCAATTAAAAGCTAACTGGTGATAAGTCCTTTCGCAAGGTGTAAGAGCGACAATCGGCATCGAAGGACGCAAACGGGACACCAAACGGGCAGAACTCCCTCCACTTGTAAAAGCAAAAATTGCTTGTGCATTCGAGCTATAGGCTGTTTTGACCGATGCTAACGTCACTGCTGAGGGCACATCATGATAAACCAAAGGAGCATGTATATCAAAAAATTCCCTATAGTTAAAATCTTGTTCAGCCTCCCAAACTATACTCCGCATAGTGTGAACCGTTTCAATGGGATACTTTCCAATGGCCGTCTCTCCCGAAAGCATGACCGCCGAAGTACTATCATAAATCGCATTGGCCACATCCGATGCCTCGGCACGTGTCGGACGGGGATTAGTGATCATCGATTCTAACATTTGGGTCGCGGTGACAGAAGGTTTTCCCGCCATATAGCACTTGCGGATCATCATTTTTTGCAGTTTTGGAACTTCACTCAAAGGAACTTGAATTCCTAAATCTCCCCTCGCAATCATAATCCCATCAGCCACTTGAACGATGCTGTCGAAATTGTTAATCCCCTCACGATTTTCGATTTTGGCGCAGACCAATATCTCCGGCTTTTTTTCAAGAGCAAGCAACCGTTTGATCGCAAGAACATCATTCGCAGTTCGTACAAAAGAAGCAGCGATAATGTCAATATCCTGAGCACAACCAAAACGGATATCCTCTTCATCCTTATCAGTGATGGTAGGCAAGTCCAACGGAACATCAAGAACGCAAACGCTTTTATTGGATCGGATCACACCTGCGTTATCAATCCTGATTTTGACCCCCTCATTTTCCTGGCTGATGACTTGTGCGGAGATATACCCATCATCGAAAAGCAACTGGGCACCCCGAGTCAAGTTTTGAAGGATATGTTTGGGACTTAGACTAATCTTATGCTCATCCCCTTCCACCGTTTCAGGTACAAGAAGAAGTTGATGCCCTTGTTCTACATGAATTTCTTTGTTTTTGATTTTCCCAAGCCTGATCTCAGGCCCTTTTGTATCTAAAATAATTGCTAAGGGTCGCTTTAGTTGACGACGAGCTTCCTTCAAAAGCTCGATCGACTCAAGATGTTCAGCATGAGTACCATGACTAAAATTCAGCCGGGCTGCCGTCATGCCGGCTTCCATGAGGGCAATAATTTTTTCTAAGCTTTTGACCGATGGGCCGATAGTGCAGATGATTTTTGTTTTTGTAAACATGCATGTACCTCAATAATTCAAAAATGTATCACAAACAAGATAAAAAGTGGTAATCTCGACTTTGTTCATGGCTTCTGCTTCGAGAGACTCAAACTGCAGTATAATAAATTTTGAAGGAAAAGGGTAATTTTACCCTTCCGAGAAATTTATTTAGCTGCGGGAAGCTTTTCTCTCAAGCCGAAGTCGAGGTAATCCCTCTTGTCTCTTTGCTGTTGCATCTTACGCGAAATCGTCATTTGACTGTTTCGCGTAAGGTAAAAGAGGACATTTTATTCGATGAATTCAAGCAGACTTTTCACGACCTCTTTGCCAAAAGAAGTGAATTGTACCAGCACATTGTAAGACAACCCGTTTTGGGGCCTTCAGAATACAATGAAATTTCAGAAGTTCTTAACTATCCGAGCAGGAACCCTTTTAAGCGAATATCTCGTTGATAATCCCTTTCTCCAGCCTGCAACAACCAAACACCAGGGATGCCAAGTAGACTATCTTATTCAAACTAAATTCAATTCAGCCAAAAAGCGTTGAATTTCCTGTCCTTTAATCGAACACCTTAACTGCAAGACTGATTACTAAACTAATTTCTTTATCGCAGAACTTACCTTTTTTTGTGGATCAAGTGGATGCCCACATATCGCCACGGGATTCGCTTCACTAGCATCCGGACCCCCAAGCTTAACTTTGAGGAGCCAAGAGTGCTTGTCGTCCATATTCACAGTACTCAGCTTCTTTTTAGTATAGATTTGTCCCTAAAACAGTCACTGGCCAGCGGCCAACCGTGCTTAAAATCTCGGGAGGCAATTCGATTCTATAACCTGTCTGCAGCCCTTTAACAGCGGCGAAAGATTTATAGCTTTCTTCCCACTTAAGATCATGATAGGGTGAAGGGAGAACAGGTGCTTTGCCTTGACGCAAGCAAAGTTTTTCTGCGCATAAAGGCTTTGGTGGCTCTTTATCATAGTTCGGGTGAAGTTCAAATGTTAAAGGAACATGAGAAGGGTATTCTCTATGTTGCTGCGGATGACGTTCGCAGGGCTTTGGCATGTCAATTTTGGCCTGAATTTCGACCTGGTTATTTTGAGGGCCAAAGATAGGGAGAACAATACGTTGAACGGATTTTATACGTTTATTTGATCCTTCAGGCATCGCTTCCGGTAATCTCTTTTTATTTTGGACGACTTCCATATTCGATGCATTTAATTCAAAATTAGATTCCCCTGAACTTCTTAAAATAGACATTGACATATTTAAAACCTTTTTTATAAAATATTTTTCAACAAAATTATATCAGAAGCAAAATAATTGATCAAACATTACCTTTTATCCGTTTTTTATTATTTTTTATTCAGTTTTAATGTTGAATAATTTTGAAAAGATTTCGCTCACCGTTACACCGCTTGCAGAACTGTTCCATCTTGAGGTTTTAGAAACAGTTTGATGTGACGTCTTTTAGAAAAATCAAATAGATTCAAAAGAGATCCTGAGACCGCATCGAAAGAAAAATCGCCAATTTGTCCTAGCCCCCAATTATCTTCAATAAACCTTAGAATCTAGGATTGTGGTGGGGAACATAATCAATGACTGGAGTGCCATTTTACAAATTCAATATCCCCTAATTAATGGAAGCACAAAGTCCCCCGTCGACGCGAATGTTGGCACCATTGATATAACCTGCTAAAGGACTGGCGAGGAAGGCGACAGTTGCGCCAATTTCTTCCGGAGTTCCAAAACGCTGACAAGGATTAGGGAGCATTTCTTTGACGACATAAGCTTCAATCTCTTCCCAATTCTTTGATAAGCCTTTTTCAACAGCAATTTTACTAAAGAGCTTCTCAACACCTGGAGTAAAAATTGGCCCTGGAGAGATCGTATTGGCTGTAATCCCAGTACCCGTAAGTTCTTTTGCCAAACTGACAGAAATGACCGTATGCGCGATCTTTGTGACAGCATAATCAGGCTGATCAGCAAGGGGGGGCTGTGTTCCCACAGCACTACCGAACTGGATAAATCGACCATATTTTTGCGTTCTCATCATAGGGAGAAATTCCAAAATCAAACGGACTGTTGATACAACGTTTTGATTATAAAGATCTAACCAATCCTGTGGAGCAGTATCTTTCCATCCTCGCGTTGGAAAAGCACCAGCATTATTGACTAAAATGTCGATTCCACCGAGTTCTTCCATAGTCTTTCGCGCGACTTCTTTTGCCTGTTCATCCGATGATAAATCGGCTTGGATTTTTGCAACTTTTCCCCCAGCTTTTTGAATTTCACTGGCGACACGCTCGAGCTCTTTACCATTTCTACCATGGATCATCACGTGAACGCCTTCGTTCGCTAAAAATTTAGCGATCGCCTCGCCAATACCCGAGTTACTGCCGGTCACAAGTGCTTTTTTGTCTCGAATTTTTAGATCCATAATTCTTTTTTTAATCAAAAAATGTATCACAAACAAGAAAAAAAGTGATAGTGTGGATTTAACCCAGGAGTGGTTATGAAAATCTCAGTCCGTTTATCGATTTTTGCGGCGATAATGTTTATCAACACTCTGAGTGCTTCGATTGAAAGTATCAGCCTAACTTGGCTTGCAAGTGTTTGCCGCTTAGAATGTGCCCGAAATTTAGATAAACAGTTTCATGCCATTCCAGCTGTGAACAATGTTCAAATCAATCAAGACGCCGGCAAAGCGATCATGACACTCAAGCCGAATGCTCCATTTACGTTTGCTCCTTTTAACGCAGCCATGGAAATGGTTGGGTTATCGATCCATGATATCCGCATTATTGTTAAGGGAAGTATTAGCAGACAAGGAGATGAGTATCTTTTAATCTCTTCGGGAGACAACACCCCTTTTGTACTAGTCAATCCAGTCGTTCCACAACCGGGATATGTCGTTCAATATAATGCATTAGCGGCAAATCGGAAGTTAACTCCTGCACTGTTAGACCAGTTGGAAAAGGCGCGCGATGCCCGTCAAGTGGTCACAATCGAAGGTCCCTTGTTTATGCCAGAGCGCTCCCCTCCTCTTATGCTGGTTATTGAACAGATCAGGTTTTAGGATTGGACAATAAATCTTGGTCTTTATATTCCTTGAATTAGGAAAGAACGACTTCCAAATCCAGCTTCTATTCATGACGAACTGATCCTTCAATAGAATAAATCGATTAGCTAGACCATTTTCATTGAAGGAGTAAACTTATCAACCCTCTTGATCAAGATACTCATTTTCAATCCACAAACGGAGAGATTGCGCCTAGGAGAAGACTTCAAAGGAGCATTAGCTGTAGAGATTTAAGATCTTATTGTTCCACCTTTTCTTCCGTGCACAATTCCTCCATCGAGCAGGAAATAACAACCTTGTCAAAAAAGCGATGGACATTGGCTCCATCTGCGTCAAAATCGAAGTTATCAAAACATTCACCAATTCCCTCTCGAGTAAAAAGTGATAGCCCCAAAGTGCAAAAAAATTTAGATCTCCCTGAAAAACGGGACAGTATGCGTGGCTTCCCATGGGAGGAAACAGCCATTTTAGAAAATGCGACATTACCGAAAGTTTGACCGATCTGTTTAATTTAAGTATTGCCCGTTTTGATAACGGATTAAACGCTAATCATGAAGCGATGATGAAATTAGGGGTAGAAATCGCGCGTCTTCCCTTTGGATTGCAAAATATCGGAATGCTCATCGATTTTGTGGTTTCCGATCCCGAGGGAGCCGCAGGGTTAGCCGGAGGTTCATCATTATCTACTAGTCTCACAAAAATTAAATCCCATTTTAAAAAAAGACTTCAACAAGCCTCTCAAAATATGCTTGAAGTTATACATGCCCATGAGGATACAGGTTTGCAAGATGGTCGAATGGCTCTTGCACAACTGATTCCTAATACAATTTCATCATTCATAATCCCTTTTGAAGGACTCATTAATACCGGAATCATAAAGAGTGTTAAAAAAGCATTTATCCAACAACTGTCCTCTCTAAATTACAGAGCAAAATTGGAGTATCTGCTTGATAAGATTGAAACCCAACCTGAACTTAGAAAAGCCCTGAAAGGAATTCAAAAGCCTGAAAACGACCAGCAGCAAAGCTGCAAAATCATCCGTATAGCACAAGGCCTACCTTTAAAATCGGCCATTACCCATTTACATGCGCAAAGAACTGGTTTAAGCGCTCTTCTATCCCATTTGCGACAGTCACCCGGCGAAGAAAGCTGCTTTACAACATCTATCGCTATAGGCCTTCTCAATATGAATCCAATGGGATGTATATGCGATTTTGCATCTTTATTAAAATCGAGTAAAATGACCCGAAATGTTAACGGGATAGAGCAAGATTTTCCGTTTGTTTTAAGAATGAATGGGGACTGTCTAGAACAAAAGGTTCAATTCGATAGAGATGGCAGGCTCCTGGATGAAAATAGCGAAAAAAGAAAAGGGATGGTCTGGGAAGCACCCGGCATTAAAGCTGCCTGCGTTGCAATCGGCATTAACGACTCCAAAGAAGCTTTTAAAAAGCTTTACATTGGGAAAGGTGGCAGCAAAATCTTGGCGATGGGTAAAGCGAATTTTAAAGACCACAACATAAGCTTAAGAGAGATCTTTCACGATTTAGCCAAGTATGCAGCCAATTTAAGGCTTCAAGAAAATCTTAAAGAATGGGAACTCTTCAATAAAGCCTGTTTTACTTATGAGTCTTTAATAGGGTGTCATCCCCTTTTAAGAGTATGGGAAAACGCATTAGCAGGAATGGCCGAAGCAACCGAGACAAGTATGGTAAAAACGGGGATGATCGAAAGTGTCTTATCGATATTCCGAGAGTTTGCAAGACGTTCCTCCCCCAAGCTGACGTGGGAAGGTTGCCTTTTTGAGAAAGATATTCATCAACGACTTTTGCAACAAAGCCATCCTCAATATGATCCAGGAATTGATGATGGGCAAAATCACAACTCGGTCAAAGGTGCCTTTGTCTTATATTCCCAGTCCAATTTACGCAATAGTCTTTTTAGAATGCGTGTGGATAGTTCTGAAAGCTTTCAAAATTTTCTGAAAGTTATTGTGGATTCATCTAAATACAAAATCCCTAAAAGCGAACGGACGCTTCCTGCCAACAAACAGTACATTAGATTCTTAAAAAAGCTTAGCGCTTATATTGAAACTGATCACTTCGTGATTAGAAATTTAAGTTATTACCACCCTGAAAATTTAGAGCTGATCAAACAGCAGAACAATTACAATCAATTGCGCTATACTCCATGGATTACCCGTTCAGGCAATAACCCAAAGGTGCTTCTCCAAGTTTATTATGAAAAGGAGGCGTTGCCTAATAGCAGCACTTTTTTACCTAACGACGCGATGGAGTTGCTTCGGATTATCATCGCCAAATGTCAAGAGCCAGGATTTGAAAATCGTCCCCATTTTACTCAGCCTCTTCGAAGACCGGGAGTCCATGCATTCTCCTGGTTATCGGGAATGGTTTGTATCCCATTAAAAGTCGAAGCGGAAAGTTGGATCGAAAAAAATATCCTTATTCCTGGCTTTGAAGTTGCGAATGCGTCGATCTCGGAAGAACAAAAGAGCTCTTTTCTTGAGTTCGTACATACATACGTGAGCAATGCTATTGTAGCCACGTTTATCGAAAATGAAATCAGGGCGTTTGATGAAACAACCACGCTTTCACAGTGCCGTAATGCAATCATCAATACTTTAACAATCTATGATCAAAAAAATAAGGAAGGTTTAGATCAGTTTACTAAAGATTTGGATATAAAAATCTATCAAACTCTTCCTCCAAATCTTAAATCAAAACTGGAGAAATCGGCGTTTCATGCCTTCGATTCTAACATCTCTCAGGGGATCAATGATATCGATTATTGCTTCGTCATTAATCCAGGTAGCGGCCAATTGACCTTATGGGAAAGTTTGGATAACAAAACTCTCATTAAACCGCTGGATTCTAAAATTTGGTTTAACAAACAGGTTTGGGAATTTTACAACCATCCCTCGCTTTAGCATAGGATCTTTTGCGTTTAATAGATCGGCTTTGTTAAAATTAATGAATGGAAAATCGTCAAATTGTCCTCAAAAAGGTTGCTGTTCATAATCTTAAGTCAGTCGATCTTACCTTAGACAGTAATGAACTGATTGTCTTTACCGGAGTTTCCGGTTCTGGAAAATCGTCGATGGCTTTCGATACCCTGTATATGGAGGGGCAACGTCGCTATGTGGAATCGCTTTCGACTTTTGCCCGTCGACAGATGGAAGAAATGGTCAAACCTGATCTTGAATCTGCCACTGGCATCTCTCCAACAATCTCCATCGAGCAAAAAAGCGCTGGGAAAAACCCCCGTTCGACCGTAGGAACAATGACCGAGCTCTATGACTATATGCGGGTCCTCTACGCCAGGATTGGAATCCCCCATTGCCCTGTTAGCGGGGAAGAGGTTCTCCCGCAGAGTCGAGAAAAAATTATTAAAACCGTTCAACTGTATACGCCTGGAACAAAAGTCATTATCCTTGCCCCTTACGCAAAATCAAAAAAAGGGGAATTCAAAGAAGATTTTCAAGAATTACTGAGAAAAGGATTTATGCGGGTCCGGGTTGATGGCAACATTGTCAACCTCGATGAGAATATCTCGCTCGATGGCAATTTGACCCATGATGTGGATATCGTTATCGATCGGATCACTGTCAATGAGGAAAACCATTCCCGGATAGCAGAAGCAGTCACCAACGCGTTAAATTTTGGGGAAGGAGTCTGCACCCTATTGGATGCGGAAACTTGGAACGAACAACTTTTTTCCATGCACGCTTATTCCCCTAAATCGGGTATTTCTTACCATTCTTTGGAACCTCACGATTTTTCTTTCAATAGTCCTGCAGGGATGTGTGATCGGTGTCATGGGATGGGTATTGTTCAAGAATTCGATCTTGACCAAATCATCGATCCTAACAAAAGCATTGCCGATGACTGTTGTTCCGTTGCTAGTTCCTTTCAGACTGTTCGGTATGGCAACATCTATTCCCATTTGGCAGATGTCTACAACTTTAGTGTTCACACCCCTTGGAAAAAACTTTCAGACTCCGCGAAGAAAGTGTTTTTGTATGGAACTGAAAAAAAATGGATGAAAATCCGTTTTGTTCATCCCGTGACCGGGGCAACCTGGATCGACCATATCCAATGGAAAGGGGTGCTCCACGAAGCTCATTCCCGATTTGCTGAAGCGACAAGCGACAGCTACCGCAAGAAAATGTTAAAATTGATGCATGAACAAATATGCCCGGAATGTCATGGGGAAAGGCTAAAATCTTATCCAGCAGCCACCTTGCTTGGCGGTAAACGGATCGCTGAACTCACCGCGATGACTGTGAAGGAGTGCAGCGAATTTTTTAACAAAATCACGCTGGAAAAGACTGATTTGCTCATCGGCGCCGAACTTCTAAAAGAGATCCGCTCAAGGCTTCAGTTTTTAATCGATGTTGGGCTCCACTATCTGGCGTTAAACCGAACCGCTCCGACCCTTTCAGGGGGAGAATCTCAACGGGTTCGGTTAGCCTCCCAAATTGGGTGTGGTCTCGTGGGGATCACATATATCCTCGATGAACCTTCTATTGGATTGCATCCCCGCGATAATAAAAAATTGATCAAGACTTTGAAACACTTACGGGATATGGGCAACACCGTTATCGTGGTTGAACATGACGAAGAAACGATCTTCAACGCAGATCGAATTGTCGATTTTGGACCGGGTCCCGGAGTTTTGGGGGGGAAATTGTCCATAATGGGACCTTGCAAGGACTTTTGAAATCTAAGGCATCGATAACTGGCGCTTATTTATCGGGTAAACTCCAAATCCCAATCCCTAAAAAAAGGCGCAAACCGGGTAAGGAAGCACTCATCATCCAGGGTGCGACGCACCATAATCTCAAAAATATCGATGTTAAAATCCCTTTGGGACTGTTTGTAGCTGTCACAGGTGTATCTGGTTCTGGCAAATCTTCTTTGATTACCGATATCCTTTTTCCTGCCTTAGATAACGAGCTGCATGGGGCGGAATTGCCTGTGGGCGCCCATACCAAAATAAAAGGGCAAGAATACATCGACAAAGTGATCGCCATCGATCAATCCCCGATTGGTCGCAACCCCCGTTCCAACCCAGGGACCTATATTAAAGTTTTCGATGAGATCCGCAACCTTTTTAGCCAACTTCCTGAAAGTCAAGCGCGCGGCTATAAGCCTGGACGTTTCAGCTTTAACGTTAAAGAAGGTTCCTGCACTCAGTGTGGAGGAATGGGAATGGTTAAAATCGATATGGACTTTATGGAAGACGCTTGGATCGATTGCCCCCTTTGCCACAATAAACGGTTCGATCCAGAAACGTTGTCGGTCTATTTCAAAGGACATAATATTCACGATATCCTGGAAACTGATATCAATAAACTGATCGAATTATTCCAAAACCAACCCTCGATCAAACATAAGCTCGAAGTGCTCGATAAAGTGGGTCTTGGCTACCTTAAATTAGGGCAAGCCTCCACAACTTTATCGGGAGGAGAAGCACAAAGGATCAAACTCGCCAAAGAATTGGTGCGCCCAGCTACTGGCCGCACACTCTATATCTTCGATGAACCGACCACCGGTCTCCATTTCCATGATATCGGCCAGCTACTTACCGTTTTACATGAGCTCGTTGAGCGTGGTAATTCGGTGATCGTGATTGAACACAACATGGACATCGTAAAAACAGCCGATTGGATCCTCGACCTAGGTCCTGAAGGAGGCAATGAGGGCGGAGAACTTGTCGCCGAAGGCCATCCCGAAAAGATCGCTAAAATGAAAACGCCGACTGGACAAGCCATTGAAGAGGCTTTAAATCATTGCGACATTTGGCGCAGCAAAGCCTTGTTGGAGAATTCTCAAAAACGACGTTCCCGTCCGGCTGAAGGGATTCGCAGCATTACCATCGAAGGGGCAGAACAGAATAACTTAAAACGGATTGATGTTTCAATTCCAAGGGAAAAATTGACCATTTGCACAGGCCCTTCGGGATCCGGTAAAACTTCCTTAGCTTTTGATACTGTCTATGCAGAAGGTCAACGCCGATATATTGAATCGTTATCCCCTTATGCGCGTCAATTTGTTAAACAAATGCCAAAGCCCAAAGTGGAACATGCAGACGGCCTTTCCCCAGCAATCGCCATTGAACAAAAATCGCATGCCGGCAATCCGCGCAGCACCGTGGGGACGATGACCGAAATTTATGACTATCTGAGGATTTTATTCCGCTAGGATCGGCATTCCTCACGATCCTGAAACTGGTGAAATGATTAAAGCGATCAGCAAAGAGACGGTGGTTGATCGGATCTTATCTTATCCTGAAGGGGAAAAAATTCAGATCTTAGCTCCCATTGAAATAAAGAAGAATGAATTGTTTGCCGATATCGTTGCTCGCCTTCGTCGACAAGGGTATGTAGGATCCGTCTCAATGGGGAGTATTACGATCTCGATACCCCTCTCGAGATGATTCCCTTCGATCGCAAGCGGAAAAATGAGCTAGCCTTAGTTGTCGACAGGCTCAAAGTCAATACAGGGATTAAACACCGTCTCTTTGAAACCATACAGAATGCGGCACAAATCGGTGGGGATAAAATCATTGCCGCTAAAGAAAAAGAAGATATTTTCTTCAACTTAGCTTTCGCCGTGGAAAAGACAGGTAAATCTTTTGCTGAGATCACCCCACAAACCTTTGCTTTCAATAAGGCGGAGGGGATGTGTCCCGACTGCTTAGGTCTAGGAACACAGTATGGAGCTAATTTAAGCAAATTCCGGGAAATCATGGAACTCTCGGTCATGGGCCTTCTACGGTACTTATGGGGGGAACATATTCAAAATGATCTCATGCGCTATGTGGAAGCATTTATCGAACAGGAAGGGATCGACTCTTATGCCCCTTTACATATTTTGCCACATCCTCAACTTCATCGCCTAATGAACGGGACAGCGCAAGATCGATGGTACACCCTAGATAACAAGCTCAAATTCCGATGGACAGGTATCAATAACGTGCTCGCCAAAATAGGGCGAAATGGTAAAGACATTTATCGGGAGCAAATCGTCCCTCTCTTAGATGAATTAGTCTGCCCTTCTTGCAATGGAAGCCGTTTAAATCCCCTGGGGAGAAATGTCACCATCAAAGATAAGTCGATCAGCGACGTCTGCCAGATGCCGATCATCGATTCCTTACCTTGGATGGAAAAACTTCCGATCACGAAAGAAAATAAATTGTTGGATGAAGTAAAGCAGCACCTGATCAATCGGATGCGCTTTTTAACAGAAGTTGGTCTGCACTACATTTCTCTAGATCGGCGCGCGCCCACCTTAAGTGGCGGAGAAACACAAAGGATCCGTCTTGCAAGACAACTCGGCAGCGGATTGACCGGTGTCCTTTATGTGCTCGACGAACCCACCATTGGACTCCATCCCCGCGATACTTCACGGCTGAACGATGCCCTACAAAAGCTAAAAAGCTTGGGCAATACCCTATTAATGGTAGAGCACGACCCTCTCACCATTGAAACCGCCGACTATATCCTCGACTTTGGACCTGCTTCAGGGGATCATGGGGGACATATTACGGCGCAAGGGACCTATAAACAAATTCTGCGCAATCCCCATTCTTTAACCGGCGCTTACTTTTCCGGCAAAAAATCGATCCCCATCCAGGCTCAAAGGCGCACCTCTAAAGAAAAGCTGAAAGTTAAAAATGGGAAAATTCACAATTTAAAAAATATTAGTGTTGAAATCCCTGTAGGCTGTATCACTTGCCTCACAGGTGTATCAGGATCAGGAAAATCGACTTTGATGCATGCCATTCTCAAACCTGCATTAGAAAAAGGGATTGGAACCACCGATCAAGTCAAATCCTTGGGAGGAATCGTCTCTGGTATTGATCATTTTGAAAGAGTGATTAGCATCGATCAAAACCCGATCGGTCATACAGTTCGTTCCGATGTCTGCACCTACGTCGATGTATTGGGTCCTATCCGCGAATTTTATGCCAGCATCCCATTAGCTAAAGCGCGAGGACTGCAACCCAAACATTTTAGTTATAATCATCGACGCGGCATGTGCACTAACTGCTGGGGTATGGGATATCGCAAAGTCGAAATGCACTTCCTACCTCCTGTTCGAGTAGTGTGTGACCAATGCCATGGTAAACGGCTAAACCCGGTAAGTTTGGAAATCACCTATCAGGGAAAAAATGTGGGTCAACTGCTGGAAATGACTGTCGAAGAGGTAAGGCATATGTTTGCGAACTTTCCTCGGATCGTCCGGATTTTGGACACGTTAATCGCTGTCGGCCTTGGTTATCTCAAATTGGGACAAGAAATGGTCAGCCTTTCAGGGGGAGAAGCCCAAAGGATCAAGTTGAGCCGGGAACTTGCCAAACGCTCCACCGGAAAAACGATCTACTTACTCGACGAGCCCACTACTGGGTTGCACAGTGACGATATCCTTAAACTCTTGGCTGTCTTACAAAAATTGGTTGATAAAGGCAACACCATGGTGATCATCGAACACAACATGGAAGTGATTAAAAATGCCGATTATATTATCGATCTAGGGCCTGAAGCCGGAGATGAAGGAGGTAAGGTCATTGTCATGGGGACTCCCGAAAAAGTGGCCGATCAATCTAGTTCTTTGACAGGTAAATACTTGAAACCTTTTTTAAGCAATTAATCTTTTTAGAATGTACGAGTTAATGCTTAATCCTTTATGGAGTCTTTAAAGGCTTGTTCAATTTCTTCTACTGTTGTGCCTTGAAAAGTAATTACAGCTCTAAGTCCAACCACTTCCCCATGAAAAATATGTGCTTCGTCGTCATAAACAACGTATCCCGTATATCCTTTATGTTTTAACATGGCTTAACTCCTGCATTTTCTAAAAATCTTCGCACTGATACAACAGCACTTTTAATGGAAAAAATCAACGCACTGTTTTGCAATTGCGTATTCCTCCCGCGCATGAATCACTAAAACGGGAATGCTGGAGTCTCGATGGGAGATAATCCGGTCCTCATTACCTTTGTCAATGTCAGGATTTAGTCTGACCCCCAAAAAATTCAAAGCGGAACATAATCCAATACGCACTTCAGGAACATTTTCACCGACACCGCCAGTGAACAGTAAAGCATCAAATCCCCCCATCGAAACTAACATGGCACCAAAATACTGTTTCAACCGCTCGATATACATTTCTAAAGCCAAAGTAGCAAGGTTGTCTCCCTTTCCAATGTTTTCCAAAAGTTCGCGCATATCTCCAGAACCCGCAATCCCCTTTACCCCAGACTCATTGTTCAACTTTTTGTCAAACTCCTCTTCTGTCACCTTTTTAACCCGTTGCAAATAGAGGAAAATCCCAGGATCGATCGAGCCGCTACGAGTTCCCATCATCAATCCTTCTAAAGGGGTAAACCCCATGGTGGTATTGATGCTTTTCCCACCTACAACAGCCGCTAATGAAGCTCCATTCCCTAAATGACAACTGATCATTTTTAAATTTTTAAGATCTTTACCCAGTATCTTAGCTCCCCTTTCCACACAGTATTGATGACTGATCCCATGAAATCCAAATTTGGCAATCCCTACTTCCCTCCATTCTTTAGGCAACGGATAGGTCTTCACCTTCATAGGCATCGTGTGATGAAATGCAGTGTCAAAAACTGCTACTTGAGGGATATGAGGGGCCAATTCTGAAACGGCATTGATCCCTAAAAGATTTAACGGATTATGTAACGGTGCTATTACTCCAAATTCTGCAATCGCCTCCTTGACTTTCTCATCCACGATCACCGGTTTTTCGAAGCGACTTCCCCCGTGCACAACACGGTGTCCCACCATCTTGATACCACTTCCCTCTTTAAAAAGCGGCGCTATATAGGAATTGATCTGTTGATCATAAGGAATTTTTTTATCCCACTTCCAAGTTTTTATCCATACAGGTTTAAGATTATCAAACAAAGCCGCCTTGAGTGTGCTAGAACCAGCGTTTAGGACTAAGATAGACATGTCAATTCCTTTTTCTCAATCTCAATTGCAAAAATTGTACAAAGTTGAGTTAACTTGATGGAACCAAGGAAGTCTAATTTATGTCTATTTGAAAGATGTTTCAGGATATTCAATGTATCGATAACCGCCTAACGCAAATGTCAGAATTAACCTATTTGAATCAAACATAAGATTTGTAATTTCTTCATCTGTTTTCAGCACACAAAAATCTTGGCGATTGACGATACTAGACCAATATACAGCATACTCATTTTGAGTGGTAACCCCAGCAACTGCAATCCAGTTTTCATACACGACGAAATGTTGTATCTGAAAATTTGGATAATGGAATGTAAGGGATTTCTCTGTACCCAAAATTTTTATAGTTCCATCCCCACATCCAATGAAGAGCTTATCTTTTATCATTTTGATCTTTTTGATGGAGGAGTCAGTAATTTCTAATGAATAACGGGTAGGGATTTGAGTACTTAAATCATATCCTTCAATCATTCCATTTTCATGCCCTATTAGAAGAAGACATGCTTTTACTTTAATGTAAGTCACCGGATTATTGATTTCTTCTCCTAGCCGATTAAGTTTTCTATGTTCTCCTCTAGAATAGTAACTGACTTGAGAATCCTCTTCATGTGTGAAATACACCGAACCCTTTGAGGCTTTTAAAAAGGTAATTGGTTTTTGTTTATCACCAATATAAGAGCGATTTGTTAATTTATATCCCCGAATATTATCCCCTTCTATATTCGATGAATGGATCACTCCCTCTCTATCCCCCAAAAAAACCTTTTTATCAAACACATGCATGACAGTAATATCAGCAGCATCCACAGCCTTAGTGCATAAGATAAAAGGATAGGTCACAGGTTTGATCATAAAAGTTTGCTGACTCAGACAACGGGAAAATAGATATAAATTCTTGGACTGAGCCTGCACAAATTTTATGAATATTCCTTTAAGTTCTAACTCTGAAATTTGACTCTCTGAAAAAAAACGGGAATTTATCCGGAGCAAACGATTGAATTGCTGTGCAATATTTTGATCAATTTGGATACTTGGAAAGTAGTCTTTTAATGCTTGTTTTTTTGCTTCTAAACAAATGGTGTTCCATCTCTTACAGACAAGCGGTATATGCGCGAGATGGCCAATGGGAAGGCTTAAAAAAATATGTTTGCACAATACATCGGAAGAAAGTTTATTAATTGGAGTCGGCTGATCAGAAGTATAATGTTTATTTCCCAATGAGCTTATTTGCATAAAAGACCAAATTTAAAATTTCTTTTTATTTTAAATTAAATTAAATTGTTTGTCAAAGATAATTATAAATTTACGGATTTTTATATTGTCCATAATTTAAACAACAATGATGTTCTGAATCGTAAAAAGTAACGACTAGATTTCCTCTTCTGAATAACACATTTTCGATACGTCGAGTCGTGGTAAACAATATAAATTGCTGGTTATCTATAATGTTTAACCATTTAACCTGATAGGTGTGATCTCCTTTTAATATTCCCGCAATCGCTAACCAACTCTCGTAAACACTGAAACTCGTAATATAAAGATCTGGATCAAGCAATATCGAACGTTCATCGGTCTTAAAATTCCAAATGCCTACCTTGCCATCCATAAGCTTGGCAAAAAGTTTATTACCGGAAACCTGGAGATTTAAGATAGCACCTTTAAATGAAGCAATTTTACCACATTTTGGCTCTGCTTCTTTTAGATAGAAAGATTCGATAAGACCATTTAGATGACCAACAAATAGGTGGTCCAATTCAATTTCTAAACAGGTGATAGGATTATCCATTTCTTGCCCAAGAGAACAAAGTTTTTTGTTTTCTCTCAAACAACTGACTTGAGAATCGGTTTTATGAACAAAGTAGAAGGTATTTTTATAAACTCTTAAGTAGTAAATCGTTTTTTGGATCCTATATTTGGTCTTCCTCATGTTATTAGTCTTGGCTACTAAATCACCAGACACAAGATCCCCTTTTTTGCTGCCCCAATAAATTTTATTATCGGATATATCCATAACAAAACACTCGGGAGCCTTTAGGACTCTAATATCTAGAATATGGGGAAATTCTAACGAATTAAACGCCACAGTCTGGGAATCAAAAGAACTTGATAGAACATATAAATGATCGGCAAACATTCGAATGCTTTTTATAGTCGATTCCTCGGCTTTTATTTCATCCCCTTCACAAGGTAAGAAGAAGCGTGCATTCAATGTCAACAGATGCTCAAATTGTTGCTTAATTTGTCGATCCATTCTTTCTTCTGTTTTAAACGAGGGAAAATATTTCTCTAAAACGAGCTTAAAGAATTGCACGTTATAATTGCTTTTCCACGATCGACTCACTAAAGGCAAGACAGATAAAGAATGAAGGGGAAGTGAACAAAAAATATGATTCCTCAAAATTTCTGAAGGAATCGAGGAAATGTAGGTGGGTTGCTCGGGGTTGTAGTGCTTATTTCCAACGGGAAGACATAAATGAACTGACATGAATCCAAGCAAAAGACACAAAGAAACTCATGAGTTTCTTTGTGTCTCGTATTTAATTTTCTAACGTTTAACGTTTCGAGAACTGGAACCGTTTACGTGCACCAGCGCGACCATATTTTTTACGTTCTTTCTTACGTGGATCGCGGGTTAGATATCCTGAAGTTTTAAATGAGCCGTGCAGACGTTCATCGTTTTCTAATAAAGCGCGAGCAATGCCTAAGCGGATCGCGATTGCTTGCCCTTCGATACCTCCCCCTTTAACGCGGATGATCATGTCGTAATGACCAGAAACTCCGGCTTCTTTCATGGGAGCCAGGATGGTAGAACGTTGCAATTCAAGGGGAAAATAGGTTTCGAATGAACGTCCATTCACATCGATCTTGCCTGAACCGGACCTCATTCTAACTGAGGCAACAGATGTTTTGCGGCGGCCTGTGGCTATTGTTTCTTCCAACATATCTTTCTCGCTTAAATGTTTACTTGAACAGGTTTTTGAGCGTCCATATTGTGCTCAGTGCCGGCGAAAACGCGAAGGCGCTTCAGCTGTGCCTCTGCGAGGCGTGACTGAGGCATCATCCCTTTAACGGCATTCTCAATGATATAAGTAGGTTTACGAGCGAGCATGGTTCTGTAAGGGATTTCACGCATACCACTCATGCTACCGGTATGGTAGCGATAAATTTTTTGGGCTTCTTTGTTACCGGTTACACGCACTTTTTCAGCGTTTACGACGATTACACCATCTCCGGCATCCGCAAACGTAGTAAAGGTTGGCTTATGTTTACCGCGGAGGATCTTGGCAATTTCGCAGGCTAAACGGCCGAGGGTTTTGCCGGTGGCATCGAGGATAAACCATTCATGTTTGAATTCATGAGGCTTTACTATAAAGGTTTTTTGTCTGTTAACTTTACCGGTAAGGGCAGCTTTTTGCTCTTTTTTTTCAGCTTTTTGCTCTTTTTTGGCGGCTTTTGCTTTTTTGGCTGGGGCAGAAGCAGTGCTTTTGTCTGCAGTGGCGCGCGGCTTTCTAGTTTTCGCAGGCTTAGCTTCTTCCGTTTCTTCAGATTTTTGTTTCTTGGCTGACATGTCAAACCTAGGATTTTCTTAAGGTTAAAGGGTCTTCTTAATTTAACACTCCGCTATCTTACCCTCTCTCCCATTTTTTTCCAAACGTTTTATGCATTCTTTGCTCGACATTGTCCAATTTTTGCCTTCGGCTTCGATAGAGAAGCAAACTGCAGCGTAATAATTTTGAAGGAAGGGGTATTTTTACCCCTTCCAAGAAATCTATTTAGCTCTGAGAAGCTTCTCTCCGAAGTCGATGGCAAAAATTGGACAATGTCGAGCTTTGCTCTTCATGAAAAAAAGGGACTTCAATTAAGATAATGCATCGAATTATTCAAGGACAGGCTTATGAGGAAGCTCAAAACATTTTATGTGCGCACTTACGGGTGTCAGATGAACGAGCTCGATACAGATATTATGGTCGGGCAGCTTTTGAATCGAGGCTTGACGCGAGTGGAGGAGGAAACAGCTGCCGACTTGATGATCTACAACACCTGCTCAATTCGGGATTTGGCAGAGCGCAAAGTGATGGGGAAGTTAGGATTATTGGGAAAGACCCCGCAGCGCAATGCAATTATCGGGGTGACCGGTTGTATGGCGAACGCGAAGAAAGAGGATCTATTCTATAAGCTCCCCCATATCGATTTTGTGTTAGGGACAAATAATATCCATGATCTCAACAATGTATTGGATGAGGTTTTAGCAGGTGGGAAACAGACGATTAAAACCGACGACCAGTTTTCGTATGAGCTCGATTATTTAAGCGCCAAACGGGATGACCCTTTAAAGGCCTATGTGTCGATTATCCGGGGCTGCGACAAATTTTGCACTTACTGCGTGGTGCCATATACACGGGGGCCTGAGGTATCCCGAACTCCAGAAAGCATTGTGGAGGAGTGCAAACATTTAGCCGCACAAGGGTATAAAGAGATCACTCTGCTAGGGCAAAATGTCAATAGTTATGGCAAGGATCATCCAGAATGGGGATGTTTGTTCCACGATTTATTATATAAACTCGACCTGATCTCTGGAATTGAACGGGTGAGGTTTATGACTAGTCATCCTGTGGATATCACTAAAGAGCTCATGGAGGCAATCCGGGATCTTCGTTCTGCTTGCGAATTTGTCCATTTCCCGATGCAGGCAGGGGCCAATCGAATTTTGAAAAAGATGCATAGGATCTACACCATTGAGCAATACTTGGAAAAAGTGAGGATGTTAAAAGAAATTGTTCCCAACGTTGCCTTAGGAACAGACATTATTGTCGGATTTCCCACCGAAACTGAAGAAGAATTTCAAGAGACGTACCGTTTGATGGAAGAGATCGAATATTCAGTGGCATTTCTATTTTCCTATAGCCCTCGTAAAGGAACACCAGCTATCCGTTGGAAGGATGATATTCCCGAAGAAATTAAGCAAGATCGGCTTCAAAGGCTATTGACGTTGCACGAAAAAGTGCAGGGAAAACAATTGCAAAGCTTTTTAGGAACAGAAATCGAGGTGCTTGTAGAAAAGCGCAATGCCAAGGATGAGGCCTATTTGAAAGGGTTAACCCGTTGCTGGCACAAAGTGATTTTCCCAGGTGGTGACGAGCTGATCGGCACTTTGCAAAAAGTAAAAATCCACAGCTTCACCCACCAAACGTTGATTGGTGAACTTGTCGCTTAACCTGTACTTTGCAGAAAGTAAAAATCCACACACCACCAAACGTTGATTGGTGAACTTGTCGCTTAACCTATACTTTGCAAAAAGTAAAAATCCACAGCTACACCCACCAAACGTTGATTGGTGAACTTGTCGCTTAACCTGTGACTTGAGGCAAGTTGGTCAGCGCGTGAAGCATTTGTTTTAAAAGACGCCAGTCGTTTCGTATGCTGGCTTTCAAGGCTTTGATCTCCTGCTTAATTTGAACATACTTATACTTTCGATAATCTGCCTTGAGTTTGCTGAGCGAGGAGATTCTTGCCAACAGCTGTTCTGACAAAGCATTGACTTTAGCTTGCCATTCCTCTTTATTAATTAGCCAAATCCTTTCGATATAACTGCTTAAAAGCTCTTTCTTTTCGATCACCATTCTTTTGTTGATCGTTTCCCAATCCATTTTTTTCAAGCCATAAGCGATGCCGCATTTTTGCAGTGTCCAGATCAACCATTTTGTCGGATCAAAATGGAACCATCGAACCCCATTTCGATAATCGTTTGCGAAAGTATGATGGTAGTTATGATACCCTTCACCAAAGGTAAGAAGAGAAATGATGTAATTATCGACCGCAGACTGTTCTTGACAAAAGGGACGATCTCCCCAGGTATGAGCCAACGAATTGATGAACCAGGTGAAGTGATGCAAAGCAAACATCCTGACCCAGACAGCCATGACAAAGGCCCCCAAAAAGTCATTTAAGGCCCAACCTACGGCAAGAAAAGCAATGATGTTAGTGATAATCATCCAAAGAGCGTTATAGTTATGCTGGTGCATCACCCGAGGATTCCGCATCAAGTCGGAGACAACTTTAGGGTCGATTGTTTCAGGCACATTGACGATCCATCCGAAATGGGCATACCAAAACCCTTTCTTAATCGAATAAGGATCTTTGTCGGTATCGACATGGGCATGGTGCTGCCGGTGATCGAAAGACCAGCGCAACGCACTTCCTTGCGCACCCATAGAGGAAAAAAACAAAATCACCCATTCCATCCAAGGATGCGTCTTATAGGTGCGATGGGAAAAATAGCGATGATAACCCGCTGTAATACTAAGGCCTGTTAAATAAAGCAAAACGAAAGTGACGATCACTAAACTTAGGGATGGGGACGCATAATAAAAATAGAATGGGAGAGAAATGAGAAGTAGAACTTGATAAATGATCAAAAATAAAGTGGGTCCCCAATTAATCTTTGGCATAAAAAAATCCTCTAAATCATAACTTAATGATTATGAGGATTTTTGATTTAACCTGCAACCTATTAAAAAAGATTGGGTGTAATTAAATGTGAGGGGTTGGTGGTGCTTGGGGAAGAGAATTCTTAATCTCTGTGCACTCTGTGATCTCTGTGGTAAAAAATATCAACCACAGAGATCACAGAGTGCACAGAGGAGGGATATCACAATAACCCCTCACATTTAATTACACCCAAAAAGATTAGTTATTTAGCTTTGATCACACCGCAGCCGATCCGGGAACCTGAATTTCCTGCAGGCTGAGAAACAAAGTCATCTTTATCGGAGTGAACAATAATAGATCGCCCTATGATCGAGTTATCCCCATTGAGTTGAAGCTCTTTGTCAGTCCAATCATAGTGGCCATGTCCATTGCTATCCGCTTCGATATTTCCCAAGTCCCCTACATGGTGATGAAGGGATGTGGGTCCTCCATGTTTCTCATGGGTAGGATTAAAATGACCACCCGCTGAAGAGAAATCGGGAGCACTACAATCTCCTTTCTCATGGATATGGAAGCCATGCAATCCTGGAGTCAGTCCATCGATATCGGCAACCACTCTAACCCCATTATGCGCGGCTGTAAAGGTCACTTTTCCCTGGACTTTACCTCCTGCTGCAGCTTTCACTTCTGCTACCGCTTCGGAGATATCACTAGGACTTTTCTTTGGCTCAGGCTGGCAACTTTGTGCCAAGAGCAGTGATGATAACAAAAGTAACTTACGCATAATGTTAAATCCTTTTTAACTTTTGATCTGCTGTTCAGGCTTCTGCTGAGGATTGCTTGGAGTCTGAGTCGGGGCGGATTTTTGGGTCGAATCAGAAACGCATCCTATACATGAACTAGCTATTAGCAAACAAATTGCGTATTTAACGAACTTTGTCATAAAAACACCTTACATTGGGATTTAGTCTGTGCCCGTTTTGCTAAAGCCCCACGCTACAAAAAATCGATTAAATATTCAATAGTCTAAGAAATTCAGCCTCATCCAAAATTTTTACTCCCAACGCTTGAGCTTTTTCTAATTTAGATCCCGGTTCGGCTCCAGCAACAAGAAACTCGGTTTTACGACTCACTGAATCGGTGACTTTACCCCCCCTTTCCTTGATCAAAGCGCCCGCTTCTGAGCGGGAATAGTTTTTCAAAGTCCCAGTAATCACAAATGTTTTACCTTCAAATGGATGTCCTTCGATCTTTTGAATCTTCGCTTGCTGAGGAGTCACCCCTTTAGAGAGAAGCAGTTGGATCTCTTCTTGATTCCGTTTGTCAGCAAAGTAATCAACGACTGCATTAGCAATTTTATCCCCAATCCCTTCAATAGCAAGCAACCTATCTAATGAAAAATGGCTTAACTTTTCAATGGATCCGGCTTCATGGGCGAGAAGTTCTGCAGTGCCCGTACCTACATACTTAATGCCAAGAGCCATAATAAATTTTGACAAAGGCACTTTTTTCGATTTTTCGATTGCATTCAACAAATTTTGGATCGATTTGGACTTAAAACCTTCCAGTTGTGAAACTTGTCCTTCAGTCAGAGTGTATATATCCGCAATGGATTTAACAAAACCTTTACTCACAAGGTGCTCCATCACCTTTTCGCCTAGGTTCTCAATATCCATCCCATCCTTACCTGCAAAGTAAATTAGGCTTCGCAACCTTTGTTCAGGGCAATGGGAGCTATTGGGACAGCGCACTGCAACTTCTCCTTCCACCTGGATAACTGCAGCTCCGCAAGATGGACATTTGGAAGGCATTTTCCAAGGATGGGAATGGGGAGGTCTTTGCTCTAAGATAACATTCACAACCTTAGGGATCACGTCGCCTCCTTTCTCGATTGTGACGGCATCCCCCACTCGGATATCTTTGCGCATCACTTCATCTTGGTTGTGAAGGGTGGCTCTCGAAATCGTACTGCCTGCTAAGAAAACAGGTTCAAGTTCAGCCACAGGGGTCAAAACTCCTGTACGTCCTACCTGGACAGTGATTTCCAAAATTTTAGTCACCGCTTGCTCGGCTGCAAATTTATAGGCAACTGCCCAGCGGGGATGTTTGTCGGTAGTTCCCAAATCTGTTTGGAGGGATAGGTCATCGACCTTGATCACAACACCGTCAATATCATAAGGCAACTTGGGCCTTAAAATCCTGATCTCTTCGATAAAGTTACTAATATCCTCCACGCTTTTGCATAGGACCTTATACTTAAGGACGGGTAGCCCAAGTTTATGCATAAAGGTGTGTGAGACATATTGACTTTCGATTTCAACAGTGGATTCTGGCGCTACAGCATAAAAAACAACCATCAAATTCCGTTTTGAAGCTTGGGTGGGATCCAGCAAGCTTTAACGAACCTGCTGCGGCATTGCGTGGATTAGCCCAAAGAGGTTCTCCTTCTCTTCTTTTTCCTCATTCAGTGCTTCAAACACTTTGCGTGGCATAAAAACTTCACCTCTCACTTCCAGTAAAGAAGGGTGATCCTTTCCTGGGAGTGCTAAAGGGAGCGATTTAATGGTTCTCATATTGGAAGAGATATCATCTCCTTCTCTGCCATTGCCTCGCGTGGTACCTCTCACAAATTTTCCATCTTCATAGGTGACCGAGACTGCAATCCCATCCATTTTTAATTCGCAGCAAAAAGGGATATGGGCATTCTTGGAAAGTTTTTGGACCCTCTTAATAAAGTCTTTCACTTCATCGAGCGAATAGGAATTGGCCAGCGAAAGCATGGGGGTTGTGTGGACAACCTGTTTGAAACCACCCAGCAATGATTCACCAACCCTTTGTGTAGGGGAAGAGGAAGTTATCCATTCAGGATGTTTTTTTTCGATCTCGATAAGGCGAGACATCAGCTTGTCAAATTCCTCATCAGAGATTTCAGGGTCGTTATCAACGAAATAACGTTTGTTATGATGCCAAATCTCTTGAGAGAGATGTTGGTAGGCTGCGTGAGAATCCATAAGATTAATATTTTACTTCAAAAATCATCGTTGCAAGAGGAGCCAATTGAATTTTGATGCCGGTCGTATAGCCCCAACCTTCTTTGATAATTTCAACGTTTCCGTTAATTTTACCCGACCCTCCAATATTTTTCATGATCCGTATTAAAAACTTCACGGATACTTTGTATATGTTTGAGAGGGAGAAAATAATTGGCCTGAAAATTAGGGGTGAAATTGTGCACACAGAGTAAGGTTTCATGCTCGGCTTTGCGGAGATAGCTAATAGTGCTGTTATGAGTGTCGGCAAAGTCTACCCATTCAAAGCCGGTATGGTCGAAATCTCTTTCCCAAAGAGCCCTATGGTTGTGATAAAAATGGTTCAATTCTTTGACTAAATTTTGCAACCCTTGATGAAGGGGATAACGAAGCAGATACCATTCCAGTTCAGCTTTACACCACCACTCATTCCATTGACCGATCTCTCCACCCATAAAAAGTAGTTTTTTACCGGGTTGACAAGTTTGGTACGCATGCAACAGTCTCAAGTTAGCAAATTTCTGCCACAAATCGCCGGGCATTTTATCGAGCAAACTCCGTTTTCCATGAACCACTTCATCATGAGACAGGGCCAAAACAAATCTTTCTGAAAATGCATAGAGAAGACCAAATGTCAGATCGTTATGGTGATGGTGCCTAAAAATCATATCCTTAGACATGTAGCGAAGTGTATCATTCATCCATCCCATATTCCATTTATAATCAAAACCGAGTCCCCCCTGATCAACCGGATGGGTTACACCCGTAAATGCTGTAGATTCTTCAGCGATCACTAATATCCCTGGAAATCGTTGGTGCACAATCGAATTTAAATGTTTAAAAAATTCAATCGCCTCTAAATTTTCCTTCCCTCCGTACCGGTTAGGGATCCATTCCCCCGATTCCCGTCCATAATCGAGATACAGCATCGAGGCTACCGCATCCACTCGGATCCCATCCACATGAAATTTTTCAAACCAGTAAATCGCATTAGCGATCAAAAAGTTGACAACTTCGTACCGTCCAAAATTAAAAATTAAAGTATTCCAATGGGGATGAAATCCTTGACGTGGATCTTCATGTTCAAAGAGGGCTGTTCCGTCAAATCGAGCTAATGAAAAATCGTCTGTGGGAAAATGGCCTGGAACCCAATCTAAAATTACCCCAATGTTGTTTTTATGCATGTGGTTGACAAATGACTGAAAATCTTCGGGAGTTCCAAAACGGCTTGACACTGCGTAAAATCCTGAAACTTGATAGCCCCAAGATTCGTCCAAAGGGTGCTCTTGGATAGGAAGCAGCTCCACATGGGTGTATCCCATCTCTTTGCAGTAGGCAGCTAACTGCTCTCCGAGTTCACGATAATTCAGGTACTGCCCTTCTTTTCTTTTCCAAGATCCTAAATGCACTTCATATATATTCATCGGCTTAGTTTGATCTTTAGTTAAAACTCTTCCTGCCATCCACTCGTGATCGGCCCATCTAAAATGATCGATTTCAGCGACGACCGATGCTGTCGCCGGCCTAACTTCAGAAGAAAATGCAAAAGGATCCGATTTAACTTTGATCTGCCCACTCTGTGCTTTAATTTCATATTTATATTTGGTTCCAACGGTTAATCCAGGAATGAAAAGTTCCCAAATTCCTGAAGATCCCAATGAGCGCATCGGATTGACCCGTCCATCCCAGTAGTTAAAATCTCCAACGACCGACACCCGTTTTGCAGAAGGGGCCCATACCAAGAATTTGACCCCCCAAACTCCATAATGCTCAACATAGTGGGCTCCCAAAACATTATAGAGCTCGTAATGAACGCCTTTACCAAATAAATATTGATCGAGATCGCTGATCGAAGGAAGAAATGTATAAGGATCACGAGCTTTCAGCCCATTTTGATGAAACACTTCATAATCGGCCGGTGTTGTTTCCGGCGGAACTTCAAGTTCAAACAGACCCGATTCATGCACCTTTTTTACGGGGATCGACTCCCCCTTTAATTCGACAAAAATGCTCTCTGCACCGGGACGCCAAAGGCGGATAGTTTTGCCGTGTTCCCGTCTTAAATGCAGTCCTAAGAATCCATGTGGATGGTAGGCCTCGGAGTTGATGAGCCCTTGCAAAGTGTGCTCAATATCATTCATATTTTGAAGTCCAGAGTTCATTTGACAGTCCAATTAGTGCTCAAACCTGTCTAATAAATACCTTTCCCCGGGTAGGATGTCAATAAGAGATGAAGTAGATATACGAATTTCTTTAGGATCAGCAGAGGATCTCAATCGCAAGGTGGCAAGACCTTTTGGAAAAAGAAAACGGATCTTCCCGATCTCTGAAGCTGTTAAAATGAGGCGTCGAATTTGTTTTTTTGCTCCATTCCATGTCGACACTGCCAACACCACAAATCATCCCAGTCATTCTCCCACAATGAAACTGTGAAGGTAGGTTCGGCAAAATCGCGATCACATTCCCTTTTTGAGCAAAGAAAAGCTTTCTGATCAAAATGGCCCCTTGCGATAATAAAGCTAATGGAGCTTCTTGTGGGGGTATCGGAGGCAAAGAGAATCCTTGAAGTTGTTCATCAATCGCTCTTGGGGATAATATCCCTTCAAAACCTGCTTTCCAAAGATTAGCAAACGCGCGATAGGGATCTTCAGGATTATCACAAGCTGATAATAGAGAAGAGCCAGTAGGGACATCAAAAGAGTAAGGGATCATTTGACCCAATTTCATCCAGATTGGAAGGATTTCTGTAAGGTCCCTGCGCTGCACAACATTACTCCAATTTTGCGCTTTGTGATTTCCTAAGGACAATCTTTCTGAATTTGGAGGTGTACGCATTTGCGTACCCTTAAGTATTAAAGTTTGAAACTCCACTCCCCCTTTTTCGGGGATCAGTTGAATTCCATCCTTAGCCAATTCCAAGCGATACCGGATATAACCGGTGGGAGTTTCGCCTGAAACTTTGATATGCCCCCTTTTCCAGGTCAACTTGAACAGTAAAATCCTCTATCGGGCCCAGAAGTTTTGTCGCAATCTCCCCGCAAGCTTTTATGTTCGGATCGGAGAGGTCGTGCACTTTGATCATCGTGGGAAAAACTTGGAGCCTATAGGGTGATCCAGGGAGAATGCAATGGATTCCAGGAGCGTGGCTAAATGGGCGGTAACGTTGTGCGATCGTGATACGCATATCATCCACAGCAAGCTTTGACGTTTTGACAGCACACAGCTTTACCAATAAGGCCGGCAGGGGTATTTTGAACGAGGTCGACGGTAACCATCCTATTGGGGACAAAATTGTCGGCATCAATCCAGACAGGGAGGAAATTTTCTGTATGCCCATGAAGTTCATCTGGGCGACTTTCATCTATACTTTCTGTCAAAATTTGCATCCGTCTCCCCACATAGTTTTGGCGAAGTTGAAAAGCTTCCTGTTCAGCAATTCTAAGAATGGTTTGTTTCCTTTCTTTGATGACCTCTGGAGAAATTTTATTGGGAAAAAGAGCAGCGCGGGTGCGTGGGCGTTCACTGTAAGGGAACATGTGGACTTTAGCAAATTTAACTGCGCGCATTACTTCGATGGGCGTCTTGAAAATCGTGGTCGGTTTCACCTGGAAAACCCACGATGATATCGGTTGTAAAGGTAAAGTCGGGATTAGCCGCTTTGAGTCGGTCGACCGTATCAAGAAAGATTTGTCGTGTATATTTTCGGTTCATCCTTTTTAAGATCACATTGGAGCCTGATTGCAAAACAACATGCATTGAGTGAGAGGTGTGGATTCCGTTAAGAACAGCATCGGCAAGATCCGCATCCACCTCGTCAGGGTCTATGGAGGAAACTCGAAGCCGCTCTAATCCGGGAACAGCATCAACGGCTCTGACAAGATCGGCAAGACGATCAGGCTTTTCCCCTTCGGGTGCATTGCCATCAAAATCGCCTATATTGATGCCGGTCAACACAATTTCTTTGTAGCCGTTGGATACGAGCGTTTCTGCTTCTTTAACGATATCTGCCACTGTTCTGGAGCGGGAGCGACCCCTGACGTAAGGGATGATGCAATATGTGCAGAAAGAGTTACATCCATCTTGGACTTTTAAAAAGGCGCGGGTATGGGATTCAAACCGTTTAATGGAAAATTCTGGCACTTCTTCATCTGGAAAAATCTCTTCGACCAGTTTCTCTTTGTTTTTATTGGGAACGACAAGGGTAACTCCTTCTAAATCTTTGACAGTTCCTGGTTTTCGTTCAGCATAGCATCCTGTAACCACCAATTTTGACTGAGGATTTTCCCTTGCTAACTGTCGAATTGTGTGACGGCTACTTGCATCGGCGGATTCGGTAACAGTGCATGTGTTGACAATGCAAATGTCCGCTTCTTGGTTGTCGGCTGCAGCGGTATAGCCGAGTGTTTCAAGTTGATCCCGAAACCCTTGCGCTTCATATTGGTTAGTCCGACAACCATGCGCAATGATTTTAAAGGTTTTGATTTTGCTAACTCAGTCATGGAAAAAGACTAACACAATAGGAATTGCAAATCCAGAGAAGAGGCAAGTTTTAAAAATTGAGGAAAGTGTAATCGTTGCGAAGAGAGATATAGCGGTCTTCTCCCACAATCAAGTGGTCCTGAACTGGTATTGATAACATTTTTCCGGCTTCAATCATCATGAGAGTCACATCAAGATCTTCTTGCGAAGGGTTAGGATCCCCACTCGGATGATTGTGGACTAAAATCAAACTCGCTGCATTATGACGGATCGCAGAGCAAAACGCTTCCCGAGGATGGACCAAGGTTTTTGAAAGAGTGCCTATCGCTATCAGCTCAGTTGCAATAGCCCCACATTTCGCATCGAGTAAAATGGCTAAAAAACGTTCAGACCGGGCATCTTTTAAATAATTTTTGACAATCTGATAGGCCACAAAAGAATTCGTGATGAAATATTTGGGCGGCTCAACCGGCTTTGCAGCCCTCAATCCCAGTGTAATAGAGGCTTTAATCTGAGCCGCCTTAGTCACCCCCAACCCTTTGAACTGACAAAGTTCATGAATGGTCGCTTGCGCAATCGCCTGCAAAGATCCAAATTTAGCCAATATTTCCTGTGCCAATTGGATCACCGATCTTCCATGCTACCACTACCCAATACAATGGCAAGCAGCTCCATCGAAGAAACTGCCTCAGGACCATGCTGCAATAACCTTTCCCGTGGCCTTTCCTCCATCGGCAACGCATGCATCGTCAATGGGGGTGAATTAAGATTGGATGTAAGCACGTAACTTTCCTACAATTTGAGATGGAAGATCCACTTTAATCACCACATCGTTCTCTTCAAACTCTCTGCTAAGCACATTACCCACCCTCATCACTTCGCTTACAACTCCATATTCACTTTGAGGTATACGTAAAACCACAGTTTTTCTCTGTTTGCTGAGCACATCCACCATCATTTCTGTCAGCTCATCCAGTCCTTGCTTATTAAGCGCTGAGATTTGAACGGTATGTGGGTATTTGATTCGCAGCTTATGGAGCATCTCCTGGTCATCACATCGATCGATCTTGTTTAACACCGTGATGATTGGTTTATCTTTTGAACCTAGCTCCTTTAAAACCTCAAAAGTTGTCTGAGCCTGTTCTTCTGCAGAAGGATTGCTAGCATCCACCAAATGAAGTAAAATATCGGTTTCGATCGACTCCTCTAAAGTGCTTTTGAAAGCAGCTACAAGCAAGTGGGGTAACTTACGGATGAATCCCACGGTATCAATCATCAAAACATCTTGATTATTTGGCAGTGTGAATTTACGCGTCGTAGTATCTAAAGTGGCAAAAAGTTTGTCCTCCACAAATACCCCTGCATTCGTCAATGCATTTAAAAGGGTTGATTTTCCTGCATTCGTATACCCGATAATGGCGAATGTGGGGATCTCTGCTTTATAACGTGCCGAACGTTGCTGCATTCGATTGCTTCTGACAGTTTTAAGTTCATCTTGCAACTGCTTGACTTGGTCTTTGAGCATACGTCGGTCAAGTTCGATCTGTTTCTCACCTTCCCCTTTGAGGTACATCCCACCACCACCTGACCCTTGTTGACGGGATAAGTGGGTCCAAAGATGCTTTAGACGAGGCGCCTGGTATTTGACCTTGGCCAACTCCACTTGCAAACGTGCTTCTTTGGTCTGTGCGCGTTGCCCAAAAACCTCGAGAATAACCCCTGTACGGTCCATCACGTTAATTTTAAGTTGCTCTTGCAAATTTCTTTGCTGGCTCGGAGTGATCTCATCGTCAAAAATCACAAGGTTGGGCTGAGTTTTCTCAATTACTTCTCTAACCTCTTCCAATTTTCCTGATGTGATAAAGGTGGACGCCTCATACTTGCGGATCTGGCAGGGGATTTTTCCCACCACTTCCGCCCCATAGGTCTCAGTAAGAAGCTCCAGTTCGTCCAAATGCTCATCGCACAATTTTTTTTGATCTTGCCCGCCTGTATAGGCAGAAACGAGAAGTGCCTTCTCCGGCTCTTTGGTTGTCACACCGTTCTTATTCATATCATTACATGTTGAATTCGATTTCTAAACCATCGTAAGCCAAGCGCACATTGGAAGGCAAGTAACTATTAGTCTTAAAATAATCTAACTCATGCGCCAGATGGGTAAGCCAGGTCTGTTTTGCCCCGATTTTTCGAGCAAATTCAACTGCATCATCGACATTGAAATGCATATGGGAAGTCGTATGGCGGAGTGCGCTCAAAATCAAAGTTTCTGTTCCTTTCAAATCTTCATAGATAGAATCGGGATAAACCTTGATGTCGGTAATATAAGATAAAGAGCCGATCCGATACCCTGTCACTTGCATCCCAAGTTGTTCATAAGAAAGATAGCGGATAGGAACTTCTTGAAACACGATTTCTCCCCTTGCTTTTGGCAACACTTCCAATTCCACCCGCGGCAAAAGCTGCACCTCTGAAGGTTGCGTCTCAAACATATAGGAATACCTTAATTTGATATCATCGGCAGTTGCCGGGGAAAGCAAACAAGAAATCGAACGACGGTGGAACAAATAATAAACACGGAGCTCATCTAGTCCCGCCGTATGATCATGGTGTGCATGGGTAAAAAGCACTCCGTCCAGGTGATTGATTTTATATTTCAACGCTTGTTCACGCAAGTCTGGACTCGTATCTATCAATAACTTTTTTCCGGCAACCGATATTAAGGCAGAAGGACGGAGCCGTTTATTGTATGGGGAAGTCGACGTGCAAACTTCACATGTGCAACAAATCACGGGAACCCCCATGGATCCCCCTGTTCCAAGGAAAAGTAAAGAACCGGTATTTATCATTGGCTTGGCACCATGATCTCAAGAACTTTTTTAAAGACATCAGGATGATAAAAGTAGGCCCAATGTTCACCGGAAGTTTGCTCACGCAACTCTACCCGGTAGTAATCCCCTTGATGGACAAATTCCGTTTCTTGAAAAACTTTGGAGTTTTCCTGCCATTGCGCACTACTTTCGGTTTTGACTGTGAAAATAAGATTGGCTGTTCTAGTTTGATTAAATAGGTTTCTGATTGGGTCCGTAACCTCTTTTATACTCAAATCCCCCGAAAGAAAAGAAAAGAGCAGTGCATATTTTTCGGTGTCAACCTGCAGTTTTTTCCATCTTTTTGTTTGATCATCATACCAGTTAAATTCAATGCTATTAAAACTGTAGCGAGAGGTTCCCCCCGTCTTAGGATCTTTATCGTTATAATTTAACTGACTTAAAAGAGAAGGTTCCATTAAAACATGAGTCAATCTATACTGGCCTGTGGATCCATAATTGTAGATGAAATAAACAGTGAGAAAAAAGGCAGCACAGACTGAAGCAAAAAGGACAAGCAACAAATTGCGCAAGTCTTTGCGTTTGTGAGTTCCAGTGTCTGTTTGCATACGATCAACTTATATATTTATAACAACCTTATCATAGCCTATACTTTTTGAGAATAACCTATGAATAAACTTGATCCCGCCTATGCGTTACCTGTGTTTTTACCCAATGAAGAAGAGCAAACCAAATATGCTGAAACTCTGCTTCAAGAAGCTTTAAAAAATAGGAATACGAGTTATTTACCTCATATAAATTCCCTTGCAGATCTAAGAAAAATTTCATTTAATTTTTTGTATGTAAAACGAGAAAGTTTTATTACTTGGCTAGGTGATGCCTGTGAGAAAATGGATATTCAGACCATTGAAAAGCTGATACCCATTGTATCTTTAGATTCCTATGACAAACATCAAAGAGTGAATGGATGGGAGCTTTTCTGGCAATCATTAACGCATGAAAATATCCCTGATAAGTTAAATTTATTAAGAAATTTAATTTTGGGCGGAATTGCTACAAACCCTGATCTAGCTTTAAACTGCGTACTCGCATTCGGTGATCTAATTAAGTCCAATGCTTTATACGAAGTGTGTAAATCGAGTAGTTATTTCGGATCCAAGAAAATTTTTGTGAAGATTTTTCCAAGTCCTAAAGAGGTTCAACAGTTAATTAAGCCTCTCTTTAAATACGTGATTAAAGAAGCGTTAGATCTTGACAAGCAAGATATGTGGAATTCTTATCGCGCTAGGATCGCCCTTTATATCCTCTGCAACTGTCTCATCGATCATGAAACTGCTTTTTGTTCGGAATTCATGACGGCCTTTGATGAAATTGCCCCTTCGATGAATTGTTCTGCCTGCAATTATCCTGCTCGGCTTGGAATCCTCCGATTTGCGTCTTATATGCCTTGTGAGACAACCGTAAAGTATTGTATCTCCTTATTTAATCAAGATACTTATCTAATGAAAGACCTGTTTAAGATATTTCTCAACGTTTGTGAGGAAGGTCCAAATGTAGAATTCGTGAAGGTCTATGCTGAGCATATCGGATTCTATCCGGGAGATCTCACGACCAATGTTGTGACTATCTTAAGAAATTGCGCTGTGCCAAACCTATAAATTTTTCCTTATGAAAATTGCTATTCTTGGAGCAGGATTTTGCGGCCTTGCGGTGTGTTCCCATCTACTCAAGGATGCACAGCATCAGATTAGCCTATTTGATTCTCAAGGAATTGGTGGAGAAGCCTCTGGTGTTTCAGCAGGTCTTTTGCATCCCTTTGCTGGCTTGCATTCCAAATTAAACTGGCAAGGTCGGGAAGGGATTGCAGCGACAAAGGAATTAATTACCCTTGCTGAACAGACCTTAGGTCAACCTGTCGCCGATAACAATGGCATTTTAAGACCTGCATTTACAGCTGAACAAATCGCCGATTTTCAAATTTGCGCTTCCCGCTTTGAAGATGTGGAATGGTTAACCGCTGACGCAGCCGTAAACAAGTGTCCAGGATTACCCTTTGTCCCCGCTTTATTTATTCGTTCGGGAATTACTGTCGATTCATTGCTTTATTTAAAGGGATTATGGAAAGCCTGTGAAAACGGTGGGGTACAATTGATCATACAAAAAATCGGCAGCCTAAAAGAACTGGAGGAATTTGATAAAGTTGTAGTGTGCTTAGGAGCCTCATCCTCTACGTTCAAAGAAACCAAAAACATCCCCTTAAGCTTGGTCAAGGGACAGATCTTAGAACTAGAATGGCCACAGAATCTTCCCCCAATTCCTTACTCATTGAATTCGCAAGTCTATGTCACACTGCTAAACGGCAAGTGCATGGTGGGATCCACTTTTGAACGGGGATATGAAAGCATCCAGCCAGACTTAACAACAGCCACAAATCAATTAATTCCGAAGCTTGCTGAACTTTATCCTCCCCTTAAAGAAGCGAAAGTGATCGGTGCCAAAGCCGGAATCAGAGCAGTGACTCCAAACCACCTTCCCAGCGTGATCCAGCATAATGAGAGGCTTTATAGCTTAACCGGTATGGGCTCTAAAGGGTTATTGTATCATTCCCTAATGGCTAAATCACTTGTGAAAATG
The DNA here is from genome assembly GCA_963709145.1 of Parachlamydiales bacterium. Lineage (GTDB taxonomy): Bacteria > Chlamydiota > Chlamydiia > Chlamydiales > Parachlamydiaceae > JBDHQB01. The sequence goes on from CAVPVT010000075.1 coordinate 66,732, forward strand.
CTTCACAACCCAATCTTTTTGTAGAGCAAAACATGAGCTTCGGCAGCAAAGTTGAAAAAGAAAACGACTGCGGGTGATAAAAGAGCAGTAAATGGGATCATGATAAAGAACCATTGCAGTACCGTATAGGTGATGTCGCCAGTCCCTTGAAAGACCGATCCAGTTAAAAAAGCTGCCAACAATAAAAGAACTAATGAACATAAGATAGGTAATAACGCCACCAAGGCTAAAAACAGATTTGAAAACGGGTCAATTTGAAATTTCTTAGCTGTAATCTGGGAGACTAAAGCCTTATTTAACCCCTTCAAAGCTACGACAGGGCTCACAAAAAACAAAATACCAAAAGTGATCGTACATAAAATCAGAGTGCTCAAATTGATCAAAAATGGTGCAAAAGAGAGGATCACACTAAAAAAATCGCCAAACATCGGGATTTTTCCTAATAACATAAAAAACCCTAGCAACATCCACAGAAGCAAATAAATCAGCATCATAGGAATGGCAAAATAAGATGCTCCAATCATGATTTCCCGTGATTTTGCCCAAATTTCTCTAAAACTTACTTTTTTTTGCTTGATCTCATCATGATACATCCTGATCAAGACAATTCCTGAGGCCAACAACAATCCTGAACAAAGAAAAATCGGAAGAAAAGTCAAACTTTGTGCCATCCATTGATTTGCATTGCCGGCCAATCCTCGACAAAAGACAACTAAAAGACCACAAAGAGCCAGCACGCAAAAGATGAACAGTAACTTCTTCTTATTGAATGTTAGCGCAAGGGCACGATTGAAAATGAACTGAACTTGCTGGAACGTCATACCAACCTACCGGGCTTTATATAAATATTTAGGACGTACAATGGGTGTCCCTTTCCCCTCTCTAGCCTCACACCGTTCATAAACGATTTGCAATGCAATCCCAACGGTGCGGGCTAAACCAAACAGCACCGTGTAATAATGGGGATAAGGAAACCCGGCCGCCGTCAGCAAAGTCCCAGATATCGCATCTACATTAGGATATGGGTTTGAAATTTTAGGATTTTCCTTCAATACTTTAGGTCCTTCGGAACGGAGTAAACGGGTGATCTTGACTAAAGGATTAGTAGGGTATTTTTGAGCGGCAACCGTGTAAAGCACTGAAGCGCGGGGATCTTCGACGCGCAAAACAGCATGCCCAAATCCGTAGAGCAGTTCCCCTTTGGCTAACTTTTCCCGCAAATAGTTTTCCACTTGCTGAGCTGTTACATTTTCCCCTAAAGCCTGCAAAACCACTTCGGCAAATTCTAAGCACTCTTGGTTCGCACGTCCATGTCTTGGTCCTGCTAAAGCACACATGGCAGCACAAATCGAACCATATATATCCTCCAAGCCTGAAGCCACTGCTTTACCCACAAAAGTGGAGAGATTACCCCCCCCATGGTCGAAGTGTAAAATCGCAAATAACCGGAATACTTCGGTCAATTCTTTTGGATTGCAGTTAGGGACATTCAACATATGAGCAAAATTTTCGATATAACCCAGTTCCGGTTTACACGGTTTATTAGGACCCCAACCTGCGTGAAAATTAATAGCTGCAGCTGTCACTTCAGGAATTTTGGCAATGAGATTTAAGCAATCTTCTTTGTAATCTCCAAGCCCTTCATACATCCCACAGATCAATAGTGCAGCGCAAAACAATTTCATCGGATGTCCTTCCCGAGGAAGCTGTTGGATATGTTCTATAACTTTAGGATTGCACTTCGATCTTGCCTGCAAGTTCTTTTTGAATTGGGTAAGTTCCTCTGGAGAGGGATCCTTTCCATAGAAAAGAAGATAGATAACTCGCTCCGCTTCCCAATAAGCCATCTCACTGACCGGAACCCCAATGTAATGTAGCCCTTTTGCAGGATCAACAGTGGAGGTTGTGCAATAGCCTACAGGATAACCACGTAAACCTGTATCCAGGTTTTCATCGGTGATTTGAAAAAGTACTTCAGGCATAGAAATCTCCTTATAGCAAGTCTTTAACTAAGTCCCGCTCCTCAAGCAATTCTTTTTCGGAAAGTTGTATCTTTTTCCTTAAGTTTTCACTCAATGATAACCCTGGAATGATCTCCCATTGACCATTTCCTTTAGAGCGGCACGGGAAGGAGAATATAAGTCCATCTTTAACATTGTAAGGGTTGCCATCCGAAATTACAGCGCAGGAAAAACAATCTCCTTCCGATGTTTTTTCATTTAGAGCACGGATGGTGTCTATCGCTGCAGAGGCGGCGGAAGCAGCTGAAGATTTGCCTCTTGCTTCAATAACGGCGGCTCCCCTTTTCTGAACTATTTTTGGAAACTCCTCTTCTAGCCAGTTTTTCTCTGTGATATGGTGACAAAGGGGATTTTCTTTGATTTTCGCATGTTCATAATCGGGCACTTGCGTGCTTGAATGATTTCCCCAAATCGCAAGGTGGGAGATCTCCTGCAAAGGAATCTGAGCTTTTTTTGAAATTTGGCTAACAGCCCGATTCTGGTCGAGACGGGTCATTGCGAAAAAATTTTTTTTAGGAATTTTAGGAGCATGTCGCATAGCGATCAAACAATTCGTGTTACAAGGATTGCCAACGACAAGAACTTTTACATCCTTACTCGCCACATCGTTCAACGCTTTTCCTTGTTCAATAAAGATTTTGCCATTGTCAGCAAGGAGATCTTTCCGTTCCATCCCGGGGCCTCGAGGTTTGGCGCCTACTAGAAGAGCATAATCTGCGTCTTTAAAAATTAAGAATGGATCGCTGCCTAAATGAATTTCTCGCAGTAAAGGAAATGCACAATCATCCAGCTCCATCGCAACCCCTTCTAAGCTTTTCAGAGCTTCCGGGATTTCTAAAATATGCAAGGCGATCGGTTGTTCTTTGCCTAAAAGGTCTCCATTAGCAATTCTAAAAAGCAATTGATAGGCAATCTGTCCCGCACCGCCAGTAACGGCAATATGTTTCAGAGGCTTGATCATAACTTCACCCAAATTTACACGTTTGCTTTGATTGCCACATTCTATTCTTGGAGATGATATCCTGCAAAAGAATTGGCAGCGTCTGCCCTATACTTTCTTCAACACACTGGCACTTAGAAGGATACCTGGCAACAAAAGCTCAATGAACTCTTGAGAAGTCGTTTTGAGAGTGCTTTGTAAATTTTCACTTTTTCCTGCAGGGATAAACCCATTATTTGAGCCTAAAAGATTTATATTTAAATTAATAAGAGCGGTCAGTTTGAGTAAACTCGGGTCACGGGTTAATTCACCTTCTTTTCTAAAATAATGAACCCCTTTCTTATAATTATATCCGCTAGCGGCTTTAATTTCTTCCGATGGGCGCAAGCCGGGCATTTCTTTAGCCATGTATTCGGAAAACTTCTGAAAGTCGTGAACCCAAATTATCCGATTTTTTAAAGCATAAAATTGGGAGCGGAATCCTTTTTCTAATACCCATTGAATATTGAGCAAAGAAGATAACCTTGCAGCAGAAAGATGGCCGGAATTGCGTTCAAAAAGTTGAAGCGATTTAATAATTCCTAAAAAATGGGTGTATCCATCTTTTTTTAAAGGTTCTTTTTCATCGGCATATTGTTGAACAAGAGAAGACGTAATTTGATTTAAATTTTGAAAGGTACACTCTGCGTTTAAAACCTCTTTTTTCTCCCATTGTGCAATTTGTGTCTTTGACCAAATTCTAAAGTTTTGCAAATAATCTTTTAACTGTGCGCAAAAAGTTTCCGTCCTCGCAATGACTTCCGGCTCATTCGAAAAATATTTGACTAGCGAATTCAAATTGTCAAAAGCCTTTGAGGTATGCTCACACAGACTTTCGAGGATAGCTTCAAGGCATGCAACATGCGCTGGCGTAATCAGCACTTTTTTTGAAATAAAACATTCTTCCAATAACAATTGTGAATCGACTAAGGTCGTAAGAAGTGGAGGTATGGGTTTGCCGATTTCTTGGTACGCCTTCTTCATCACATACGGAGACCTTGCCCAATAAAGTGCGTAGTCTATGCTTTTGAAATATTCTTGTTGGGATTTCTCCAAATGCTCCCATCTCTCACTTTTAAGCAAATCTACAATCGCATGAGTTTGAGGTTTTTCTTGCTCTCGCATGAGGAATAAAGTCGATTCAAATTGTTCCTGACAAAAATATAGGTTTTGAACCAACTTAGGCATCACCATCGCAATGGCTGCAACATCTTGCCCCAAAACAGCTCTGGAAAGCTCTTCAAAGTTACTGAAGGTGAGATAAAGATGGTCTCTTCCTTGAGCATATGTGATCAGAGCATGTTCTTTTAAAGCATTAGTCTCAAAATTATTTCCGCGAAGATACATTTGCAAAGAATGTTGCAGACACCAGTCAATGGTATGGAAGCAAGCTGTCATGGCCTCAAACACTTGAAACTCGGCTTTGTTTCTCTTTAATTTTTCTGATCCTGCCGAAACTTTTGCCAAATACTCATCTAAACGAAGAGACGTGCAATTTCTAACTAATGGCTTGATGATCTCATTTCGCATTAGTTTAGGAACTATTTTAGTCTGTTTTTCATTTTTTTTTACCCTGATTAGATTGAGTTTTGAAAACAGCTTTGTCTTTTGTTTTTTACTGGCTTTAGGCTCAATTTCTTGATCTTCCAACTCTTCATCCCAAGCAAAAGCTCCCATCAATGGAGTCGCTTTTTTGATTCCTAGAACTTCATCAATATGTTGATCCACGCCCGCTAGGCTTTGGGTAATCAATAAATGGACTCCCAAAAAGCTATCTCCAAAGAAGGCAAAGTGGGTCAACTCTTGATATAACTCTCCTATTTTTTCAGGTAAGGTCTTCACATCTATGGAAGGAATTAATTTAATAGACTGCATATGCTTTTTAAAAGCAGTCCATTCTTCAGATTTGATGGCTTTAAATGTGCTTTTATTTTTGTCGATGGATTCATAAATGGTATACTTTGAAACAAGTTCAAAAAACGGATATGCCTTGATGCAGATTCCTTGCAGTGTTGAGGCAATATCATAGACTTCCTTCATAACATCAAAATTTAAAATATCTTCCAGAATCTGTTTAAACAAAATTTGTGAAGTGAGATTAATTTCTTTAATCTCATAGAATCGAAGTGCAAGCCTCGCAAGGACTGATTCCAATTTATTAAATCTGTTATCAATGATGATTTGAAGACCCAGGATTTTTTTAAAATCGATCAACAATTCATCATAAAATGTTTTGAGGGATTGTGGAAAAACTTCTTTTTTATCATTTTCAGGAAGCAGGGATGTGATTTTTTCAAAAGCAAGTTTAGCCGATCGAATTTCCTCAATAAGGTTATCACACAATTTGTTAATTTTTTTTAATTGATCATTTAAACCACGGTGTGTCCAATTAAAAATAATAAAAAAATAGATCAAAATGCCATCCCAGTTCTTTTCCATGGGTTCTTTTGGAGGGTATACTTTGTAGACATTGGGTATATAGCAATCAAAAACCTGCAGTGACTTGAAAACTTGTCGAAAATGATCAAACTCAGGATGCAAATCATATGGAATCATTATCCTTAGTTCGTTGAGCTGTGCATCAATGGCCTCTGCAATGATCGAATAATCCGTGATAATCATCTCAATAGGTCTTTTTGGAACACTCATATCAAAGATTTTTTTGAGCAAAAAGATAATCGCAAAACACAATTTAATGGATTTCCCAGAATTGATATTAGCTGGAACTATAAACTTGCTCCAAAATATGTAGTTAATCGCATCGATAATTCTGAAAGGGGGCAGCGGCTTTTCAAATCCACCAAGACTTGTAATTACTTGGAGCACCTGCTTTTCATATTCATTTGAGATTTGAGCATCAAATGCAGCTCTGAATCTTTTAAACTCAGTTTCCCAGATTTCTAATGCACTTGATCGTGGGTTTGTAACTTCATTCCTATGATCAAGTACGCTGGACAGGGGAGCATTATGGATTAACCACCCTCTCATCAAAATCTTGATAAGCCGTAATAGTTCTTTGTCATGATCTGCCGGTAATTCCTTTTCCAAGATCGGCCAAGTTTCATTGAATTTTGTATAAAGTTGATCTTTACATGCTGTGTCAGGATTTTCAGCAATTACAAACAAAATTATATATAACTTATGCGTCATGATAGAGGACTTTTGGAAGCCCTCGAACAACGTATAAAGGCAATAAAGAGAGTAAAAAGCGATAGATTTATTTTGAAATGCTGCCAATGTTGCAGCTATGGGGTGTTGACCTAAATTAGTGATTGTCCGCTTTAAGAGTTCAGAAACCACTTTGTATTCCATGGCTTCTTTTTCAATCTTTCCAAGAAGTGGAGGGGGTGGGGGCAGATCGGTAGGTTTGGGAGGTAATGAAACTTTCGATTGGGGTTCTACAGGTCTCAAGGTCATTGCAGCAATGCCTTGGCTTGCTGCTGTTACAGGATTCATGTAAACTCTCTTATGGACGGAATGGCCATCATTCCGTCCATCTATTCTACATGATCAGGAGCGCAAATACAAATGCAAAAAGGGCAAAGGATTCAATAATCCCCACTGCAGCAAAGCATTTTCCATACACAGAAGGTTGTTTGAGCGAGGCTTGTATCCCCGTGGCGCATACTTTTCCTTGGAAGACTGCTGAAAAGAAAAAGGCCATGCCAGAAAACAATCCGATGGCTGCTCCATCTAAAGGGGCCAATGTTCCTGCTTTAATTTTTTGACTCATTAGTAGCATTAAAATAAACCCGTAGATGATCTGTGATGAAGGAGCGGATGCAATACCAATGAATTTTCCATGCCCTTCTTCTGTGCGGGTCATGGCGGCATGAGAGGCCATTCCTGCAATGCAACAGCCTACGCAACAACCCATGCAACTCAGTCCAAGAGACATTGCCGGCCCAAGCATGTTAAAATTTAATTCCATAATTCTTCTCCTTTCCTTTTTAATCTGTATTGAGCATTTTCAATGCCCTGAACATTTTTCCTCCACCCTCAAAGGAATAGTGGTACCATTCCAGAAAATTGAGACGCAAACCGTGAATGACTCCGCTCATAATCCCTAGCGCCATATTAATCGAATGGGCAAGTAGTAAAAGGATGACAGCAAAAATCATTGGGAGTCCTGCGGCAATTCCATTCATGACATTGGCGACGATTCCGCCGGCAAGTGCGAGGGCATAAAGCCTCAAGTATGAGAGGGTATCTGCAAAGATTTGGATGACAAGCGTGATTTCATGCAATCCCAAAAGTCCATGCTGAATTACAGCGAGGACAAGCGCCAACGGTATCCCCACTGCGATCATGTAAAGGCCAATGTGCCCCGACATTTCAGGCGAGACCCCTAAGAGGTAATTGACAAAGCTGGGAACACTTAGATAGTAAGGGAAGTAAAGGTAACCTCCGATCATAAAAAGGATCCATCCGGCGGCAGCCCAGTTCCGTTTGATATAGCGTAACAGGGATAGTACCAAGTGGAGAACGCCTAAAAACAGGGCTAATTCAAGAAGGACGTTGTCCGCTAATTCCACAAGGATTGTATGTTCCTTTTCTTTGCTTAAGTGTAGGCTATCTAGTAAAAATGTTTGGGCATCTTTTGCTTGGGCTAGCTGAGGGGCTTCTTTTATCCACTCTTGATAAAAAGAATCATTTTGTTTCATGTGATAGGTAATTTGTTTTTTTATAATCCATTGAACAAATGATATCTTTCTTAAGGGATTATCGATTCCTAAAACAATTCCGAAGAAAGAATTAGAGAGAAATCCCCAAATAATGCACGCAATACTGAGATAAGTGGCCAAGTTCCTAATTCTTCGCGCCAAGCTGGAAATATGGGGATATTTGTAACGCAAGTAGAGCATCATTCCAAGAAAAAAGAAACCATATCCCCCATCATTAACGATCATCGCAAAGAAGATTGCGAAGAAAATAAATACCCAAAGAGAAGGATCTTTATCGGTGCTTGAGGGGGTATCGTAAATCCCTACTAAGTCTTCACCCACACGTGCAAATCCTCTATTCTCTAAATAAGTAGGCCTTGATTCACCAGGTTCAGGTTCTATCTCTTCATAATGAACATGGAGCTGCTCAGCGAGTTCTTTTAGTTTATCTAATTTATCTACTGGTACCCAGCCTTCGATAGCAAATAAACTTCCTTCAAGGGTATGTCGGGCATATTCCCGAGCCACTTGCAAGTGGTACCCGTTCATTCTTGAGATAAAGGCATGGTGTAAAAAGCGATTGTATTTTGCGTGTTCTTTCAATTTTTCATTCAGCAGAGCAATCTCTTCTTTGACCATTTTTTGGCGCGCAAGCAACTCTCCTAATGGCCTTTCGATCTTAATCTCAACCATACGTGGGTATTGTTTAGGTTCTGTATTTATGGCTGTGAAATAATCCAAGCCATGTTCAGATCCGACAAAGACAAGGTCGGGGGATAATTCAATTTCATCTCCAATCCCCTCTTTCGCGCAAAAATATTGGAGAATCCTTCCTGTTTTTTCATGGATAAATCTGATGTCATCTTTGCTGAAATCCCCAAAAACTTCGATTCGCGAAATTTCTAATTTCAATAAACGGCGCTCTTCTTCGAGTTTGTCGATCCTCTGTTTAAGCTCAATAATCATTCTTACAATTGTCTCAGCGCTTGCTTCGTCGATATCACCGACTTGCTGCATCACTGGAAGGCCACGTATAATTTTAATTGCGTTGGTAAATTGTTGGATTTCAGGAGGAACTTCCCGGACTCCAGGGGCATGGGTTTCAATGAAATGGACAAACCCCAATTGCTGAGCTTTTTTAAAGAATTCCTCTCTATCTTCGTCTAACCCAATGAAGAGATATTTCTGCACATCAATGCGCATAGATCATCCCCTCTTGCTTTTCCCGCCAGCTTGAGATCACTGCGGTGCGATTCTTTTCGATCTTGGCTTTAGCAGCCTTTGCTTGTGAAACCGCGGCGAGTTGCTGATCTCCAAGAAATACCTTGATTTTTTTGATATTTGTTTGCGCTCTAGGGATCAAAATTTTTTCGAACAAGTTTACCCTGATCGACACTTCACGCAGTTCTTTTTCCAAAGCATTTTTCTTTTCTTCAGCCACTTTTATTTGTTCCTTAGCCTTTGCAAGCTCTTGCAGTGAACCGATTGCGACATCTACCCAAGGAGGTGTGTCAAACAAAGAATAAGGGTAATCTTCAAATGTGACGCCCACAAATTCAGGAATTTCAACGCCAGCTATATTTTCAAATCTCTTTTCCACATTAGTCACTTTCGCAGCGCTGCGCGGATCGATCGAAGTTTTTTCGGTCAACATCGCACTAAATCCTTCCACATTGGTTCGAAGGCCTTGGAAAGCATCTTCCAAATTGATAACCTGCTGGCGCGCCTCCCCAACCACTAATTGCAACATCGCTTTTTTCAACTGCAAGGTCGGTAAATACTTCTGCAATTGAGCCAGACGGTTTTGCTGCATCCGAAGATCGTTTTTGGTCAGTTTGACGTCAGCCACTCTTTTCCCCATTTTTGGGCCAATATTTATCCACCAAGGTTTGCTTGATCCCCACTTCGTTGGGTTGAAAACATTCTGACAGAATCTTCCATCCCATATCGAGAGCATTCTCCAAAGGCATGTTCACTTCCAAATTCATCATTTTATCTTCAAACAATTTGGAATAGTGAAGCAATTTTTCATCCCATTTAGAGAGGCGAAATCCCATCCCTTGCCTTTCACGTGCTTTTTTCGATTCTGCATAAAGCCTAATCATTCCATTAGCTAAGTCTCCATGATCTTCGCGAGTCTGTTTGCCGATCACAAGTTGTTTTAGACGGGACAAAGAACCAAACGGATCTATGCTACCATTATGTAGATAGAACTGCCCCTCTGTAATGTAACCTGTGTTATCAGGAACCGGGTGAGTCACATCATCGCCGGGCATCGTGGTTACGCCAACGATGGTGATCGAACCAGCCCCTTCAATCAACACCGCTTTTTCATAGCGGGAGGCCAAGTCTGAATACAAAGATCCAGGATATCCCCGGTTGGAAGGCACCTGATCCATCGTGACCGCAATCTCTTTAATTGCGTCGGCAAACGCGGTCATGTCGGTCAGTAGCACGAGCACGTTTTTCCCGTTGATCGCAAATTTCTCCGCGCAGGCTAAAGCCATGTCGGGAACTAAAATACATTCTACGGGAGGATCTGTTGCGCGGTGGATGAACATCACCGTCTTATTGATAGAACCTGATTGTTCTGCGTTGTCGATAAAAGCTTGATATTCTTTAAAAGTTAGCCCCATCCCCCCAATCACAACAATATCGGCATTGGTCTGGTTGGCAATTCTCATTAACAACTGGTTATAGGGCTCTCCTGGAACAGAAAAAATTGGTATTTTTTGCGATTTCACCAAGCAATTGAACACATCGATCATCGGGATATTTGTGCGGACCAAATCGCGCGGGATAATTCTTTTCACAGGATTGAATGAAGAACCGCCAATGTTAACTGTTTCCCCATCAATTGCAGGCCCTCCATCGATCGGCACTCCTGAACCGCTCAAGCGACGCCCTAAAAGGGAATCCCCAAAAACCACCTGCATTTCCCGGTTAAGGAAAGTCACTTTATCATTGGTAGAGATCCCTCTTGTGCTTTGGAATACTTGTAGACGGACTTTGTCCCCGTCGATACTTATGACAGAGGCATAGACACTGCGGCCGTTCTGCATGTCGATCCTAGCGAGTTCACCCAAACTTACCCCTTCCGCCGTCAGGGAGATCAGGTTACCACGCATATCCTTGATTCTTTCGTACACAGTCTTCATGCTATCGAATCCTTAAGTTTTTTCCGACCCTTTGATCACTTCCTCAATTTCTCCAAATGTCTTCTTGTAAGGCTCAGAATTAAATGGAAGGAAGTTCATGTTTTTGACTTTGTTCTGCAGCGTGATAAAAAACTCTCGCGCTTGATCAGCTGCATGAAAACGGAAATTGGTGTCGAAAATTCTATTGATCAATTTAAAAAGTTCAATCTGCCTCTCCAATGGGCAATAAGCATCCTCTTTATCAAACGAGTTCTGCTGCAAATAGCTGAAATCATACAATTCAGACTTTAAATAGATCATTAAGTCTTCAATCGATGTTCCTTCTTCACCCACAACCTCCATCCTTTTCCGGATCTCGCTCCCTTGGCGCAAGAATCTGTCTGCCTTTCGCACCATAGAACCCCAGCCGGGAACTCTCTTTTCAAATTCTTTGCTGACCTCGTCCACATATTTTGACCAAGAGATCAATGGATCGATAGCAGGATAACGCCTTGAATCAGAACGCTCTCTCGACAACCCTAAAAATGCCCCTACAACCGCTAGTGTCGCCTGAGTCACAGGCTCTTCGAAGTTACCACCTGCTGGGGAAACCGCACCGCCCACTGTAATCGAACCTGCCGAGCCATCATTAAGAGCTAATACCCCGGACCGTTCATAAAACTCAGCGACCCTTGAAGCTAAGTATGCGGGGAATGCCTCTTCCCCCGGAATTTCTTCAAGGCGACCCGACATCTCCCTCATAGCCTGAGCCCAACGGGAAGTGGAATCAGCCAATAATAAGACATCCAAACCCATTTGACGATAATATTCGGCGATTGTCATCCCCATATAAACAGAGGATTCCCGTGCTGCTACAGGCATAGAAGAAGTATTGCAAATGATCACCGTTCGAGTCATCAGTGATTCGTTTGTGTGGGGATCGATTAAATGGGGAAATTCCCGTAAAATCTCTACAACCTCGCCGGCACGTTCTCCACAAGCCACCACAACCACAATGTCAACATCAGAATACTTTGATAAATGGTGCTGCAGAACGGTTTTACCTGCGCCAAAAGGACCCGGAGTGCAAAATGTCCCCCCTTTCATAATCGGAAACTGTGTGTCGATAATCCTCTCACCTGTATCCATCATTTTGGTCGGCTTGATTTTTTCTCCTTCATGTAACCCCATTTTGATCGGCCACTTTTGAATCATTGTAAAGGCATATTCTTTTCCGTTCTGGTCTTTGGCTTTGGCGACTACCTTTTCAATCGTATATTTTCCTTCAGGAACTACTTCTGTAATGGTATAGGTTCCAAAATGGGTAAATGGAACCATAATCTTATGAGTGAAACGTCCTTCCATCGTTGTGCCAATGGTGTCACCTCGCTTTAAAACATCTCCAACCTTAGCAACAGGCTTATAGTCCCATTCCTTTTTACGGTCTAGGGGAGGGATATATACGCCGCGGGGAAGAAAATACCCTGAGACAGCAGCCACAGCTTCCAAAGGGTTTTGGAGTCCATCTAAAATTGAAGAAAGCAGTCCGGGACCAAGCTCAGCTTCTAGTAAATCCCCTGTAAATTTGACATGAGTGTCATATTCGACTCCTCGGGTATCCTCAAACACCTGGATCTTGGCTTCATTCCCCACAATTTCGATCACTTCTGATTTCAGGTGAGAACCATTGACATCGACCATGGCTACTTCACCTTGTCGTATATTGCCGTCGAATTTAACTTGCAGAAGATTCCCAAAGGCTTTAACGACTTTGCCTTTGGTTTCTGGGGAAGCTTCTACTGCGGGAGTTTTTGTCATTTTTCATCACCTTGAACAAAATTTTCAATCAAGTCCTGCCCTTTTTGTTTACTGAGGGCAAACCATTTTTCTACCATAATATGTTCTATAAGATAAGCCAGAATGCGATCGATGGAAAAAAAATCCAATCCAACCATTTCCTCATATATCCGAAGCTTGTATTCCAATAAGGACTTTTGAAGTTCAAGAGGATTATCATCGTTGTCCATAAAGATCTGTTTTAATGCCTCATAACGGACCGGAGGTTCATAGTTAGGAGAATCTTTCTGCGCCAAAATCTGTGCGACAACTTCATCAATTGGGTCTTCATACTGAAGTTCTACAGCGACATCCCGCCCTAATTGCTTTGCCCTAAACCCCACCATGACGAGACGAAAATCCCTTTCAAACTCCAAATATTTTTTTAAAAAACCGTCAGCTTTAGGGATCTCATCATTGAAATACGCGGCGATTAACTCAGGAAATCGTTTGATCCGCTCTTCTTTATTGTCATACTTATCCAAATAGTCATAAACATAATCAGCCAAGCCAGCACGTGTCAACAAAGCTTCTTCCAGCTCATTGGGATCCATTGTACCGTAGGGATCAAACTCCTCCCCTTTCCAAAGGCGCCTAATATTTTCGATATCGAAATAGCGGCGAATGACAATAGACTTCTCGTAATCCTTCGCAGTTAAATTGGTTTTTAACCAATCTTTCACTGTGTCAAATTTGAAATCTGGAGGAGAATCCAAAGAATAAGTCGGGAAAGCCGTACCGATGTAGTAATATTGACCCATTCCCAAACCTTTAAGTGTTAAGAATCAACTTACGAAAATCCTTTCTCACATAGTTACTTAGCAATTCTTTTAAGGCTGTGTCAGAAATATCGATTGTCATATTTTTTCCGAGGATTTTCACTTGGGCACCGCCGGCAAAATTCCCAATTTCGACACTTTTATTGCGAAGTTTTTTCACTACTTCTTCCAAAAGAAGTTCATTAACCTCTTTAGCTGGAACACTTGCCGGTATGACAGCCGCTAAATTTGTATCGATCCCTTGTTTTTCGATCGCTTTAATAATTGCGTTGATCAACTCTGCAATGACTTTTGGATTGGATGCTGGTTTTTGCAAAATCTCTTGAAGTTGATCATTAAAAAGCTTTGTCTCGATATTCTGCCGCAACGCTTCAAGACTTTGTTTCACGGCTTGTGTAAGGGAAGATTGAAATACATTATTCTCTTGGTCGATAGTGCGACGAGCTTGGGACATATATTCCTCCCCTTTCGCCTGTGCATCTTGAATAATTTTTTCTGCCTTTTTGTTAGCTTCGTCAATAATCGTTTGGGCGTCCCGCAAGGCTGGTTCCAAAGTTTCTTTACGGATCGCATCGCAAATTTGCTGGATTTTTTCTTCGCCGCTTTCCAAATTTTTCATTTTAAAAATCCTCTTGCTGAATCCTAGTAAGTTTATTAAAAACAGTTACCTCTATTTTTTCAAGTGAGATCCAAAGCAATTATGCATACCCAAAAAACTTCGATCTGTGTTACTAACGTTGTTTCCACTAAGCGTAAAACCTATGGGTGTATCTATGTCTAAAATCATAACTTATTTAATAACAATAATTTGCTTTTGTCAAACCTTTTCATTTGCCGATGAAACCCCTTCTTCTAGAATACAAACACGATCGTTAAAGATGAAGTACAGTTCACGCCTCCATCTGGATGGCGTTATGCTGAAGCCAATAAGCTTCCCAAAAGTGTTAAGGTGATGGTAGTAGGTGAGGGGCAACATGAATCTCCCACCTTCGATGAATCTGGGGACTGAAACCTTCGATGGGACCTTAAAAGATTACCTTAAGATCGTTAAGAATGTGAATGACGCACGTCATGCAGAGTGGAAAGAATTGGGGACGATCCGCACAGAAGCAGGTAACGCTAGTTTGTCCCAAGCCGATATTAAAACAGAGTGGGGAGATGTCCGAATGATGCATGTCATTATGCTTCACGATGGTACCGTTTACATATTGACTGCGGCAGCTTTAAAAGAGGAATTTCCGAACTTCTACAAAGACTTTTTTAAGTCAATGACCACTTTGAAAATCCAGAGGACTTCAGAGCTGAATTAGTTATTGAACGCATATGAGTTTTAATATAGAATTCGAAAAAATTAGACATAAACAATTTTTTTGCACCAAGGAGTTCTTCATGAAAAGCATCAGAAAAATGATTGCTTTGGCATCTGTCTTAGCGATGTTGGGATCAACACTACAAGTAAACGGGGATGAATATGCGACCAATTGCGGCGGCTGCGGCTATACAGAGTGTCAAGAAGCTCCTTGTCTAGCTCCTGCAATTGCTTTGGGCACGATCGCTTTAGTGGCAATCATTGCAGTAGCTATCCAAAACCATAGCAAAAGTGGTCACGCTCACAGCCACTTCTAATTGTGATTTCGGGAAATTCTCTTTTGAAAAGGGTGCTTTTAAGCACCCTTTTCCTTTTCATTTTGGCTGTACAAAAACTTGCACTTGGGAAATGGACAAAGTTAATTCATATGGCCATGACTTTGATTCATGCCGGATCCGCTTTGTTAGAAAATCTGGCTTTTGTGCTCTGGACGTTGAAATCATCCGCACATCAGAGGATGAGCGTGTTTATGTCAATATCCACGGGCTCCCGCTGCCCCCTTGTCCCACTATCGCTATCCAAACCACTATTGAAGGGCAAATAGACAATTTTCAAGCCTACGTAATGGAGGGAGGGCAACGCCTTCTCCTTGATGAAGAGAGCTCACAGATTATTTTGGATGCTCTCTGGGAGGAGAATTCTGTCTCTCTCAAAGTCGGCTCCTATTCAAAAGAATTTCTTTCGGATAACTTTCCCGAGCTTTATCAATAATCTTAAGATTTTACCGAACGTGATTCAAAATTTGATTTTTGGCCGCGTTAAAGCCCCGCGGTTGAAAAACCAAATTTTGAATCACGTTCGGTATAATTCGGTCCTGTGTTAAGCAATTATTGAATACGACTGTCTATTTTAAAAATTGGTGAGGCAATTCTCATGTCGATAGAAAAGTATACCCCCCTTTTAGACCATTATCAATGCACACCTGAATTTTGGCGATCTCACCAAATTAAAGGTGTCTTCCACCGACCTACCAACTTGGAGGAACTCAGACGATCAAACCCACAAAGGCAAAATTGTACGTTGGTTAGATGGAAAAAAATATCGTCTTTCTGCCGTAATCGCGTTCATTTTGAAAATGGGACGGAGTTGGGCGCCGCTTGTGAAGTTAGCACCTCTAATAAGCAAGCCCTTAGTCCTTATATATCTAAATGTACGCACCTGATTGATCACTTTAAAACGGGCGTGTGGATTTACACAGAAGAAAACGTACCCTATCTTAGAGATAGCTCTGAGCTTTCGAATCTCTTCTTATTCACGTCTAAAGCGGTATTTAGTTCGACAATTTCCATCGGAATTGATTCGAATCCTGAGAAACACAGATCAAAATTTCCCTCCCAAATGACATCAACATTTACTTACTCAATTTACTTCCTCAGCGACCTTGATGACCCTCAGTCAAGCTTCAAAAAGTTGCAATGCATTCCTGAAATCCATGGAGATAAAATTTATACCTTGAAGTGGTTAACCTTATTTCGCAAAGTTCATTTATTCACCTTTTGTCTAAGATTAAAACTGTAAGTTCTTCTAAGCATAGATAAGTACATTTTAAATTGATTTCCCGATTTCCAGGTGAACTCCAATTGATGAATTCCAATAACAATTAAAACAGCTTAGAGTAAAAATGAAAAACTCGATCGTTCGTAACTGAATAAATCACCGCAAGTTGATTCAATACAATCTTCACCATTCAACTTTTTCACATCGTAAATCAAAAGTCATCTGGGTCATCAATATTGAAGCTTATTGTCCAAGAGCTATTCAGATTTAGTGAGCTTCCAGAACATTTTCAACTTATCAATGACCATCAATTCATTATTCTACAAGTTCCTAAAAAACGAAGTGCCGGAGGACTAAAACGGGTGCAGCTTTGCAACACGGAGACAAAGCAAGTGATATATGGGTTATTTTATTCTCCTAACATCACCCACTTTTTTACATATAAAAACAAGACCCGTTGCTTCATTTACACAATGACCAAAACCCGCATCATAAATTTAAATGATTTATCTACAAAAGTTTTGCAAAGCACGCCTTTTTGCTTTATCTTTCACAGTCACAACGATCATTTTGTTGTACTAGAATACTGGCTTGCTTCGAAATGGGTTTATGGGGTGTGGTCACTAGAGGATGGAAAAAAGCTTAAAGAATTTCAACGGAGTGAGGGTTACCGGTTTATTAGACCACTTGATGACAAGATTTTACTTATAACCAAATATGTGGACTCCTTTTCCTACCTAATTCGCTATGACATTGATAATCAAACAGAAACGGATCTCGGCTTAAAGCTCGATAAGGAAATCAGAGAAGTGCATCAAATTTCATCAAAAAATTACCTTTTGAAAAACGAAGAGATCTACTTTAAAAATTGTCGACTTTTCGGTTGGAATAGTGAAACTAAGAGGTTAAAACTTATTCACGAGATCACTAAATTTACCCATTTTCAGATTTCGCAAATCAAAGAGGATTTATGGACTTGTTATTCTCGACCAAAAGAGACCCTTCTTTTTTTAAAATACATTCCGCTCCGTGATGAACTCGAAATGGCTCCCTATGAGCTTAAAGTCAGAAACATTGCCATTCAG
>CAVPVT010000076.1:0-74758 GCA_963709145.1 Parachlamydiales bacterium
CTTGTCATGTGGCTTGGTGGCTTGGTGGTTTTCCACCAAATCGGCAAAAGCGGGGCGACAATACTCCGCGCTGGCGCCACGATCAAGCCACCACTCGCGCCATGGCTGCAGCAGAGAACAGCAGCCGGAGAGTTTATTACTGTCCTCCATATTCCTGCCTCCACAATGATGTAATGGGTCCAGGAACGCGTGGAGCGAGCAATTATGACGGAAAACTTCGGTCGCGCCAATTGCTGGGCAGAAACTTATAAGTATCGTGGGTTGGGCCGCTCAAAGAATGTTTGTTTTCGAGCACCACAAAAAAGGCACACCACGAAATCACCAGTTTAAGAATATCAAAGACAATTTAAACACCCTTTGCATCGGCGTCGAAGAGCTTTTAAGCGATCCCAAATCAGAAAATCAAAAATGCCAATAATTCACACCGAAATTGAAATCGATCGCTCCCCAGAGCAGGTCAGGAAAATAGTAAACCCCCCCCCCCTTCAAAACGTCACTCTCCTCCTCAGAATCTAACCCCCCCCCTCCTCAGAAGAGGATTGAACCACCAGAGAATAGGAACACAGAATCATAAGAGAAGAAAAGAATCATAAGAGCCGACTCTTTTCTTCTCTTATGATTCTGTATTTAATGATTCTGTGTTCTCTCTTCCTGTCAGGCCGCCGCCTCTTGCGGGAAATGCAGAAGAGGGTGAGCCACAGAATCATGAAGAACAGAATCATAAGAGAAGAATCATAAGAGAAAAGAATCACAAGAGCCGACTTCTTTTCTTCTCTTATGATTCTGTCCTTTAATGATTCTGTGGTCTCTCTTAATCTTTTCTTCAGCGCGGCTTCTTCAGCCGTTCTGCGCACCAGTCCCCGGGAGATACTTGACCGGCAGGGTGCCGTGGTCGAGAACCGCTTCGTGAAACCGGCCGAGGCGGACCCGTCGCCCTGCTCGCGCTGGCCGCCTTTTGCCTCAGATCGTAGAACGCCATCCGCCCCACGAAGAAGGGTCGAAGCTGGCAGGGAGCGAGCTTGGCCCGCACGATCTTGCCCACCGCCTCGCCCTCGGCCTGGTAAGCTCGCTCCATCAGGAAGGCCTCGCTTTCGCGTCGGTCATCCGGTGCAGTGCGTCCGGCCGTCCAGGATGGCGTTACCCACCGCCCGCAGATAGCACTTCAGTTGGTTCAGCCGCAGCGCCAGATCGCCGCCCCGTATCCCTGGTCGAGCATCATCTGCTCCGTGTACACCGCCCAGCCCTCGGCAAACACCTCCGAAAACAGTACCCGGCGGATCAGCGATGGATGCCGATTGGAATACTCCAGTTGGACGTAATGCCCCGGGTAGGCCTCGTGGATCGTCAGTATGTGGATCATGTGCCGGTTGTATTCCTCCAGCAAACCTCCGCCATACCGCGTGCCTCCCAGTGCCTCGGCGGCGGGTGATGGCGTAGTAGCTCGCCGCCCTCGCATCCAGCGGCAGCGCTGGGTTCAGGTAGGCGAGCTAAAGCCGCGCTGGAACTCCGGCATCTCGATGATCTTGCAGTTGTCCGGTCGCGGCAACCGCAGCACGTCCTCGCGCTCGATGAAGGCCTTTATCCGCTCCGCAGCAGCACGCAGGTCGCAGACAGCTCCGTCACCCTCGGCGAGATGATCCTTGTTCAGGCGCCACAGCACCGCCCGCACAGTCTCGCGCCGGCCGGCCTCGTCGTCCGCGGCAGGGCCGGCGCCGGCGCCCCTTTCGTCGCCGGGGAACGTCTTCGTCCACAACTGCCGGGCCACCACGTACATCTCGGCGCCCCACGCCGGCCAGCTCGGCCTCGGCGCCCGCCAGCACCTGCGCGGCGCTGAGCCAGGCGTCCAGTTCTAGCTCCAGCTTGCGGCGAACTTCTCCTTGCCCAGCCGCCACTCGCCCTTCGCCGCGGCAGCAGCTCCTTTTCCAGATATTTCTGGTAGTCCTTCAGCACGGCCACCGCTTCCGCCGCCGCCGGCCGCAACTCGCTCAGCCCGGCGTCTCCCCGGCCAGCTCGAAAATGCCCGTCTCGTAGTAGGCGATGGCCCCGCGGTTCTGGCGGATGGCCGTCTCCACGACTGCACGCGGCGGGCTCGAGGAACCACCTTCGCCGCCTCGACCACGCACGGCAACTGCGCAGCCGGGCGGCGCAGTTCTTGACGTTACGGCGCCCGGCAGCGTGGACTGGGTGAGCAGGAGATATGTGCTTTCGGTGAGGTAGTCGTTGTAGGTGCGCGGGTCGTCCTCGAACGGCCTGGTGTCTCGGCCAGCCACAGCTCGCGCTTCAGGTGGTGCTCGAAGATGCCGAAGTCGATCTGTCCGCCTCGCGACAGTTTCTTGTAATCGACCCGCCGCGGCAAGTTGGGCGAAGGGCGGCGCGGTAGCGCCGGCCTTGCCCACCTGGCGCGGGCCTTCGGCGAGACATCGTCGAGGAGGTGGTCGAAGCGATGGTCGCCCAGGCACGTCGCCTCCAGCGGTCGCTGTTTCAGCTCCTCGTCGAGGTAGGCCTTGAAAAAAGTGGCCAGGCGCTCGTCCTCGGCGGGGGCCGGGCCGGCGGCGGGCAGGGGGGCCAGCAGCACTCCACAGGCCAACGCGATCGGGGCCAGACTTCGCTTCATCGGGGGTTCTCCGCACACACGGGACGTTGGCCTTCGCTCACCCCTGAATCCGCGGGTCGGCGGGAGCGGCCCCGGTGGGGCGGCGCATGCGGACGGCGGTGCCGTAGGCCAGCCCTTGGGTCACGCCCTGGGCGAACTCGGTGGCGTCTGTAGCGCAACCGCTTCAGCCCGTTGCAAAACGGAATCGATATCCCCATAAAGTGCCGGGTCTGTCAAATGGGCATGCGAGTCAAACATAGATTATTCGATCGTTTTAACATGATCGGCGATAATATCAGGAGTCAACACCTGAGGCAAGATCTTAGGTGTCTCACTGCCACTCCCTGAATAAAGCAAATAGAGCGGAACGCTGTTTCTACCAAACGAACGGAGCGCTTGCGTAATCGTAGGATCGTTTTTTGTCCAATCGGCTTTCATTTTCACCACTTTTTTAGCCAAAAACATTTGCTCCACTTGAGGAGTTGAAAGTACCAAATGATTTGCTTGGCAAATCAAACACCATTTTGCTGTGAAATCAATAAAAACAGGAATTCCTTGTTTTTGCAACTCCGCAACCCTCTCAGGCGAGTAAGGTTCCCACCCTTCTGACACAAAGGCAGAAGAAGATTCCACACGGGGATCCCCTCCATTGTCAGCCGTACTCAAATAAATCATACCACTGCCAACTAAACCAAATGCGATCGCCGCCAAAAGGCCAAATGTCCTTACTCCTTTGCTTCGGATCGGATTGCCCCAAGTCCCGAAAACCCACGTCGCAAATGCAATCAAGAATAATCCTGCCAACACCATGATCAAAGCTAAACTATTAGTCTGCGCACCAAAAACCCAAATGAGCCAAAGAACTGCTGCCATCATTAGAAAGCCCATCAACTGCTTGAAAACTGTCATCCAGCTTCCCGGACGGGGCAACCACTTCAAAAACCCTGGAAATGCCGACAAGAACAAATAGGGCAGCGCCATCCCTAACCCAACAGCTGTAAAAATCCCCATCGCATGCCAAGAATCTAATGTCACAGCATATCCCACCGCTGACCCTAAAAATGGTCCTGTGCAAGGAGTAGCGACAGCAGTTGCTAATACGCCGCTTAAAAAGGAGGAAACAAATTTGCCTGAAGTAGCGTTGCTTTGTGCCTCTCCGGCCCAATTGGAGACAAAGGCCCCCATTTCAAAGACGCCAAACATACTCATAGCAAACACTAGAAGCAATGCCGCTAAAGCCGCAACAAAAAGTGGCTCCTGCAGCTGAAAACCCCAACCTACCACTTGCCCATAGGCTTGTAGCGAGAGCAGCAATCCCGCCAACGCCCAGAACGAAACTAAAACTCCGAGAGAAAAGAACAGTCCATGTTCAAAAATCTGCCAACGCCGGTTTCCTGTCATCTGAACAAAACTCAAAATCTTGATCGAAATGATCGGAAGCACACAGGGCATTAAATTCAAGATCATCCCACCAATCAAAGCAAACAGAAGAGCCATGCTGAATGTTGTGATTTCTGCTTGAGGCATGACCACTGGAGTTCTTTTGACTGCTGAAACACTCATATGGGGTTCTGCCATACTGATCGCTTCGTCATCTTTGCCTTGAGAATAAACCGGCACATCGACATCCCAGCCGCTTCTTTGATCTTTGCTCCCGAGGACTAAAACCCCTTTCAACGTGGAATTTGTCCCTTCCGAAGATAGATCGCGCATTGCCACTGTATAATGGTCGAGTGCTTGATCAGAGGGGGTCAACGTCATTTCAGAACGGTGATCGATTGTGTCAGGAATTTCAGGAAAGAAGTAAACATTAGAATAATTTTTTGCCGCATCCTTAGGAAGATGGATAATGAATTCTATAACGCCATCTTTACGCACCGCAGTTGCTTCAATTGGATGCACCGGCATCTGTTGCCGTGCTTTCATAAAGAACGATGCGACTGGTGGATTGGCAACAGATTGAGCCGTACTAGCCTCGATCGATAATTGCCCCGATGAATTTCCAGGTAAGCAAGTGTCATTGGAACAGGCGATCCACTGAACATTTGCTTCAAAAATCAACGGGGTTTGTAAAGATGTACTCGCAGGAGCTTTAATGGTAGCCAAAAGAACCACATCTTTTTCATAACCAAATGAGATCATCCCACTCGAATCTAATTTTTCTGGAACCGGCCACTGCAGGTTAGTAAGGGTAAACCCTTCCGGAAGCTTCCATTTTACCTGAGGGGCAGCCCCTGAATCTCCCGGATTTTTCCAGTAAATATGCCAAGTGGGTTCCATTTGCATATGCAAAGCAAGGGTAAACTCTTTTCCTGGCTGAATCGTATTATTTTCCGCTACAATCTCAAATTTAAGCGGGGGATTTTGCAGATCGGCTGCACAAAGATGAAAGGTCATGCAACAAATCGCGTAGAAAAATAAACGGAAATAAGCAATCATTAGTCCTGACCTTCATTAAGTTTTAAATTATCAGGTATAACGAACATTAGGTAATATGATACACTATTTTGTATTAGGAAGCAACCCTTTTTTTGAAGCTTATATACAATCCGACTTCCTTGGAAAATGTATTTTTATCGGTTTATTACTATTATCAATTATCTCTTGGATTATTTTATTACATAAGTCTTGGATCACCTATCAGGCGCGTAAATATTCTGCCCAGTTTCACGATGCCTTTCAATTGCAAAAACTTAACCCATTATCCCTCGATACTGATAAAAGCATGCTGCGCAGCCGGCCCAACCCTTTCCTCGATCTTTACCGGAATTTGAAGCAGAGCACTGTCGAAATTTTGACTAAAAACCACCATTTTACCTCAGGGCACGCCAATCCGCACAAATCCCCTAATCCGGAAGTTTCTTTCTTATCCCCAGCCGATATCGAATTTGTGGAAGGAAGACTCCAAACCACCATCGCATCAGAAGTGAAAGACCTTGAGAAAAACCTATTTATTTTATCAACGATTGTCAGTTTAGCTCCTTTTTTAGGTCTATTGGGTACTGTTTGGGGAATTTTAACCACCTTTTCTGAATTGCAGCTTCAAGGCGCAGGAGGTTCCCATCAAATGGTTCTCGGGGGCCTATCTTTGGCGCTTGCTACCACTGTCCTTGGACTAATCGATGCCATTCCTGCTCTGATTGGTTATAATTATCTAAAAAATACCGTTAGAGATTTCCAAATTGAGATGGAAAAATTTGCTAGTGAACTCTTAGCTTCTGTTGAAATGCAGTACCGCAAGGTCGATGTCGATTAAGGGATTTTATGCGATCTATAGGGCGAAACGTTAAACCCCATTTTGAAGAACCGACGATCAATTTGACTCCTCTGATCGATGTCGTGTTTGTCATTCTAATAATGTTTATTTTGATCGCTCCACTGCTGGAATTGGATAGCATCAAATTGGCTGAAGCCCCTTCAAATCCCAATGATCATACCTTATCGGTTCAAGAGAGAAGCCCCATTTCAATCCATGTTCGCCAAGATAACACGGTCCTTCTCAATCAGCAACCTGTGCCGTTAGTGGCTTTAACCGATAAACTCAAAAACTTAAAAGCCCAATACCCGAAAGCTAAACCGCAATTGTTCCACGATAAACGTGCCCAATTCGGGACCTACCAATCAGTAAAAAATGCAGCCGAAGATGCGGGCTTTGACCAAATGGATATTATCCTAAATCCGATGAATTAAACTGTATGACCCCAACACCTGACCGATCTCTTTACTCCATTTCAATCGGGGTCTTAGCTGCCCATGCCGCCGCTATGGTGGTTTCCTTTTTTTTCGCCCCAACACATCCAATGTCCTTTCCACCACCCCCAAAATTGCTTGTCAAGACGATCAGTTTGCAACCTTCCGCACCTGCTGTTCAGGCCAAAGAAGAGCCGATCATTGCCGAGGCGGAAGTTGTACCTCACCCTCCAACGCCAGCCCCTCAACCTGAACCTATCCCAGAACCAAAACCGGCGCCTGCACCTGAACCACCCCCAAAAACTCCTGAACCGCCCCCTAAGCCCGTTGAACCTGCACCAAAACCTAAACCAAAACCCAAGAAATCGCCTAAAAAAGTGGAGCAGCCTAAACCCAAGCCTCCTATGCCCAAACCTAAAACCGATCTAAAACCCCCAATAACTGCCAAGAAAACCCCCGCGCCCAAAAAAACTGAGACTCCTGTTGCGCAAAAGAAAGCTGATAAAAAACCGGCGGAAACAAAACCCACACCCATCACAGAAAAAAAAACCGCTCCTCCTCCAAAACCTTCCGCTGAGGAGATTGCCGCTAAAGAAAAGCAGCAGGCGTTGATTGCTCAGGTGAAAGAAAACATTGCAAAAATTGGTAAAAGCCGAGATAAAGGTTCAGTGATTGCTGCTGCAGGATTACCGGAAGGACCTGCGATTACTCATCTTGAAAATTTGCATATTGATGCCCTTCCCGACAATTCAGGAGCGACATTTAATCAACAAGAAAGCAGCTACCGCGACGAATTGGCAAGCCGATTAAAACTCCTTTTGAGCCTTCCAGAGTATGGTGAGGTCAAAATTAGATTAACCTTAGACCGTTCTGGTAAAGTCAAAAAAGTTGAGGTGGTGAAAGCCGAAAATTCTGCTAACCGAAAATATGTGGAAAAAACAATTCCGACCCTAAAATTTCCCCCTTTTGGAAACTATTTTGGGGACTCGGAAAGTTATACATTTTTAATCTCCCTGCGTAACGAATAATCTTATGAAAACATTGATTTTAAGTTTAATGCTCCTTCTTTCCACACTTTCCTTGGATGGAGGAGAAGAATCGGATCCGATCGTCGTCAAATTGTCGACTAGTTCCTCTCTTATGCCCCTTTATTTGGGTAACTTTTCCAAAGCCAATGCCGGTCTCCCGGATGATTACATCGAAAAATTGCAAAAGATTCTCGAATTCGATTTAGGGCACAATGGGATGACCTATCTTGTTCCCCGAACACAAGACAAGGAAAGACTCATTGATAAGATAAATGGTGATAATTTTCCCTCCTCTGAGCAGCTCAAACGACTCGACGCCTACTATATTGTCAAAATTGAGATCAGTAATCAAAAACTGTATGGAACTCTTATTGCAACGAACAGCCAATCTGCTAAGAAAGTTGATGGGATCCCATTGTCATGGGTTCTTAAGGAAGATCGGCGACAAATCCACCACGTCGCTGACTTAATCCACAAAGCTCTCTTTGGCACAGAAGGGATTGCCTCAACCCGTTTTCTTTATTCTGTCAAATCTGCAGACTCTACGAATAAGAAATTGATCGCCGATATCTGGGAAGCCGACTACGATGGCGCCAACACACGACAAGTGACGCGGGAAATGGGTTACTGCATTACCCCTGCTTATGTACCCCCCAAACCAGGCTATACCAGCGGCAGCTTTTTTTACATCTCTTACTTGATTGGTCAACCGAAGATTTATATGGCCTCGTTACAAAATGGAAAAGGGCAGCGTTTTACCCCATTAAAAGGAAATCAATTGATGCCTGCCATCACTAAACAGCGAGATCGTGTGGCTTTTATCAGTGATGTCACTGGCAATCCTGATCTGTTTATCCAAGATTTTAAGCCTGAGGAAGGAGCGTTGGGAAAACCGAGACAAATCTTCTCCACCCATTTGGCCACGCAAGGAACCCCGAGCTTTAGTCCTGATGGTAAACAGATCGCCTTTGTTTCCAATAAAGATGGTTCGCCCAAAATTTATGTCATGGATATTCCTGCCCCTGGAGTTTTGCTGAAAGATATTAAAGCACGCGTGATCACTCGACATACCAAAGAAGGGACAGCGCCTTGCTGGTCACCCGATGGCAGTAAAATATCTTACTGCGCCATGGTGAATGGGATACGTCAAATTTGGATCTACGATTTTGAGAGAAATGAAGAGCGTCAGCTAACTCAAGGGGGAGGGAATAAAGAAAATCCTACCTGGGCACCCAACAGTCTCCATCTGATCTTCAATTCAACTGGGCAAAATGGATCAGAACTCTATTTGATAAACCTCAATCAACCAGAAGCTGTAAAAATCAGTTCAGGACCTGGAGAAAAGCGCTTTCCTTGCTGGGAACCCCGCCCGAAATAGAGTTTATTTGCTATCCTGGAACTTAATTACCGATTAGCTTAAGATTGTTAGATCACAGGATGTTTTTATGCAAATATTTGAACAAATCCCCGTATTTATTTTGTGTGGGGGCCTAGGGACTCGACTCAAAGAGGAAACCGAATTTAAACCCAAGCCCATGGTTCCTATCGGCAATCACCCTATCCTTTGGCATATTATGCATGTTTACCGTAAATTTGGGTTCCGACGCTTTATCCTCTGCACTGGGTTCAAATCTGAAGTGATCAAATCCTATTTCCTTAACTACAACTCGATGAATAGCGATTTTACTGTCGATCTTAAAAGTAACAACCTTACCGTGCATTCGATCGATCATGACGAAGATTGGGAAGTGACCGTCGCCTATACTGGCGAAGAAACGATGACAGGAGCGCGTATCGCGATTGCGGCCGAAAAATATTTAGGCAATGCCCAGCATGCCGCCGTCACATATGGCGACGGCTTGACCGATGCCAATCTCAGCCAAGAATTCGATTTCCATCTACACCATAATAAAATCGGTACAGTCCTAGGGGTCAATCCCCCCTCCCGTTTTGGAGAATTTCATCTGAAAGGGGAGTGTGTCGCTGAATTTTCTGAAAAACCTGACTTTAAAGAAAAATGGATCAATGGGGGCTACTTTTTCTTCAAAAGAGAATTTTTCTCCGAATACTTATCAAAAGATCCGGATTGTATTCTGGAAAAAGACCCTCTCATGAAACTTGCGCAAGATCAACAGCTGCAGCTCTATAAGCATTCAGGCTTTTGGGCCTGCATGGACACACAAAGAGACCGCGATAGCCTACAAACCTTATGGCAAACTGGGAAAGCCCCATGGATGCCTTCGATCCCCTCTATTAAATTTAGCGCTTCGACTAAGGGTGCCCTCAAATGAAAATTTTATTCACTGGAGCCAGCTCATTTACCGGCTATTGGTTTGTAAAAGCACTCGCAGAAGCTGGACATACTGTCGTGGCAATCTTTCGCAGTTCTCCAGATTTCTATCAAGGTGTCAGGAAGGAGAGGGTCGAAAAATGTCAAAAATTTTGCAAAGCTTACTTTGGAGCCTCTTTCGGAAGCGACAGGTTCCGCAAACTCGTGAGCGAAGATGGTCCTTGGGATCTTTTCTGCCATCATGCCGCTGAGGTCACAAACTATAAAGACCCCGCATTCGATGTGATCGCTGCAGCCGGAAATAACACCTACAACCTAAAAAACACCTTGATTGCACTGCAGAATGCCAGCTGCAATAGGATCCTTCTCACCGGTAGTGTCTTTGAGCAAAATGAGGGCGCTGGATCGGATAATTTACGGGCGGTTTCCCCGTACGGTTTATCAAAAGGGGTGACCTCGGATATTTTCCAATTCTATACCTCAATCCTCGGGATGAAATATCGGGAAATTTGTCATTCCAAATCCGTTTGGCCCTTATGAAGAAGCTCGATTTACTTCATTTCTAATTCAAACATGGTTTCAGGGAAAGAAAGCTCCTGTTTCGATGCCTGCCTATGTCCGAGATAATATCCACGCATCTCTTCTATCTTTAGCCTATGCCGATTTTGCTGGAAAATTAACTGTAGAGGCCGGGATGCAAAAAACCAACCCCAGCGGATATCCAGAGTCGCAAGGAGCTTTTGTGCGACGGTTCGCTCAAGAAATGGGTAAGCGTTTGAATATCCCCTGCGAAGTGGACCTCCAAAAACAAGTGGAATTCCCAGAGCCCAAAGTTAGGATCAATACCGATTTGCTGAATGTTGATGCCCTCGGTTGGAATGAAGCTAAAGCTTGGGATGAGCTTGCAACCTATTACCAACGTACCTATCAAACAAAATGAGTTCGCAAAAGTATCCTACCGTTGGGGTTGCGGTCATCACTCACAATGCCCTCAAACATCTCCATTGTTGCTTACCTCCCCTTTTACGCTCATCACTCAAACCAAAGGTGTTGGTGGTCAATTCCTCTTCTACTGATGGAACTGTTGCCGAAGCCATTAAACTTGGGGCTGAAACTTTGGTGATTCCCCGTGCAGCCTTTAACCACGGCACAACACGTGAACTTGCCAGGCAACACCTTGGCACAGACATCGTTGTCATGATCACACCAGATGCCTATCTTATCGATGATTATCAGCTAAACAATCTCGTCAAGCCTTTAATCGATAATTGTGCCTCTGTAGCTTATGCTAGACAGATCCCTCATAAAGGGGCCGATTTTTTTGAAGCCTTCCATCGCAATTTCAATTATCCTACTGAAAGCCATATTAGAAATATTGAAGACGTTCCAAAATATGGTGTATACACCTATTTTTGCTCCGATTCTTGTGCGGCCTACAAAAATTCTGCGCTCGATGAGATCGGTGGTTTCGAACATGTGTTGATCGGAGAAGACACGGTCGCCGTCGCCAGGTTATTAAAGCAAGGCCATAAGATTGCTTATGTTGCAGAAGCGGTCGTGCACCACTCCCACAGTTACACCTTAAAACAAGAATTCCAACGTCATTTTGATACGGGACTTGCTAGGATATCCTACAGGCATCTTTTTGATTCTTCTTACAAAGACATGCAACGTGGGAAAGTCTATCTCAAAGAACTTTTTTGCACCCTTTCTAAGAAATCCCCCTATTTAATCCCTTACGCCTGCTTTCACGTGATCGCGAAATGGACCGGATACCAAGTTGGGTCAATGAGCAAAAATGCCCCACTATGGCTAAAAAAAACTTTATCTAGCCAAGACTTTTTCTGGAAGTAATGGCCTCTACTTAAGGCAAATCAAGGTATTTAATGATTGTCTGCACTCGCTCATGTTCATTAAGGTTTTGAGGCAGATCCTTTTTGATTTCTTTGCTTATCACCTTTTTAAGATGGGTCGGTAATTTTCCATGAAGTATGCCAAGAAATTCTGTGGGAGCAATAATTGCCAACTCATTGAAACTATGGTCATCATCGCCCCGTTTCAATAAATCACTAATCTTGTGAGCAAAGACCTCCGTCACATGAGTATGATAATCGACATCATTGACAACTGCATGCCTAGACATTCCAAAGCTTTGGAATTTACGTGTTGGCCGATCAGAATAGACCTCCGACCCTTTTTTGCGTCCATCCGGGTTGTCTAAAAAGTGAACTTGCTGAATATTTTTTGCGGGACCTTGCACCTCATAGACTTGAGCAAAGCTACTGTTTGCGACAAGTATCCATAATTTGCGCATCCTTCCCTCCTGTTTTACTATAACTCCATCAAATCATGCGATCCCCTTTACGTCAAATCAATAACTCCCTTGCGAAAATCGGTTTCACACTTTGCCTAGTTCTCTAAACACTTTGAAAGTTCACTTCTAATCGTATCAAAGTCCCGATCTTGATCAAACGTGTAAGCGTATAACTCGGTACGGACCTTTTTATATTTTTCCAGATCTTGGTCGAATGTATTTCTGATCCTTGCATATAATTCTCCAAGATTCTGAGGTTCAATAACTTCTCCACAACGGAATAAAGGATATTGTTTCTTATGCAAATTTAAGAAATACATCGGTTTGTTAAAATATAAGAAATCGTATCCCACTGCAGATGTATCTCCCAAATAGATGTCACTACATGCTAATAAGGGATAAATCGCCGGCATCTCTTTGATAAACAAGATATTCTTTTTCCCTTCATACTTGCCTAAAAGCTGATAATAGCCCACCGTATCATCTTGCTCCAGCCTAGGATGAAGCTTTACAATCATATTGAAATCTCGAGGTAACTTTTCGAAGATTTCTTCACCTGCCTCAAAGAATGTGGAGGATTTTTCGATATCCACCCAGGTCGGTGCATAAAGAATAATCGGTTGCTTAGCATCAAAATGAGATAAAATCTCTTTATCTATCATTTCCGCATACATTTCCTTATGCTTCTCATAATAGGCTGCACGAATATTGCCTATTCTCACATACTGGTTTAGATGGTCTGAAACCCCCTCTTTTTGCAACTGATCGAGAAAATGCTGTCCATAGACCAGCAAAATATCCTCAAATGCACTCTTGCGCAAATAGTACCCTTTGTCTGAAAAACCATGAGGACTATGAATACAACGTAAAATCTTTTTATACTCTGTTTCTAACTCCGCAAATTTTTCCCTTAACGTCGCCCTCCCCAACAGATCAGAAGAAATAATATAATCAAAATTCTCTATCAAAAATTCGGGATTAAGGTCTTGGTAGTCTATACGTTGAATCTTAAGCCCAGGATAGTACTTGCGAGCTAATAACTCTTCGTTTTCCTCTCTCACAAGCAAAGACACTCCCATCAGGATACAAACAATTGCCAAATGATCAATATAGTGAGGCTGAGAATATAAATTGATCCCCGCCCCCTTTTTCTGGATAGGCATAAAAGCCCTTAAATGACTAATTTTACATCTTTTAAAAAGCTGTGGATAAATTCCGCACGCCGATGAGCAATATCTTCTGAGGGCACTTTCTTGTCATAATTACTGATTAAATGTGCTTTGCGACAGTTAAAGAATAAGTTGTTCAATTTTGAAATCGTAATCCCCTTCACCCATTCGAAATCAACTCCTAATTTCAACAAACTGATCGCATTCATCGCTTCTATAGCCTCAATCTGATAGGAATGGATTAAAATCGCAAAAGCCCGACTCACTTTATCCTTCATCCCTGGATTGTCTGTCTCTCGAATTGTGTTGCGGACTCTTTTTTCTTCTGCAACTAGCTTCGAAGTATAAGAACGTACTCCCGCTAAGATTGTTTCCTCATTGACTCCTAAAGTGTAATTATTCCGAATATTTACGATATCCCCCACGTAATCTTGCCCATTTCCTAAATAATCTGAATAAGTAATAGCTTCATCCGAATTTTTTTGCAAAAAGTCGGTTAACACATCAGTGTGGATTAATGCCGGAAGTTGCACATACGCATTAACCACTAAAGCTGTTCCACATTCCATCGGATCAGCTGTTAAAAATCCAAACCGAGAGTTAAACGAATAGGCAATCGTCTTTCCAAGCCCTGTTTCAATTTTTAATAATCGATTCCAGGCTGACTCCAATTCTCCTTTACACTCAATGTAATGCAATCTGATGTGATCCTTAATATTCAAAGTCGTAAAGAATTGCCCAGTCTCATCGATAATAAAAGCTTCACCTTGAGATGTTTGCTGATAATTTTCAGCAGCAAAATAGTGCTCTTCCAAGAATTCCTTATCCATTGCACTAATCTCTTCAGCCTTAAACAACTCAGGTCGCTTTACTTCCGGCATTGCCATCAGTTCTTTGCTGACTAATGAAATCATTTGCTTGCGTCGTTCCACATCAAGCTTGGCGGGGAACTTAAACTTCTCAATATTCCTACTGATATTTGCTGTTCAAGCAAGCCAAACCATGTTGTCATTGTCGATCCATGGACGTCTTTTTGGTTAAGTTTCCCATCAAATCATTTTTCATTTTTCTTCTTGTCCCCTTTCTGCTTCTCTCCAGTATGCTTGTCTTGCAAGGCTTTAATTTGGTCACGTAAAAGTGCTGCTTGTTCGTAATCTTCCCGTTTCAATGTCTCACTTCAGCATCATTTAAAAAGCGAGTAACAACTTCAAAGACGGATTGATCTCTTGCCTTTCCCCTGGAACACGACCAATATGAATCGGCTGCGATTTCTTTGTCACATTCGATCCAGGGAGGAATTTTTTTGGCAGCTTGAATCTTATTCAATAAAATATCCTCAAACATCTCATAACATACATTACATCCCAAAGAATTCGCCATCCGGACAACTGCCAAAGATGTGCCACAATTCCACAGGCTAAACCAGCCCCAGGCTCATTCATAATTCCTGCATCAGCCAAATAACTAGCTCCATGCAATCGTTTTTGTAGCTCAGGACAATCAGCGCACATGCTCGTATGAGTAATATTATTCCCAACAATCTCTGTATAAATAACTTTTATCGGTTTCTTGCATTCACCACATTCAAAAGGACGATCTGGCTTTTTTGGTGGAGGGGGTTTTTCTGTCATAAACGAATTTTCCTTAAGACTTACTTCTCATTGTAACCCAAATTCTCAAAAATAGGAAATTTTGGCTAGCGTTGTCATATCATTCCTGACTTATTTACCTCGTACATCGAAATAAATTGGGCAGGATGGTAAGTTCGAATCAATCTGGAGCAAAAGAGTACTTTTTATGTTGGGCCAATTTGACTTCCTCACTATCGACGAATCTCAAGCCATCCGTAATAAAATCTACTCTTTGCAACACCATTGGATTAACCGCGCTTCTGGCCTCGAACCTTTTTACACCTTAGGAACTGCTAGTTATCTAGATTCTCCCGATGCTAACGACACCCTTTATTTGCAGAAAGCACAAAAAACCAATCCTATCCTTTTAGAAAACTTTTCCCTCGTCTATGAACGGCTTAAAACACTGCTTAGCAATATCATGAAAATCCCCGTTTTATACGAAACAAAACTTGCACTTCCAGGATTTCACATCTTCAAATATTCTAAAAGTTTCGAAAAGCCTATTGCGAAAATCCATTTCGATCTTCAATTTAAATCGCACCAATGGAGCCACTACAAAAAAGCAGATCTTAATAATCCTTTGAGTTTTACCTGCCCTGTTGCGCTTCCTCACGTTGGTGGAGGTCTCAATTACTGGGATATCTTCAGAGATGATGTTAAAGAAATGGATGAAAGTCAGTTTACGCAATATATCGCTACAAAACAAATGCACTATTTACCCTACACTATCGGAAAAATTGCTCTACACAAAGGACTTTTACTTCATCAAATCGCCCCAGCCAAATCTATGAATGTTCAAGATGAAAGGATCACCCTGCAAGGACATGGTATTATTGCGGATGGTGCATTGCACCTTTATTGGTAAAAGGAGAAAATTATGCAAGCAGCTGGAAACATTATCGACCGCCTCTTTTCGTCATCTTTAGAAGAAGCCAAAAAAATTCCTCCATCAACAGGGGCGTTCCTTCATGAGGAAATCAAAGCCTTAGAAACCACCCTCGCGGAACTTAACGCATCTTATCAAGACTTAAAAAACCAGTTCGAACTCTTGTTAATAAAAGGCAAAGAAAAGCGTGATATAAATGCCATTCATCATGAGCTCTGTGAACTAAAAATGAAACTACAAGCCCTTTATGAATTTATGTCAGCATCCCTTCCTGATCCTATTCTTTTGTCTGATGTTCAAAAAAGACCTTCCTTCAACGAATTTTTTGGTGCAATGTTAACCGGGTCCAATAAGGAATTGGATGACCTTAAATTCATCAAACTGGTGATCGGTAAGCTGCGTCAGCTGTTTCAGGAAAAACTTATTATCTGGAAATCTAAACTCAGTATTTCCGATTCACTCGACAAAGAATTTGCTGTTCTTGACTTCCCACAAACAGCTTTCAAAATGACAACTGAAGAAATGGTCGCTTCAATCACAACCGTCGTAGAAAAGGACATGGAGTCCCTTTTCCAACAAATTGAAGCTAATATAAAAAACCCTTCTTCAAGCGACAAAGAACTGGAACAGGAATTGAAACAACAGATCACTCAACTTGAAAAAAATTCCTCATTATTAACTCACCAATTGGAAGTAACAAATGAAAACCTCCACACTGTTCAGGCAAATTTCAACTTAATTCAGGATGAATTTGATAAATCGCAAAATAAAATCAGAGAATTAACCAAGCAATTAACCCTCTCTAAAGCCGCTTTAGAAAAATTTAATCAAGAAAATGAAAGATTGATCGACCAGTTGAACGATAGCTCTTCGAGCAAAGAAATCCGTCTACAGTTGGAAGAAGAGACAGAAAATGTACGCAGAATTTCGCTTCAGTTTCAGAAGGAAGTTAGTGCAAGCAGTTCCCTAAAATGCACTTTAGATAGTACAGAGGAGGCTCTTAAAATAGAAGAACGAAAATATAGAGAAAAAATGGGAGAATTGCATGATTTGCACCGCACTCTAGATACTCTTAAGAAAGAATTTGAAGATTATAAAATTGCCGCTAACGAAAGTTTAGCAGTTGAATATCAAAAAAAACTGGAGTCAGAACGTCGAAGGCTAGAAATCGAAAAAATGTGTGAAAATCTGCGTGAAAAATGTTTAACCCAACTCAAAATTGAAACAGATGTTTGTCAAGATAGAGTCATTAAAGATTTCGCCTTAAATTTTATCCAACAATTGGACGCTCCCACACAAGAAAGATTTAGAATCATGTTTTTAGAAAAGTTTAGAAAAAGAATCACGACCCAAACGGTGAGGGTCATGATTCTTAGATAGAAGAGTTTACATCGATACTAGAACATTCGGTTTTAAGAATGCATGTCTTGCGATATATTCACTTAATTTATAGACAAAGCCCCCTAAACAATCTCCAGGCTTTTGAGTGTAGTCAAAAACATCACTGAGCGCCATGGAGTGGGGATGTTCTTGCCGAATGTCCATTAAATCAATCATCTTCAATGTAAAGCCTATGCTTAGATGTCTTCTCACAGCTTCAGCTTGTTCTTCGGATACTCTTCCTCTACCATAGACAAATGAATTTTCGTCTTCTAAGGTCTTTAAACGTGTTAATGAACGGATTGGATCTTTAATATCCGCCAATGTTCTAACAGGAACCAAATTCATAACTCCCCAAACAGCAACAGCCACCCAATCTCTTACCATTTTATATGCAAGAGTATATGGACTTAAAACCACTTTACCCAAGGCTTCTGCGGCATGACCATCTTTTAAGGAAATGACAATTCCTTTTAATGTTTGATATAAAGCTAGGATAGGGGTGACCACGATTTGCACCAACGTATCCAAAGGCCTACTTGCATAGGTAAAAATTTGAATAAACCTTTTTTCTGACATTCTGTGGGCTTTATTGGTTAAAAGATCAAGGCCAAAGGTGAATGGACTGATATACTCCACCTTTTCAGATAACGCATGATCTATGAAAGCTAGCGCCGTATCAACTTTGTTCATATAAACCTCACTTGGTTAAATTTCCCGACTTCAACATTCGGGATGTTTTCTGGAACAGAAGTGATTTCTGCTCCTTTTCTAAATACTTATTGAATAGGAGATTTATTCAAATAATTATTATAAATTTTTACCTAAAGAATTATTGCTTAAGCAATAAAAGGTGGCATGAATAGCAGCTGGATACGAAAATGGCAGACTGGGACGATGTAAAGACATTCCTATATTGACCAAATCTTTGACTAAATCTCGAGTTAGCCCTTTTGTAAAGTTAATCCTAGCAAGATGTTTCCGGTGTATTTCATAAGCTCACGGATAGTTTCGAAGAATAAGCCATCCTCCAGGTCGAATACGGTCGCTAAAGTCCTAAAGAATTGCTTAAGTTGTACTAAATGTAATTCCCTTTATTGAAACGCTTTTTCCCAATCTTGATCAACTTTTTCAAAATCGAGAAAATTTTCCCAATGGTTACTTTGATGTTTTTCATTCCACAGTCCAATGTACAAATCATCGACCGAATGATAGAGAAGCATCAAATCTGTTTTAGGGATCGATTCGGTTTGTGTGATGACATTTAACTCTTTAAACGTCAATTGGTACGGTTTTTTAAATGCATGTTCTGGCAAATCGTTCCAGGTCCGGTAATCTATTTTTCTAACCTTCGATCAAAACCTGCTAAGATATACTCGGCAAGGTTTAAGAAAGGCTCATTATGAATGATCAATCTCTTCTTTCCGTTTTTGCTCAAAAAGAGAATATAATCGCTAAAACGCCTGCCAAAAGAACCTTATTCCTTTTAGATTTGCTCATCTTTGGGATCTATCTTGAACACATTTTTGTAGAATGTCGCGAGGTTGGATTTGACGCTGTTTATATAGTCTTTCCGACGATTATCTGGAAACTCATCCCTTAAAGTCGAATATCCCTTCACAGCTTCCAAAATTATTGGATGTAAAGATTGTTTTGATTCTTCCACAATGTTCGATGTTAGAGTTTCTAAATCTTGGAGAGCTCGGTATAGGGCTAAAACGTCCTTTTTGCCAAGAGTTCCATCTTTAAAAGCCATATACCAAGCATTGCTGATTTCTATACGACGATCATTTAAATGCTTGATCTTTTCGACCGTAAGTCCCCTGTAGGATTCGACATTATCTTTTATCGTCTCATGCTTAGTTGTGGCGATTACATACGCTTCTAGATAAGTATGTAAAATCGGATTTTCGAAATACTGCTCCCGTTTAATAGCGCGGAAAGCACTCACTAAAGAAACACCACGAATGTAATTCAGATCATCTTGATCAAGGTCAACACCACCGCTAACATCAATCAGTGCTTTCATAAAAACAGAATTTAATACGATCGCGGCTCTCTCGGTGGGATTTCCTAGAGTTAAAGACAATAGATAAACTTCACGGAATTCGTTTAAAAGTCGTCCTTGCCCTTCGGGAGGTGGTAAAAGACCTGCCTTAATGGGATGGCTATTTAAACGCCGATCCAAGAGTTTGACAGCAACTTGCTTAAATTGCGTTTCTTCTTTAGGTGCTGTACCTTCAACTAAGGCTACGAAAGCTTCGGGCCAATAACCCACTAAACCGTTAATCGGAGTGCTGTGCAATTTTTGCATAAAATTTCCTTTCAGATTAAAGAATCAATTCTACGACAGATTAAAAAAGCACTAGCAAAAATTTCAATAAAAGATTTTATTTTATTTATTTATCGCGCTTCCTTCTGCATGGAAAAGCACCTGTTCTAGATTCTCAGATTCAAAGGCGAATACACAATATGCTTAAAAATAGAATACGTTATGCTGTAATTGAAAAGATGAGTCTTGATGGACTCGAACCATCGACCCCCTCATTAAAAGTGAGGTGCTCTACCGACTGAGCTAAAGACTCTTTTGACCCCAAGGGGATTCGAACCCCTGTTATCGGAATGAAAATCCGGTGTCCTAGACCGGGCTAGACGATGGGGCCATACCGATAAAGAAGCTTTTAATCACCTCTTCATCCGTAATGAGGCCTAAATCTACACTAAGGTCGATTTTTCCTGCAATGAAATTCTCTTAGAAATTCAGAAAATATGAATTAGGTTAAGATCTCTCTATTTTAAATGGTCATGACCTCTTTTTCTTTAACCGCGCAAACATCATCCGCATCTTTGCAGAATTGTCTGTCAACTCTTGCACTTGCTTCTCTTGCTTTATTCTTGACATCTTCAGGAATAATCCCTTCCTTTATGCTCTTTGCGAATACGTCTTCGTTCGAATCACGACGGATATTGCGAACGCTAACTTTGCACTCCTCAGTATATTTATGACAAAGTTTACCATATCTTTGCGACGACTTTCATCCATCGGCGGGAATATTAATCCTAACTGCATGCCCATCCACCGTGGATTAATCCTAAGTCGCCTTCTCGATCGCCTTGTTAATAATTGGAGCGTTCTGCCTATCAAAAGGGGTGACCAATAGTTGGCGTGGCTCAGGAGAATTGACCGTTGCAACGTCCTTTAGCCGCATCAGCGTCCCATAAATTTCTACCTGAACACCATCCAACATCGCTGGATTAGCCCGCCCTGTACGTACGCTCTTGAGCTCATTTTTTAGATGCTCTAAAGCTGTATTCATCTTCGTTTTGGTTTGATCCAAGATACTCATACCCTTTCTCCTTAGTTCATCCGTCCCCTGTTACTAGGGTTCCATGTTATGCTTAGATAATAAATCTGAAAAAATCATCTTCCCGCCCAACTTGTCCATATTGAATACGAAGATTGGCACTTTATTGTTCATGCATAACGCCACAGCTGTCGCATCCATCACTTCCAGTTTCTGCTGCAAAAATTGGGTGTAGGTAAGCGAAGAATACATCTTCGCACTCGAATACTTGTTGGGATCTTTATCATAAACCCCATCCACTTTCGTTGCTTTCAAAAGTAAATCGGCCTTGATCTCGCATGCCCTCATCGCTGCTGCTGTGTCTGTGGTAAAATAGGGATTCCCTGTCCCACCTACAAAAATTAATGTAGTTCCTTTTGAAAGATAATCGAGTGCGGATGACCAATGATACAATTCGGCCACTTTAGGGCAATCCAACGCTGTCATCGTCTTTGCAGGACACCCCACAGCTTTTAAAGCCTGTTCTAAAGCTATACCATTCATCAACGTGGCTAACATTCCGATATTGTCAGCAGGGGAGCGCTCAAGCCCTAGCTCCACCGCTTGCACTCCTCGAAATATATTTCCCCCTCCAATGACTACAGCAACCTCTAAACCGCTTTTGCAAATCCCTTGAATTGCCAAAGCAAGTTTGTGACATGCAGCCTCTTCGATCCCATAGTATTCATTCCCAAGAAGACATTCACCGGATACTTTGATCAATATACGTTTTAAATTGGAATTTGTCATAAATGTGGTTTGTAGATTTTTGCGTAAAATCTGTTTTACCACAGAGCAAGATAAAAAGAAATCTCGAATAGAAAGAACCTATCGAACTTAAAATTTAAGCTCGGACATGATCCTAAATGCGAAAGACTATTGCCCTACGCTCCAACGGATAAAGTTAGTAGAGCGCAAGTGGCTTGCCGATTTCTTTCGAACGTTTGTTAACCAAGTCGGAAATCGTTATTGAATCATCCTTGATATATTTTTGCCGATTGAGGCAAACTTGATCGTAATAGGCATTGATTTTGCCCTCTACAATCTTATCGACGATATTTGCTGGCTTGCCTTGGATTTGTGTCTTGGCAATTTCTTTTTCCTTCGCAATCACATCGTGCAGGGACTTTTTCTGGCGACAAAAATTCTGGAGCTGCAGCTGCTGTGTGCATGGCGATATCTTTTGCCAATGCCTCTTCGCCACCTGTTCCTGAAATTTCGACAAGGGTCAAAATTTTACCGTTCATATGGGAATAAATCCCGATCGACTTTTCGGTGATTTTTCAACCAGTTGCAACCGGCGGATTTGGATGTTTTCGCCGATAGTCTGAATCAATGAAGAGCGGTATTGATCGATCGTCATCGAAGGTTCTTTAGAGTATTTCTGCTGAACAAAGGCGTCCAAATTGCAGGGTGCTGTTTTAGCAGCTTCATGGGCAATATTGTTAAGAAATTGCTGAAACTTGTCGTTGCGTACAACGAAATCGGTCTCTGCATTTCCTTCTAAACGAGCCACTGTAGCACCATTTTCCGCGCTTACAATCATCCCCTCTTTGGTTGCACGCCCTTCTTTCTTAACAGCTGTCGCAAGACCTGCTTTGCGAGGTTCTCAATGGCAAGGTCCATATCTCCATGGGCGACTTCTAGAGCTTCTTTACATTTACCCATGCCGATACCTGTACGCTCACGCAATTCTTTAATCATCGCTGCTGTAATTTCTGCCATGATTAACTCTCCTTTGAGGTTGCTTCTTCTTTCAGTGCTTCGTGCGTTCGCCAGGACTTTCTTCTTCGTCCTCTTCAATTTCCTCTTCTTCTCCCCCTTTGGTCGAAGCGACTTTCATCTCGTTTTTCTTCTCGATGATCGCCTGGGCTAGGGTCTGAGGATCAACTTCATGCTCTTCAATGAATCATCGTTGCAAGCAATGATATGTTGGATAGGATCTGGATTGCAATTGGTATCCACAAGAGCCATGACTGGGATTCCCAATTTGTTGGATTCCGCCACTGCGATATGTTCGTGACTTGGATCGACAACAATGACCAATCCTGGAGGTTTACGCATGGCGCGAACACCGGAAAGGTTTCTTTCAAGCTTCAATTGATCTTTAGTCAGAAGGAAAGTTCTTTCTTCGTCATCCCCTCGCTGCCTGTAGTGATTCTTTTTTCAATGCGCTCTAATTTTTTAATCGACTGACGGATCGTCGATAGGTTAGTAAGCATCCCGCCAAGCCACCTTTCGCAAACGTAAAATTCGCCACACTCTTCGGAAAGTTCCCGGATCACCAATTTAGCTTGCTTCTTAGTGCCTACAAACAAGATCGATTTATGTTTCCTGACAATATCCTTAACGATATCCACAGCATTGCGAATTTGCTGCAAAGTTTTTGCTAAATCAATGATATAAAGTCCGTTGCGCTCCTCGAAAATGAATCTTTTCATCTTCGGATTCCAACGTTTTGTTTCGTGACCCCAATGGGCGCCTGCTTCTAGTAAGTCCTTAATCGTGACTTCTGTTGTGCTTTGTTTCTTTTCCAAGCCTTGTCCCTTTCTTTTTGACGACGGCATCTTGCCTAAAGCGGCAAGATTTCGGTCTTGGTTATTGTTTAGGTTTGTTTGCATTGACGGTTACACCGTAAATCCCCCTTACCTAAGAGGAATAGCGCCTGATCAGAATCGAACTGACACTCGTAGCTTGGAAGGCTACTGTTCTACCATTGAACTACAGGCGCATAATGAACAGTGATTATGCGGGTCTATCCCTATTTCTTGCAAGTAAAGATTTCTAAATTCGGGAATTCCCTTGCGCAAAATGTCATGTATTGGCAATATGTAGCACGTTATGCACTGGTAGCTCAATTGGATAGAGTACCCGGCTACGAACCGGGCGGTTGGAGGTTCGAACCCTCTCCGGTGCGATGACTATTTTAACCTATGCATGTGGCCCGTTTGCCACTAACACTTATATCGTTTCGTGCCCCGAAACGCACGAAGCGGCCATCATTGATGCACCCCCTGATGCAACTCAAGTCATTGAGGATGCCGTGCAAAAATATCATTTAAAACCTCAAAAACTGCTGCTCACCCATTCTCATTGGGACCATATCGGCTCGGCTCACGACCTCAAAACCCACCTCGGTCTAAAAGTCGGGATCCATTCCCTCGATGCTCCCAATCTTGAAAACCCGGGCAGCGACGGACTCCCTTGTTGGATCTCCATTCCTCCAGTTAAACCTGACTTTTTGCTTCGGGAAGGGGATCTAATCTCTGTGGGAAAACTTCATTTCAAAGTCATTGAAACCCCCGGTCATACCCCTGGTGGAGTCTGCTTTTATAATGAGCCTTACAAAATCTTATTTGCAGGCGATACACTTTTTCAAGGTTCTATAGGCAATCTCTCATTTTCTACGGCCCGTCCCAGTCTTATGTGGCCTTCATTAAAAAAACTTAACCTTCTACCCCGTGAAACTAAGGTCTATCCAGGTCATGGTCCTTCGACAACGATCGGCGCTGAAACTTGGTTAGATCGCGCAGAAGAGCTTTTTAGTTAATATTCACACCTCTTGCGAAAAAGTCGATTAAGCCTATAGTCAGGTTTATGGAACCCGATGCATTGATCGCTACTTTTAGCGCCCGTTATCAGAGCCAAAATCCCAGGGCTTTCTGGGATCAATTCCTATTAGCCCAGTCCTCGGCAAAAAACACACTGGAATGGGCACCGACACCACGTCCAAAAGTGAACGGTATCTCTGATAACATTTGGCGGGGAAAAATCTGTCAATGGTATGGGGATAGTGACAAACTTTCGAAGATCACTTTGCGTTTGAAACTAATCGGTGAATTTCTTCAAACCCAATTTCACGTCGCCGAGGTTGATGCCGTTAGAAATATTAGCATTAAAATTTTGACTTTTTCAACTTTGGTAAAGTCTTTTAAAACTCACGTGTTAGAAGTTTTCGATAACAAAAACTGGGTAAATACTCAAAAATTACTATCGATCCATTTTTATAAGCGGGATTTCGTCAAATATTTGCCCGTCGATACTGTCCTTTTAATTTTTAAGCAAATTCCCTTTCATTCCCTTAATCCTGCTCAAAGAGTCTGTAAAAAATGGCATGAGCTCATTAAAAGACAGCTTTGGACACGTCATTTACTCACTGTCAATAGATTAGCTAAACCCCTCTATGATTCTTTTGGTGGGACAAACGATTCTGGAGATAATCTAAAAATTATTAATAAAGGGATGGTATTTGGTACAATTCTAAATCCTATGTCTCGTCGAGAAAAGCCTGCCATCTGGGATAAAGCCGGGCAACTCCATAGGCTTATGAAAATACGGTACCTGCCATCAATGTTCCATTTGTCCCATTCAAATATTTTTGTCGATGATACCCACTTAGCTATTTTTAAAAAATTAGGGAATCTATTCAATATAGAATTTTGGAAGAATTATTTGTCTGAAATTCCGCAATTATTGTGGCATGAAGCTCTAAGTAATATCAGCGATATCCACCTTATAAAGTTAACGAATAGCCATCCCTTAAATTC
Source organism: Parachlamydiales bacterium (assembly GCA_963709145.1). Classification (GTDB taxonomy): domain Bacteria; phylum Chlamydiota; class Chlamydiia; order Chlamydiales; family Parachlamydiaceae; genus JBDHQB01. The sequence continues at coordinate 24,876 of CAVPVT010000076.1, forward strand.
TAAACTGATCGTTTGTGAAGGATGGGAGTATTTGCACATCAATAATATCAAACGGCTTTTTAAGCTTAACTTAGATGAAAAACAGTTGATTCCTTTAGAAAATGAACACTATAGAGACATCTATTTTATCGATCCAAAAAATATTCTATGTTATAAAGCAGCGGATCAACCTCTGCTTTATAAAAAATTGGATGAAAACGGAAATATTGCAAATTCTTATAAGCTAGAAGCTATAGATCCTAAAAATATCTATTATTGGTGCGATCATTACATTGCATTTTGGGCAACAGATCAAAGAAGACAGTTGCTCATCTATCAAACAGGGACCGAAGCCAAATCGGATTTAATACCTTTAGCTATTCCCGTTGAAAGCCAGAGCATACGGGCGCCCCAATGTTCTGGATGGTGTCCTGCCAAACCATTGGCTGTCTGGCCTGAATGGCGTCAAGGGGGATCTTATTTGCGGATCCATAACTTCACGACAGAAGTACTATTACCGGTAAAACTTCCGAATCCAATCGGTTACATCCATTTTATTTCCCCGTCACTCATGTTAACATGTACCTATCCGCAAAATGTAAAACGGATTGACATTCAATTTTGGGATCTTAACACCCTAAATTGCTTAAAACACATTACTTATGATAAGTATAATGAACCTTTTAAACCTCAATTTTTTTCCATCCATTCAGGTTTTGGGGGATTTACTCTAGCGGGTCAATTGTTTTTGATAAAATATGATGATCAAATTAAAAAGATTGAAATTACAGAATTTCCTACTGAAATTCAATACTTAGAAGCCAGTCTTGGGACATTGTTTATTATTCCCAAAACTGGCTTACCCATCATCGCTACGATTTAGTTTTAATTTGTTTTTTTATTTTCCAGCTCATCAACGGTTTCTTTGGCCACTTCCTTAACTTCTTCACTCAGTTCTCTTAAGACTCCACATCAATCACTGCGGCTTTCTCAACTTCTATATTTTCCTGACTTGTGCCATTTTTAGAAATTTGGGCTAACGTAAATAAAAAGCTGCTGAAATACAAGAAGTTGCAAAAATATTTAGTGCGCGTTGTCGCACTAATGTCCTATTTTCAGACAAGTAATGAAGAAATGATTCAATGATATGAATGATAAAGAAGAAGAGTTGCCACATTTCGCATTGACTGGAGAAATTTTGGACTGCTGCTTTGAAGTGATGAAAGAGCTCGGTCCTGGTTTTCAAGAAAATGTTTACAAAAACGCCCTTTTAATTGCAATGAGAGAACAAGGTTTGCAAGTAGAAACTGAGCAGTCTTTTAAGGTGGTTTTTCATGGGCGAGTGATTGGCCGATATAGAGCTGACCTTATTGTTGAAAGAACAGTTGTTGTTGAATTGAAATGTTGTGAGAGTTTGGTTAGCAAACATCAAGCGCAATTGTTCAACTATTTAAGAGTTTCGAACCTTCATGTGGGACTATTGGTAAACTTTAGACGAAGAAAATTGGAATACAAGAGACTGCATGGGGCAGAAATTTGTACTGAGCTAGGGGAAATGCAGTCTGAGGAACCCGTTCCGTTTTAATTCTTAAAAAATTTATCATTCATATCATCATATCATTTTTTCAGTAAGGCCAAAAATCATTGCTGTACGGCGCTTTTGAATTTTCTTGGTAGTTAGTAGTCTAAACTAACTTTGTCGCACTAATTGGCACAAGTCAGGTCATTCAATTTTGGGATCTTAACACCCTAAATTGCTTAAAACACATTAATTATGATAAGTATAATGAACCTTTTAAGCCTCAATTTTTTTCCATCCATTCTGGGTTTGTGGGAACTCTAGCGGGTCAATTGTTTTTGATAATAGAGATCAAAGTTAACAAATTAAAATAAAAATTTATTCTCTTTTAAAGACACATACTTCTATCTAACTACGCTTTCTCAATTCTATATTTTCCTGACTTGTGCCATTTTTAGAAATTTGGGCTAACGTAAATAAAAAGCTGCTGAAATACAAGAAGTTGCAAAAATATTTAGTGCGCGTTGTCGCACTAATGTCCTATTTTCAGACAAGTAATGAAGAAATGATTCAATGATATGAATGATAAAGAAGAAGAGTTGCCACATTTCGCATTGACTGGAGAAATTTTGGGCTGCTGCTTTGAAGTGATGAAAGAGCTCGGTCCTGGTTTTCAAGAAAATGTTTACAAAAACGCCCTTTTAATTGCAATGAGAGAACAAGGTTTGCAAGTAGAAACTGAGCAGTCTTTTAAGGTGATTTTTCGGGGGCGAGTGATTGGCCGATATAGAGCTGACCTTATTGTTGAAAGAACAGTTGTTGAATTGAAATGTTGTGAGAGTTTGGTTAGCGAACATCAAGCGCAATTGTTCAACTATTTAAGAGTTTCGAACCTTCATGTGGGACTATTGGTAAACTTTGGACGAAGAAAATTGGAATACAAGAGACTGCATGGGTCAGAAATTTGTACTGAGCTAGGGGAAATGCAGTCTGAGGAACCCGTTCCGTTTTAATTCTTAAAAAATTTATCATTCATATCATCATATCATTTTTTCAGTAAGGCCAAAAATCATTGCTGTACGGCGCTTTTGAATTTTCTTGGTAGTTAGTAGTCTAAACTAACTTTGTCGCACTAATTGGCACAAGTCAGGTCATTCAATTTTGGGATCTTAACACCCTAAATTGCTTAAAACACATTACTTATGATAAGTATAATGAACCTTTTAAACCTCAATTTTTTTCCATCCATTCAGGTTTTGGGGGATTTACTCTAGCGGGTCAATTGTTTTTGATAAAATATGATGATCAAATTAAAAAGATTGAAATTACAGAATTTCCTACTGAAATTCAATACTTAGAAGCCAGTCTTGGGACATTGTTTATTATTCCCAAAACTGGCTTACCCATCATCGCTACGATTTAGTTTTAATTTGTTTTTTTATTTTCCAGCTCATCAACGGTTTCTTTGGCCACTTCCTTAACTTCTTCACTGAGTTCTCTTAAAGACTCCACATCAATCACTGCGGCTTTCTCAACTTCTATATTTTTGCTCGCCTCATCTTCAAAAGTATCCAATTTTTGCTCAAGTTCTTCTGCTTTTTCAGCTAAGACTTGCATCTTTTCTTTAATCGATTCTTTATCTTTGATTTCATTCTCCTTTAAAAGGACTTCCTTATTCTCTACCAAAGCTTTTTCAAGCTCCGTTTTCGCAGCCAGGACTTCATCAACCACTTCCGGTTCACTCTTTCCTGTAAGAATATTTTTAGCTCCTTTTAGAGCCTTGGAAAAGATGGTGATTTCCCCTTCTTCGGGAGGGGGTGTGTTAGGATCATTTGGTGTGGCCATAAACACCTCATTTCTTTATTCCCTACGTTTTTAGTATACTAAAATATTTAAATTAATAGATATCAATTATAACATTACAGCTTTATATTTTACCCATTTAGCTTGGCTCAATACCGTTATCTGAATCTGATTCTTTTTCACCTTGCACTTCTATGTCGAAATTCTTATGGTGGAACCAATGAATAAGCTGGAGAACCACCTTGTCTACTCTTCAATTTGAAGAAAGTATTCATCAAGAGTTGGAAAGTTTACGGACTGCTTTAGCTGAAGCCGAAGAAGAATCGGCCGCTTTGCGCAGTCAATACTCTCAAATGCGGGAGCTTATCCGAAAAAATGAAGAGGATTCCAAAGCCTCCAGCAAAGATCTAAAAGAGGCTAAAGAAAAAGAGCAGCAACTTGAAAGGGTCATCCAATTCCTTCGCAAAAGGACGGAAGAGTCTCATTTGGGTATCAGTGACCTTGATGCTCAGTTTCAAAAATCGCAATCCACGCTTAAAGGAATTACTGAAGAGCTGGAAAATTCTCGCCACGAAATCCAAGATCTTAATCTTGCTATTGACGATGAACGGCACCAAAAAGACCTTCTCGAAAAAACGTTACAAGAACTACGTACAGACTATGAGGCCTTGAAGGCGACAACACAATCTGAATACCAGATTAATTTTGAGAACGAACTCAAAGAACGGGACGCTAGTATCGAAAGTCTGCGAAATGATCTTGAGCAGCTTCGTTTTCAAGCCCTCAAGGAAATCCAAGCCGCACAGTCCGACTTACAAAATAAAGAGGCTATTCTTAAGGAAACATACGAAGAAAAGCACCAAGAGATGCATCGTAAAGATGCAGATTATTTACACCAGATCCAGATCTTACTCGAAGAAAAACATGAACTGGCTAAACAATTGGAAGAATCTGCTCAAGCCATCCATGATAAACGGCTGCTTGAAGACTCTTATTCTAAGCTGCAACTCGAATATCAACACACTTCACATCGATTGCAAGAAGTCACAACTCACTCCAAAAGTCAATTTGAAGAAACCGAAAGTCGCCTCCGTATGGCTCAACAACATTTGGCAAAAAGGGTTCGGGAAGCAACCCTTATCAATGAAAAAAATGAAGAACTCAGAAACAAATTGCTGGAAATACAATCCCAATATAGTGAATCTAAATTGCGTGTGACGGAACTACAAAACACACTTGAAGTTGAAATGCAGCACCACAAACGTTCTTATGACAAGATGAATGAAAGCCTACACCATTTGGAAATCCAACTCGATAAATGGGAAAAGAAATATTTCCAACTTCATGAAATTTGGCAAGAAACAGAAGAAAAAAATCGAAAACTACTGAAAACAGAAGAAAAGTTTCATGAAATGCAAAAACTTTTAGGACAGCTGGGAAACATCATGAGTAACCCAGTTTTATTCACTCAAGTGCCGACTATCCAACTCAAGGAATCTACTCCAGAACCCCCCCTCGAATCTCATGAACCTCCTTCTCTAGCCCAAGAAGAGACCCTTTTTAACCGGTCAACAAATTCCCAAAAATACCGGGATAGTCTCTTTGATTAATTTTTTCTACTCGCCTTTTTCCTCAAGAGCATTATATCCCCATGGAGGTAATATAAAGACCAACGAGAGATCGTCAAAATTACCTACAGCCGGTTTTGCCTCCAATTCATATGTATAATCCCCTTCTTTTAAAGGCTGGATTTTGGTCACCGTTCCCACACGTAATCCTGGAGGAAAAACCCCATCCATCCCTGTTGTTACGAGCAAGTCGTGAACCCTTAAAATTGGTATCCCTGAGCCTTTATTCTCCCTGTCTTTAGGTTTTCCACTTCTCAAATCCCGAGCAGGTCCCTCTTCATCACTAAAATCGTAGTTGAATCCTACCCCTTGTAAAACATATTGATGAGTTCTCCACAAAGCTCGCTTGCTTCCACGAATTTCCCCCTTTGCAATTAACCATGAATGGGCATCCTTTCCTAAAGCATCTCTAAAAGCCATCAAATGGCTCCCCAACACACTTCGCTTTTGTGTATCAGGGTAAAGATCTTGCCTTGCCGCTAAAGCCTCTATTAAACTTTCCACCTGTTCAGCCAGGAGTCGATTCTGCCCACCCCCACGCAAAGCTCGAACAGAGGGATTCAAGCCAGAATCAATCAATAATTTGACCCGCGACTGATGGGCTCCTACGTAATCAATGACCCCTAAAACCGATGCACCAACCAATACAGGGCTATTCTTTGCCACAACCGGTGAGTTAAGCTCATTATTGGCTTCTGAGCCCACATTGACCCATAATGAACTATTCCAAGAAGCTTGAGAACGGTATATAATTCTTGCCGGTATTGCTTGAAATCTGATCTCAAACAATTTTTGCATCTGCTGACCATGTTTATCTGACAGCGATTTTGCATCTGGGTAAGGAGGCATTGCCATTAAAGCCTCACAAAACTGGGAGCAGAGTAAATGTTCCTCATGGAACAGATCCTCTAAGCGACTCAATTCATGAGCAAGCAATTGATTCTCAAGCTGTAATCTTTGAACCCGTTCGTCCATGCTTCCAGAATTAGATTCCCCATTTGAAGGGGGATTAGCATGCAAACTTTTAAGCTGAAAAAAAAGTTTTACCTTTAGTGCCCTTTCCCATATGGGCGTTAAGATGACCGCAGCTAGTCCACGGACAGATTCCCCATAAGCAATGGGTAGACTGACTAAACCTACGATGGCTATCATCACGACAATTAAAGTATTTGAAGAACGCCTATGCATGCACCAAACCTAGTTTGCTAGGGCAATCAGGGTCGTTGTTTTAATGCGGATTTATTGGACTGCATCACAGCTAAAAGCGAATCGATCACATAGTCTAGATTACGTTTGTTAATTCCCGCGATATTGATTCTTCCACTTTTAGGAACATAGATCGCGTACTGCTCCTTCAAACACTTTGCTTCCTCTTCAGAAAGACCAATATACGAAAACAACCCCTTTTGATGGATTAAAAAGCTAAAATCCAAATCAGAGTTCTTCTCAGAAAGTCCTTTTGCCAAAGCCTCTCGCATCGCTTTGATCCTATTGCGCATCCGCGCTAAATCTTGTTCCCATAGCTTCTTAAACTTACTATTCCCCAAAATTGTGGATACAACCCATGCCCCATGGGAAGGGGGATTGGAATAAAGGCCTCGAATCATTTTTTTAAGGTGACTACGCACATGAACTGCCGCCTTTTCAGTGTGAAATACTCCCGCTAAAAGCCCCACTCTTTCTCCATACAAACCGAAATTTTTGGAAAATGAATAGGCTGTAAGAAATTCTAATCCTTGTTGAAGGAAATAATTAATCGGCCAACTATCTTCCTTCAAATTCGTGCCAAAACCATGGTAGGAGATATCAAATAAAGGAAACACCCCTTGCGTTTTGATAAGCTCAAGAACCTCTTTCCACTGATGAGGATTGAGATCAAATCCTGTGGGATTATGATTAGACACCTGTAGCAAAATAACGCTCTTAGGGGGCATCTTTTTAATCGCCCCACACATCCCTTCAAAATCGATGGAATGGTTTTCCGCATTATAGTATGGGTACACTTCTGTCTGTAAACCACATATTTCAAAGATAGCAAAGTGATTAGGCCACGTCGGAGTCGATAAATACAATTTCTTAAACCCCAGCTCAAATAAAAGATGCCCGGCAATACTCAAAGCCCCTGTGCATCCAATGGTTTGAACCCCTAAAATTCTTTCGATCGTCCCTTCAGCTTTCCCTTCGTCACCAAAAATCAAATCTAACCCGTGAGCTATAAATTCCGGGTCTCCATCCATCGGCAAATAATCCCGAGTCAGACGGGCCTTTGACATCCGTTTTTCAGCTTTTCTAACAGACTCCAATAACAGAGAATTCCCTTCACCCGTTTTATAAGACCCAACTCCCAGGTTGACTTTTTTGGGATGAGTGTCTTTTGCAAATGCAAATGGCAAACTGAGAATAGGATCATCTGGAACTAAATCCACTTCATCGAATACAGACATATTCTTTACATCAATCTAACTTTATAAATTCTTACCATACAAGATTAAGAGAATTCCTGCTATCTAACCTGCATTTCCCCATTTGCCAAAGAAAAAATTGGTGTTTTCGGGCAGCCTTTCTTTTGGTGTATTTTTATCTTTGGCGTTCTTATCTTCATAGCCTAAAGCCATGACAGACATCGGAGTGTACTCCTCAGGGATATTGAAAGCCTTTCTAAAGGCATTGTCATCGTACCCCCCCATTTGATGAGCCATTAGGCCTATAGCTGTCGCTTCATACATCATACTCATCGCAGCAGCCCCAGTGTCATACTGTCCGAAACGGTTAGGTTTTCCGTTTTTTCTATACTTAGAGCCTGCAATCGATACAATCAAAACCGGCGCATTCTTAGCCCATCCTTGATTGCCTTCCGCTAAAGTATTAAATACCTTTTGGTATTCCTCTGGATCTGTAGCTTTATTGAAAATCAAAAACACCCAAGATTGATCGTTATAACAAGAAGGTGACATGCGCGCAGCAAAAATAATTTTCTGGATTTGTTCTTGAGTGACTGACCTGGTTGGATCATATGTCCTGCCACTATGACGTGACTCCATCAAAGTTGATAAGCTAGATTCTTTTGTATCCATATCTGCATACGCCTGCATTGTTATTGATAGTGACAACCCTAACAAAGAACCCCATATTTTTGATACTGCCTGCCCCATTTTTCCCTCACTTTTAAAAGAAAGTAGCGTAACATATGCCTCCATTTAACCTTGTGGGAAATCCTTCAATTCAATATCCTAATTGCTGTTCTTGGGGCGTTAGCTCAGTTGGTAGAGCGCAACAATGGCATTGTTGAGGTCAACGGTTCGATCCCGTTACGCTCCATTTCCTGAATCTGTTCCTTCACTCAACTTGCTCTCAAAAGCTTTTAACCACCGCTCAAAATCTGATATTTTCTCTTCCTTCGCAGCTTTTATTTTACTTATCGGAGTTTTTTTAATCTTCGGGGTTTCTTCCTCTATTTTTTTAAATTCTTCTTCAAACGCTTTTAAATAATACTCCTCTGATCCATCTTCGACCCTGATTTTAACTTTCTTAAAAACTTGTGGATATTTTTCATCTTTGGTTTCGTTTTTTTGTTGCTTCAACTTATTACGAAATCGACGATTCAGCCAATCGATGAATTCCTCCACCGATATCGTTTTCGCAGAACAACGTCGTGCGTACCACGCTAACTTCTTATCTGAAGTTACTACCGTTTCATTGAATGGGTCTTTTGCACTGTCCAAATGCTCGATAATCAATTGGTCAGCAGTATCTCCAGCTGAAGTAAAAATAATTTCCAAATTATCAAAATTAGACTTCTCACTGCCTCCAGGAAAATACTTGGAATCAAATACCAACGTTGCGTTTAATTCCACAAGCCGAATCTTTTCATGTAATTCTGAAATTAAATGATGACGCCGCGCAGAAACGTTATCGCTTCCACGGACTACTCTAAAAAGGAGATTGTAGCCATCAATATAATAATGCAGAAAACCTCTCAGGTACCTGGTAGATTTTCTAGAATCGGTAGCAACTTCTCAAATGCTTTATACCGATGTGAGATCCTATTTTTGATGTCTGGAGAAAGCTCAGCAAAAGTTTTGTCATAGTCATACTTAAGGAATACGGAATCGTAGCCAAACCCATTGGCGCCTCTCTCAGAATAGCAAATTTCCCCTTCAACCTTACCAGATACACATTTTTTCAGCCCCTCAGGGCTAGCGAACGCCAAGACACATTCAAAATACCCTTGCCGCTGTTCACTACTGAGATGCTCCATATTTTTTAAAAGCTTGACCCTGTTTTCTTTATCTGTCGCATCATTTTTGGCATAACGTGCTGAATACACCCCGGGTGCCCCGTTTAATGCAGGGACAACCAATCCAGAATCATCCGCAAGAACCCAATGATTTAATGTTTTCGCTGCGTCAAGAGCCTTTAAAATAGCATTCTCTTCAAATGTGCTTCCTGTTTCTTCCGGCAATGAGTATTTGGGGAAATTAAGCAGGGAAAGCACATCCAAATGCTTTAACGGCTTCAAAAGTTCGCGAAATTCGCGAATTTTGTTCAAATTATGAGAGGCCAATACGATTTGCATTACTTAAGAATAAACAAACCACTTTTTTAAAGAAAACTTTTTACATTCACAACTTCAAACACTTCGTCGCGGAATGAAAATTTCTCTCCAGCCTTATAACCCATCATGCTTTGGGCCAATTTTGACTGGAAGGACAAGATATTTTTCTCAGCATCTGCATCCCAAGGTCCTAATATCGTATATTGAAATTTATTCCCCTTGGAATCCTGAATGCTCGCCACATTACCGATGCCGATCTCATTTGGATTGATATCGTTAACAGTAATAATACGCGCTCTTTGGAATTGCTCTGAAAGATTCTTCAAATCCGCCTGCAAACGTGCTCTACGCTCTTGGGCAAATTTATATTCGGAATTCTCCCTTAAGTCCCCTAATGCCCTGGCTGCTTCAATCTCCCGAGCATTATCTACAATCTCCACTGTTCCGATTTTCTTGATCTTGTCTTGGACTCGAAGATACCCTTCTTCCGTCGTCCAAATCACCCTACTATCTTCACGGGTATCTTTATTGATTTTTTTCGCAGTCAAGGAAGGCTGTACAACCTCAGCAAGCGATCGCAAAATCTTCACATCATGATCTGTAAATGTATGACATTTAGAAGTTAACAACAAAAATTCTTTCACGAATTCTAACGATGTTCCCTCCAATAATGAACGGACTAAGGCATATCTTTTTGCGGAAATCATCGAATACATCTTTTTCACCATTTCCTTATAGGAAGGTGTATTTTCCAACTGGCTTAATAGAATCAAAAACGATTCAAAAAAGAGACATTGTCCCTCCTTATCGCTAAAAGGCCAATTGTCCGCTTCTTTCATTGTAATCTTCTGGAAATACCAAATGAATAAATCAGGATGCTCTCCAGGAGTTTTGCCAAGCTCAGATAACTTGTGAACCAAATCTTTCCGTTGGTCACTATTGTTCAACTCATTTGATAAATAATCTCTCAGGGCACTTTGCGGTACGTGGAACAATAAATCCAAAAAGAGGGGTCCCCAATCTTTTCGATGATCCCGTATCGATATCAACATCTGCTTCTTAAAAGCAATGATCTCAATGGCATTTAAGACGCTTTCGGGATTCTTTAACCCATCAATCATCTCTTGGACCGATTTTTCAGCCTTCTGTCCGAAAAAATTCTCTAAAAACAGGCCAACTTGAATTTTCTGTGTCATCATCGCCTTTGGACTTTTGTAAATATCGTCCAACACTTTCAAAATCGGATCGCGAATCTCTTGTCGCTTTAGCATATTTGTATGATCGCGGGCAAAATTATAACACATTAACAGGATCCTATCGGGATCCGATTCCCCTTTAAGTTCCGTTAAAAATTGATCTTCATGTTTCAATTCCTCTTTCCTCAAGAAAAATGGATCCTTTAATGCAGCTGGAGACTCTACCATCGTGTCTTTTTTAAGTTTTCCCCTCGCATTTTGCCACCATTTCGTCCAATCCTTTTCAGGAATCACCAGTTCACATAATTCATCTTTAATTTCAGCGGCATTCTTTGGTCCTAAATCTCGCAACAACAATTTGATAATCTCGACAGGATTATCCCTTGCATCGCTTTCCAATTGATCCGGATCAGCAAAACGGCGTGCCAAAAAATGATCATCAGGCAAAGGGATCAATGTTTTAAAAGCATTTGCAAAAGTGATATGCTTTCGCCCTTGCACATTTTCAAACTCCACACTCAATTGCTCCCGCACAGGAGAGATCTCCATAATCTCCCCAGCTCCCCATCCCCCTGTATGGTACACAAATTTTCCAGGAGCAATATGGTTCAATAGATCGTAATTCGAAATCGCAGCCTGGAAATTTTCCTTACTGCGCAATCCAATCAAACGGAGTCTGTCATTAAATTGTGGATGCTGACCATGATGCTTATTCAACGTTTGTAACGCCGTATCCGCTAACAGTGGGGTCTGAGTTGTTTGTATATCAATAATGAGGCGCAACACCTCATAAGAATGTTTATCCTCTCCAATCAAAGACCACAAAGGCAGTCCCATTTCCACGTACTTGCCAAAAGGTTTAGCAAAATCAGAAGATTTAATTTTTTGCAGGATTTGCTTAAACTCTTCTATGTCAACATCATCTCCAGAGCAGTATTCTTCCCATAACTGCAATAACTTGTTGAAATCTCGTTGATTGATTTGAGTTTGAAAATCTTTAAGGTAACTCATCCGTGCTCCTATGAACTTATGTCATTAGCCTATAACTTGTTCTGGAAATAGCTTATATTCTAAGCCCTATTAATTTCAATTCTTATCCCTTGGCTTCAGATTTAAAGTAGTCTGGCAGGGATATGCTGCTCTATGATAAAATGCTAATATGGAGGTATGTATCTCGAATGGTCAAAGATAGAAGTTTAAACCTTTTTTTCCAGCCTTCCAGTCCCAAAAAAAGAAATGCACAGCTTGGGAATAAGAATACTAGTCCCCAAAAATCCCCCTCGGTTAGAGTAACTCCCCCTCCAAAAAACCTAGAACTTCGCCCCCACTCAAAAATTCCCCAAGAATTTCAGCAGATGTTCGATAAAATGAACGCAATGCACAAAGAAATTGAAGAAAAAATTAAAAAAATCCAAGAACTCAGCGGCTATACCCCCGAACAACTTCTGACGATAAGCAAAAATCCTTCAAATTTTACCCCCGAAGAGTGGAGAGCCCTTCAAGCTAAAAAAGAAGCCATCGAGGGTAAACTTTTTACGTATTTACAAAAAGCTATTCCCGCAGATAAACAACTATATATCGAACGTGAAGTCGCAAAAAAACAAGTCAGCGATCAAGTTAAACATAGAAAATCTAAAACTGTGGCCGCCCGTAAAAAGAATTGGATCTCTATGCGATAACCTAAAGTAACAGGGAAGGACTTCCTATGGTTAAACAAATCGACCTATTTATGCCTCCACATAGCGACTTCGGGGTTACTAAACATTTCACCCGTCAACTTCATGAAGCATTTTTACGGGAAGGTATTAAAAGTCGTATTCTCGTACCTGAACGCACTAATCCAAAACCCTTTTTTGATGCCCTCGAAAAATCTCCCCCAGATTGTACCCTATCTTTCAATGGGGTTCTCCCCGATGAGAAAGGAAATTTCCTTTGTGATATGCTCAAAATTCCCCACGTCGCTTGCCTCGTCGACTCTCCAAATTACTATATCCCCCTCACCAAAAGTCCTCTAAATATTATCACTTGCCCCGATAGGTTTTTCTGCTCCTTTTTCCATAATCTCGAATTTAAAAATGCCCTTTTTATGCCTCATGGAGTCGAAAAAGATATTGCCCCCGATGTAGACTTCGCCGATCGACAATATGATGTGACCTTTTTAGGAAATTGTTCCGATTACGAAGCTCAAAAGCGAGGATGGAAAGAAAAGTATCCTGACCAATTAATTTTCTCCATTGAGCTTGCCGCCGAAATCGCTCTGTCCAACCTAAATATCACCCTCTATGACGCTCTTGTCCAAGCCATGAATGAGAGATTATGGTTTCCGGGAGTCGATGTTGAAGCTCTCAATTTCGTTCAAATTCTTGATGACCTCGAATACTATATTCGTGGCCTCGATCGAATCAAACTTGTTCAAAATGTCAAAGATGCTCAAGTGCATATCTTCTCCACTCAAGAGGCAAAAAAAATCTGGGCAAAACTTTTGGGGAAAGACCAAAAAAATATTGTCTACCATGATCCAGTCCAATTCGAAGACGCCATTGAAGTTATGAAAAATAGTAAAATCATCCTCAACAGCACACCCCATGTTAAAAATGGCGCTCACGAAAGGATTTTTGCTGGATTAACTTGCGGAGCCTTAGTCTTGACCAATGAAAGCATCTACCTTCAAGATGAAGGATTCAAAGATGGTGAAAATATCCTTTTCTACAAATGCTCCCACTACGAAAATATCAATGACAAAATTAATCAATATTTGAAAAACAACAAAAAAAGGCAAACTAGCGCCAAGTCAGGAAGAGAAAAAGTTCTTCAACATCATACCTGGGATAATCGTGCTCAAACCTTGCTAAAGGAACTTAAACCACTCTTAAAACCTCTCCACGAATCTATCAAATAACGACGACATTTTATTTATGCCATCAAAAATTGATACCACTCCACTGAAACGGTGGTTCCTAGAAACACGCCGCGACCTACCCTGGAGAAACAATCCTTCCCCTTATCAAGTATGGGTCTCTGAAGTCATGCTGCAGCAAACCCAAGTCAAAGTAGTTATTCCCTATTTTGAACGCTGGATGGAACGTTTCCCAACCATTAAAAGTCTTGCAGAAGCAGATCTCGACCAAGTGATAAAGCTTTGGGAAGGCCTCGGCTATTATTCCCGCGCACGCAACCTCCATGAAGGCGCCCGTCAAGTTATAGATCGTTTTGGAGGCATTTTGCCTGAATCATCAGAAGAACTGGCCAAAATCAAAGGGCTTGGTCCCTATACCATTGGTGCTATCTTAAGTTTCGCTTACCATCAAAAAGCCCCTGCTGTTGACGGCAATGTCCTAAGGGTAATCTCTCGTCTTTTTCAGATTACCGATGATTTCTCTAAAGCAGCACCCGTCAAAAAAGTATGGGAACTTGCAGGTTCGTTATTACCTGAAAAGGAATCTTGGATCATCAACGAAGCCTTGATCGAGCTTGGGGCTACCCTATGCACCCGCACTCCAAAATGTCGAGAATGTCCCTTAAAAGCCTCCTGTCAATCTTTTACATTTGGGGATCCAACAAAGATCCCTTACAAATCGAAAAAGACCCCCATCGAATACCTCTATCGGGCTGTACCTGTCATTACCTGTGAGGAACACATCCTCCTTCGTCGTGGCGATAAAGGAATTCTTATGTCGGACCTTCACGAGTTTCCCTATTTTCCATGCGAACCCACACCACCTCAGCCCAAAGATCTACAAAAGCAACTTCCTTTTAAGACGAGCTACATTCAATCTCTAGCCACAGTTTCACACAGCTTTACACGCTATCAAGCAACCCTTTTTCCTTTTCACTTCGAAGCCGCGGCCTGCTCCTCCTTCCCAAATCACCAATGGTATCCTTTGACTTCAATGCAATCGTTAGCCTTCTCGTCAGGTCATAAACGGATTTTGCATGAACTATTGAAAGGGACATAAACTTTCAACGATTTTTACTGTTTTCTTCGTAAAGTTTTAAGTACTTATAAAAAGCCGTATGGCCATTGTATGCCGAAATGATAAACCCCTCGTATCCACCAAAAATACCCCGCTTGAGGATGTAACTCCTAAAAAAAGCCCACCAACCATGTAAAATAGCTTTACATGGCGAAGAAAATTTCCGACCTGCATTCTGCTCTGCAAATAGAGTCGAGTAAAACTGCATTTTATTGAGAAAATCATTCAAATTGGCGTAAGAATAATGCCTTAATGACGACTGCAAAGGGACGATGTTCATCCCCTTGGTAATCACCGCCTCATGCACCTGTGCATCCGTAAACTTTGTCCAATTCCGATTGTAGAGTCGGTATTGTACATCCGGATGCCAGCCACACCACCGGATAAACTTTCCATTGTATTCGTTACCACGAGGAAAAGAATAAACAGATCCCGGATCCAATTTAAGACTGAGTATTTCTTTAGCTAACTCTGGAGTCACCACTTCATCGCTATCCACAGATAAGATCCATTCATACTTGGCAAAATTTGAAGCTTTGTTATGCGTGGGACCAAAACCCTCGAATTTTCCATCAAGGATCTTTACATTGGGGAATTCTTTTGCCAAAGGAATCGTGTCATCTTGGGAACCTGTATCATAGACCAAGACTTCCTGGAAATCTTTGACCGCAGATAATACTTCCCTAAGATATTTTGAACTGTTTTTTGTCAGAATCGTAACAGAAATCATCTTAACTCAACATCTCGTCAATTGCCGCCATAACTCGTTCAACATGCCCCTCCACTTTGACAGGACGCTCAATCCATTGAATCACCCCATCCTCATCACATAAGAATGTCGTCCGTTCAACCGATTTTGTCCCGTCCTTAAAGACATTGAATTTTGAACACATGTACAAGGTCTGATCAGAGATCAATGGAAAATTCAAATTATGCTTCTCAATAAATTTTTGGTGTGACTCTGGTGAATCAGGGCTTACTCCCACCACTAAAATATCCATGTCCTCAAAACTATCAATTACATCCCTAAAAGAACACGCTTCTGTTGTACATCCAGGAGTGTCATCTTTCGGATAAAAATATAAAACGAAAGGCGCCCCTAATATATCCTCCTGGGAAATCATTTCACCTTCAGAATCTTGCGCAGTAAAGTCTGGAATGGCTTCCCCAAGGTTCAACTTTTTATCCATAATTACCCCCTTTTAAACAAAATTAATAGATTAATATATAGGTTTTACCATTAATTCCCTTGAGAATGCTAGTCAAAAATCTTAAATCAATATAATCTAGATCCGTGTTGACATTACGATTTGGAGATTTGCCCCTTGACTTGGCTCAAAAACCCTCCTAAAAATATCATTGTTCGCATGCCTAATTGGGTGGGTGATCTTGTAATGGCCACCCCAATTCTCGAAGATCTCAGACACCAATGGCCACAAGCAAAAATCACAGCCATGTGTAAATCCAATCTTGCCGTATTGCTTGAACATGACCCCAATGTAAATGAAATTTTTAGCTTCCGCAAACCTAGTGGTTGGATCCATCACATCCATAGCAGCGACATCATCGATCCTCTACGCTTAGGAAAATTCGACCTTGGAATTTTGTTGACTAACTCCTTCTCTTCAGCCTGGTGGTTTTGGCGAGGGAGTGTCAAAAACCGGATTGGATATGGAGGGAATCTCCGCACCTTGTTGCTCAATAAATCGGTCACATTCCCAAAAAATAAAGAACAACAACACCTCGTCATTACTTATAAAATGATGCTGGGTCCTTTGGGCATTCCTGTTTCATCAACACCTCCCCGCCTATACGTCACACCTGAAGAATCCGCTGCCGCTAAAGATCTTCTGGCAACTTATGGTGTAAAGCCAGAGACGATCGTTGTTGGGATAAACCCAGGAGCCGCTTATGGATCGGCCAAATGTTGGCTTCCAGATAGGTTTAGAGAGATTACTCACAAATTAATGGAGAATCCCAACATCTACATCCTCTATTTTGGAGATAACACCGGAGCGCCGCTTGTCCAGGAAATCTGCAAAGGGATGCCTGAAAGAGTTATCAACCTGGCTGGCCGCACCACTCTTAGAGAATTGATGGCCCTGATTAAAAACTGTTCCCTCATTCTGACCAACGACAGTGGCCCGATGCATATTGCATCAGCTCTAAATGTCCCCCTTCTTGCTCTCTTTGGATCCACCAGTGAAGTGAAAACAGGTCCCTATAACGGAGGACTCGTTATCCATAAACATGTCGAATGTTCCCCATGTTATTTAAAAACATGTCCCATCGATTTCCGCTGCATGACCCGGATTGAAGTGAGCGAAGTGTATAAAGATTTGGAAAAACTTATAAACTCTTACAACGAGTCCAAAAGCCCCTAAAGGGAAAGTTGTGGATAAAAAAGCTCTTCTACAAAAACTGAAGGGTATCGAACAAGAGCAACTCCTCACATACTGGGAATTTCTATCTCCAGACGAAAAAAAAATAATCTCTCATGATATCGAAGCCTTGGATATTGACACATTCTGGAAACAACAAAAACTCATCCACACAAAGCCTAAAACCCATTCCGAATTTAAACCGTTCACCGATTACGTACAAAGTGGAAATGTAGAAGATCCGATTTTGGGACAAAAAATAATCTCAGATGGTTGCCTAGGCTGTCTGATAGTCGCCGGAGGTCAAGGCACTCGTCTTAATTTTGAGGGTCCTAAAGGACTATTTCCTATTTCTGCTATCAAACACAAAACCCTCTTTCAACTTTTTGCCGAAAAAACTTTGGCTGCCAGTGAACGGGCCGGTATGCCCCTTAAACTTGCCATCATGACCTCCAAAGCCAATCACGAACAAACGCAGCACTACTTCAAAGAAAATAAATACTTCGGGCTCAATCCGAAACAAATCGACTTCTTTCCACAAAATAATCTCCCATTTCTAGATATGAATGGTAACCTCTTTTTGGAAACTCCCCATAAGATTGCTGAAGGCCCTGATGGCAATGGGTCTTCCCTTGACCAATTTTTTTATTCAGGGATTTGGGAGCGCTGGTATGCCAATGATATCCGTTTTGTGAATTTTGTTTTGATCGACAATCCTCTAGCAGACCCTTACGACAATGAACTTCTTGGCTTTCATTACCGCTGTGGTGCCGACATTACGATCAAATGCACATTAAAAACAGATCCTGATGAAAAAGTCGGCCTGTTATTCGGTGACTTAAGTAAAGTTCAGGTCATTGAATATACTGAAATCCCAACCGATGAAAGATACGCCAAAAATGATATAGGCATTTTGAAACACCACTGTGCCAATATTAGCCTATTTTGTATGAACATGGAATTTGTCCAACAGATCGCGACTCAAAAAGAACTCCCATTACACTTTGCCTTAAAACCTGCGAAAGCCCTTGCAATTCAAGAAAACAAAAAAATAACACTTAAACCCAATGCTTATAAATATGAACGCTTTATTTTTGATATACTTCCTTTTGCGCAAAAAGTGGCAGCGTTAATGGCCCCACGAGAAACATGTTTTGCCCCTTTAAAAAGTGCAGAAGGGGAAGGAAACCCCACAAATGTAGCTGCTGCACTCTGTAAGAAAGACAAAGCAACGTTAGAAAATATCACAGGACTACCAGCCCCAAAATTTGCTTTCGAACTCTCACAGAAATTCTATTATCCAACATCTGAAATTTTGAAGGATTGGAAAGGTAAAATTCCACCCAATTCATCCTACATCGAGCCTTGAGAGGCTTCATCACAAAACTCTGAAACGGGATGGTTTTAAGCCACCCCATTTCAGAACACGAAGACCCTGCCGAGATTCAAAGTCATCCGTTAATAAATTAGAGAGAAAATCAGGTATCGGCGCAAACAAAATCCTAAAGATCCACATCGTAATAACGTCACAGGCCCCTCACAATACGTCTTGTGTCTATATATGTAGACTTTATTCATTGTTTACACCGATACCTTGATCACTCTCCATAGTTTCTTTTTGCCATTAATAAAATAGGGGTTAAAGGTGCCCACACAATCGTAAACCAAACTAGCCGATGTTTTAGTCACGTGGCATTTACATTTAAGTTTTGTTTTTGGCTACCTAGCTTGCGATCACATAGGCACCTTTAACCCCTATCAAAGAACACTACACTCCCTTTTCAGGTGTTCTAACGTTCTTTTCTGCATGAAGGCTCGCCTCTTGCCAAGCCTTCTGATAAGCTTTGTAGTTCAAATTCCATATCACGTGGTCCTCGTCAAGAAAAACAGCTTTTAAAAGCGATACTGGAATCTTAGATGGTTGATTTGATAATTTATCTGCCCTGGTTTTCCACTGTTCTAGGGATTCTCTAGTCCCTCGTACACTTTTGTCGTCAGTTTCTGGATTCATTTGAGGCCCCCTTTATAGTTTTTAGATCTCTCTTTAGTAGTACGCGCAAGCACTGTTTAAGTGGCTTAATTTGAAATGCATCGACACCTTAACCGAGCGTTTTGAGAATGTCAAGCCAAAACCGAAAAAAATTTCACATTTTTTGCTATCCCTAGGAAGATTAGAATTATTACTTTTCATTTTGCCATTTAAGCTGCCATCAAAAGTCGAGTTTTTAATAATCCTGACTCACATTTAGCCTAAAGAAAAGCCGCTTGACTTGTGGATGACAAAACCCTATAAACCACTTTCTTTTACACAAAACTTTGGTGATTTATGCGCGTAATACACTTCTCGACTCTAATATTATTGGTCATCTCTAGAATTCAAGCTCTTGACTTAACTTCAATAGGAGAGAGCCTTTTCCAGACTCCACAATCAATTGAAGAACCCTTGCCTGAGTTTTTTGATGAGGATCTTCCAGAGCTTTCCACATCACCATCTTCAACAGAAACGGTTCATAATTCACTTGCTGAATATGATGGAGAACCATCAACAGTTGTTGGAGGGTGTGTCAATGTAATTTCAGGCTCATTCATCCACAAAACAAATGACATGGCAATTCTAGGACCTGAATTAATCACATTTGGTCGAACCTATTGCAGTGCTTCAGGATTGGGTGAAAAACCATTTTCATCTTGGAAACACAATCATGAAGGCAGTGTGTACATAACAAAAAATCAGATCGACCACAAGATTTGGGAACCCAATCCTGGTAAAGAGTATTGTGGCGTGTGGAGTGGGCCTTCGGGAATTTCTCTATCATTTTCCGGTCCAGAAAGCACACGGCATGATGTTTGCCTAATGATAAAGGCGAATGAATACAAGAAAGGCTTGGCCCATTTAGGAAGCATGAGTGGCAAATATAACATAAATAATCTGAAGATGATTTATGCCCGCTGGACTTTGCAAAATTATTGCTTTTTGCGCAAAGGAGATGGAACAACCTACGCATTCAAAAAATATAAGAATCAAAACACATTCAGCCTTGTTCAAGAAACCCTTCCTGATGGCAATCAAATTAAGTACAGTTATGATAATGAACATCGATTAGCAAAAACCGACCTAGTCAATTCAACTGGGGACTGTCTCAGCTCGTTCAAACTCTTATATAACGATCAAAAAGATAAAGTCACAATAGCATCTAGTAATGGCAATATTGGAGAATATCTATTCGATCTTCATAGGCACAATAAAAAACTTTACTATGCTCTTAAAACATTTCACGCAGATGGGGGTTATACAGAGCATTATCAATATTCAAATGACAAAGAGATAGCCGATCGTCAACTCATTCAAAAAAGACTTCCGGATGGACGTTTTCTCAATATAGATTACTATAAAATGGGGAACAATCATCAAGCTGATGAAACGGTTACGATCAGACACAACGATGATCCCAGAATAAGACGAGTTTCCAAGCTTAAAGCTCCCGTTGGAATCGGGTCAGAAGAAATCACCTGTTATAGATTTTATTATGATATCCACACCCACAGTGGTTCAACACACGTTTATGATCCGTTAGATATCAAAACTACTTACAAATATAACAAAGAAAAAAGACTCGATAAAATTATTAAGTACAACAAGGACGATCGCCTATATAGCACTGAAGAATTGGTATGGGATGCGGGGAACAGCAAAGGAGGCAAACTTTCCATGCGTTTCTTAATGGATTCACAAGATTACCCAATCCTTCTTAAAGGATATATTTACGATTCATTTGGAAACATTATTCAAGAAACAACTTACGGAAATCTTACGGGAAAAGAGGTCAAACTTCAGCCCCTCAATGTCAATGTGCTACGATTAATGAATCTTGAACATTGGACCAACAGATCGGATAAAGAAGTTAAACGTTTTGAATACTCCAATGACGGAAGAAATCTACTACTTAAAGAAATTGAATCCCGCAAAACTGTTTCGTATCAATACCTTAAAGGCAAAAATCTGTTTGCTAAACGGTTTACTTCGGACAAAGATCTCATTCGGATCCGACAATTTTACAAATACGATCAGAACAACGTTCTCATTGGAGAAATTGTTGATGACGGTTCGAATGAACAAATTCAAAATCTTGAAGGTGTGACTGAAAGAAGGATTAAAATCATCTCCCCCACAAAAACAGGCACCATCGGACTTCCTGAAGAGGTATGCGAATATTATTTAAACCTTAAAACCGGCAACAAACTGTTGTTTAAGCATGTCAAAAATCATTACACACACGAAGGCCATCTTATTCAACAGGATCACTATGACTCTAACGATCTTTATGTTTATAGCCTCTACTGGCAGTACAATAAACAAGGTAAAATTGTTTCTGAAACAGATCCAATAGGCAGAAAGATTGAACGAAGCTATGATCTCAACGGTAATCTCGTATTCGAACAACTTTATTCAACGGAAAATACAAAAGAATATCTTTACGACTATGCCAACAGGCTTATTAAAACGATACACCACGCTTCTGGAATCGATCAATCTACGACCTTCACGTATGACTTAAAGGGACAAAAAACGAGTAGTACCAACCCCTTTGGCAATACAAGCAAATACATCTACGATGAATTTGGAAGAATCGTAGAAACACAACTTCCACTGGTTGCTGGATTACAAAATCAACTAGAAACCCCAAAATCCACCGCCCAGTATAACACACTTGGACAACCTATTAAGTTGACAGATCCCCGAAATTATCAAACGGCCACTAAATATACTTTGAGAGGGCAACCCTATGACATCCGTTATCCGGATGGAACAACGTTAAAAAACAAATATTCTGAAGATGGATTGCTCATTGTTAAAGAGGAAAAAGATCACTCACAGGTGTTTTACGAATATGATTTTCTTGGACGCCTTATTAAAGAAGAAATGAAAGATCTTAACGGAACATCATTAAGAATGCATGAATACCAATATAATGCTTTTCATCTAATCCAAGAGATTGATTCTGAGGGAATGCAAACCAGTTACGTTTATGATAGTGCGGGCAGACAAGTTGAAATTATCAAAGGAGATTCACTCACGGTTAATCATTACGATGCATTAGGGCGTCTCAATAGGGTTGAGATGTATGTTGACGAAACAAATTACATTGCGGAATGCTACCTATATGATTATGTAGACCGAGTTGTGATGAAGTGGGTCGAAGATTCCTCCGGACACATACAATCCAAGGTAGAATACGGCTATGACATCTATGACAACAAAGTGAGAGAGGCTGTGCATACGGATGAAGGGATCTCGGTAACCTCTACCGAATACAATGCTTTGGGACAACCTACAAAACATATAGATCCACAGGGTAGGGAGAACACGTTTTCTACTATTACAATCACTGCAATGAACACAATCAACTTGTATTACGTACAGAAAAGATCGACCCAATTGGAGGAAGGGTTATTACCATTCATGATTCCTTGGGAAGGCTAAAGACAGTAATACGAAAAAGTCCGATTGGAGAAGAGTTACAAAAATTTGATCAATTTTACGATCAGTCGGGAAACTTATGCAGAAAGGTCGAAAGTGTTTATAGGGAAGGTAAAATTGATAGAGAGATAACAACGAAATGGGAATATGACGCTTTAAATCGCGTTGTAGCCCTAATTGAAGCAGTAGATACTGCTGAGCAGAAAGAAAGCCGTTATATTTACGATGCTATGGGACAAATTCAAACTCCTCATAAAAGCTAATGGGGTAAAGCTGATATACACCTACAACACATTTGGAACTGTGACTCAATTTGGAATCGACGGATGGTACAATCCATTATCAATATACTTATGATGGCACGTGTTTGCCTGTGATGGTTGTGGATTTAGTGAACAACATGGTTTCTAGAAGACGGTATTGACCCGCAACATCGCCTGGTCAACTGAAGAGCTTTCAAACGGACTTTCTATGGGTTATGAGTATGATCGTTTGGGTCGGATTACAAAATGTGTTTATCCTGATGGCACCAGTACAAGCTATGTCTATGACGGTATTCATTTGGGTAAAGTCTTAAGAAGTGGCCAACAGAACTATGACCATGAATATACTTATGATCTATCTGGTAGAGTTAACTCTGAAAGGCTTTTGGGGGCAGCGGGTCATGTTGATTATAAGTATGATATACAGGGACGGTATTTATCGATCATCCATCATGATTGGTCGGAAAGCGTGGATGATTATGATGATGTTGGCAATCTGTTGAACACAACTATTCAGGATCGCGTTGACACGAGTCAGAATAGTTACAAGTATGACTCTTTGAATCAACTCATTTATGAAAAAGGTGTTCAGGAGCATACATACGTCTATGATTCCTTGTATAATAGAGTTAGGATAGATACGCAGGCAAATGTGATTAATGACTTAAATCAATTAATTCATACCCCTTTTTTTGATTATAAATACGATCTAAACGGCAATCTTATTAGAAAGAGCAACTACCTTTTTGCGATTGAGTATGAGTATGATGCTTTAGACAGGCTCACTACGGTGCGTCAAGGAAATTCTTTGGTTCGATATGTTTATGACGAGTCTGATCGACGAATTAGAAAAGATTTTTTTATGAATGATGGGAATTTTGCTAAGAGTATTTGTTATCTATATCAGGGCATGTGTGAAATTGGGGCGGTGGATGAGGGAGGTGGGTTGAGTCAGTTGAGGGTATTGGGAGCTGGATTAGGAGGAGAGATAGGAGCTGCGGTTGCATTTGAGTTAGAAGGGAATATTTACGTTCCAATTTATGATCACAGTGGCAATGTGGCGACCTTATTGGATAGGGATGGCAATGCTGTTGAGACCTATCGATATGATGCCTTTGGTGTAGAAACGCGTTACGATTCGATTGGAGGATCAATAAATCCATGGCGGTATATGAGTAAGAGGGTGGATGAAGAGACGGGGCTGGTGCATTTTGGGAGGCGATATTATGATCCGCTGTTGGGGAGGTGGACGACGATGGATCCGTTGGGGTATTCGGCAGGGAGTCCAAATTTATATGCGTATCTAATGAATTCTCCATTGACCCATATTGATCCTTATGGGCTCTCCTGTGAGGAGGCTCTTTCTTCTTTGTCTCGTGGTTTGACGCACATTGCCCAATCGGCTTACAATTTTGCCTCGGGGTTAATTCATGGCTTTGGGATGGCCATCAAAAATTTTGCCTATCACATGCTTCCCCCTTTCATCAAGGACCCGTTTACATATCTTGGTTATATTATTTCAGGCGGCAACTTAGGTTACACTTGTTCGCGCCACGAGGACCATTCGGGTGCAAATCTCCTTCATGCAAAGAATAGTTACACAATTCCACATGTTCTTATTATGGTTTGTGGAATTTTAACTGATTTTGACACAATGCTAAATCATGCGAAGATGGTATCTGAGGCTCATGATGGGGTTGAAGTTTTTTTTGTTTCAAATGCTACACATGGACTGGTGACGGATGTCGGAGAAACTCTATTTCAAAAATTTGGAATTCTAACTCATTCGGTTGCATCACTTCATGAAGCGTTTAATATGGTTGACGAACAATATGGTGTAGATGTACCAAAGACGCTATATGCATTTAGTCAAGGTGGTGAAATTGTATATGATGCGATGAAATCCTTATCAAAAGCTCACCTCGATTCGACAAGGGTTTTTACTTTCGGATCTGCAAGAATGATTCCGAACGGTTATTTTGCATCGGCAGTAAATTACATCAACTTAAGCGATCCTATTCCATTCGTTGCGAACTTCTTCGGCATCTTGTACGGTTTATATACGCATGAATGTAACATCGGATTCCTACCTCCAACTGACCCGCCTTTTCTCGGCCATACTTTTGATTCAAAGTCTTATCAATCTATGATACTAGGTCATGGATTTTACTGCAGAGCTGCTTATGGCACAAAGCTGTGATGAATTTTATCATTTTTTCTTTTTTTATAAGAAAGCGAGCATCCTTATGGAAACACTGCGAATTTGTTAAGTATGTTCAAAACGGTCCCTTCAATGATGTAAAAATTTCTGTAAATGGTAAAAGATTCCCGCGTTTATGGCCGCTAAAGCAAATGAAGGTAATGAAGATGAGCAATGACTGATAACCTATGGAAAAAGTATAGTTAAAGAAAAGTATAGTTAAAGCCTAGTTGAAATACCGATGCCTAATCATTTTTAATTGTTTTTATTATGTGATTATGTTTTTTTCAGTCATTTTAGACTTTTTTCGAGACTTTTTTCCTTGACTACTTAAGTATTAAATGATATTATTTTAGTAATTATTTTAAAAAATAGGGAATGTTATGTTAGTGGGTTCAAATTTTGTTGTCGATAAACCAGAATATTTATCCATTAATCTATATTTAGAAAAAACAGAGACCCCTGTTTCTACTAGGTTCAAAACTGCGGGACAAGTATTGACTTCATCTAATGGTAAAAAAACACCTTGGTATATATTTTGTTTATCTGAAGATCCAATCACAACACAAACTCTTAGAATTCCTAAGGCTATTTCTATTGAACCAATTGACTCATCGTGGTCAATTGAAAAGATATTCAACGTTGCTAAAGAATTCCGCATTATTATAGTACAAGGAGGACAAGGCGCGAATGCCTTAGTTCATAAATCTGTATATGAAAAAATTAAAGACTTTGTGACTAGAACAGATGTTCCCAACCTTAAACCTGTCGCAGTTAAAATTCCGGATCCAACCGCTAAGATATCTTATATAGAAATGAATCAGAATGTTTTTAATCCTATAAGTGATTTACATTATGCCATTATTTTAAATGCTCTTGGTAATTTAAAGAAAGAATCTCATATCAAAAGTACTGACTTGCAAGTACGAAGCTCTATAATTTATTAACAGATGATTTTAAGAAATAAATTGCACTTATTGACAGATCTAGACTCTTTCATTGCAGGCTATACTATTCGGTAATCAATGATAATGCTTCTTTACAGTTAGAATCTTGTTTTAGATATTCTTGCTTTAACTTGAGAAAGTAAAATCTCGCATTACGTAATCTATTTTTAAGAAAGCCCCATCAAATTCGTAAAATTCTATTAGATTTGACATCTTTAAATAAAAACAATTATTATTAATTTATATCTCTTTCTTAATTTTAATAGCCAAGAAAAGGATAAATTTTATGACCACGCAACCGTTTGATCATTATCTAGACAAATTTTCATCATTCCAAAACCTTGTTAATATATTGATTGAAAAGGAATTAGAATCGAAAAATCAAAAAATAGATACTAATTGTCATAAGGTGGCTTTGGACTTTTTTGCATCATATAATATTCAAGATGGGAAAATGTCAGATATTACATTAAAGCCCATGAGTAATGCTGTAGAAAAGCAGGTAGAAAATGAATTGAAAGGAAAGCCAAATCTCAAGAAAATTGTGCCGTTTAAGATTGTCCATGATCGTCAAACAAAGAAAAATCAAGTTTTAGCTCCTGATAGTTTAATGCAAAACATTAAACCTGAAGATCTTGAAAACATAAAACTTAAACTTAAAGCTGAAGGACAAAAAGCAATTGTCAAAGGGAGTGATATCCACATAGACAAAATGTCTCAAGAAGAAGAAAAAGTACTTACAACAGCTTTTAATAACTATTTAAAAATATATAAAGAAGCAAGGAAAGTGTTGATGATGCAGGCGGCGATGAATGAAACCGCAAAGGAACATACGCAAGCCGAAGCGGAAGCTGAGAAAATGAGAGAATCATTGTTGTCTCAAGGCATTAAGGGAAAAGGTATTACAACTAGGAATGTGCACGAAGTTACTAAAGATGGTAAAAAAGAGGAAAAATTGGGCAAACCCAGTGAAAATGTAACTGACTTTAAATCGAAAATTATTGAAAAAGCCGCAACGTTGAATGCTAAACACCAAGAAGGACATAAAAAAGAAGTAAAAGAACGAAAAGATACTGAAAAACGGACGATCGATAAGCATCACAAAAAAGACGATCTAAAACTTGACAACATCAAAGCTAAAAATATTCGAGAATCGGAAGGAATTCCTCCGTCATCTGAAAAATAAATTTGTATTTATTTAAGCATCAAAAGATTAAGAAATTTGGCCGCAGAATTACCTCTTATGGTAGACTAGGTTTAATTCTGTCATACACAAGGTTTTACCATGCGCATCGCCTACTTGGGAGCAGGCGTCTGGGGTTTCTGCCTTGCCTCACTCCTAGCTTCCAAAGGTTTCGAAGTCATCTCCTGGACCAACAAACCTGAACTCGCCGAACGACTAAACTCTGATCAAGATCATCCCTTCCTCTCCGGACATCCGCCGCGCCCCAACATGTCTTTCACCACTGATCTCGCCGAATGTATTCGTAATGCCGACTTCATCATCGAATCTGTAACCTCTGCCGGCCTTAGAGAAGTCTTCCTATCCCTCAAAACTCTTAAAATGCCCGATTGCCCGATCGTCATCACTTCCAAAGGGATCGAACAAAATACCGGCCTCATTCTCCCCGAAGTCGTATTGCAAACTCTCGGAGATTCACACCGCCATAAAGTCGGCACAATCAGTGGCCCTAGCTTCGCTCAAGAAGTCATTCGCGGTCTCCCAACCTCAGTCGTCGGCTCAGCCTTCGATTACTCAACCATGATGGATATCTGTGAACTCTTTACTACCTCAACATTCCGCGTCTACCCCAATTCCGATATGCTCGGCGTCGCCTATGGAGGTGCTCTAAAAAATATCATCGCCATAGCCTGCGGAATATCAGATGGTCTTGCTTTGGGTTATAGCTCCAAAGCCGCTTTAATGACCCGAGGTTTGCACGAAATTCGAAAACTGTCTAGTGCTAGGGGTTGCAAAGAAGAAACGCTTAATGGACTTTCTGGGCTTGGAGATCTATGTCTAACCTGCAGCTCCTTAATCAGCCGTAACTATCGGTTCGGATACTTGCTAGGCCAAGAAACCTCCCCCGAAGAAGCTCTTAAGAAAATCAGCATGGTCGTCGAAGGAGCATACACTTGCGTCTCAGCCTTGCAATTAAGCAAGCAGTGTGGCATTCCTATGCCTATCGCCGAAACCGTAAACGCAATCATTTATGGACACATGAGTCCCATAGACGCTGTAAAAGCATTAATGCAACGTACGATTAAAGAGGAACACTTATAACGTATTAGCCCTCATACAAAAAGGTAGTGATATGAAAGTGGTCTCTTCGCAAACAATGGCTCATATTGAGTCTTTAGCCTATAAGGATGGGTTTTCCGAAGAAGATTTCATGGAAGAGGCAGGCAGCGGCGTCGCCCTTATCGCACATGATTTTGTAGAAAATTATGGGGTCGATCGTCATGTCATCCTCCTTTGCGGGAAAGGAAATAATGCTGGAGATGCCTACGTAGCGGGTATCCACCTTTTGCATCTCGATTATCAAGTTGATGCCTATCAGCTTGTCCCTTTTAATTCTTGCAGTCATCTATGCCAAAAAAATGCGGAACGGTTTTCTCACGAAGGTGGTCGGATTCACGAAATCCAGTTCGCAGATCAAATCAACTGGCCAATCAATGGGCTTGTTATTGATGGAATATTCGGAACAGGTTTTAAAGGTCGTGTCGATGAACCTTACGCAACAGTAATTCAACATGCAAATTTTACGGGTTTACCCATCATCTCTGTAGACATCCCTTCAGGATTAAGTGGAGAAAAGGGGCTTGAAAATGGGTTAGCTATTCTTGCTCAAGAAACTGCTTTCTTAAGTTTACCAAAAACGGGTTTCTTCATTAATGGTGGATGGGATTATATCGGAAAATTACGGGGAGTCGATTTTGGCCTACCTGAAGAATATATCGAGGATGTAGCACCCGACCTCATCATGCTTTCTCCCGATAAAATGGTGATGCTTCTCCCCCCAATCAAACGAAGCCGCAATAAATACCAAGCCGGCCATGTGATCGGCTTGTCGGGTTCGCCTGGAATGCCTGGAGCTTCAATATTGGCAGGCACTGCAGCTTTAAGAGGCGGCGCAGGGATTGTGAGGATATTGCATCCTGAGGGGATGCAGGCCGAATTATCAGCAAGTCCTCCCGAATTGATCAAAATAGCTTATCAGTTTTCTGAAGGAGAGGATGTGATCAATCTTCTGAATATGGCTAAAGCGACATTTATTGGACCGGGAATTGGTCGCGATACAAAGATGAGAGATTTGCTGAAAGAAGTGTTACCTAAGTTAGATAAGCCGATGGTGATTGACGCAGATGCATTAACATTGATCGCAGAATTTAATTTACCAATCCCCAAAGGTGCAATATTGACCCCGCATACCGGGGAGATGGCGCGTCTTTTTAATGAAGAGACTCCCAAAAAAATTACGATGGATTACCTTAAAAAATGCCAAGAGTACGCTCAAAAGAACGAAATTGTTTTAGTTTTGAAAGGGGGTCCAACATTTATTTTTGACAACGATGATACGATTAAGGTGAATCCCACAGGAGATCCTGGTATGGCGACCGCCGGATCAGGAGATGTCCTTACTGGTCTTTTAGCAGCTTTATTAGCCCAGGGTTTACAGCCTTCCGATGCTGCAATGCTTGGTGTTTACATCCATGGCTTGGCCGGTGAACATGCTTCAGAGGAACTAACACCTTATTGCATGGTAGCTTCCGATATTATAGACTGCTTTCCTATCGCTTTTTCCTTCAGTCCTGTTTAATTAGGAAGCCCCCCAGTGGAGTCTTTACTCCATTGGAGGTTATAAGAGCGCTTATTTTACCAGGCGTAGATGACTTCTAGCTCATACTTGGAGAAGAAGTGTTGTCCGCCGATGTGTCTATTAGCAGGACTGTCCCATTCGATTTGTGGGTTCAATGTCAGGTTGTCTGTCAAAGCATAAAGCCCTTCAATTCTCCAACCTCTGTAGTTAGCATTTCCTCTACGTAGGAAAATAAAGTAACCACTATTTTCCCCATGCACTGTCGTAGGGATAAATGTTGCCGAAGTGAAACACTCATCTAATACATTTCCTCTGTCTAAACCGGAAACATCAAAATCAGGTACTGCTTGAGCTTCCAAGTACTGATACATGATGTCTAGCGCCCAATCGCCTTCCTTCAATACCTCACCAATTTTAAGACCCGCATACCAGCCAATATTTGCTTTTGTGTGATGTGTGAGAATAGTTTTCTTTGCGGCTGTATTGATCAAAAAGGCTCCATACAACTGCGCAGGCCTCATAAGGATATCCGGATTGAAATGATAATATCCCGTCCACTGAGATACACGGAATTGTAATCCCAACGGATTTCTTGTACCGCAACGGTTGCGCCCATTTTTTACCCAATCAATATACGAATACTTGAAGTCGATCCCAAGATCACAAATATTGAGAAAACCAACTTCCGTAACCCAAGAAAAATCGTTCACCTTTTCGTCTACAAGGAATCCTGCAAGTTTGAAATACCAATCAGCAACACATTCCCAAGAACCCATATAACGGAGCAAAATTCCATCAAACCGACTCAAAAATTGAGCTTTTGAATCAAATACATCATAAAGCTTGCGCCGGCCAAGTTCGACATCAAAGCGTCCACATTCTGTATCAAATATGGTGTAGCCCATATAAGCTCTTTTCAAGCAGATTCTGTCGCAGGCTCCGCTCCCACCTTCGCCCCAATAATTGACCGTGGCTTTTTTATGGCGCTTAACAAGTTCTTCAAAGGTCTCTCCACAATCGCAATCGCTAGGTTCAATCCCAGCAGCATTGTCAAATTGAACCTGTACAACTGCCCAGCTGCGGTCTAAAACATAATCAAAACGGAGGTTGAATTCGATATCGAAGTCATTACGGGAAATAGGCACTCCAAAACGGTTTACAGCACTGCCACCTCGAAGATTACGCCCATCTTGCCGTTCGATCATATGACGCCATTCTGAACGAACATCGCCGCTGACGGTGAGATTCATATCTTTGTCGCCATAGTCGTCAATACGTCTGGATTTTAGGTACTGCACCAAGGCATCGATATCTCTTTCATTCAAATCTTTGTCAAAATCTGACTGATCGTCCCTATCTCTAGGAGCGGCAAAAGCAGGTGTTGTAGTAAGTGCCAAAACCATCATTAATGGCAACAAATACCTCAGAAACCTCATATTATTCTCCATTTGGTTGTTGCTTCACGTTTTGTGTTAAATTGCGTCCCTTATGCTGCAAACCTTCGTCAAAGACTCAGTCATCTTTTGAGCGAGTAACGACGCAGATAGATAGTAGGTCTTCAAGGGGGGCGTTTTAATTTCAAACCTCTGCGCATCAAGAAATACATATTCTTTTGGCAGAATCGCATACATGTTTAAATGTTCAATCACTAAAAGTCAACAGTTTCCGCTTCTAAACTTTTTTAAAATGATTTTTATTTTTTTAAGACACTAATACATCTAACTCAATTTCAGTAATTTAAATTTATCGAATGGGTTTGACTGCCTTCTTGTATTCGAAGGGACGGGTATAAACACCCCAAGGAATATCTTTTCGGGATCCATTCAGCCATTCTTTCCACATAGACATAGGATATCCATTTGAACCGAGTGCATTGACACGCCATAGTTCAAGCCGCCCTGTGCCAGGACTGACTAAGAAAGCGAACATTTCCCTTACCCAATTGGTATCTGCAAAAAGAATGGGTGTAGGGGGAGCGAGCTTAAGAGTGCGAGCAGCTTGGAGAATTGCTTGGGGATAATTAAATGCTGTCGAAGTGGATTGCGTTGTCATAATAATAAGGGCCTCGCAAATCTCAAAAAGTCCTTTTGATGGTATCCAATTTGTGATTGGCAACGAATTGGTTAATTCATCCAATCGGCTTTGAATTAGAGCATGTAAATCGGGATTAATTTCAGGGATTTTGTCAAAAATTTGATTGACTTTACTGTACAGTTCTTGTCTTGGGATCAGTGGTAGGGATTGATAGAGGATTGAATCGATTTCATCAGGATGAAGAACGATTTGTCGACCATATTTTAGACCGCGATCATGTTCCATGGTGTCAATAAGGAAAAACCTAAATTCGGCCGGGGTCATTTTTCCATGGGGATGGGCAAAAACTGCCTTAAAGCGGGGTTTAAAGTTAACCGGGACTTTTTCAACCATTAGTTGAATCAAGTATTGGAGACCTTCTTCTTCAACTAGCATCGATTCCCAAAAAATCTCAGCGGGTTTAATATATTCATCTCTGACCCATGTGTATGTGTATCTTTCGGTTTGCCAAGACTCCTTAAGAGGGCTTATGCCTGGTTTAAGGAGAAATGCATGGGTTGGAGAATACATGAGCATCGATTTTTCAGGCTGTTGAACATACTCCTCCAATAACCTGTAGGACATTTGTTTGAGTGTATCAATAAAAAACACAAGTAATTCTACTTCATTTTCTACCCATCTTGAAACTTGTGCGGGCTTTTGACCGAGGCAAAAATAACAGCTAACTAGGCTATCCATTCCTCCGCCCGATGTGTAAGCCCAAGGCTTTTTCTCAATGCGGTCAAGGTGTTGAAGGGGATCTTTGATAATGGGGGCGTTATCGGGCCGCCGCCATACGATGGAAGGATGTTTCGATAAATTCTTGCGTCCTGACATGATTGACAAGTGAGGTGATGATATCGGAAACATCGCTCGACACGACTTCATATCCCTCCATGGCTCGCAGCTCTGGTTCAACGGCTACAAAAAATGATGAAAGCGCCTCAACATATTCCTGAGGAGTTCTAATCAAAGTCCATTGAGAAGTATTGCTTCTACCATGTTTGTAAAGTAATCTGAATCCAGCTGGACTATCATCATAGGGACCAGAAACGACATCCCGCATATCTGCGTCGTAAACTTCTTGAAAAAATTTTGGGAACAATGAATCAAATTTTTTAATGATGTCATTCAATAGATTGGCATATTTATGGGCTTTGGCATTGGCTTTGTCGCGTATTTCCTCAAGCATATAAAACTCATGCGCGCGACTTTGATATTCGACGCGAAGCCAATTTAGCTCTTTCTCAGTTGAAGCCGTCTTGAGTCGCCCTTCGATGAATTTGAGTTGTCCATAAACTTGCTCATACTCACCTTGATGATCCATGACGATTCTATTAGCTTGATCAAGTTTATTTTTGATCTGATCATAAAGGGCAGCTCCAATTCCGCCTTTCTGATCACTGGCTAGACCTAAACTTGAATAGAGGTTCCAACGGGTGAATTCTGCCTTAGTTTCAGCAAACGAAGCAAGGGTAAATTCCCAACTTTTTAAAAGAGCATTATCTGCAATAGCTTTAAAAGCATTTTTTGCAATTTCTAAAAGGACATAAAATGTCCCGCATGCCTCTCCTTTGCCGCCTGTCTTTTTGGAAGCTTTGGGAACATTCATCAACAGGCTTTCATGGATCATGGCTCTTGGTCTTTGAGCATATTCATCCAAATCTTTTTGGGTGATTTGGAGTTCTTTCAAAAGCACTTGTTTAATAAGATCTTCGGGAGTGACCCACTCCAATGCATGTGTCGTATCTAAGTGTTGTAGAATTTTTTGTAATAATTCTTCTAATCTGGTGATTTTTTGAGACAATGTTGCTTTGGGTTCGAGCATTTGGACCGATTGGAAAGCGGCGATCATTCCTGGAGAAAGGGCAATGTGGGAAGATTCGCTATGAGTCCCTTGTATCAGTAAAATTGGACGTTTGAGATCGCCCGCCCCCCAACTAAGGCTTAAAGGCACAGCATATTCTACTCCACCAAATGTTCTTTTGAGTCGTCCTGTGCCAAGGATTTCATTAAAGTCGCTTAGCAACACTTCAGGTTGTTCATTATGGACAATAATGGCAGGGGCTGTGGCGAAGCAGGAACCAACGTTTTGACGAAGATAACACATCCAGGCAGATAGTACTGCGCGGCGAGCATGGGCATCGGTAATAGAGGTATTTCGTGGTAGTTGAAGGGTATCGCGTATAATTTGTTCGGCAATTCTGTGTTGATAGGGCTTACTTATAGATTTAAGTTGTCTTTGAAGTTGGACATTATCGTGTAAGGTTTTAAGGACATGAATGATATGTTTTTCCCTTTCAGCATCATTTTGACGGTCGGGTCCTAGGGAATACAGCCTTTCTTGAAAACAATCAATTAAAGAGGGCAAGGAATTGATGTTGAGATCTCCCTTATCATTAATAAGGAGATTTGCAAGCCGCCGTGTCCGCATTACGTTCCTTATGGAACAGCTATCTTGGATTCGGGATTTATCTGCACGGCGGGAGATCTCATCATATTCTTCATAACAAACACGTTTGATATTATCCGCGCATTTAGAAAAGGTGGTTTTCCGTTTTTTAGAATATTTGGAGAACACGGAAGTGAGAAATATAGGATCGTCAATCGGAACAGACAATTCTGGAATAGAAGTTTCCTCGGGACTTTCGTTATCCAAAATGCACCTAAAAAAGTTCAAAATTAGTTACCTAGCAGCATAGGATCTTTGTGCAAATTTAGCAAATAAGGTAATATTTGCGCTCAGTTCAAGAAAGGTGAAGGAATATGTTAAAAATAAAACTTAAAGACAATTCCGTAATGGAGCTTCCGGAAGGAAGTACTGCCAAGGATTTGGCAGACCGTTTAAATTTGAAAGGTCCTCATCAAGCATTGGGGGCCAATATTAACGGGACGACGCGGGATTTGGCAAGCCCTTTGACGGATGGTGATAAAGTCATTCTTTGGAATTTTGACGATCCTCAAGGGAAAGAGATTTTTTGGCATACCTCAGCCCACGTTCTTGCTCAGGCGATTTTGAGGCTTTGGCCTGAAGCAAAGCCGACCATCGGGCCACCTATTGAAAATGGGTTTTATTACGATTTTGCCAATCTGCAGATTTCGGATGCAGATTTTGAAAAAATTGATCAAGAAATGCAGAAGATTGTGAATGAGAACTACGTTAGTAAACGGGAAGCCTTTAAAAATAAAGAAGAGGCGTTAAAAACGTTTGCCAATAATAAGTACAAATGTGAACTGATCAACAGTTTTGAAGATTCTCTATTGTCGGGATATCGTCAAGGGGAATTTTTTGACTTATGCCGGGGTCCTCATTTGTTCAATCTTGGAAAAATTAAGGCATTGAAAGTGATGAAGACCTCAGGGGCCTATTGGCATGGGGATTCACGAAATGAGATGCTAACGCGGATTTATGGCACCTCTTATCCCGACAAAAAGCAGTTAAAAGAATATTTGCAACAAGTTGAAGAGGCAAAAAAACGGGATCATAAAATTTTGGGACCCAGGCTGGATTTATTTTCTTTAAAAGAAGAAGCTCCAGGAATGCCCTTCATTCATCCTAAGGGGCTGATTGTTTGGAATGAGTTGATTGCCTATTTGCGGGAAACTTTGGCAGCTAAAGACTATATCGAGATTAAAACCCCCACCATGATGGTGAGAGATCTTTGGGAGCGTTCAGGTCACTGGAAGAATTATCGACAAAACATGTTCACTTCCCAAATTGAAGATCGCGATTTCGCGATCAAGCCGATGAACTGTCCAGGGTGTATGCTCTATTATGCTTCCCAAGTTCACAGCTATCGGGAATTGCCTTTAAGAATTGCTGAAATCGGAAACGTCCACCGTTATGAACCTTCAGGATCATTGTCAGGACTCTTCAGGGTGCGCAGTTTTCATCAAGATGACGCTCATATATTCATGCACCCAGAAGGTATCCAAAGTGAAATTTTGAATGTCTTAAATTTGGCTCATGAGATCTATTCCACGTTTGGCTTGAAGTATCATCTCGAATTATCAACACGGCCACAATTAAATACGATCGGATCCGATAAAGAATGGGAAAATGCGACAATAGGCCTTAAAGGTGCTTTGGATCAGTCAGGGCGTGAATATCGGATCAATGAGGGAGATGGGGCGTTTTATGGACCCAAAATCGACTTTCATATCCGCGACGCAATCAACCGCACGTGGCAATGTGGAACAATCCAATTGGATATGGCGCTTCCTGAACGGTTTGATTTGCATTACACCGACAAGGACGGCAATAGACATCGGCCTGTGATGATTCACAGAGCTATTTTTGGGTCTATCGAACGCTTTTTAGGCATCTTGATCGAAAACTTTGCAGGCAAGTTTCCATTGTGGTTAAGCCCGCAACAGGTTAGGATCTTGACCGTTGCCGACAGGCATAATGATTATGCTAACGAACTATTGAAAACTTTACGCAAAGCCGGCCTACATGCCGATGTGGATGATTCTAATGAATCGGTCAGCAAAAAGGTGCGCAATGCTCAACTCTCTCAAATCAACTACATTTTGACCGTGGGGGATAAAGAAGTGGAAAATAAAACGATCAATGTTCGTACACGGGACAATGTAGTCCATGGAGAAGTCAATCCAGCAATGTTTGTCGACACATTAATAAAAGAAAAGAAGGAACGACTCTTAACCTCGCCCTATTCTACATGAGGTATTGAAATGGCCACGATTGCGATCAGCAGTTTTAAAGGGGGAACGGCAAAGACTTCAACAGCTTTGCATCTTGGATCGGCTTTAACGAAGTTTCACAAGAAGAAGGTGCTTCTAGTGGACTTCGATGCTCAAGCAAACTTGACAGCTGGCTTAGGATTTGATCCTGATGAAAACGATAGCTTAGCCCCTGTTCTACAAGGAACAAAATCTATGGATGAGGTGATTCTCACTTCAGGCATTAAGGGGCTGGATTTGATTCCGGCAGATACATGGTTGGAGAGGGTTGAAGTGACAGGCGCTTTAGCATCTGATCGATACTCCCATGAAAAATTGCGCAACCTTTTACCTCATGACAAATATGATTATATTATCATCGATACCCCCCCTTCCTTGTGCTGGTTGACGGAATCAGCTTTGATTGCATCCAAATATACTTTGATCTGCGCAACGCCTGAATTTTATAGTGTTAAAGGTTTAGAGCGGCTCTCTCAGTTTGTGGAAGCATCGGCCGGCGCCATCCTTTAGATATTTTAGGTGTCGTATTATCTTTCTGGAATCAACGGGGTAAGAGCAATGATGTATTTCTGGATGTGATTGAAAAGACATTTCCAAATAAACTTTTAAACGCTAAAATTCGACGCGATATCGCGGTATCGGAGGCCTCAATTATAGGTAAGCCTTTGTTTGATACCTCTCCCAAAAGCCGCGCTGCCGATGATTATCTTTCGTTGACTAAAGAAGTGCTCAAAAGAGCGAAACCGGTGTAAAGCGGATTTACATAATGGCAAACGTCAATGCCCTGATTCAAAAGCGGCTGCAAAAAGGAGATTCTTCTCCAAAAATGGCTGCGATGGCGGAAAAATCCGCTAATGGCAATCTCACTAGTTTTGCGGGTGTGTTTAGTGTTTCAGAACTCAATGCTGTCGAAAAACAGAATTTGAAAGATCTGTTGCAAGAGTATAAGGGAACCGGTTCAAAAGATATTGAGCAGGACTTCAACCAACTTGTATCAATCACATCAGAAGTCAAAGCCATTAACAATCAAGCGGCGATCTTGCATGGAGAGCGAATCAAAAAGGCACATGCCATCCTCACCAAATATCGGGACGGAGCATTTACGGCTTGGTTGATTTCTGCCTATGGCAATAGGCAAACTCCCTACAACTTGATGCAATATTATGACTTTTACATGGCAATGCCGGCTCCATTGAAGCCAAAAATTGAGGCTATGCCGAAGCAAGCTATCTACACATTGGCGGCTCGAGATGCGCCTTTGGATCAAAAAAGAAAATTTGTAGAAAATTTTGCGGGGGAGACTAAAAACGTTCTTCTTTCTCAGATTAGAGAATCTTTTCCTTTACATGAAGAAGATAAGCGTCGTTTCAATGCCGGAGACGCCGCCATCCAAGGGATTACAAAAGCTTTGGAAGTTCTTCAAAAGCCCCGAATAAAGCTTTCTACTCATCAAAAAGATCAATTGGAAACACTCTTGGATACACTAAAAAAAGTGCTGAAAGGTTTGACTTAAGAGTTCTAAAATTTATTTTGTCACTGTCTGCCTACACAACAATTTTTATTTTGATTACAGTATTGTCAATTTGACAAATCTTTTAAGAGGAGAACGTCATGATAGGGACAGGGGAGCTCATTGTCATATTGGCTGTTATTTTGGTGTTGTTCGGGGGAAAAAGGCTGCCTGAATTTGCTAAAAATCTCGGGAAAGGGATTCGCGAATTTAAACGTGCTTGTGAAGGAAAAGAAGAAAATGTAGAAACCGTTGAAATCCAGCCCGAGGAAAAAGTGAAATTCCCTGAGGACAAGCGTTAATTGGAAAACGACGATTTTCAAGCGCGCTTTTGGGATCATCTCGAAGATTTACGTCGAACATTGCTTCAAATCGTTTGCATCATTCTTTCTGGAATGGTCATCTGTTTCCTATTCCAGGAATACCTCATCGATTTATTGACTTATCCATTGCGTGTCGTTCAGCCTGACGCAAAATTAGTTTTATTGAGTCCGATTGAAGGATTTATGACTGCTATTAAGGTAAGTTTTTGGACAGGTTTGACTGTTACTTTCCCGTTCTGGGCTTTTCCTTTGATCAAATTTGTTATCCCCGGATTACAAGAGGGGGAAAAGGGATTGCTATTACCATTTTTATTTGGTTCAATCGTTTGCGTTGGATTAGGGGGAGGGGTTGCTTATTTTGTCACATTACCGATCGCAAATAGCTATTTTTACCAGTACAATAGTTTAATAGGGATCAATTTATGGTCCTTAAATAGCTATCTCGAGTTCAGTCTTTTATTAATTTTTGGCCACGCTGTTGTTTTTGAAAGCGGTCTTCTTTTAGTATTCTTAGTTTATTGGGGATACATCAACGCACAAACCATGCGTACAAATAGAAGAATTTTCTATGTATGTGCGTTTATTGTAGGCGCTTTGATCACGCCACCTGACGTTCTATCACAGCTCATGGTAGCGATCCCATTAATTATGATGTACGAGCTTTGTTTACTTTATGCTAAGTTAAAGAAAAATCGGGTCAAATCGACTGTCTGACATAAACGCGATCATTATTATCCCGATTATCCAGGTGAAGTCTCCATTCCTCAGCGAGCTTGCAAAATTCCTCTAGAAGATGTTGGAAATGTTGATTATTTAAGTCTTCTACGCGACCGAGGTAATGCAGAATAATTTGGTATTCTTCCTCGATGATATGCATATAAGTACGGATATGATGATGATCAAAAGGGACAGTTTCGCTAATGGATTTGCGAACTCCCTTGGGAATGTAATTAGTCCCCATATAAACAGGTGCCGCGAGCATGAGTTTAGAAGCGTTATCAAAAATTTTAATCGTCACAGGGGTTCCTTCTAGGGTCATTTGAACCCATTCATGATCAACCAGTTCTCGAAAAATTTGCTTTAATTGCTTTTCTTCGATCATGGGATTCTCTCTCTCTGTGATAGGACTACTTTCTAAATAAACCCTGAAATAATCATATACCCACTATTATTTATAACTTTCTTAAGTTTATTATAAACTTTTAACAAATTTCTCGTAAAGACAACTAATTAATACTAATTATTTCTTAAATTTGACAAAAAATAAGCTGATAGAATATAATTAATGTAAAATTTTAATTATAAGTATTATGCAATCATTACCTCCTCTTTCTATCTCAGATATTTTAAATACGGGTGAATCGTTATCTCAAAGGAAAAATTATTGTAGGGTTAAGGAAAATAAGCCTTTATTACTCAATACTCTAAGATCTTTATTGCCAGAAAATAATGAATCTCCCGTATTAAATAGAGTTTATAAAATTAACCGCGATATTCGGGGGAATTTTAAGCTAAATTTAGATTCAGACGTCCGTAAAATCAAACGCGTTATCTATCAATTTTTTAGGGTAATTGGTGAAGGGCAAGATAAGGGGGAATTCACTATTGAAAATGGCATAGTTAGGACACTGAAAGGAAGGGTTAAGGTTTTAGACGGTAAAACAGAAATGACGGTGTCACGGAGAATAAGTGGATATATTTATGCCCTTAATCATTCCGAAAAAGAACGCGGACAAACTGAATTTAGCCAAGATTTACGGAACTGCTATGAAGAATTCTATTTTAGAATCCGCAAGATTGTCGCAGAAGATGAAGATATCAATGAAGCAGAAACGTCCTGCATTATAGAAGATGATGCGGTGGAAACGGGGTACAATAAAAATTATGGGGGTGGGGGAAGTAATAAGTTAAATATGAGTACCCTGGAATCTCCTTCCATCTTAATTGAGCCTATTACACCTGAGAAGACCTATCCTGTAGTTGTGGATGTGAAGGGGCGGAAACATGTTGCTACGTCCCCGGGGGTTGAAAGTAAGGAAAATGTGATTTATTTTTTCAGACACATTATTGAGTTGAAAGAGTATGTAGGTTACACAACAACGACAGTCCAAGAGCGGAAGCGTAAGCATGAAAGTACATTTAACAATCCTCATAAGGAGTCTGGTCAGAGGTTATTACCTAAAGCTGTGAATCAAAGTCCGACGAAGTTTGTTTTTGGCGTATATGGTCAATTCAAAGACGGTGAAGATCCTCGTCCCCACGAGGGAAATTGCCAGAAGAAAAAAAGGACTGCTGCTCCTAACGGTTATACTGTTGCAAGACCAGGTGGTGGCGGAGTTCGGCAAAATTATGGCCGCCCCACACAAGCTTCCACTTAGATCAAAGATTTTTATTCTGTTTTGAATTTTTTTTCAGGTTATCGATTTTCACAGCTAGTGTTTCATCATCGGGCAGTTTAATGAGAGTGTTTGTTTGCTTATCATCTTCTTCAAGTTGTATTTGCAATGTAGAATCGGCGATACATATTTTGGATTGTTTAGATCTATAAGGATGCCTTACGATCTTATCTGAGCCCATGAAATACCTCTCATTGAATCCTCTGACTGCATCCTCTATGAATTGATCATTTTGTTCAATCAAGTTTTCCACAACATGCTAAACATCTATACGTTAAGATTGTAGTGGTAATTCCCATTGAATAGGAGATTGGCCGATTCTTGTAATTGTTGATTAATTTTAGAAAAATGACGACAACCGAAAAAACCTCTCACAGATAATGGAGAAGGATGATGAGAAACCAAGACGGATGTCTTTTTGAGTAGATCGGTTTAAGGGCGTGGCGACATTTGTCTTGGGCAGATCGGCCCCATAGGACGAAGATAACAGGATCTTTACGAAGGCATAGTTCGGCGATGATGCTGTCGGTAAATCGTTCCCACCCTTGTCCGTAATGGGACATTGGGGTTCCTTGTCGAACGGTGAGAGTCGCATTTAGGAGAAGAATCCCTTGGTTGGCCCACGCTTCGAGACAACCATGTGAGGGGGTTGGCATTCCTACATCTTCTTTGAGTTCTTTGAAAATGTTGATCAGTGAAGGGGGTGGCCGAACTCCGTGTGAGACACTGAAGCAAAGACCGTGAGCTTGTCCGGGGCCATGGTAGGGGTCTTGACCCACAATAACGACTCTGACCTTGTCAAATGGTGTTTTAGCTAAGGCATTAAAAACTTGCTCTCGTGGGGGGTAGACGGGAATGCCAGCGGCCCGTTCTCTTTCAACAAAGTGGATGAGTTGATCAAAATAGGGGTCATGCAGATCCTTCGCAAGAGCATGCTGCCAGGAGTGTTCGATATAGGAAAGGGTATATTCTTTGAGGTTCATAAGGTATGTGAGGTTACAAGGAATCTTATCTTTACATCAACCTTAAAATAGCCTAATATGATGACTTTCCAATCTTTGGAGCTAAAGTTATGAAAGATCTAATGCACAACAATGTGATCCGTTTTATCAATATCACAAAGAAGAAGGACGGTCTTTTTGCAAACTTTAGAGCGAAGGGGATACGAGGTGGAACAGCCTTTACAGCCTCTATTTCTGTGGATATCGCAGCAGCTGAAGTGGACCCCACGGACCCACTTGAAAAAATCATTGAGCATTCAGCAAAGATGGCTGTGAAAGAATTCAAAAAGTCTGAACTTGAGTTTGAAGGGTTCGTCAAGTCTAATTTTCATCTGGGTGTAGCGCAGCTTGGCTAGCGCACTTGCATGGGGTGCAAGGGGTCGGAGGTTCGAATCCTCTCACCCAGATTCTTTTTCCTCAAGGACTTATGAAGGCTTGACCGTTTTCATAAGTCCTTATTTTTTCTTCGGGTGGTGGATGATGCACAAGATATCGATATGTAAAAAAACCTGTCACTTATCAAAAGTCCAGATTTAAGGTTTAAACAATGTCAGCTATAAATAAAATTCTCGTAATAGGTGCTGGTATTGCTGGACCCGCGGTTTGTTATTGGTTAAAAAGATTTGGCTTTTCTCCTATTTTAATTGAAAAGTTTTCCAATATACGAAAAGGAGGGCACGCACTGGATGTTCGAGGTGTTGCACTTGACCTTGTTAAAAGAATGGGTATCTATGAGAAAATATGCAATATGCGCACCCAGGTGGAGGTTGGACGGTATGTTGACGCCGAAGGTAATATTTTACATGAAGAAAAAGGCGAAAGATTTTGCTTTAGGGAAGGTGAAGACGTTGAAATTATCCGCGGTGATTTAGTTGAAATACTGATAGATGCTATTGAAGGTGTTCCCTGTCATTTCAATCAATTGATTGACTGCATTAAACAGAGTGATGATGATGTAGAAGTTCAATTTAAAGATGGCAGGACCGAACATTATGACTTGGTTATTGGGGCTGATGGCTTGCACTCAACAACAAGACGTATGGTTTTTGATAAAGATGAATATAAATTAACTAACCTTGGTGCGTACTTTAGCGTTTTTAGCATTCCAAATTATCTCAATTTGAATCACACCGAAGTTCAGTGTGAGGCCAACCAAAAACTGGTATCTATTACTAGCGACAAGAACCCAAAGATGGCTGAAGCTGCATTCTGTTCCGTGCGCAGAATGTCTTGAATAATATTCGCGATGAAAATGAGCAACAGACGATTCCTACGCGACACTTTTCAAGATTTTGGCTGGGAAACGTCAAAAATACTTGAACTGATGTCAAGTAGCGATGATTTTTATTTTGATTCAGTCACACAGGTGAAAATGAAATCATGGACTAAAGGGCGGGTTGCTTTGTTGGGTGATGCGGGTTACTGCGCATCTCCGATATCTGGCCAAGGTAATAACTGGCACTGGTTGGTGCTTATATTTTTGCAGGAGAACTAAAACAATCAGGCGGTAATTATCATCAAGCATTTAACCGTTATAATGAATTATTACATCCCTTCGTTGAAGCCAATCAAAAATTGGGTGTTTTGGTTAACGAATCGATTCTAGTTCGGGATGAAGTCTCCAAGGAAGTTGCAGAAGAAAGATCAAATAAGATTATGCAAGAGGTAGAAATCGCATCGAATATGATTTCCTTGCCGAATTATGAATGAGTGGATTTTCATTTTATTTTGAGAGCGAAGAAGAAAATGTTTGGCAACAGGTACCCGGAGTAAAAATGAATATTGCCATTATTGGTATTGGTTCCATAGGTTCTTATGTTGCCGCTATGTTTGCTCAACAT
This sequence comes from Parachlamydiales bacterium, assembly GCA_963709145.1. Lineage (GTDB taxonomy): Bacteria > Chlamydiota > Chlamydiia > Chlamydiales > Parachlamydiaceae > JBDHQB01. The sequence continues at coordinate 68,469 of CAVPVT010000076.1, forward strand.
ACAGACCATCATCTGTATCTCTTAGCGCGTAGCAATTATTTGACTATCCAAGAACAAGGCATTGTAGTCGAAAAAGCTTTAAATAATAAGTCAGTAAAAGCACACCGCTTTACAGTCGTTGATGATATCAATAAAATTCCTGTGTGTGAATTTGTGATTCTTGCTGTGAGAGAGGCTCAAATAGCAAATTTTTTGCCAGATCTAAGGCGCATCTGTCTTGATCATACAAAAATTATTTGTTTACAAAATGGAATTAACTTTGAGAAAAAAATCCAAGAAGCTTTACCGAATCGTTCGCTTTATAGCGGAGCTTGTTGGCTAAAGGTTACAATTCTAGGTCCCGGCCGTATCTGTCATGATTTTGGAGACACTATCAAGCTTGGAAGATATAGCCCCATTGAGCAGAATGTTCTCATTGATCCGGCCGATGAAGGTGTAAAACAAGTATTAGAGGAAGCAAAGTTTAAATGCGATTTGAAAGAGAATATTCAATCAATACAATTGACAAAGCTTGCCCTCAATGTGCCATTTTGCATTCTGATGGCTCAACTAGGTAAAACCCCTTCGGAAATTCTTGCTGACAGCACATTGAATGGACAGCGCGAAGAACTGCTACAGGAGATTATTAAAACCTGCCAGTTGTATGGATCTCCAATCGATGTGGAATTTCTGACAGAAAATCTTGAAAAGTTGCGTTTACAACCTGTTATAGCTGCTCTTTCTCCTCAAAAACTTGCCGAAATAATGAAGTTAGAATTACCAAGTAATGTGGGTGCACTCTTAGACTTGATGGAATCAAAAGGTCTCAACTTGACAAAGTTAAGAAGCCTATATGAGCATTCTCTTGAGAGCCTGGATAGGACATAAACTAAATTGTAGTCATCGTTAATTTTCATTTATGTTTAACGCCCCTCAATCCATTCTTACAAACATTTTGATGCCCTTCAGAACTAGTGTCGATCATTTCGTTGATACCAACGAAATGATCGTGGTATTATGCAGGTTATTTTTGTACGTCCTTAATAAAGTTATGGCAAGAAAGTAACCAGGTCGTCTCGACCTGGTTGTTAATACATTCAAGGCCGGGGACGGCGTTTGCTACCTTCTGCTCGTTGCCATGACTTTTTGAGGACGTACCTATTTTCTCAAGCTTTTTTTCTCTTCCGAATCTAGCGTGAAAAATACATCTCTTGATAAAGTTTTGTTTTCTTAATTTTGCCAATTGTAAATTTAATAAAATCAATGGTTTTATCTTTCAAAAGCATTTCTTTGCTGTAGTCCCAGCTTTCGGCTGTCTCAATCAAATTATTTATCCATGGTGATTTAAATTTATTTTTAACCCATGTTGCAGCAGTTTTTTTTGTTCCTGCAAATCCACAAATGACAGTGTATAAAATGCGACATAAATTCATAACCAGATATGATTGATAATGACTGTTGTCCAGCCATTCGTAATCGGTTATTTTTGGTTCCCATTCTTGAAATAAATCACGTATGCAAGCTTTTTGAATTTCAATGATATCGATAGGTTCAAACATATCTCTAAAATCAGATCCAATAAGAGCGATGCCATGTTGGTACAATAAATAGTTATTGATTATCCATTCATTTCCATAAGGAGCTTCTTCATAGAAAAAACCATTTCCATAGTAAGGACGAGGTTCTTTAGGCGGTAATGTATTTTTGAATAGTTCAATGGGCGTGTAAGAACACTCCAGTCTATTCCCCCATTTTTCATATAGTTTTTTTACTTCGATATGCAATTGCTTGATTTGGTCAAGTTGAAGGCGACTCATCGGTTTATCTAGAATCGCTACCAAATCAATATCACTACTTTCTGGATTAAAATCACCATAACTCAAAGAACCAAATAGGTATAAACCTATTAAATTTTTATCAAGAATCTCCTTAATACAATCTGAAAAATACGTTAAAAATTTTTCTACCTCATTTTCTGAAGTAAAAATTTTCTTACTTTCTTTACTGGTCATTATTTTTCCTGATTATATTGAGCATGGGGTATTATAACCTATGTCAAAGAGTCAATCGTTCTCCTATGAGCTTCTACACATGGAGCCTCTAGCTCCTCAAAAGTTTTCCGAAAGTCTACAATTTTATTAACAATTGGTTCCAAGAGCAAAAGGTCTGTTTCTTTGAATTTTGAAAAATTGGACTCAAAAGCATCTCGAAGTTTTGTAAGATACGCCCCTGGAGTATTTTTAACGCGAAGATCTTTACTTTGGCCAATGGTCCAAATAATCCCTTCATTTGCTTTTTTCAGTGATCTTAATGCCTCTCTACGCTTGCCAGATATCTCCTCACCTTGATGTATATGCATTTCATGGGCAGCAAATGCATCTCTTCCCCCCATTGCCGTAATAGGAGAAGCCCCTGTCTCAGCTTTAATGTCAGCATTTTGTGCCAGCACATCACCATTTTTTGTTTTAGAAGCTATTTTTTTTATGGAAGGGGCGATTTTTATGGCTAAAGGCATTGTGATTCCTAAAGTTACAAATGCCAGTGCCCATTCTATCATCAATTCAAATTCCATTTATTCTTCCTAACTTTTTTTCTTTTCATGATGAACGCCTCGCAGCAATGTAAGAAGCGCTTGGGTCATTTTCTGAAGTTCCGATGCGTACAATAATCCCTTCTTCTTGAAGCTGTTTTAGACGAATCCTGGTTGTCCGAGCGGATACTTTCCAAAGCTTCATCGCCGATTTTGCGCTAATAGCATTTTCTTTACTCAGATATTGAGGAGTATTTCCCCCATGAATTGACTACTATTTCTTTAATTTGTTCCGAATAGAGCGTCAGTCTAAATTGGTTATTTAATTCCTCGATAAGTGGTGGGTTGAGTCCTTGGGTTTTGCAAGCCTCTACAATGCGGCGAAGTCCAGATCCCCACTGTTCTGTAAGGCGTAATTCGCGAAAAACACGGGCGATGACGCGATTCCTGATTCTTGAGGAACCAGCAAGGGCTCTTTCAATCGTTTGCCCAAACGGAAGCCCTCCAGGATTTGTAAACTCTATGCGATCGTTAAAAATAGCGATTTGGATATGGCAACCAGTCATTGCGTAGTCTGTATGGAGCAGGGCATTAATCACAGCTTCCCGGATAGCTACTGAAGGATATTGCAAAACATCTGTGCGTTGCATACGACCAATTTTACCTTCTTTCGAGATGTTTCGTTCAATGAAAGCAATGATAAGATCTGCTGCCAGAGGAAGCGGAGAATTTATATCAATTTGATCTAGAATTTTCTCCCTGGTCGATCCAGCAAAACGTGCGCACCGGACCAGCTAATCGGGAAAGAGCTGCAAACGGTTTACTCCGAATAGAAGAATACCCCCATTACTAGGGTATTTCTTACCGCTACGAGAGGTTTCGACACCCAGATTTTCAAGAGACTGTGTTGTCGGTCTTTTCCAACCCATTCAAAAACATTTTTCATAACTTCGGTGTCTAAATGCCCTTCCGGATGCGGGAGTTCATCATAAGTAACCTTCTTAGCTAAGAGACGTAATGAGTCGAGCATCTCAGCGTCGCCTGAGCGATTTGTAGATCCAAAGCGCACATAAACGCCCCGCTCGGGCCCCTCTGATTTCAAATAATAAGGACCTACACTGTGAGGCACGTGAATAATTAACAACTCTTTGCCACGAATTGATTGAATGTCTATATCAGGAGTCAGAAGAGGAAAAATACTATCTGTAATCGCATTAGCCAACCGCTCTTCCTCATATAGGATGTCAGGGAGACCCACGAGAACTTTGGTTTTATCTTTTACCCCAATAATAATCGTACCGCCAGCGCTGTTTGCGAAGGCGACTACAGTCTTCATGATACCGACCAACGAACGGGCTGTTTCTTTGAACTCAATTGTTTTGCCTTCATTCTCGGCGAGTAGTTGCTCTATCATAATGGCGTAATCATAACATAGCTATGCATTTTACTGTGCAGCACTATGCATAAAAAAAACTGCACAGCTGTCATATGTTGTTGTTTTTTAGTTTTATAAGACAAATAATTTTCTGGTTATCAGAAAAATAAAAGCTATTTCCCAATATCTATCTGCCGGATGAAAGGCCGCTTTTCGAGTTTATAAAGCATTTAAGAATCAGCTTATCAAGGTGGTCTCCAAGCAATTCCCAAGCCCGTTTCATTTCTGGCTCGTAGCCATAACGTTGATAGATTCTTTTGACATTATTTTCTTCAGTATGATTAAGGTAGCGTTCACCGACCTCGGGAAGCACTCCTAAAGAAGTCATCAGAGTAGCGCCTGTTCTTCTTAAATCATGAGGTTTTCAAATGCCTTTTGAAAGTATCAGGATATCTGTTTCTTGTGCCCTTTTGTTATGGGGGTCTTTTTTCCGTTGACGATCGGAAACTTGTTTGGTAATTGTTTTAACGCATATGTGAGAATTTTTCTCTTTTGTCGGAAAACACCAGTCTCTATTTCCTGTGATTGCTTGAAGCCTTTGAAATAGACAGAAGGCAAAATCGGATAGAAATACTGTATGTTCCTTTTCATTTTTGCTATGCTCTGCGGGGATTTCCCAAATTTTTCTATTCCTATCAAAATGCGACCAACGAGCCCTTAAAATCTCTCCAATACGACAACATGTCGCAAGAGTTATCCAAATTGCAATGATGCTGGTTTCTTTCATATTGGCTTCAGGTAGTTTTTGGCCAATTCTTTGATTTCATCTTCGCAGACTCTGGCTCGTTCTAAATTCGAGCCACCGATATTTATTTTGCTGATCGATGCTGTGGGATCAACTTGTAAAAGGTCGCGAGCTACAGCAAACCGAAACATTTGGCTGATCAAGCTGAAAACCACTTTTGCCATCCGGTTAACGACTCGACTTAAATGCTCATCCGTAATTTCAAATATATGACTCTTTTGCACCTCTTTGATGTTGAGGTCTCCAATAATAGGAATTACATCTTTCAACATCATTCGACGAGCTTCAGCTCCCTTGTCTTTGCGGTTTACAAGATCCGCATCAAACCATCTTTCGAAAAGCTCTTCGAAAAGAATTTTACTGGCTTTTTCTCGTCGTAATTCGGCCGCCAACTTTTTTGTCCTCAACAGGATCTGCTTGGTTATGTCTTACTTCATTTTTCAATCGCTCGGCTTCCATTCGGGCGGAATTAACTGTGAGTCCTGCTGCATCGTTCCGCCCGAATCTAAAAGGCCTGGGACCCTTTTTCCTTTCTCGCCATTTTCTTTTAGGGCAAAGAACAGAATAACAGAAAATCCAAGATTTTGATCCTGTCGGTTTTACGCGAAGCACTAAACCCTTGACTTGCGAATCGCGAATATAAATCGCCAATTCTTGGGGTTTTAACTTTTGACAGTAGTCATCTCCGTTGCTACGTGGTATAGTATTACTCATGAAAATCCTTGGGTGGTGGATGTGGCCACATGAAATTCATGGCAACATGATAAGACAAGTAAAATTAGAAATCAACCTTAAGGCATATTGTGAAGTTGATTTTTATGCGACAAAATGAGACTGGTTGAGACAATGAAAACAGGAAAAAACTTGCATGGGGTGCAAGGAGTCGGAGGTTCAAATCCTCTCACCCTGATTCTTCTTCCTCAAGGCTTATGAAGGCTTGACCGTTTTTCATAAGTCTTTGTTTTTATCCCTCGTGCCAGGAATATGACAGGTAATGTATTAAATTCAAGTAAGTATAAATGACATATCAGATTATTGTTAGAAAATATAAACCTGAAGACGCTCAAGCTTTAGCAAAAATCTACTTCAACACAATTCATTTGATAAATTCACAGCATTACAAAAAAGAACAAGTTGATGTTTGGGCTCCTACAACAAGTTTAGAAACTGAAGGTTGGTCAAAAAAGTTTCTGAGGACAAATCCATTTGTTGCCACTATAGAACAAGAAATCGTTGGTTTTGCAGAATTTGAACCTGATGGCCATATTGATTGTTTTTATTGCCATCATAATTGGATAGGCAAAGGTGTGGGATTTGAGTTGATGCGTAAAATCAACGAAGAAGCTTCCAGAACAAAATCACTCGTATTTTTGCTGAGGTCAGCATCACAGCAAAACCTTTCTTTGAAAGACAAGGATTTACAACCATTTGCGAGCAAACAATAACTAGAAATGGCGTAGAGCTTATTAATTACAAGATGGAGAAAAGTTTATCCTGAATGTTAAGCTACTTTTCGAAGAAATAGGTGGATTTTATGAGCAAAGAATCAGGTGCATACAAAGCACTTTGTACAGAGTTTTACGACCTAGATAAACCCATTC
>CAVPVT010000077.1:0-24681 GCA_963709145.1 Parachlamydiales bacterium
AGCAGACAATGGTTGGCTTTCGCAATTTGTTCCCGCCAGCCCGAGCCCGAGGATCAAGATCAAGATTAAGATCGAGATCAAGATTAAGATCGAGAACGAAAAAAAGCAGAAAGCTTTAACTTCTACTGTAACTATTAGTACATCCTGTCATTTTCTTTCTTTGATCTCGATCTTGATCTTGATCTTGATCTCGATCTTGATTTGATTTATCTCGATCTCATCTTGATCTTTATCTTTATCTTAATCTTGATCTTGATCTTGATCTCGATCTTGATCTTGGTCACTGGCCGGGCTCGGTCACGGCGGAAGCAAATTGTTTAAGAAAAACTAAAGCTGAAGTTTGTATCGCATTTGCTGAAACAAGCTTGCGTGATAAAATTAAGTGCATGGAGCTTTTAATGAGTGACGTGAAATTCGATTTTGAAGAGACGTTCAATACTGAAGAATATCTTTATTTCTATCGGGATTTTCTAACAGCTGAAAGGCTAAAGAGCGAAATAGATTTTTTAGTGAAATATGCTGAATTAGATCGTCCGCTAGAAATTCTGGACCTAGCATGCGGTCACGGACGTCATGCCAATGCTTTAGCTCAACTTGGTCATAAAGTGACTGGCATAGATCTCAATGAAGGTTTTCTTAAAATTGCTAAAAAAGAAGCCTCTAAACAGAATATCGATGTCAATTACCTCCATGAGGATATGAGAAATATCAATTTCAGAGAGGCCTACGATAGAATCTTCGTGCTTTTTACAGCTATCGGCTATTTTGACGATGATCAAAATGAAAAAGTGTTTAAGCTTATTTTCAATGCATTGAAGTCAAACGGTATTTTTTGTTTTGATTCACATAATAGAGACACGTACATGACTTATTTTTTACCTTCTTCGGTCGTAGAGAGGGAAGGAAATTATATGATTGATCAAAGGAGATTTGACTCACTCACGGGCCGGTGTATCACTAAAAGAACGGTGTTTTATAAACAATCTATCAAAAATTTTTATCAAAATGTGCGTTTTTATAATCCCACAGAAATCACTAAGTTGTTCAAGCAAATTGGGTTTTCCAGCATTGAATTTTATGAAAATTGGGATGGAAAACCTTTAGGCCAAGACGCGAAAAGAATGATAGTTGTTGCAAAAAAGTGATCGGGTTATTTTCCGCGCATCCGCTCAAGTTCTTTGATCCGTCCTTTTTTATCTAGGGAGCGGACTTGCGTCACTGTGCGCCCGTCTATTTCAGATTTATAAATATGTAAGTGGTGGCTAGCATATTGAGCAACTTGGGGAAAATGGGTAATACATAATACTTGATGGTTGCGGCCGATATTTTGTAACTTTTCACCCACAATGTTTGCTGTTGTCCCACCGACATTTGCATCGATCTCATCAAAAATAAGTATGGGGATAGACGTTTTATCTGCCAACAATGTTTGCAGAGCCAACATGATACGGGAAAGTTCACCCCCGCTCGCACAATCTTTTATCGGGATCCTTTTTTCACCAACATTGGGGAAAAGAAAAAATTCAACTTTCTCATCCCCATGCACTCCTCTAGGTTGTGCCGATAATTCGACTTCAAAAATAGCCGTTGGCATATTCAAAGCTGCTAATTCAGTCTGCATAGCTTTTGCGAGAAGCATTGCGGCGCACTTTCTAAAATGGGACAACTCAGCCGCCAACTGATCGTTTTCTCCTTCAATTTTTGCTAGCTCTTCTTTCAACGCCTCAATTTTATGATCTGAATTTTCCAAGTCTACCAATCTCTGCTTAATTATAGAGAGGTATTCAAGCACTTTAGATGTTGAGCCTCCATACTTCTTTTTGAGCTGAGAGATCAATTTGAGCCGTTCATCGACGGGTTGAAGACGTTCAGGATTAGCATCAATCCGAGTTTCGTACTGATTGAGTAGGTAGCTTACTTCCTCTAACTCCATTAAAGCGCTTTGGTGGAGTCGACAAGTTTCCGCTACAGAAGGATCTAACTTTTCTAATTGCTCGAGGAGAGTTTTTTGTCTGCGCAATGCGTTGAGCAGGCCTGTTTTTTCACCAGATAACCCATTATTGGCTTCACGAGCTTTCTGGACCCGTTCTTCAGCATTCGATAACAATGTGTATTCGGTAAAAAGTTCCTCCTCTTCCCCATCTTTCAAGTTCGCTGTATCGATCTCTTCGATCTCAAATTCAATCCTCTCAATCTCACGGAGTCTAGCCCCTTCGTTTTGAACCATTTCTTGAAGAGCCTTACGGACCGAATTTTCTTTAATCCAAGAGTTTTGAAAACGAGCTGCAAGGGGAGTGGAATCACCATACAAATCTAGAATAGATCTATGTTGATCTGTTGAAAATAACATCTGATTGGCATGCTGACCAACGATTTCAATCAGATAAGCTCCAATAAACTTTAATTGCCCAAGGGTAACTGCATGGTCATTGATCAATGCTCGGCTTTTGCCTGAGGAGGAGATCTCCCTTCTCATGACTAATGGCTCAGCAGAAGTGAATTCGATCTGCATCTCCTCAAGAGCTTGCAATAGCTCTTCTTTGGGGGGAATCACAACGCTTGCTTCGACGACTCCTTTAAGAGCGCCGTTGCGGACGATACCGGCATCCGCCCTTTCTCCTGTCAGCAGCTGCAAAGCCGCCATAATAGCCGATTTTCCTGATCCTGTTTCTCCTGAAATCACATTCAATCCCTTTTCAAAAGGAATGACAGCTAACTCGATCAAGATGAGGTTGGTAATCTGAAGTTCAATAATCATAAGATCAAGGGTCGTAAGTTTGCGCCATTACTGACTTAAGCTGTCCGCCGCTTATTTCGATCAAATAGGAGCTAGGATTCCAAGTTGGCGCAAAAAAGACTAGGTTATCCTCCCAATACCCAATAGGATTAATTTCGATATCTGGACCTTTGAAAGTATAAATGACAAGTTTTGAAAAGGAAAGGGTTTCATTGATTTCTTGAAAATTGGTCTTTGATACCGGGATGGCTTCATTGAGATAAGGAAGGACACGATTTTGTTGATCAAAATTTAAGGTGTATAAAGCTCCTTTGTGTTCGACAGCCATGCCACGCACATCCATATTTGTAATGTAAGTGGTATTGGATGTCGACGTGGTTGTAGAAGGTAAAAAGCGGAGAACAAGAAGAAGGAGAAAACCAGCAACACAAAGAATGGTCAAAGGGATAAGCATTCGATTATCCATACACCACTCCATTCGTTAAGTAATTGGATTTTGTGCAGAACCTTTAATTGAGTCAAGTGTTTTAAAATGCAATTTTGCAACGAAGGAAAGTGTATGTTCTCCGTGTTTGGAAATGAATTCCTTACCTGCTTGAATCACTAAAGCAGATGCCCCTTTTGGCAAATGGATATCGTAATGGACACTTAGTTTTTTTAAACCTTCAACAAAGGCCTCTCTGGCTAGTATGGAGGCAGATGCGACCACCAGATCTTCCTCTCCTTTATGCCTTTGAGTTAAGTCAAGTTCTAAGCCTTTCTTCTTCAATGCTTGCAACACGACTCTCTCAGCGGCAAATTGATCAATGATCACTTTCTTGCATCCGGTTTGTTTGACCAGATTTTCGATGGCTGTAGCATGACCCCAAGCAAGCAAACTATTCAGATTGCCAAACTTGGAATAAAGCTCATTATACTTGAGTGGACTGATTCTGACGATTTGATGAGCGCAAAGCTGTCTAATTTTGGGAGCCATTTTCATGATCTGGGCATCGGTCAATAATTTCGAATCTTTAACTCCGATGGTGATCAACTCTTTAAATATATCCCCTTCTGCAAATACCCCTGCGACACATAATGGACCAAAAAAATCTCCCTTGCCCGATTCATCAATCCCAATTCGTGGGGTCCCATCGACTAACATATGTTTATAACCCGCTTCAAAATTTTTTAAGATTTCGGGCTCTAAAAAAAATTCGATAAAAGCAGGCGCCTCTTTCCCTTGAACTACAAGTTTGCCTGATTCATAAAGGGTACACGTGATCCCTTTTTTCTTGGCTTGAAAAAGTGTAAAGGGGAGTTTATTTATCTCAAAATCTTGCTGTTTTAAATGATTGAGTAGGAGCTGATTTTGCTCAAGAGTTAACTGAGCAACAAAAGGTTTAGAGGCATTTGCATTCATGAAGTAAATTCTAGTGCGACTTTTTGTTAAAAGTAGTATAAACTAACTAAGTTTATTTTAAAAGGCGCAATCATGATTCAGGAAGAAATGATCACTTTAGGTGACACACTCAAGAAAAGACGCAAAGAGCTGAATATTTCTTTAAAAGAAGTAGAAAATGCGACCTCTATCCGGATGGGATATTTGGAAGCGATTGAAGAAGGGGAGATGAACAAATTGATCTCTCCTGTCTACGCGCAGGGATTCGTCAGGCAATATGCCTCCTACTTGGGTATGGATGGTGATTCGATAGCGAGGGAATTTCCCCGTATTTTTTCTCCCCCACAAGCTCAAGAGTTTGCCTATGGGATCGGCACTTTAGAAAAAAGAGGCAATCCGGGTGCGGGTATAAAATGGTTTCCAAATGCTCTGTGGATTGGAGTTCTGGCTGCAGTTTTATTGGGGGCTTGGTATTTAGCCAAGTTGCTCGAGGTTCTTTGAATGCAGGACCCTGAAAGTAAGCCTCGCCTTGAAACATACGAGGCATGGCTTTGGCAAGTTTTTTGTGGCATGTGCATGGGGGCAGCAGATCTTGTTCCAGGTATTTCTGGAGGAACGATTGCCTTTATTATGGGAATTTACCAAGGTTTGATCGGCAGTCTTAAAACGTTTAAGCCTTCCGTGTTTATGCTTCTGTTCCAATTGCGCTTTAAAGCGTTTTTTAATGCTTTGGCTTGGGAATTTCTACTTGCTCTTATTATTGGAGCTTCCATTTCATTTTTTATGTTTGCTGAATTATTTGATGAAATCCTCAATCATGAAATGTATAGGGTTCGTTTATATTCTGCTTTCATGGGTTTAATATTGGCTTCGACTTACTTTTGCGCGAAGGAAGTTAAACAATGGGAGTGGAAAAGTTGTAGTTTCCTGGTTCTAGGCGGCCTAATAGCATTCGCTTTGACAGGTACGGATGTCGCATTGCCCACTTTAGAAAGTGAGTATGAAGGGGTTAAAGGATCAACGATTAACATAACCATGATGGTCTGCGGTGCGATTGCTATTTGTGCGATGCTTCTTCCGGGCGTGTCGGGCAGCTATTTACTGACGATATTGGGCGTTTATCCTACAGTGATTGGAGCTTTGGCAGACTTCACGAGGGGACTGAAATCCTTTGAGTTGGATAGTGATGCATTTTTTATTTTGTTGAGTTTAGCTTTGGGGATCATGGTTGGAGCTATCTGTTTTGCGCGTATTTTGAGCTGGGTTTTAAAATATTACCATGATTTGACCGTGGCTTTATTAACTGGGTTTATGATTGGTGCTTTGCGTTCGGTTTGGCCCTATTGGACTTATACGTATAAGCTTGTTCCTTTGCGGATAGAAAAAGGGCCTCAAATCATGAATGTGGATCCTTTAATGCCTGACTTGTCGGCTGCATCCACTTGGATCTCATTCGCTTTTTTGCTAGTTGGTTTCGCAATAGTGTTTGCCGTTAGCGCGCTTGCGAAGATTAAAGTCGCAAAGAGTGAAAACCTTGCATCTTGAGGGAATGACAGGAATTTTCAATTAATCTGTTTTCTGTATTCTGAATTCTATATTCTGAATTTTGAGAATGGGTAGATGACATACAAACGTTATCATATTGAGACTGTTCGGACACCTAATCTTATTCCGCATCCTCACCGATTTAATGTAAAAATTAATCGGTTCAAACTTGTCACAGTTACTCATTAAGGAAGGGTTCCATTATCGAGGAAATCAAGAGGTTATTACCAGCCGTCCTTGTGTCTATGGAGTTTTTTCAGGGCCTTTAGGTGGGTTTGCTCCACGTGAACGTTTGTGCGTAGGATGCTTACGTTGCACCACCCAACATCCGGAGATTGCCCAAATCTTAAAGAATCCTGAGTATGCTAAACTTGGGGATTCTTTTTTTTCCTTTGAGTATGTGGACACTGTTGTCCATGAATCTGAACATGGCCGCATTCCAATTAAGGGTGCTGGATACCGGGGTAAATTTGGAGGGGCTGGTTGGGATGGAATGTGGACCGATATGTCGGAAATTGTTCGACCGACGCGAGATGGAATTCATGGAAGGGAATACATTTCAACGATTGTCGATCTTGGCACCAAACCTCACTTCCTTAGGTTCGATAAACAATTTGAACTGATTCAACACCAAACTGATACTGTTTCGATCCCGATCCCGATCCTTTTTGATGTGTTGCCTCGAAAATTGCTGTCCAATCGGGAAATCTGTTTAAGCCTTCAAGAAGCAGCCAAAGAGCTGCAAACCTTTGCCGTAATGCCTTTAGAAGTGATACAACGATTTTCCTTAAATGGCCAACACTGGATTCCATTAATAACATCCGAAGATTTGGAACAACTTAAAGAGATCAATTTCATTCCCAAATTTATTGCGTTAGAATCTGAGAATTTCGAAGTCTATTATTCGATACGTCGTCACTATCCCGATGCAATGCCCATCTTGCGCATGAATTACGACCCTACCGATTTATTCTCTTATTACAAAGAGGGGGTTCGAATATTTCACTTCACCGCGAATTATCATGGACTTTCTAAAAAAGGGGAGTTTGTCAAAGAAGCGATCCGAAAGGTCCATGAAGTTTTTATTAAAGAAGGGTGTCGTGATCAGGTGACCTTGCTTGGAAGTGGCGGAATTATTGCTGCAGAGCATGTGCCGAAGGCGCTCATTTGCGGGTTAGACGCAGTCGTTCTTGATACACCCATTTTGGCGGCCATGCAAGCCCATTTTGACGGGGAATGTTCTGATCCTGCAACAGCAGGATTTGTTTTGCCGAAAGGCTTTTCAACAGAATGGGGAAAACAAAGAATCAAAAATCTTATGGGATCGTGGCATGACCAACTTTTAGAGATTCTTGGAGCCATGGGACTTAGAGAAGTGCGCCGCCTCCGAGGGGAATGGGGGCGTGCCATGCTTCAGAAAGACTTAGAAAAGGAAGCGTTTACGGGGATCGCCGGATATGAATCCTGATAAAACTTCGGAACAATTGATCATTGCAAAGCATACCGATGCCCTTAGAGCTGGTTTTGAAGTGTGGCCGACATTACATTTTGGCAAAATGCCCGCTCTTGGGGATAATCGTTGGACATCTGATTTGATTTTATCAACCTGGTATCAAGCCCAACATGGTAAGCCTCCAAACAATGGTCTTGAATATCGTGTAGGGAATTCAGGTGGAGGATTTGATCGTTTAGGTTTTCAGTTTTTATCTAAACAAGATCCCTTGGCACCTGAACCCGATCTAACCATCTCTTTAAATAGGCGTAAAACCGGTAAAAGGATCGAGATCCCTCTTCCATTTTTTGGAGCGGGGATGTCGTACGGATCGGTCAGCGAAAACATTATGGTTGCTCGGGCGAAAGCCGCTCAAAAATGGAATCTATTCACCTGCACTGGAGAAGGGGGATATCCAGACTCATTAATTCCGTATAAAGATCATGTGATCACTCAGATTGCAACCGGAATGTTTGGAGTTAGGGAAGAAACGATTCTGTATGCTCCGATCATCGAATTCAAATATGCGCAGGGTGCAAAACCAGGATTAGGAGGGCATTTGCTTGGGGATAAAACGACCGTTTCCGTAGCAAGGATGCGCGGAGCTGTTCCGTGGATCAGTCTTTTTTCCCCTTTCCATTTCATAGCGTCTATTCTGTCGAAGACCATAAGAAACATATCGACTGGATCAACACGGTCAATCCACTGGCGCTGATCTCTGTTAAGGTGTCTACACCCACGGATATCGATATGGTGGTGGTGGGGAGTTACTATGCCAATGCGCATATCGTTCAGATTGATGGAGGTTATGGGGGCACAGGAGCAGCTCCAGAAATTGCTAAAAAGAATATTGCAATGCCGATCGAATTCGCTATTCCAAAAGTGCACAAATATCTTCTATCGGAAGGGATTCGAGATGAAATTGTGATCATGGCCAGTGGAGGGATCAGAACAGCCGACGACATGGCCAAAATAATTGCATTGGGTGCAGATGGTTGCGTGCTTGGAACTGCAGAACTCGTTGCTTTAGGTTGCACGCGTTGTGCTAACTGTGAACGGGGTAGAGGCTGCCCTTTTGGTTTAACTACAACTGATCATGAACTCGCCCAACTTGTTGAACCTGATTGGGGAGCAAGTAGAATTGGAAATCTCTATGCATCGTATGCCCTGCAACTTAAGGAAATTCTTCGCAAACTAGGCCTTCGCTCAATTCGGGAACTTCGAGGAAGGACTGACTTGCTTCGTTATAACCAGGAGGGTTTATGACCCTTCAACGTAAAAGCGAAATGGAGGGAGGTTGTGGAGTCATTGGTTTAGCCTGCGCAGAACAGGTGGGAGGCAAACATTTACTCCCAGGTTTGCAGCAAATGTGTAACCGAGGCAATGGAAAAGGGGGTGGAATTGCAGCCGTCGGTATGGCGCCAGTTACCTTTGAGGTAAGCCAAAATATTTTGGACAACGATTATCTACTTGCAGTTGCTTATCTTGACCTCAAATGCAGAGCAGAGTTGGAAAAAGAATTTCTAAATCCCTATTTCAATATCGATCACGTCTATGCGATCCCCCATATCAAAAATTACAAATCCTTAAAAGGGGTCGATGTTAAACCTCCAGAAGTGATCAGTTACTTTGTTCACTTAAAAAAAGAGGTGATCGACAGCTACAAAAAAAAAATTCCTACTGAAGGATCGAATATCTCAGTAGAAGACGAGATCATTTATCAGATTGCTTATCATCTCAATCATAAATTTTATGCGTCCACAGGGAACAAAAGAGCCTTTCTTTTGTCCCACGGCAAGAATTTATTAGTCTTGAAAATGGTGGGATATGGGGATGACGTGATTCGGTACTACCAATTGGAAGATTTTCTCGCCCATGTATGGATCGGTCACCACCGTTATCCTACGAAAGGAAAAATTTGGCATCCAGGAGGTGCCCATCCTTTTGTAGGACAAAATGAAGCCCTTGTCCACAATGGAGATTTCGCTAATTACTACTCTATCTGTGAATATCTTGAACAAAGAAAAATCTATCCCTTATTTCTTACGGATACTGAAGTCTCTGCCCTTCTTTTCGATTTATATCATCGCTCCTACAAATACCCCCTGGAATATGTGATTGAAGTTTTTGCACCCACAACTGAATTGGACTTTACACTTCTTTCTTCAAATAAACAGGCCATCTATAAAGCTTTGCAGACCACTCATATGCATGGTTCTCCTGACGGGCCTTGGTTTTTTTTGATCGCCCAATCGGTCAAAGAACAGTCTAAACCCATCTTCCGTCTTATCGGGATCACCGACACGAGTATGTTGCGTCCACAAGTTTTTGCCCTTCAGCAAGGTCTCGTACCTATCGGTCTCTCCTCCTCAGAAAAACAGGCCATCGATGCGACCTTAAAAAGTTTGGCTGAACATGATAACCGTTTCTGGAATGTAGCCGATTATTATTGGAGCGCAAGGGGGGGAAGTTACACCGATGGAGGTGCATTTCTGTTTACAATCCAACAAAACCCAGAGGGAAAACACAGTCTCATCACCACAAATAAATTTGGGATCGAAGTTCACAACTTGCCTTTAAATCCTTCCTATAGTGCAGTGACAGCAAAGACATCGACAGCTCATCAAATTTCAGATTTCACCGCTGAAGAGCAATATCAGTGGATATTGAACGGGATCAAGGCTTGGGATTATGAAGAAACATTGGGTTACCTTGACAACCTAAAACTTGCCGCCATAAAAAATCAGGATCTCCCAAACGTATTACAGCTGCTCACAAAATTGCTCGATCGACATTACCCTATGGAAAAAATGAGACGAAGTTCAATGACATCAATTCTAAATCAGCTAATCAACGACTTGTTAGATACCGTGAGGTTGAACAAATACCCAGGCTATATTTATTTGCGGGCCAAAGATCCGATCCCGAAAACAGGGCAAGAAACATTGGTCATTAATGGTACAGAATATCCTTCAGAAGGAGAACGGTCACTTGCCAGAACGATCGTAGAAAGTTACCAAATGGGCTTTACTAAATTTATTGTCTATCAATGCAAAGGTCAACGATTCTTGGGAAATGGCCTAGGGCCAAATTCTGCAGCTGTTCAAATTCATGTCTACGGCTCTTCTGGAGATTATTTAGGCTCTGGGATCGATGGTGCAGAAATCCATGTCCATGGCTCTGGTCAAGATCAGTTAGCTCAAATTATGAACAGAGGCACACTTATTGTTCATGGAGATATTGGCCAGACGTTCATGTATGGAGCCAAAGGAGGGCGGGCATTTATTTTAGGAAATACTGCCGGACGCCCCCTGATCAATGCTGTAGGGCATCCCCGCGTCGTTATCAATGGAACCTGTTTAGATTATTTGGCTGAATCGTTTATGGCGGGTAACGCCGTTCATGGAGGAGGTTTTGTCATCGTCAATGGAATCACCTTTGATCCTCAAGGAAACATGATTGATTTGGAATCGCCTTATCCGGGAAATAACCTTTTTTCGTTAGCGACAGGGGGTGCTGTCTACATACGTGATCCTGCTCGTAAAGTGACTGCACAGCAATTAAATGGAAGCGAATTTGTTGAACTGACCTCAGATGATTGGGAAGTGATTTTGCCCTACTTAGAAGAAAATGCTCTGGCGTTTGAAATTCCATTGATTAAGCTCCTTGAGCATCAAGGAAAATCGTTACGATATTCTGAAGTCTATCGTAAAATCCGTCCCATTCCCGTCCGCGCTCTCCAAGAAGAAGAGGCCTGGGTCAAATGTAAGGATTGAAATGAAGTGGCTCGTTGCACCCACAGCGCTAAAAGGTTCATTATCGCCTCAGGAAGCTGCCAGAATGTATTGCAAAAGCGATTCACGATTTTGCTCCAGAGGATGAGTGTGTGGTCATACCGATTGCCAGATGGAGGTGATGGCACCCTCGCATGCTTGATTAAAGAAGGGAAATTTGAAACTTGCCGCGTGATGGGGCCTCTTCCAAGCCAATCCGTGAAGCCCATTGGGGGATCTTAGGAGATCGGAAAACAGCTGTCATAGAAATGGCTCAAGCAGCTGGTCTAGAACTTCTTCAAACTTCTCAATATAATCCCTTAATCGCCACAACCTATGGTGTTGGGGAATTAATTCTCCACGTTTTTAACAGGGGGTTCACCCGATTGTGGATCACATTGGGAGGAAGCGCCACGATTGATGGAGGAGCAGGTTGTCTACAGGCGCTTGGTGTGAAACTTTTAGATAAACAGGATCGCGATTTAAAACTTGGTGGTGGCGCCATGAGGGAGCTGGAAAGAATTGATCTTTCTGAGATCGATCCAAATTTAACTCAATGTGAGGTTCTGTTGTTGTCTGACACGACGATTCCGTTAGGGGGTCCTCAAGGAGCAGCAGAACTTTATGGAGCTCAAAAAGGCGCAAATGCAGAAATTATCCAATTGCTGGACAAAGCTTTAGTCCGGTTTGGCACTAAATTATCAGAGGCTTGTCAACAAGACATTCTTAACTTGCCGGGCAGTGGCGCTGCAGGAGGACTAGGCGGTGCATTGTCCGCTATTTTTCAGACCCAACCCAAATCGGGAATAGATATCGTTTTAGACGCATTGGAAATCGATAAAAAAATTAAGGAATGCGATGCTATTATCTCTGCGGAAGGCAAAGTAGATGAACAGACTGTACACGGTAAGGCGCTTCATGGTTTAGCCATGAGGGCCAAAAAATGGGGGAAACCGTTGCATATCTTTGCAGGTAAGATTGAAGCAGATCCTCAACAACTGGCCTTTACCTCTCTCCATCAAATCGCTCCAGTTGGAACTCCTCTTCAAAAAAGTATAACTGAGGCAAGAACATACTTATACCAATGCACTTTAGATTTTATTAAAAAGTACAAATAATCTAGCTTTTTATTGTCCAATTTACTATTGAATGATGTCAGCGAATGCCAAAAGGAGGCGCAATGCAATACTTATTTGTTCATGGAAGTTGGACAGGAGCATGGTGTTGGGAACCTTTCGTGCCTCTATTAAAGGCAAAAGGGCATAAAGTAGATTGTATAGATCTTCCTGGACATGGAGAAAATCAAAAGCCCGCGAGTGAAGTGACTTATAAAGATTACTATTCATTCCTTGAGAATAAGCTGCTTGCTTATAAAGAACCGGTCATCCTCGTTGCTCACTCCTTTTCCGCGATTATTGCAGCTCCCTTAGCCGATAGACATCCGGACAAAATACGCCATCTTTATTTGGTGACTTGCTGGATTGCCCAGGATGGTAAATCGATGATGGACGTTGCCGTGACTTACGGATACGATTCTGAAATTGTGAATATCCTACAATTCGATGCGATTAATAAAACCCATATTTTGACGAATACCGATTTAGCTAAGGAAATTTTCTTTCACGATTGTTCACCCGAAATCCGTGATTGGGCGGGGAGCAAACTTCAACCGCAACCTTCTAAACCGATGGAAACTCCAATAGAATGGGTAGATAGCGGTAAAACGAAAGATAAAAGAACCTACGTGTTTTGTGAGTTTGATCGAGCAATTACCCCTTCCACGCAAAGGGATATGGTGAAGCAGCTTCCATCCAAGACAGTCTCAATTCAATCGGGACATTTTCCATTTTTATCTCAACCTCAAAAATTCTTAGAAGTTATCACTGCTACAATTTAAACCCATAAGGAAAGTATGAAAAAGATCGCTTTGTTTGCAGCTTTAATCGCTTACTCAACAGCTAATGCGCATACTACTGTTATTATTGAAAAAAGGCATCCTTCTGTGGTTATAGCCGAGCCAGTTTTCGTAGCCCCTCCTGTTGTGTATGTGGAACAGCCCGCACCTATCTACACAATGGTTGAAACTGCACCACCTTCTGATCTTGTGGAGGAAATTGGAGTAGCTCCTGGTCCCAGTTATGTCTGGATAAAAGGGAACTGGCAGTGGGATGGCCGTTGGGTATGGGCCAAAGGGCATTGGGCAGATCGTCCCCATCCTTCAGCAGTGTGGGTGCAAGGGGGTTGGACAAACAAGCATAACCACTATGTCTGGGTCGGCGGTCGCTGGGAATAAGCCACTAAGAAGTCTACAGTCTCGATCTCGATCTCGATCTCAATCTCAATCTTGATCTTGATCTTAATCTTGATCTTAATCTTGTTCTTGTTCTTGATCTCGATCTTGATCTTGATCTTGATCTTGATCTTAATCTTGTTCTTGTTCTTGATCTCGATCTCGATCTCAATCTTGATCTTGTTCTTGATCTCGATCTCGATCTTGATCTTGATCTCAATCTTGATCTTGATCTTAATCTTGTTCTTGATCTCGATCTTGATCTCGATCTTGATCTCGATTATTCTCTTCGCACATTTCGCTCTGAGTTGGCTCGTATCAATCTAGTTGATCAAGTTTAAGAACAAGATCAAGATCAAGATTGAGATCAAGATCAAGTTTAAGAACAAGAACAAGATCAAGATCAAGATTAAGATCAAGATCAAGATCAAGATCGAGAACATGATCAAGAACAAGATCGAGAACAAGATCAAGATCAAGATTAAGATCAAGTTTAGATCAAGATTAAGATCAAGAACAAGATCAAGAACAAGATCAAGATCGAGAACAGGATCAAGATCAAGATCAAGATTAAGATCAAGATCGAGAACAAGATCAAGATCAAGATTGAGATCAAGATCAAGATTGAGATCAAGATCAAGAACAGGATCAAGATCAAGATCAAGATCGAGATCGAGAACATGATCAAGAACAAGATCGAGAACAAGATCAAGATCGAGAACAAGATCAAGATTAAGATCAAGATTGAGATTAAGATCGAGATTGAGATTAAGATCGAGATTGAGATTGAGAACTCGGTATCCCAAGTCTCAGGGAAAACTCGGATTCTTCTTTTGAGACTCGGTTAAAGCATAACTCAAAGAGACGATCAATTATAACTTACTGTTTGCAAAGTTAAGCCATGAGCAGGTGCAGTGAGACCCGCCTGCGTGCGGTCTTTGCTTTGCAAAATTTCGTTCAAAGCCTCAACTTCGATTTTGCCTGCACCAACATACACAACCGTTCCCACCAAGTTGCGCACCATCTTGTACATGAAGTGATCTCCTTTCACCGTGATGATAAGCTTACTAAGGTCAAACTTTTCAATGTCGATACTTTTGATTTCTCTTATCCCGTCTAAGTAATGATCCGTTTTACGGGTGTTCCTAAACGCAGAAAAATCATGCTTTCCCATCAAATGATTGGCCGCCATTCCCATTTTCTCTATGTCAAGAGGATACGGATAATGCCACTCATAAAGCCTGTCTTGAGGCAGCTGTACAGGTGCGTAACAAAGACGATAAACATATTCCTTGCCGACACAATCTAAGGTGGGATGAAAATGGGGCGAAACCTGAACGATGCTGAGAACCACAATATCTTTGGGCAAAAGACTGTTAATGCCTATAAAAAGCTTAGAAAGGTCGAAGTTTTCTTTCTGAAGGTAGAAATTAACCGTCTGACCTTTTGCATGCACACCAGCATCGGTGCGGCTCGCGGCCTGCAAATGGACCGGATGTTGGACAATTTGTTCAATGACTTTTTGGAGCGTTCCCTCGATGCTGGGACCTGTAGGTGTTTTCTGCCAACCTAAATAATGGGTACCATCATAAGCTAAAATCAGCTTAAGATTTATACCAGAGGAGTTTGACATCTGAGGATAAACTCTTGAATCCCATCAAAAAAACGTTGGATTGCTAACATAACCAAGATCATTCCCATCAGTCTTTCACAAGCAACCAGTCCATTTTTGCCGACATATTTTTGTAACCAAGGGGATAACTCCAATACGATCACAGATGCGCACCATGCGATAATGATAGCTCCAAGCATTGCTGCATGATCTGTCTCACCATGGGCAAATAACATGATCGTAGCCAACAAGGAGGGGCCCGCAATTAATGGGATCGCAAGCGGAGTAATGAAGGGTTCTCCCTTCGGTAAATTGGCTCTTGGACTGTCCTTAGAAGGGAATAAGATTTTAATCGCCACCAAAAATAAGATTGCCCCAGAAGATAGACGTACTGTCAGAGGGGAAATTTGAAGGATGCCAAAGAGATATTCTCCAATAAAAGAGAATAAGATCATCGCGCAACGCGATCAACATTTCTCGTAAGACAACCCAACGTTGCCTTTGAGGGGGAAGATCTTCCACCAATTTCAGGTAGGAGGTGACACTGCCGATAGGATCCATGATTAAAAAAAGGATAAAACTGAGTGGAAACAATGACATAACCTAATGTACTCCTACATAACCGTTTGGGCGAAAAGGTATGAGCCCTTAACTATCATTTCAATAGCTATAAAGGAAAGAACCATCCCCATCAATTGCTCTAAAGCTAACATTCCCCGTTGTCCAAATATTCTTTGAATATAAGGAGCAGCCAATAATACCCCCAGCACCCCCACCCAAGCAAGTAAAATTGCCCCGGTAATTAGGAAGCTATTGTTTTCCTGCTTAGAAAATAACATGATAATAGTCAAAAGACCCGCACCCGAAAGAAGGGGAGTGGCAATCGGCACAAAATAGGGTTCTTGCTTAACCGCATCGGTCTCATTTGATTCGTGTTTTGGGAAAATCATCATTAAGGAGGTCAAAAATAAAATGGTACCGCCCGTCAAAGTCACAGCATAACTCTTGACTTGGAGGAGAGTTAAGAACATTTCCCCGAAATATTGGAAAAATAATGCCAACCCAAGAGCAAATAGGCCTTCTCGCAGCATAATTTTCTTTTGCCGCTCGAAAGCATAGTCTTTCACCATCAAAAGAATGGTGGGTGAATTCCCAATTGGGTTTAGTGACCAAGAAAAATGTCAATGCGATCGAAAATAACTTCAAAGCGTCCTTCTTATTTGTTCGATCATTTAGTTAAAAGAGAGTTATTTGATAGATGGCTTATGCAGGATTTCTGATTAACGAAAGACGTAAAGATGTTTTGCATCTTTGCGTCTTTGCGTTAATTGGGTATCAATAATTCATTAATCCTATTAGCAGCTTTTAGCATAAGTTCGCGATAGCCAAAGGCGCTAACCCTAATAAAGTGTTCTCCGGAGGGGCCAAAGCCTGCTCCAGGGGTGACCAATAATTGTGCCCTATTCAACAACTCTTCAAAGACATCCCACGAATTTTTACCGGGAAAATGGATCCAAAGGTAAGGTGCGTGTTCCCCTCCATAGACCGTATAGCCCTTTCTGCAAAGGCGTCACGTAAAGTTGAGCATTTCTAAGTAAAATTGGGTTTGTTCGATCACCTGCTGCCAACCTTTCGCTTCTAAGGCAGCGATCCCACCAGCCTGTGATATGTTGGAGGCCCCATTGAAAAAAGTATGATGGAGCCGATGCCAATCTTTATGGACTGAACTTCCATCTTCAAACTTTAATTCATCCGGGACAACGGTCCAGCCTAACCTGACTCCAGTAAATCCAGCGATTTTGGAAAAAGACCCCATCTCGATTGCCACTTCTTTGGCGTCTTCAACTTCATAGATCGATTTGGGCAATTGGGGGTCGCGGATAAAGTGGGCATAGGCGGCATCATAGATGATAATCGAACGGTTCTTCTTAGCGAAATTGACAAGTGTTTTGAGTTGTTCTTTACTGGCAACCGATCCTGTAGGGTTGTTCGGGAGAACAAAAAAAGATAATATCACTTTTTGATGTAGAACTTAAATCGGGAAAGAACCCATTTTCCGGAAGGCAAGGCATATAGTTGATTCGGTGATATTGTTCGATAGCAGCATCGTATATCCTCCTTTGCCGGAAGCAACAGCCGTGTCTACATAGGCTGGATAAGTGGGGTCTTGTAAGGCAACGCTGGTATCGGAACCGAAAAGGACTTGCAAGCGACCTATATCACACTTGGAACCATCTGAGATAAAGATATCGTCAGGATTAACGATCCCTTTATAAATTCTATCCGCAATAAGTTTTCTAAGTTCCGGATTTCCTTTTTCAGGGCCATATCCGACATAGCCTTCAACTGTGCCTAAACGGTTTGCAGCCTTTCGTAACCCACTTACAATGTATTCTGGGATTGGTTGCGTAGTGTCACCAATTCCCAAATTGATCACATCAGCGCCTGCATGGTCTTTTTCGAAGGCTAGTTTTCTTTTATAGATTTCAGGAAACAAATACCCCGTATGGAGTTTTGCTAGATGGGGATTCCGTTTGATCATGTTTCACATAGGGTAAAGAGGTTAAAAGTGTTTCTAGCTTCCGTTTGTTTTCGGGTTGAAGATCGCATAGAGGGAGCCGGCAGGGGCCAGCTGGCATCTTAAGAAGATTCATCAAAGTTTTAATGGGAATGGGATTTGTTTCAATAAAAGCATCGCGGAAAAGGGGGAGAAGCTGATAATGGAGATTTTTGGCCTCTGCATAATTTCCAGATTTCGCCGCATCGACTAAGTGTCGCATCATGGTTGGGACGACATTGCCCACAACGGAGATAACACCATCCCCTCCATGGCACATTAAAGCTAACGTTAAAATGTCATCGCTGCTCATGACGGTGAAATCGGATTTTACTTTGCGAGTTTTCTCGATCACATCCATCATTTGGATAATGTCGAAAGAGCCCTCTTTAACCCCAACAATATTTGGTAGGCTAGCTAGACGCACCAAAGTGTTTGTGTGCATATTTAAGCTGGTCCTTCCAGGATGATTATAGATGATGATTGGCAGATCAACACGGTTGCATAGGGTTTCGTAATGGAGGAAAAGACCTTCTTGAGTCGGTTTATTGTAGTAAGGGCAAACGACAAGAGCGGCGTCAGCTCCGAGTTCTTTAGCTCTGCGTGTGGCATGAACAGTAGCCTCTGTGGAATATTTACCTGTGCCTACCATCAAAACGGTTTCTTTACCGATTTCCTGCCTTGCCACTTGAATAATGACATCTTGTTCTTCTCTCAGAAATCGTAGGAGCTTCTCCGGTCGTTCCCAAAACAACAATGCCATCGACTTTCTGCGAGATTTGCCATCTTAGATTATGCTTGAGCCCTTCAATGTCTAATGTGCCGTTTGGAAGAAAGGGGGTTACAATGGCAGTATATAAACCTTGAATACGCATCGAATGCCTTATTGGGTTGGAATATCCGAATTTTTCCTGTTTAACCAATAATTAGCAATATTTTAACTCGACTTTGTACAATTTTTGCCTTCGGCTTCGAGAGAGAAGCAAACTGCAGCGTAATAAATTTTGAAGGAAGGGGTATTTTTACTCCTTCCTAGAAATTTATTTAGCTGCGGAAGCTTCTCTCCGAAGACGAAAGCAAAAATTGTACAAAGTCGAGTTTAAGTGATTAAATCATCCATCGTGAAGATTCCTTTGCGCCCCTGAATCCACTCAGCGGCTTGGACTGCACCTAAAGCAAATCCTTCTCTATTACGGGAGACGTGTGTCAATGTGACTGTATCACTAGGAGAATCAAAGATCACTTCGTGAGTGCCTGGATGTGAACCACATCTTAAGCTTAAAACCTGCAGTTCTTCTGGTAAAATCTCTCTATCGGGACTTTCCGTTAAAATCCGCTTTTTTCTAGGAATCTTACGTGTAATGATATCTCCAATAATTCTCCCAGCGCCGGATGGGCTATCTTTCTTTTGGTTATGATGAAAATCTAAACAACAGATGTCATAATTCTCGAATGGGTTAAACATCGTTGCCGCTTCCGCAATAATTTTGAAGAAAATGTTCATTCCGATGGCGAAATTGGGAGCATATAAAAGCCCGATCTTGAAAGATTCCACCAACTGTTTGACGAGATCCAATTGGGTGTACCACCCTGTTGTTCCGACAATAATGTTTTTATGCAATGGGGCAATGGCGCGGATATTGTCTATCGCTGCTTGGGGAGTGGAGAATTCGATACAGACATCCGCATTTTTTAAACCTTGAGCGGTGATATTTGTTTGATTCCCTTCCTTAGGGTCGACGATTGCACAGATTTTATGGCCTCGCGCAACTGCTGCCTTTTCCACCATTTTTCCCATTTTGCCATAACCGATGATGGCGATTTGTAAATGCTTAGCGGGCGTGTTCATACATTTCCTCTGCCTCTCTACGAGCAAGCTTCCAAAGTTCTTCGATCACATTTTTTTGGGCATCATTTAAATCATGGAGGATGACAAAGCAGTCATCATTTTTCGAGAAGGCAGCGCTGGTCCAGTTGGCTGAGCCATTGACCAAAATCTCCTTATCGACTGTCAACATTTTATAATGGAGGAGCGACCTACCTTCATTGAAAAAAACTGGAACTCTCAGCGGCTAAAAGGAGATCCACAACTTCCCGTCCAGCGCCTTCTCCCGAATTTCGATCCATGAGTACCTCTGTGGAAATTCCTTGTTTGTGTTTTTTGATCACTTCCTCCGCCAAATCTTTGCGGGTCCATGTGAACATCGCCACTCGTAAAGAGCTTTTTGCCTGACGGATTAAATCCACTAATCTTTTGACCGCTAGCGGATCGTCCGGCAGAAACCACAATTCCAGGGGTTGCCCTCCAACAACAAACTCTTGGTGGGGATAACCTTCATAAGCCGAATTGCGTATCATCCCTTCCGCTCTATCCAACACAGTTTTTGCAACTGAAGCGCTTGGAATCACCATCACCAAGTTTCCATTCATCCGTAAAGATTCCCCAGTCATATTTGCTGAGCCGATCCAAGTTTCAGCATCCATCAATGACCAAGATCTTCATGTGCATAATGCCTTTAGCATTATTATGTTTGTAGTATTTAATTCTATGATCTAACCGATTTTCAGCCTTCGCCGATGCTTCCACATCCCCAATGATAGTCACTGCAACTCCTTGAGAAGCTTTATCGTTGAGGGCGTGAATGATAGTATTGTCATTGATAGAGTAAATCAACAGCACAATCGATTTTTGTGCGCGTTGAATAGCGGATCTATAAAGTTCTCGAAGATCGGTCCCATTTTGATTTGTATAGAGTGCTGGGGGTTCCCCATCATGGGGAATAGCGATTTTATGGTTTGTCTCAAAGAACCATCCGGTGAACAATAAAATAGACATGGCTATTAAGGCCGTGATCGCATGTCTATTGAATCTTAAGAACATCTTAAAGGATTTCCATCAATGCTTGTCTAAGTCCTGTATATCTCCGTTTGACCTCGTCATTCACCCACTGCTAGGGCTAACGCTTTTTTTGTACCCTACTAATACCACAAGTTTCTTTCCCCGAGTCACTCCCGTATATAAGAGATTACGATGTAACAATTTAAAATGACTTGTATGCACGGGCATCACAATACAGGGACATTCGCTTCCTTGATACTTATGCACCGATACTGCATAGGCCAGCACTAACTCATCCAAATCGCTAAATTCATAATCTACAATATGCCCATCAAAATCTACAGAGAGTTCTTTTTCCATGTGGTCAATTTCCACAATTCTTCCAATATCGCCATTATAAACCTGTTTATCATAATTATTTCTGATCTGCATCACTTTGTCGCCGGGCAAGTATTTGTGGCCATTGCGTAAAATGGGATTCTCTTTCGGATTCAAAATCTCTTGCAATGCACTATTGAGATTTTCGGTGCCGATTATCCCCTTTTTCATAGGCGCAAAAACCTGGATCTCTTTGAGCGGATGAAATCCATATTTCTTGGGAAGCCTTTGGACCGAAAGGCTAATAATTTGCTTCAGAACATCTTCTCCTTCTTCAGCCTCGATAAAGAAGAAATCGCTCCCATTTGTATTCCAAATATCGGGGTAAAGACCCTGATTGATCCTATGGGCATTCGTAATAATTTTTGAGCCGGTAGCTTGTCTGAAGATGACATTCAAAGTTGTGAGGGGCACAGTTTTTGAAGCAATAATGTCTTTCAAAACATTGCCAGGACCTACACTTGGCAATTGATGAATATCCCCGACTAAGATGACGCGCGCATGGTCTGGAATTGCCTTAAGTAGGCTGTACATAAGTTGCGTATCGATCATGCTCGCTTCGTCGATGATAATCAGATCACAGTCCAGAGGATTTTTCCGATTCCTTTTGAAACCCTCTCCTTTGAAATCGAATTCGAGCAAACTGTGGATTGTAGAGGCTTTTTATCCGGTGATCTCCGTCATCCCTTTGGCTGCGCGCCCTGTCGGCGCTGCCAAATGGATCTGAGAGGTCAACTTATCGGAGATCGCTAAAATCGCTTTCGTAATAGTGCTTTTGCCGGTTCCAGGACCACCTGTGATAATTTGAAGTTTTTCGACAAAGGCCTGAACAACCGCTTCTTGCTGGTTAGGAGCCAGCTGCAACTTAAGTTGATCTTGAACCCACAACAAGGCTTTTTCAGTGTCGATTTTCCGCATAAAGCAGGAGGGCTGTCTTTAAGCCGTTTTAATTCTCTCGCTATCCCTGTTTCCGCAATGAATAAAGGTTTTAACCAAATGAATTTTCCAGGATCCCCCTGATGGATAAGGTCAAACAGTTCGATCCTTAATGCCTTATATAGAGTTTGCAGTTCAGTTTGAATCGCTTCCTCAGGCACTTCCAACATCACACCCGCTTCCTTCACAAAATCCGGCAGGGGATAACAAACATGCCCATCCCCGGAAAGTTCAGCAAGCACATATTCGATCCCGGCTTCGATCCTAACGGGAGTATTTTGCCGATCCCCATCTTCGTCGCAATCGTGTCCGCCGTTTTAAACCCAATGCCAAAGATATCACGCGCTAAATGAAACGGATTTTCTTTGACCTTCTGAACTGCAGAAGATCCATAAGTTTTAAAGATTTTTTGCGCATAGCTGGGACTCACCTCGTAAGTTTGGAAAAAGAGCATCAATTCCCGGATTGCTTTCTGCTCCGACCAACAGTGAACAATGCTTTCCAGCTTTTTCTCACCAAGACCACTGATATCAAGCAGTTTTTCGGTTCCAGTCAATAATGATAAAGTATCGATCCCAAATTTGTCGACGATTTTTCCCGCGTAAACAGGACCGATCCCTTTGATCAGGCCTGACCCCAAATACTTTCCTGATCCCTGCAATATCTGCAGGAGCTTCAACAGTGTATTCGTTGACCTCAAATTGTCGTCCATGGACCAAATGCAATTTCCAGGATCCAAAGCATCGGACCGTCATCCCTGAGATCAAGGTGGGCATAATCCCGACAATGCAGGTCAAATCTCTAATCCCATTCTGTTTCAACTGTGCGACTGTATAACCGTTCTCTTCATTCTGAAAGGTGATCCGTTCGATGTCCCGAAAACTTGTTCCATAATGGCATGCCTGTTATTCTGATTGATGATATCTAACTTACATTTTTTAACCCATAGGCAATGAGAGTTATCCGTGAAAAAAATCATCTTGTACCTGCATTTTGATCGCCGCATGCTAGTATTATGGCTTTGCCCAAGATAAAGTCCTTTATGATCAGGATATGGGACCAGAAACTGAGGTCTTCGATCCTATTCCGCAGAACCACGAATTGGTCTAAAATACCAGGAAGGGATCAAAATTTTGATCCCCCGGGGGAGGCCGATTGGCCAAGTCGGCACGATGACCCTTATCCTGAAGAGATCATTATCGAAGTTCACGACTAATGCCCATTTTTAGTAAAAACAGCTTAGAAACCCTTCGGCAAAAAATCGATCTCGTCGAAGTGCTTTCGAGCCATATTGATCTCAAGCGTGCAGGGGCTGCGTACAAAGCCCTATGCCCATTCCACGATGAAAAGACACCCTCCTTCACTTTGCAAAAAGGGGATTCTCCACTACCATTGCTTCGGCTGCGGGGCGCATGGCGACGCCATTCAGTTTCTGATGAACCACCAAAAAATGACCTTCGCCGATGCTGTCGAAATGCTGGCAGAGAAATTCCAGGTCCCCTTGGAAATCCTCGAGAAAAGCCATGAGAAGCAAGGGCCAAGCAAGTCTTTGATGAAAGAAGCTTTGGAAATGGCCTGCAGGGGATACCATTTTGCCTTGTTGTATACTCCCGAAGGGCATCAAGCATTGGAATATCTGTTTAAGAGGGGGATCGGCCTCGACTTCATCAACCAGTTCCAGGTTGGCCTCGCTCCCAAGCAACCAGGACTCTTGCATACCTTAATGGAATCAAGAAAGATTCCCGATCGAAATCCAGCTTGCCATAGGTCTTGCCGCACAAGGCTCCGATGGGAGGCTCCGCGAGTTCTTTCATGACAGGATCACATTTCCCATTCGCGATGCCGCGGGCGCAGTGATCGGATTTTCTGCCCGCAAATACAAGGAAGAGACCTTTGGAGGAAAGTATGTGAATACTCCTGAAACCCCCCTTTTTAAAAAGTCGCGCGTCCTATTTGGACTCAATTATTCCCGGAAACGGATCGCAAAAGAGCGGAGTGCGATTATTGTCGAGGGGCAGATCGATGCTTTACGTCTGATTGCTGAAGGATTCAATTGCACCGTGGCAGGACAAGGTACCGCTTTTGGAGAAGGACATGTCAAAGAACTGCTGAATTTAGGTTTGAACCAAGTTTATCTTTGCCTCGATTCTGATCCTGCGGGACAAGAGGCTGCTAGCAAGATCGGCAACCTGTTTCAGAAGGAAGGGGTGGAAGTGAAGGTGGCTACTCTACCTGCGGGGCATGATCCCGATTCTTTTATCCGACAAAATGGACTAGAGGGGATGATTTGTTTGCTTGAAAATAGCATCGATTATCTATCCTATCCAAGTTAAGCATCATGGTAAATATCTCAATCTGAATTCCCCGGCCGGAAAAAATGAGCTGATCCAAACGTTGACAAAACAGATCCGGGAATGGAACCATCCTTTGATGGTCCATGAAAGTTTGCGCAAACTTGCCCATGTTGCCCAAGTCCCTGAAGAGATGGTGGGTGTTGGGCAGGAGCATATTCCAAATATCTATATTAAAAAGAGCGCCAACATCGGTGAACACGCTGTGGATTCAGATCGGATTTTGGAGACCGATTTTCTCCGTTGGGTTTTGCTGGTTGGGGAAAGCCATCCCACTCTTTTGACACTGGCTCGTCAACATATTGATCTCGATACCCTACATGTTCCTATCTGTAAACGGATTTACCAGACTTATCTCGATCATATCGATCACTCCCGCCCTTGCGATTTTATTTCTCTAGCGATCGACGTCGATGATGAAGAAGCGCAAACACTGTTCGCTGAACTTTTGTTAAAGAAAATCAATAAAGATCGGGCTGAGCAACAGGTTGCTGAAACCATCCAAAAAATTCTCGAGCGGAACTGGATGGAAAAAGGGAGGCGATCCGGCGCAAAATTCAAAGTGGAGCCTGCTCCGATGACGAAGCCCTAACCCTCGCCAAAGAATTCGACACTCTCAAACGCAACCCACCCAAAATAGAGCTATAGACGTTGATCTATAAATGATTCAAAAGGAATTCTCTTGCGGTGTTGACTTCAATAGTAGTTATTGCCCCCTCTTGTTTACGGAGTTCAAATGCCTCAGGGGTTTCACCATTCTGCTTAAAGATACGATCTGGGTGATACTGCC
>CAVPVT010000078.1:0-38821 GCA_963709145.1 Parachlamydiales bacterium
TTAGATTTTTCGAGGAGTTTCTTAGGAATTACCGTTTTCAAATGTCAACCGATCAACTTTTTGCACACTTACAAACTCTGATTGAAAACACACCTAAAGAGCATGAAATTGAGGTTTTAAATTCTGTGCTTAATTTCATTAATAGATGGATAGACGATCCAAAAATTTATCGTGGTGATAATACGAAAAGGTTCTTCCAATGATAAAAATCTTCCTGCTTCAGCAATGGGTACCTTAAAGGAGTTTTCAACGATTTTGCTGTGCAACATGAATGAAAAGATAAAGGAACCTATAAATCTCAGCCGATTCACAAAGAAGAAGGGCAAAAAGCGATGGCTACTTTTAGAGAAGAGCTTTCTAAAACCGATGATTTGGGAAGCCTTAGCTCGAGATTTTGTTTATCAACTTTCACAAGAACATATCCGTTTGTATCAAGATCTTAGAGATTACGCAGGATCTTTTGAAAATATAAATTTTACAAAACCCTACGATGATCAATTTAAAAGTAAAAATTTTGAAGCTGCTAGATCACTACAGGCAATTGTTGATTCATTTGACCAACTAGCACGTTCTTGGGGGCAAACTTTAATGGTAACATCTGAAAAGGGAAAGGAAACTGAACAGAATTATAAATTCCTTCTTAATGTTGCAAGAGAATTCCAAAGGCAACGCAATTATTTAGGACTCCAAGCTGTGTTTGCACCTATTAAATTGACACTTCCAGATGAAAGTAAGAAAAAGAATTGAAAGATTTTATGAATCAACTAAATAAAGCTGACCGTGAGTTTATCGAAGAATTGAATAACCAATTAGATCTAAAAGGCAGTAAATTATTTAAATTAGCTAAAGAAGATTATGAAACTGAAGGTATCAACCTGGAATATATCCATTCCATCTGGTATCGAAATCCCTTGATCCTGTGATTGAAAAATGGACAGAGACTCGTGGAGCGAAAGATATATCAACATTTAAATTGTTGGATTTTTTTAACCACTTAGTTTTGATCCTGCCAATTTTGGAACTGAAGCTCCTAAGAAAACGGCAATGCCTCAGACCACGTCCGCAAAAACCATTATAGCAGGCGCACTAACTGATAAAGAAATGCAAAATCTGATGGATGAAGAAGGAGAAAAGCAAGGGAAAAACCAGCGGCTAGTGAGTGAATTGGGCAGAAGGACAAAGTCAACTTCAAGAGGGATGCTAGCAGGTTAATAAAGTCGGGGTCGGGATTAGAGTCTGTCAGATGGACTACCAATTCTGATCCCCTTTTCTTTTCAGCCCGGATCTGATTAAAGAGTGGAGGGGTCATCCCCTGCTTACTGGAGAGGCGCATTGTCGTATATTGCCTCCCCTCCATCGCTTTCTCTAAAGCAAATAGATGCTCTTCATCAAAAACTTTGTTCGTCACATCAGCCCGAAGTAATTCCCGAGCGAGATCCGCTAATGATACCCTTGCACAACCAAAACGCTCGATAGCGACGCCAGCCGCGACGTTAGAGAGTTGAGCTGCCTCAATCATAGTCAAACCAGAAGCGATTGCACTTGTAATCATCGCGAGGACTGTATCTCCAGCCCCTGTAACATCCTTAATCTCCCGAGGTCGCACAGGAAAATCGTGCCTGTCACCATTGCGATGAAAAAGACTTATCCCCTTTTCTGATCGAGTGACCATCAACATCT
The DNA here is from genome assembly GCA_963709145.1 of Parachlamydiales bacterium. Lineage (GTDB taxonomy): Bacteria > Chlamydiota > Chlamydiia > Chlamydiales > Parachlamydiaceae > JBDHQB01. The sequence goes on from CAVPVT010000078.1 coordinate 1,681, forward strand.
CTGCATCAATTTTGCTAAGAAGCTTCCCAGCCACCTCATCCAAGCAACCATGTAGGGACTACTCCCGCGGCAGCATAGGCTTCCGATAAGTTTGGTTTGATGAGAGTGGATCGCCGATATTTTGTAAAATCCAATCCCTTAGGATCTGTAATCACAGGTATTTTTAATGCAGTCGCATTATCGATCAAGGCTTCGAGAAGTTTATCGGTCAAAAAACCTTTACCATAATCCGATATCGCGACAACCTTTACATCCTTTAGCAGCTCAGGCAGCCTTTTAATGAGAATTTGCTCCGACTCTTGCTGCAGTGGTGTCACGTTCTCATAATCGACACGGACAATTTGCTGATTTTCGGCAATAATTCGGTTTTTCACAGGAGTAGTATAATTATGTTCCTGAATAATGCCGCTGGTATCGATCCCCTCAGCCTCTAAAAGACTTCTTAACATTATACCGCTTGAGTCATTCCCCACTCGACTAATCGCGGATACATCACATCCCATCGAAAGTAAATTCAGCAAGACGTTTCCAGCCATCCCTGGACGCTGCTCTTCCCGTTGCACATTGATAACCGCAACAGGGGCCTCAGGGGATATTCGACGAGCTTTTCCAATGGTATACGTGTCGACGACAAGATCTCCCGCAACAAGCACTTTGCTTCGTGAAAGACGACTTAGAGCACCAATGAATTTTACCATTGCTTGCCCGGTACTATGTGATTTTGAACATAATCTTCAACCGCATCTTCTAACGAGTCGTTTTAAACTGCTTCCCTAAAACTTTGACCATCTTCAAAGTATCGCACCGTGTAGTATTGATATTTCCCCTGCAGATCTTCAGGCATCGGGATATAGCTAATTTCTACCGGTTTTTTTAGCGCTTTAAAGACAGCTCTCGCCAATTGATTCCACGTAGAAGGAATTCCCGTACCCACATTAAAAATGCCACAGGCTTTATTATCAAGAAATGAACATGTGATCGCCGCAACATCTTTAACGTAGATAAAATCTCTTTGTTGGTCACCGTCTGCATACTTTTTTTGGTATGACTTGAAAAGCTTGATTGACCCTTCATTTAAAATCTGGGGAATCATCCGAATAATCTGAGAGGCCATCCTCCCTTTTGCGGTTTTCATTGGGGCCGAATACATTAAAATATTTCAACCCGACAACTTTATCTAAAAGCCCCTCTCCTTTAAGCCACAGATCAAAAAGATGTTTTGAAAAGCCATACATGTTTAAGGGTTCTAACGCTTCCATTGCGGAATGATCATCCTTAAATCCCTTATCCCCATCGCCAGATGTAGCAGCTGACGAAGCATAAATAAAGCGATGCCCATGCTTAATCGCATAGTTTGCTAAACGTTGACTGAAACGATAATTGTTCTCGAGAAGATAATGGGCATCAGTTTCAACAGTGCTGCTGCAAGCACCTAAATGGATGAAGGTTCCGATCGAATGATGACGCCCTTCCAACCAATCAAAAAGCTTATCTTTGTGTAGAACATCTGCTACCTGCTTGCCAACAAGGTTTTTCCACTTTTCTGTTTTGCCCAGATTGTCGACAATCACGATATTTCGCAAGCCAAGGTCATTAAGTTGACGGAGTACTCCGGACCCAATAAAGCCATATCTCGTTAAAACGATCGTTTTCTCGTCCTGCTTTTTCATTTTCATTCCTTGATAACAGAATACAAGAATTCAGTATAAACTAGTATTCTGAATTCTATCAATACCATCTATCGGGAGGACGGTTGAAAAAACGGGTATGAAAGCAATCGATATCGATGAGTTTCGGTGCTGCCTCACCAAAGCAAAAGAGCGCCGATCCCGAACCTGCCATCGTCACATTCTTATACCCTTCCATAAGTAACTGCTGCTTTAAAACTGATAATGAGGGCATGACACTAAATGCCGAAGCCTCAAGATCATTAGTGAATATTGGCGTGCCCTGATAAAAATTTTGCATCAATTTTTTTGGATTTGCAGATGCAATCTGAGAAAGATCAAGCCTTTTATAGATTTCTGGAGTTGCAAGCCCTTGCGAGGGTTTTAATACCCATAATTCCAACATAGGTAACGATGCTAACGGTTCAACTTTTTCGCCCCGCCCAGTGCACATGGCTGTTCCCTCAGAAAGGAAAAAGGAACATCAGAGCCTAACTCTTCGGCCCATTCAATGAGCTGTGTCTTCGATACAGGTCGTTCCAAAAGATCGTTTAAAGCCCATAGAGTTGTCGCTGCATTGCTGCTCCCCCCTCCAAGACCTGCCTCAGCGGGAATCCGTTTATCCAAATGGATGTGAAGGTTAAATTTTAGTCCCGTTTTGCCACGGAATAAATGAAGAGCTTTCATTGCTAGATTACGATCATCAACCGGGATTCTAGGATCTGTGCAGGTGAGTCTATCTACACCCGTTGTGAAATGGATTTCTATTTTGTCGCAAAGGTCGATCGTTTGCATGAGGGTAGACAATTCGTGATAGCCATCACTTCGTTTGCCTAAAACTCTCAAAAACAGATTCAGCTTCGCCGGGAGAACGGTAATGAGGCATACCAACCCATAAATTTACTGCAGGACTCACTTTAGAGACGCAGAGGTGTTTCTGCGTCTCTTCACCTCAACGGTGACTTAAAGCCTATGCAAAGCTGTGAGGTTCTTCGGGAACAGTTTTCAGAGTAAAAACGCAGGCAGTAATCCCCTCTTTCAATTTGAGGGGGATGGTGGAGACTCCAATCTCTTTCACAGGGTGTTTGAGTTGTACAAATCGTTTCTCAATTTCAATCCCATGCTCTTCTTTCAACTGGTTGACGATCTCAGCCGCAGTCACTGAGCCATACATATGTCCCTCATGGTCGACTTTTACGATTTTGTACCCGTGAAGCCATTAATTTTCTCAATAATAAAACTTCCGACTCTTTCTTATCTTGAGCTGCTTTTTTCTCACGCTCTTCTTGCAAACGGGTTTGCATCCGGAGGGTTTGCTTGTCAGCGATGACTACATAACCTTGCGGGGAGCAGGAAATTACGTGCATAGCCAGGTTTCACACTGACGATATCGCCACTGCGCCCCAAGCTTTCCACATCTTCGATTAGTAGTAATTTATTACCCATGGTCTTACTCTCCTCATCCCTTAAGTTACATGTTGGCTACGAACGGCAGCAGCGCCATAATCCGCGCGCGCTTGATCGCATCCGTCAAACGTTTTTGATGATAAGCTGACACTCCGGTAATCCGACGTGGCAGTATTTTTCCACGCTCCGTAATGAAGCGGCTTAAGGATGTCGACATCTTTGTAATCGATATCTTTGATGCCTGCGGCAGTAAAGTGGGCAACGTTTCCGTTTACGGTTACGGGCATCTCCGTTAGCAGGTGGTGTCCTTGGTCTTTTTGTTAACATGGCCTTCTCCCTTCTACCTCTTGTTCAGCCAGTGGGGCTTGATTATTCTGATTTTATCCATCACTTTATCGGTACGAAGAGTGATGAAACGAATTAAGTCTTCATTTAAATGGTATTCTTGCCAAAGGTCGTTCACGACCGAAGGATCTACATTGAAATACATGATAAAGTAATAACCTTCTCGGTGACCATCAATTTCATAGGCAAGACGACGGCGTCCTTGTTGGTGGACTTTAAGGATCTCTCCACCACGGGTTGTGATCCCATTCTGGATCTTGTCAAAAGCCTTAGCACGGGCTTCATTGCTGAGGGTTGCACTTATAATGTACATCCCTTCATACAGATTTTGTTTTGTTGCTTCACTCATCTTTTACTCCTTGATTCTCAGGCTCTTTATTTTTTGTTGCCCGAGGACTCGTATTCACACTTTTCATAACGTCGGCATACTCTTCTGTGAGTAGCCTCTGAACTATATGGACCCCTCGTGAAATTATCTCAGGCAGCTTTGGCCCCTCCTCGGGAGTAAAGGTGCTAAGCACATAGGCATCCAAAGGCACCGATCTATCAATTCCGATGCCAACCCTTAATCGTTTATAAACGGTGGTCCCTAAATGATCCTGAATACTCTTCAGACCATTGTGGCCACCTGTTCCTCCTGATGCTACAGTCGCATCTCACCTAAGGGTAGAGCTGTATCATCGCTGATCACCAATACACTATGATGATCCAGTTTTTGATAGGCCAAATACTTTTTTAGGGCCTCCCCGCTTAGGTTCATGTAAGTTGTTGGCATCAGTATATGCACCTTAGTGGATCCATATACTCCTTTAGCGACGTAAGCTTGAAAGGCTCTCATTTCCTTAAACTGAAGATGAAGAGCGCTTGCAATGCTGTGGGCAATCAGGAATCCCATGTTATGCCGCGTTAGCGAGTATTGTCGGCCCTGGATTTCCTAAACCTACGATCACTAAATTTTCACTAGGCATAGCCTTAACGTTTTGCGATCAGAACCGCGACTTCATTTAAATCCACGAGAGGCCTTAGCGTCTCTGGAATCTCGAGGTCATTTAAACGGCGGGACTGTCTTAAATCTAAACTTTTCACATCCAAATAGAAACATGAGGGTATATCCTTTGGCAGGCAACGCACTTTCACATGGCGGATCACTTGCCGAAGAATTCCCCCGAGTTTAACGCCAATGCAATCGACAACGCCGGTCATTTCGATTGGCACTTTAACGGTGACTGGAACATCGCTATGGAGTTCTTCGAAGTCGAGGTGGATGACTGAATAATTCACAGGATTGTACGTGATATCTTTAAGGATCGCTTTGCGCTCTTTGCCCTTTTTGTCAGCCCCTTTTTGTCCCCAAGTATGAAGACTGTTGTTGGCAAATGGCCAGGCTTAACGTGGCGCAAGTGGGTATTAAATTCTTCCGCATTCACATGGACCTTTTCAGAGTCTTGTCCGCGGTGGTAAATGACGCCCGGAATAAAGCCTTCCCTACGCAATTGCTTGGTTTGGCCTTTCGATTCCGAAGTCCGTTTAAACAGCTTGAGATTCATCGGTTCCTCCGTTTATCAAGGTTGAAGGTATTCCTTCTCCCTTAAGTCTTTAAAGGGATGAGATGGACTCTTTAGAAAGTATGCACTGGATCGCGTGAGCGAAGTGAGACGCAACAGAGACCTGATGGAGTTTAGTAAACCCGTTCAAGCGATCCGTTTGCGGGATGGTGTTACCATCAACAGTGCCGAAATATGGCTTTGCTCTACCTGTTTGACCGATTTGCCTACAAACAGGCCATGGGTCACAGCGGCAAAAATTTTTGACACCCTTCTCCTGGCACGCTTTCGCAGCTGACACTAAGGTACTACCTGTGGAACACATATCATCAGCGAGAAGTACATCTTTTCCTTTGACATCCCCAATTAACGCGACGACTTCCGTTGCCTTGCTGCTAAGCGCGCTGTTTGTCGATGACTGACATACGTAATGCGAGGGCAGTGGCGTAGGCCTTGCTAGCTTAATGCTCCCGATGTCGGGGCTTACAACGACCGGATTTTTCGGATGCACACCTTAAAGGCTTCTAGTAACAGTGGTCATTGCATACAGATTATCCACAGGAATATCAAAAAATCCTTGTAATTGTCCTGCATGCAAATCCATGCGTGAGACACGCGGGTTGCCCCTGCGTTTACCAATAGGTTGGCCACGAGCTTGGCCGTAATAGGCACACGCGGCTTGTCTATGCGGTCTTGCCGGCAATATCCATAATAGGGGATTACTGCGATGATGCTACGTGCCGATGCCCTTTTCAGGGCATCGATCATGATGAGCAGCTCCATCAGATATCATTCGGATCTAAGGGCGTACCGTCTGTAGCACAAAAGCATCTTGACCGCGAACATTTTCCATAATTTGCACAGAGATCTCCCCGTCGGGAAAGCGCTCAATTTTAACTTGACCCAATCTACCCCTAATACACCGGCAACTTCGTGCGACAATTGGGTGTGAGGTTCCCGGAAAATAAAAGAAAGCTAGGCTTTACGTTGTGCATCAACGGTACCATTTTAGATCGCATTATAGTTTGGGGTGGAAGGATTCGAACCTCCGCGTGGCGGTACCAAAAACCGCTGCCTTACCGCTTGGCTACACCCCATCGCAATTAACAAGGCATGATAATAGACTTCTCCCTCATTATTACGCAAGAATTTTCACACTTGTTTTGAAGATGAGACACTGAAAAGGCGGCTACAACAATTGTTTCATTGGAAGCAAAGTATTCTTCTCTAAAGAATTGACGCAATAAGTCGGGGAATTTCTTTGATCAAGTAGAATGGAACGGCAAGAACCCTGTTTTTGAAGGATAGTGGTTTTGTTGAAATATGCAACCCAATAGGCGCCGGCTTCCTTTCAAGAAATTGATACAATGAAGCTAGATGACCGGATTTACCAGCTTTAACTTCGATTGGAACGATCTTTCCGTGGAAGTTGGTCACAAAATCTATTTCTGCGGTGTTCCCAACTTTTTCTGTTTCCCAAAAAAAGAGGTGGGAGGTTAGATAACAATCTTCATATGCAAGCAATTCCTGCCCTACAAATTGTTCAGCAAGCGTTCCGGCATTGACTTGATGGAACGATGAGCCGGTAAATGCCGTAGAATCTATTTCAAGGGCATTTTGTAAAAGCCCGATATCGAGAAACAGAAGTTTAAATTTTTTCTCATTTTCTTCTGCTTTAAGGGGTAGCCCATTTGCACTTGTGGCATGTACGGGAAAAATAAGATGTGCCTGCTGCAGCTTTTTTAGAGCGATTTTATATTCCCTGGATGGATTTGTCGATTCAGGGTCGATTTTACTATATCGAAAATGCTTTACTACAAGTTGAGGACAACTTTCGAATAAACGTTGAAGATGGGCAAACTCTTTTTTTTGGCCATATTTGGCAAGATCAAGCCGATAAATATCCAAAAGGGCTTTTTGCTCGCGAATCACTTCTATATAGGACTGCGAATTCCTATAAGCATTAATTGCTGCAGGCATTCCACCGATCAAAAAGTAATCTTTTACAAATTGCATAAGATGACTGTGAAAAGCATCTGATAGCGGGTTTTCAAGAGAAATTGCCTTTAATGCCTCTTCCCATTGCCCTTGTCCGATTGCATTTATAAATTCAATAAAAGAAAGCGGCTTCATGTTTAAAAAACGAACTCTGCCGACAGGAAAGGAAATGGGTTCATCTTTATCTTCGAGGACAAATTCCAGCAAAGACCCTGCTGCAATGATATGGAGTGCGGGTAACTTTTCTTTAAAGTAGCGAAGCGCTTTAATGGCTTGGGGGCATAGTTGAATTTCATCCAAAAATAATAATGTGCTCTCGGGAGAGATCGATGTGCCATAAAGATATCCAAGCTTTTTTAATATATCTTGAGTATCCAAGGATTCAAAACAGGATTTAGCCTGAGATTTCTCTTCAAAGTTGACGACAACCACATTCTGAAAATTCTTTTTCCCAAAATCCTCTACCGTGAAACTCTTGCCTACCTGGCGGGCTCCGCGAATAATCAACGGTGTGCGATCGCTTTTATTTTTCCACAGGATAAGCTCTTTTTCTATAGCTCTCTTCATATGATCATCCTATTTTCATACATAAATGTAACAAAATAGCATATTATTTACTACATTTTTGTAGAATATTAGGATGATTCAGTATTCAATTCCCGCACTAATGTTAATTTCCCGAAATTGCTGCTAAACAGCCGATAGCAAGAAAAGAGCTGGCTTTTTGTCGATATTCGGCAAAGGGATTTTCCTCCAGGCGGAGACTGGCTGGGTCATAATTCCTTGAGTAGGCAGGGTGAGATCCCAAGCCACGCAGAGAGTAGTCTCCGGTCCTAATGTGGCCACAAGCGCTTCGAGGGTAAACTTATTGCGGTGTGGAGCTTCCATAAAGATTTGGGTAGACCGTTCCGACTTTGCCATTTTTTCAAAGTGTTTAATCATGGCCACCCTTTGCTGAGGATCTTTGTCGACATAGCCGTTGAAACTGAACGATTGTGCAGGAAGGCCTGAGAGCATCAAGGCTAAAATAGGTGCAGAGGGTCCCACAAAAGCTTGGACAGTAATTCCCAATTGTTTGGCTCTATAGACAAGTTTGTAGCCGGGATCTGCAATGCAGGAAAGACCACAATCGGAGACTAAGCCCCATCTTTGCCCTTGCAAAATAGGTTCAAGAAGGAAATCAAGATCATTTTGATGGACGTTAACATTATACAATGCGATCGGAATTTCGTGCGGTTTTCGATCGAGCGTGAAACGACTAAGATAGCGGCGTCCGCCCGATTCACTTTCTGCGATCAGACCATCGATCGATTGTACGGCGCGATCAACACTTGCAGGAAGGAAAACACCATGGTGTGGCATTTCACCGAGTAAATTGGGCAATAAAAGGAGAGCGGGTTTTGGTTTCATGAGTTTAGCCTGTGAGTTTAATGATTGTCAGGTCGGCAAGAAGTTCATGGTCATCCATACCATTTTTGGCGGCGAGTTCCGCTTCGTCAATAAGCATGAGGGCTTTCTTGAACCGTGCAAAACCATAGTTTTGAGAAAGCTGGACCTTTTGGTCAAGCAGTCGACCTTTAAGATAGGGAAATTCCTGAGCAACTCCTTCTGGACCTGCCCCGGAGGTCAAAATTGAGGCGATTTGGCAACCCGTTTGCATTTGGGTGCGAAGCTGTCTAATAAGTGCGAAGAAGGACGCTCCCTCCTTAATCAGGTCTTGCACGATTTTGAGGGCAGCTGCCGCATCGAGACGGGTGAGGGCTTCACCAAGCTGCCATTCATTGCCGCTAGGACCTGGGATACATAGGGTGTGGATATCTTGTAGGATAATTTCAGGTCGACTTCCGATGTAGCAAAGAAGCTTGTCGATTTCGTGTTTGAGCTGAATTCTATCAGTTCCCACATATTTGACAAAGGCTTGCGCATTTGAGACTGAAATTTTTTTGCCTTGAATTGAGATCAGTTGTGTCACCCATTCAGACAGAGTTTTTTCTTTTTCCCAGGGTTTTTCTTCAGCACAGTCTAGGATGACACCGACTTTCTCTGCTTGTTTGTAAAAGCGGGTAGTCCCCAGAATAGCGGAAGCGTTAAGGATAAGAGTAACATGGGGATTAGGATGTAAAAAATAGTCTGTGAGCCATTCGGTGGCCTCTTTTTTTAAGGAATCAGCATCATGAATAATAATAATTTCTTTTGCAGAGAAAAAAGAAGAGGTATTGAGCTCTCGGGCAAGGTCAACGGCCTTGAGGACTTCACCCTGAAAACTGCGTAGAGTAGAATCAGGTTTGGAGCGGCGCAAAGCAGAAGTAAGGGATTCGATAGCAAAGCTCCTTTCGCCACTTTCTTTGCCAAGGACCATATAGACCGGCGCGAAATTAGAAGGGGCCGAGCCTTCCAGATGTTTTTCAAAAGCTCTTAAAGCAGTGTATTTCATGACTCGCTGATTATAACCGCTTCAGCGGATTTAAGCAACTTGTCACACAGGCTTTATGTTTTTTTGTTGAATATGAGCATTGAGTTGGACCCATTCGGGATGTTGCCTTAGCAATTGTATGACGTCTTGCAAATTGAATGAGGGTTTATTAGGAAATAATTCTTCCAAAATCAGCTTGATCAATTGGAAATCTTCTGAAGTATCCACCGTTAACCGATATTTTGAAAGATCCTCACTATTTTTGATATTGGCTAATCTAAATTTATCTGGATGTCTATAGAGATACAGTGTCACATGCTCCCTTTCATCCTCCGATTTAGCCTCTTTTTCAGCACGCTCCAAAGCAGACAAGGAAAAAACTTCCGTGTCCATACCGCGAGGATAGGTTAATTCAAGGGTGTTGGATAATAATCGAGCTCTTCGGAATGCTCTAAAAAATAGGTAATACACTGATCCACAATATGTGGGTCGATCAAAGGACAATCGGCTGTAACTCTGACTATGACATCTGCGTTATATTGTTTTGCTGCTTGATAATACCTTTGAAGGACATTCTCCTCGCTCCCCCTAAAAAGTCCAATACTGTGTGTATTGGCTTCTGCCGCTATCTGATCATCTTGGGGTTTATGCGTTGTTGCAATAACAATTTCATCTGCCTTTTGCACTTTTTTAAGACGATCGATCAAGTAAGAGAGAAGGGTTTTTCCTTTGACAAGCTTCAGGGGTTTGCCAGGAAATCGGGTTGCTCCCATCCTAGCTTGAACAATGATGAGAACTTTTACCCTCTTTTGATTTGTTTCCCTAGAACGCTTCGTCTCCACCCCTCACCTGTTTGGATCTTTTTTGCAACCATAACCCTGTTTATGACAGGTTTAGGTTTTCTTGGCGTTACTTTTTTAGGGGTAACTATTTTAGCTTTAGGTTTGGCTGATACAATAGGTTTTCTTTTTGGGAGCCATACGACACCTCCTGTAAGAGCACAGGAGGTATAAAGCAAACGGCGTGCCAAATTTACTCATATTTCCTTCGATGAGCGGAGAGGGTGCGTTTGAAGTCTTCGTACGGGCCATCGATGCAGTCCACATCGACAAGGTCAAGCACGAGATCAAGAAAGCTGCCGCCGCCCCAAGCGGTGAATTTTTTCAAAACATCGGCTGTAGAAGTTCCAAAGAGTGAGTCAGTTGTATCTCCACCGAAAGAGGCACCCAACCCTGTGCTTTTACTTTCTTGGATTAAAATGACAAAACAGAGCAATGCACATAAGATCATAAATAGGGCAATTGCAAAAAAGTAAAGAAACGTCATGGCACTACCTACAATAGTTTACAATTTGCTAAATGTATCCACTTTTAAAGAGGCTCCTCCGATCAAGAGTCCATCTATATCTTTTTGCTCGAGCATTTGCTTAGCATTTTCCGGTTTTACTGATCCCCCGTAGAGGATCCTAATTTTCGTTGCAGCACCGTCGCCCAAATCTACTTTTAGCGCTGTGCGAATGATTTGGTGAATCTCTTGGGCTATCTCTGGGGTGGCGGTTTTTCCCGTCCCAATTGCCCAAACCGGTTCATAGGCAACCATCATCCCAGCCGCCTGGTCTGCAGGACACCTATCTAAACATTTTCTGAGTTGAAATTCAACAACTTCTTTACTTTTGCCCTGATTTCTTTGCTCTTCAGTTTCTCCGATACAGAGAATAGGGACCAACTTAAAGTGAAAGGCAGCCATCAATTTTTTATGGATTTGCTCGTTAGTTTCCTGGAAATAATGTCGCCTTTCCGAATGCCCTAAAATCACAAATTTCGCACCAGCATCCACTAGCTGCATGCCTGAGATTTCGCCAGTAAAGGCGCCTTCAGTCCCCTCATGCATATTTTGTGCGCCGATCATAATTGCTGTGGAGGCTGCAGCTTCGGCTGACGCTTTAAGTGCTGTGAATGGAACCGCAATCGCAACTTCAGCTGTTGTGTGCATTTGAGGAGCTAAAGAGTTTATAAATGCAACCGACTCCCCTATCGTTTTATACATTTTCCAGTTTGCGACGATGGCCGGTTTTCGAGAAGAGATATTCATGGAAAGAAACCTTTAGTCGAAAAAATAAATGAGAATTCAGAATACTGAATTCGGAATTCAAAATGAAGTAGATTTTACGCTTAGGATTGGGTTAATATAATCGCATGCAAACTGAAGCCAATAATAGACCTGCATTGACCGTATCGGAGCTCACTCAGGCAATTAAGAACAACCTTGAGTATACGTTTAATGTTGTTCACTTGCACGGAGAAATCAGCAACTGTAAGATGCACACATCTGGCCATTTGTATTTTTCTCTCAAAGATTCTTTAGCCCAAATCGCGGCAGTCATGTACCGCACCGATGTTCAAACGTTACTGCGCATTCCCAAAGATGGCGACCATGTCGAAATTCGAGGAAGCATTTCTGTTTATCCCCAAGCTGGTCGCTATCAAATTACGGTACGGGAAATTAATTTGGTTGGGGTTGGAGAACTTCTGCTTAAGTTAGAGCAATTAAAAATCAAGATTAGGGATAAGGGGTGGTTCAAAAAAGAGCACAAGAAGCCACTGCCAAAATTTCCCCGCACGATTGGCGTAGTCACAAGCCCCACTGGGGCTGCCATCCAAGATATTCTGAATATCCTCAATCGACGTTTCCGCGGATTTAAACTAATTTTAAATCCTGTCAAAGTGCAAGGCGAGGGATCTGCTCAGGAAATTGCTCAAGCGATCAAACAGTTTAATAAATATGATTTGATCGATGTAATGATCGTCGGTCGTGGGGGTGGTAGCATTGAGGACCTTTGGGCCTTCAACGAAGAAATTGTGGCTGAAGCGATTTTTAACAGCAAAATCCCGATTATTTCTGCCGTAGGTCATGAAACCGACCATACGATTGCAGATTATGTAGCCGATGTCCGAGCACCGACTCCTTCCGCGGCGGCAGAAATCGTGATCGCTGAACGGGATCATCAATTACAACATTTAGCTCACATAGAACGAAGGCTTCATCACGGAATAGAGCATTTATTGAAGCACGCGCGTCAAAGACTGATTGGGCTTGCACGTCATCCAGTTGTCAATAATCCTTACGGTTTGATCGGACCCTGGTTGCAAAGGATCGATGATATCAAAACCCAATTGGAACGAGTGATGTTGAACGGCATTCGGCAAAGAAAAACTCATTTGATCGGATGTAAAAAGCAAGCGGAAGCGTTGAAACCGACAGCCCAAATCGCGCATCACCGTCATAAGCTGAAACATTTTAAGGAATCGCTGGAACGTTTATTCCATAATCAACTCAATTTAAGAAAAATGCGATTAGAAAAACTGCATTCTACGTTAAAGGCGTTGGATCCCCGTAATGTCCTAGCTAAAGGATACAGTATTCTCTTTGCTGAAAAGGATCATTCGGTTATAACTTCGGTACGGGCCATGCAAAAAGATGATAAAGTGAACATCCTCATGTGGGATGGCGAAGCAACTTCAATCATTAAAGAAACGAAATTAAAGTGACGCAACCGGAAAAAAAGGCAGATTCGTCTCCAGAGATCGCTTTTGAAGCGGCGTTTTCCCGCCTTGAAGAGATCTTAGAAAAAATGAATGCTGGAACACTCTCCTTGGAAGAGTCCCTAAAACTTTATGAAGAAGCCGATCGCCTTATCGTCATTTGCAGTACCAAACTCAATGATGCTGAAAGAAAAATCGAAACTCTGATAAAAAACCGATCAGGCGAAATTGTACTTGGAACCGATCAAAAACCGGCGACCCAGAATTTCAACCTACCTTCAGGCCCTTCGCCTAAATGACTTAATTGAGAGTATCTTAAATTTTTATGGGGCATCCTGTGTCAAAAGGGCTCATTTTACCTGATATTGAATCTCCACGAGACATAAAAGCCTTAAAGCTTTCTGAGCTCAATCAGCTTGCCGAAGAAATTCGGCAACGGATTATCGAAGTTCTAGCTGTCAATGGAGGCCATTTGGGCTCAAATTTGGGAGGTGTAGAACTGACCATAGCCCTTCATAAAGTTTTTAATTCCCCTACCGATAAATTTATCTGGGATGTTAGCCATCAAACTTACGTTCACAAAATGGTTACAGGGCGTAATAAAAGGCTACCTGAAATCCGTCAATTCAAAGGTTTGTGCGGTTTTGGGAATCCAAAAGAATCTTCCCACGATCATTTTTACGCGGGGCATGCAGGAACTGCCCTTTCTTTAGCACTTGGAGTCGCCAAAAATAGGGATCTAGCAAAAAGGGATGAATATGTCATTCCGATCATTGGCGATGCAACTTTAACTTGTGGCATGGCTTATGAAGCATTAAATAATCTACCGAAAGATCTAAAACGGTTTATCGTAGTCTTAAATGATAATGCGATGTCAATTTCTGCGAATGTAGGGGCCATTACCCATATTTTAAGCCGCTTTTTATGTAATCCCACTACCAATTGGTTGCATCAAGAGATTAATCAGTTAGTTTTGAAGATTCCTAGCATGGGGCCTATCCTTTCTAAGCAGGGGCAAAAAATTACTGATTCTGTAAAAAATTTAGTGAGCCCTGCAGCCTTTTTCCAACATTTCGGTATTTCTTATATTGGGCCAATCGATGGTCATGACTTAAAAAAATTGATCGATGTTTTTGAAGGATTAAAAAATTCCCAGTGGCCTGTCATTGTGCATGTTTTGACTAAAAAAGGGTTAGGGTTAGATGAAGCGATAAAAAATCCGGTCTCCTACCATGGCGCCAAACCTTACGATCCTGACACTGGTAAATTCTTACCCACACCAAGTTTAAAGCCCACATTTCCCAAAGTTTTCGGGTCTCATCTGCTCAAAATGGCGGAAAACGATCCCAGCCTTGTGGCTGTCACACCCGCGATGTCAGCCGGTTCTTGCTTAGATGAATTGATGAAAAAGTTCCCCGATCGGTGCATTGATGTCGGCATTGCGGAATCCCACTCAGTGACCTTTTCAGGGGGCTTGGCCTACGGAAAAAAAATGAAAATCGTCTGTTCGATTTACGCAACATTTCTACAACGTGCTTTTGACAATTTGTTTCATGATGTATGTCTGCAAGAACTTCCGGTATTGTTTGCTATCGACCGAGGAGGGATCTCAGGTCCTGATGGTTCGACCCATCATGGGATCTATGACATTTCTTTCCTCAATGCAATGCCTAACATGATTATTACACAGCCTCGTAACGGCCATGTGTTAAGGGAGCTTATGGAATCGGCATTTAGCTGGGGACGTCCTGCAGCCATTCGATATCCCAATATGTCCACAGAGAATGCTGATGAGCCGTTAAAACCACGCCCAATTGGAAAAGGTGAAATTTTGGCGGAAGGGAATGAATTTTTAATCGTTTCTTTAGGGCATATGAACAACGCAGCGATGAAAGTTAGGGAAATCCTGATTCAAGAAGGGCTAAACCCAACAATTGTCGATCCCATTTTTGTCAAACCCCTAGATCACGAACTGCTTTGTAACTTACTACTCACGCATAACAAAATTATTACCATCGAAGAGCATTCAGTAGTTTCCGGCCTCGGATCTATTTTAAATAATTTTTTGATGTCTCACGGATATTCCAACGTCCAAGTCCTCAACTTTGGCATTCCGGAAACATTTGTTGAGCAGGGTAGCCATGGTGAATTAATGAAAGAGCTTGGGCTCACTCCTGAAGCAATTGCCCAAAAGATTAAACTCCATTTCAACCTTAAACGACATCCACAATCAATTATAGGAGCTCTATGATCGTTGGACTTTTCCCCAACATGATCAAACATCAATCAAAAAATATAGCGATCGGAATCCGTGAATTTTTGTCTACCCAGGGCGTTAAAGTTGTTGCAGAAGACGGTGTGGCAGAAACAATTGGAGCTTCACCTCTTTCTGAAATCGATGTGCGGGAAATCAATTTTAGCATCTCTCTTGGAGGCGATGGCACCATTTTACGCCTCATGCATAGACACCCGGAAATTGAAGCGCCCATCGTAGGGGTCAATCTTGGAAGTTTAGGTTTTATGGCCGATATACCATTGGATGACATATATCCAAGCTTGCATGACTTGCTGAACGGCGCATACAAAGTGCAAGAAAGGGTCATGATGGAGGGAATTACAGCCTCAGGTCAAACTTGCCGAGCTGTGAATGATATTGTTGTCCACCGCGCACAAAATCCTTGTTTGGTTGAACTAGCAATCCATGTCGATGGCAACTACCTCAATACTTTTTCAGCCGATGGCATTATCATTGCTACGGCTAATGGCTCCACTGCCTACTCATTGGCAGCCGGCGGCCCTATATTAACCCCTGATCTTGAAGCCTTTGTGCTAACTCCTATCTGTCCTCATACCATTTCCAATCGCCCTATCGTTTTAATGCCGCAACAAATGATTCAGGTGCAATACATTAGCGAATATCAACCGGTAGAGATAACTTATGATGGCTTCAGTAGTATGACTATCGGCACAGGCGAAGTGTTTAATATTTCCAGATCCTCGCGCAAATTTAAGTTGGTGACCCTCTTACGTCACGAATATTTCTCAACGCTTAGGACCAAGCTCAATTGGGCCGGCAAGTTAAAAACATAGTAACCTTAGCATAGTGTCCATATCAATCCATAGAGTCCTTATCTATCCATAAAGTCCATCTATTTCAGTGACTTGGAAATCTGATTAGAAAAAATTGAAATTTTCACGAAAAATCACTGGAAGAATTATCGCAGAAAGGGTATCAGAAAAGGTAAAACCTTTTTTAAACAAGAATTGTGCTTTTTAAATCCTTATGGGTTAAAGAAACAATACATTGTGAACGAAGGTCAGGTTGATCAACTAACAAAGAAGGAGTCTATAATGAAAACATTCAAATCGATGGTAGCCATGGCAGTCGCAGCAATGATGCTCTCAAGCTGCTGCTGTGAACGCTCTTGCGAACCTTGTCCACGTCCTTGTCCAAGACCTTGTCCAAGACCCTGTGCAAAACCTTGCCCAGAGCCTTGTGCAGTACCTTGCCCAGCTCCTTGCGAGAGCCCATGCTACTAAAGCATGCTTTATGCCATGCGGCATAAAGATTTGATGCGGGAACTAAACCCCCGCATCAAAATTGCTAACACGGTTGTTTAGAGTGCTAACCCAAATGACGGAAGAGTTTAATGATTGATTTAAATTCCTTAGTCACACTATGTGCAATAGCTTTTGTTCTATCCGGAATTGCTACGCACGCCTTGTGTGCAATTCCGACAAGAATATGCGAGGTTAGGCCTAAGAGCTGTCCGCAACCCAAGACTGGAGCAAAGAAAACCGGTACTAACAATGGTAAGATCTAAAGAAACTTACATGACCTTAAAACTAAAGGAGCCTTTAATGAAGAACAAACTAGGAATCTTTGCCTCGTTGCTCTTGTTGACAACGATGGCAATATTCTGGTCAGGCTGCTCCCTTCAGCAATATGCTAATGGATGCAACCCCTGCAACCCATGCGAACAGGTGTCAGCTAGCCCCGTCTCTTGTGACGAGTCTTGCCCATCTCCTTGCGCAATGCCATGCCCTCCAAAATGCGCACCAAAGCCAGCATGTTGTCCCCCTCCATGTGAGGCACCATGTCCGCCAAAGTGCCAACCTAAATGCCCACCACCTTGTGGTCCTGTCTGTGTCCCTCCTCCACCACAAGAATGTGAACCTCTTTGCAAAAAGCCTGTAAGATGCAAACATCCTAACCAAAACACATTAAAGTGTTTGGATGGGATCACTGTCACAGGCAAAATGCCACAAGGCTGCTTGTTGGGAGATCAATTCCCGCTTGACGTCGAAGTGCATGCTTGCGAAGACGTTTGCAATGTAGTCATTGAAACACATCTTCCTGAAAACGTTTCCTATGTCAAAAGCAATCCGGAAGCAAAAGTTAATGGAAAAGATCTTCAATGGAACTTGGGCTCAATGGGCGCTAACGAAAATAGATGCCTTAGAGTTTACCTGAAATGCGAATGTGAAGGTGAAGTTTGCGCATGCTTTTGCGCTTCCGCTCAGCCAGTACGCTTCTGCTCCCTCCTTTGCGCAAAACCACAACTGGTTTGCGAAAAATGTGGCCCAGCTGAAGTATGCCCAGGTGATCAAGTTAATTACAGTGTGACTGTAACTAACCGCGGTTCCGCAACAGCTCAAGAAGTTGTCATTACCGATAACCTTCCAGAAGGATTTGAGCATGCGAGTTGCCAAAAGACTTTAGTCTTTAAACTTGGCTGCCTTGAACCTTGCCAATCCAAACGTGTAAACTTCTCCGCAACAGCGACTAAGAGAGGTAAATTCACCAACACTGCAGTTGTCACCGCATGCAATGCCGATTCAACATCGTGCCAAGCAACAACATGTGTATGCTGCTGCGCAGTGGATATCACTAAAAATGGTCCAAAGAGCAAAGCATTGGCAAAAACGCTGATTATCAAATCACCGTTTCCAACACTGGCGACAAGCTCTTGACAGATGTTATTGTCACTGACAATGCACCAAGCTCCACATCGATTGTGGCTGCTCAAGGCGCAACGATCAATGGCAACCAAGCTGTATGGAGATTAAAAGAGTTGAAGCCAGGTGAAAAAGTATCGTTCACGATCACTTTGACCACCTGCACACCAGGATGCTTCACCAACAAAGTTAACGTAAGCGACTGCCAAGGCTGCAACGCCCAAGCACAGTTTACAACACGTTGGAAAGGACGTCCTGCTCTTGATGTCTGCATGACAGATACAGAAGACCTGATCTGTGTTGGCGACAACAACACATACAGAATTACTGTTGTAAACCGTGGTTCTGAAGCTGACAACAATGTTGTCGTCACTGTTCGCTTCCCAGCTGAAATCCAACCTTTAGGTGGAGACGGCCCAACACAAGCGAACGTAAATGGACAAACTGTCACATTTGCACCGTTCAACAATTTTGCAGCTCGTCAAACGCTTGAATATCGCGTTAATACGAAAGCTGTGAAATCAGGTGATGCGCGTGTAAACGTTGAAGTGACATCTGATTCCATTAAAACACCGATCACTCAGCAAGAAAGCACAATAGTGAACTAAGGTCAGTCTGGTCGAAAGACTTGGCTCTCCGGGTGTTGGGGCGGGGTTGCGAAAGCAACCCCGCCCTTTTTTTATGGAAGAATTCCCTTTTCGTGTATGATCATCGGTTATGACTGACCAAATTAAAGTTAAAGTCTTTTTGGGATGTGCGGTCAATTCCCATCTTAAGCTTCAATTAAATAAAAGCATTGGATGGAAAAATGCCAAAATTGTTGGTCAAGCGACCCTTCCGAAATTGGAGGAAATCACCTATCAAGGACAGCAATACATTGGTCTGTTTCTTCCCAATGAAGAGAATTTATTATCAGATGTAAAGAAATATCATGATGAAGCCTTAGAGGAACTTCATTCTTATATTCCCGATTTGGATCAACAACCGATCAACTTTGTTCTATTTCCTCAACTATTCGTAAAATGAGTTAGTCCGTTATGCAATTTATTTTAGGCTCGCAATCTCCCCGTAGAAAAGAGATACTTGAGTACTTCGATTTTCCCTTTAAGCAAGCAAATCCCCTTTTTGACGAAGAGTCTCTTCCCTATACAGGAGGAGATCCAGCTGAATATGCTATGAAGCTTGCCTACGAAAAAGGAAAATCTCTTCAGCCCCACTTTCCAGATTCTTATCTATTGACAGCTGACACAATTGTCTATAAAGATGGCAAAAGTTTTGGCAAAGCAGCAAACTATGAGGAAGCCTTCAAAACTTTAACCACTTTGTCTGGCGCCCAAAATACAGTTTATACAGGAGTTTGTTTAATCTCCCCCAAAGGACAGTTTCAAGGTTATGAAGCGACCCAAGTTATTTTCAATCCATTAACACCTGAAGAAATCGATATTTATTTACATAAAGCTCATTGGCAAGATAAAGCGGGGTGTTATGCTGTTCAGGGGGCAGGAAGTTTAGTGATTAAAGAAATCAAAGGATGTTACTATAATGTGATGGGGTTGCCTGTAAACACGTTAAGGCTTTTATTAGCGCAAGCTGGAATAAATCTATGGGATCACTTAAAACAACAAAACTCCTCTTTAGCCTCGCAGCGTTAGTTCCTTCCCTCTGTTTCTCGTTGACTGAGGATGCCGCTTGGAGAGGAAGGATCAATTTTTTACTGCAACGAGGCGATCGGGCTGCTGCGCTACAAATCTACGACGACCATATTCAAATCACCGGAAAACAGGATTTCGTAGTTTTGCAGCAGTTAGCTCTTCATATCCTAGAAGAGGGTGCCCGTTCAAAAAAACCTGAGATTCTTCTTCTCACACTTTATGGCGCCGGAATTTCTGCCCATGAAAAGGCTTTAGACATCCTTGAAGATGCGATGCACAGCCCTTACCCTCAAATCCAATTAGTGGCCCTTCATCTTTTAGGGCAATGGGAAACTGAACGAACAGCGGAAGCGATCAAAATCGCATTAAGATCCAATTACCTTTTACTTAGGCTAGAAGCTGCTTATCAATTGGCAGCTTTAAAATTTCCACAAGCCACAGAACAGATTGAGGCTTTAAGCTACAAAACCGATCCTGAAGTCGTGGCCTATCTACCTCAACTTTTTGCCTCAGTGGGCACCCATGAAGCCATTAAGCATTTACGCAGACTTCTCAATCATTCAGATCCAAAAGTGAGAGTGGAGGCAATTTTAAGCGCTGCTGAATATGGACGGGATGACCTTTTGCCCCAAATTAGGCTACTTGCAACACAAACGGGAGCAACCCAATTGGAAGCTTGTGCAATTGCTTTGGGAGAATTGCAGGATGAATCTTCCGTTCCGTTATTAATCTCTATGGCTCAATCTCAATCCCCTTTTGTTAGACTGGCGGCTTTACAGGCACTTTACAAATTGGGGCGCAAGGATGCACGTATTGAAGTGGAAAAAATAGCGGCTGAAGATGTTCCCTATGCCATTTTGATGCTAGGAAAAATGGCGGGATCGGAACCTCTTTTGATTGAAAAAATGAAGAACCCTAAAATCTCTATCAGGGTCAACGCAGCTTTAGCTCTACTTGAGCTAAAAAATCCCCAATGTGTTCCTGTGATTAACGAGATTCTCATCCAAGATGAAAGGGATCTTGCTTTTGAGAAAGCCTATTCTCACGGTGGTGGTCTTTATGCTTGGAAAGCGGTGACCTGTGCCGGAGAATATTGCGAAGACTCAAAAATGGCTGAAGAAATGGCCCTCCAATTAAGGGAGGAAGTTTTAGCTAAATCTATAGAATTACCTGAAACCGATTTTTTAAAGATTGCTGCACAAGTGTTTGAACGACGCCAAAATAGTTTGATTCCCACCCTAACCACTTTAATGGCTAATCTTGATACTCCTGCCGCAATCGAACTTTTAAAAAAATATCAACAACTTGCGGGTGCCCCTTTTATTCGGACATCTTGCAATCTCGCTCTTTATCAAATGAAGGAGGAGGGGCCTTGGGAAACACAGCTTGAGGATTGGGTTTCTAATCAACAAAATAAACAGCTTATCGAGTTTAGACCTATGTTTCCTTGGCAAGGGAAGGGGGAACGCTCACCCCATGTTCTGACGCCCGAAGAGACCACCCGTTTACTTGTAGGATGCTTTGAAGCTTTCGCTAAACGGCAAGATGATAAAGGGGTTAACGTGCTTCTCAAAGCCATGGAAAATGGACACCGAGATAATATTTATGTACTGGCAGGCCTTTTATTGAGAGCAACCCAATAATTTTTTATGAATCTACGTGTCCTACCCCTAATGTTGACGTGCTTACTCAGTTGGACCCACTGTTTATTCGCAGAAGAGGATACCGGATCATTCAGGCATGATGTTATCGTAGATCTTAGAGAACCCACCTATTCCCAAGGCGTTTTAACAACAGAGTGTGGGGGGGTTGTTACAGCTCCTGATTTACGTATTCAAGCCCAAAAGATCGTTTACACCAAAAAAGTCATTGACGGGACTCCCAAATTTACCATTGAAGCAGAAGGAAACCTCATGCTTGAAATGGGGGGATCTATTTTTGTGGGGGATAGATTGTTTTACGACTTTCAGTCGAAATCTGGGACTATCTATGAAGGACACACTTCTTCTGGTCCATGGATAATCGGTGGAGAGCAAATTGAAATTTGTCCCGAAGGGGGCTTTGTCATCTACAATGCGACTGTGACAACTTCAGAGAATATCAACCCTGAATGGAGCATCGAAGCCGACACAACTTATCTCTCTTTAAACCATTACATCGAGGCAGAAAACATCAAACTTAAAGTCCTAAACATTCCAATTCTTAAGTTGTCCCGTTTCCACGCTAACCTTCAAACCGTTTTTGAAAGCCCTTTCCGCACTTATGCAAATTGGGGTGGAAAAAAAGGGCCCCGTGGTGGAATTGTTTATGAGGTGATTTCATGGGAGGATTTTCAACTCTTTACACGTTTGGATTACCGTTTAAACAGAGGACCTGGTGGAGGCATTGAAACTTACTACAAATCAGAAGATGGCAAAAGGATCATCAACACTATAAGTTATGCTGCCCATGATAACAGTGTTAGCGATCTGCATGAAAAAATTCGGTACCGCTTTCAGGGCGTTTACAAAGACCTATTTTTACAAGACAAACTTTATGTCGATTTGACCTACGATAAGCTTAGCGATAAAGAAATGGCAGCCGATTATGATGAACTTGGTCTTGGACTTGAAACTTGCGGTAGAACACAACTAGAATTATTGCGCCATCATGATAATTGGATCGCCAACTTTTTGACACGCATTAGGGTCAATCAATTCCAGACGGTTAAGCAAGAATTACCAACTTTCGGTATCTCGTGGAGACCTTTCGAATTAGGGGAAAGCGGCATCATCAACGACTCTGGTATCCGCGCATCATACCTCGATTTTACTTACGCCAACGATTTCACCGACGCGTCAGACTACAACTCCCCCCGTTTGGAATTTTTGCCCCATTTTTATCGACCGTTCCAGCTCGATTTTTTAAGGATAACTCCAGAAATTGGAGCCTCTATCATTATCTATGGAAATTCTCCCCACAGAGATACCCGCTTGCTTTTCACAGGGATTTCTTCCTTAGAACTCAACACCTCTTTATTTAAGTACCATGGGGATTGGAAACACTTGATAGAACCTTATATCCGTTACGATTATTTCACTTCTCCAACGATTAACCCCAACGATCACTACATTTTTGATATTACCGACGGTTGGTATCGATTAGACACTTTAAAATTTGGCTGCCGCCATTTATTTATTAATCGGGATTGGAATGGTGTTCTTTTCAAGAAATTAGGAGCTGACTTATGGACCGTTGCATTTTTTGATACACCTGCGACACATTCCATTTTCCCAAAGGTTTATGGCCGTCTGAATTTATTTACAACGCCTACGCTTTACCATAGTCTTCAGACAGCCTGGAACCTTCATGAAGGTGAACTTGACCATATCAATTTCCGCACAGCGTGGACCGTCAGCAAAGATATCGCTTTATCGGCAGAGTATCGGCATCGCTGCTCATTTGATTGGCGTAAAGTGCAAAAAATGAATTTTATACTAGACTCCTTTAAGCCCATTGAGGAACTTCGCCACTCCCCTCTTTCAGATCGACGGGATACACTTACTTCTCCATGCTTTTTGTCGAATAAATCCACGCTGGGCCATGGAATTTAAAAGTCGCCAAGGCTGGAATCGCCGCCATCAACCTAATTATGTCGAGTATGAATTTGATGTGCTCGGTCGCCTTACAGGAGGTTGGAATATCAAGGCCTCCTACCAACATTTAGAAAACAAATTGGAGGATCGGATCGCCTTCTATATCAACTTTGGCTTTAAGCGCCCCACCTTTGAAGATCAAGAGTGTCGCATCCCTTTTCTTGATTTCTAAACTTTGATTCAGCTAAACTTGTGGTTTCTCGTTATTAAGGAGTTTAGATGCATTTACTGATCGTTGGCATTGGATATGTAGGTCTTGTCACAGGAGCTTGCTTTTCTGAAATGGGGCATCAAGTCACTTGCTTAGATATCAATAAAATGAAGATTGATCAACTTCTACAAGGCATTATTCCTATTTACGAGCCTGGACTGGAAGAGATTGTTAAAAGAAATGTAAAAGCGGGACGGCTCCATTTCACTACTGAGTACAATCATGCCGTTAAACAAAGCCGCGTCTGTTTTATTGCTGTCGATACTCCCACTGGAACCGATGGTCAAGCTGATTTGCGTCATGTGATCAATGCGGCACAATCGATTGCACACCAAATGCAGGAATATACGATTGTCGTCAATAAATCAACGGTACCTGTTGGAACTTCCGTTCTTGTTAGAAAAGCCATTCAAGAAATTTTGGACAAACGGAAAATGCAAATTTCCTTTGATGTCGTGTCGAACCCTTGAGTTTCTCAAAGAAGGAAATGCCGTCAATGACTTAATGAAACCTGATAGGATCATTATTGGGACCTCCTCTGAAAATGCTGCCAAGATTATGCATGAGATCTATGCGCCTTTCATGCTTAACCATGATCGATTGCTTGTGATGGATTGCGCTTCGGCCGAAGTCGCTAAATATGCTGCGAACTCGATGCTGGCAAGTAGGATCTCTTTTATGAACGAATTGGCAGGCTATTGTGAACTGACAGGTGCCGATATCAACCAAGTGCGCAAAGGGATCGGGTCCGATCAACGGATTGGATATCAATTTCTTTATGCCGGCGCCGGCTATGGCGGGTCTTGCTTACCAAAAGATGTGAAAGCCCTCCGTTCCCATGCCCAAGCTTTAGGATACGCGATGCCACTTTTAGATGGCATAGAAGCGGTTAATGAATATCAGAAACATCTGATCGGGGAAAAAATTAAAGCCTACTTTGCCCCCAAAGGAGGCCTCAAAGGCAAAATCATCGCCATTTGGGGAATTGCATTTAAACCCAACACAGATGACATTAGAGAAGCACCCGCTTTGGTTTTGATCAATACTTTGATTAAAGAAGGAGCTGCTGTTAAGATATACGATCCTGTGGCTATGGAAAACGGAAAAAAAAGCTTGCCGGATCACCCTTCGATTTATTGGAGTAAGGATGAAACAGACGCAGCATCGGGCGCAGATGCAATAGCTTTGATGACTGAGTGGAAACAGTTTCGATTCCAAAATTTCAATACAATCCTTGAAATGATGCGTGGTCATACTTTCTTTGATGGCCGTAATCAATATGATCCAAACGCTATGGCGGCCCACGGATTCGACTATTTCAGTATTGGACAACCAGCACGCCTTGCAAAAACCGATCCAGATAGGGTGTCGGATGAATATTCAACATTACATCGCTGAGAAAGGTTCTCTTGTTGAAGAACACTTGGATACGTTATTGCGTTCTCCTGCATTGCCCCCCTCCCTCCAATCTTCTTCCCGATACGCAACGTTAGGGAGTGGAAAACGGATCCGGCCGATTTTGGCGCTGGCCACTTGTGAGGTGATCAAAGGAGAGCATCATAATGCTTTAGTTCCTGCCTGTGCATTAGAGATGATCCATGCCTATTCTTTGATCCATGATGATCTGCCATGTATGGATAATGATGACTTTCGACGGGGCAAGCCAACAGTCCATAAGCAGTTCAATGAAGGGCATGCAGTTCTTACTGGCGATTATCTATTGACATTTGCCTTTGAGCTTTTGACGACTGCTCCAGGACTCTCTCCAGATCAAAAAATAAAATTGGTCGAGATCTTATCAAAACGCTCGGGTGGTCTAGGGATGGTAGCCGGTCAGGTTCTTGATATTGAGGGTGAAGGACAGGATTTATCACTCAAAAATTTGCAAGAGATCCATAGCAAAAAAACAGGCGCGATGATCTTGGCTTCGGTTGAATTTGGAGCAGTGTGCGCTGGAGTTACAGAAATGCAGATGGATTGTCTTCAAACATATGCAAAAGAGTTGGGGATCGCATTTCAAATCACGGATGACATTTTGGATGTCACATCAGGTTCGCACAAACGGGGACCGCAGACTCCGTCAGATATTAAAAATGGGAAAACCACATATGTCACATTATTAGGGCTTGACGCCGCTCAAAAGACAGCTAAGGTTCATGAGAATGCAGCTATAGAAGCATTAAAAGGATTGGGGAGAAATGGGAAACTTTTAGAAGAGATTGCACGCCTTATTTTGCAGCGATCCAAATGATAGTTGCGTCTCAAAAATAAAATCAGTTATAAATGCATGTTTTGAACAGCTAGAATAGGTTATGGAGAATTTTCAATTTAAAATTAAGCATATCCCTTTGAAAAGAGCATTTGATGTTTGCTTTAGCCTTGGAGCTTTGGCTGTATTTCTTCCACTGATGATCCTACTGACATTTGTGGTTAAATGCACTTCAAAGGGAAAGGTGATCTATGGTCATCAAAGAATTGGGCGAGGGGGCAAAAGGTTTAAATGCTACAAATTCCGCACCATGTATGCCGATGCAGAGCAAAAACTTAAAGATTTATTAGCCCAAAATCCCAACTTACGAGAAGAATGGGATAGAACCCACAAGCTGAAAAACGATCCTAGAGTAACACCGATTGGATCATTTTTGCGAAAGACCTCGCTTGATGAACTTCCTCAATTTTGGAATGTTCTTAAGGGAGACTTAAGTGTAGTGGGACCTAGGCCTGTCGCCGAAGTGGAAGTTGCAAAATTTTTTGGTGCAAAAGCGGCAAAAATCCTATCGATCCGACCTGGTGTGACTGGTCCTTGGCAAGTCCAAGGGCGTTCCGATATCGATTATAAGCAAAGAATTAAAATGGCTGAGGAATATGTTGATACTCACAGCATGATCTTGGATCTCAAATTGATAGTGAAGACAATTCCAGCCATGATCTCATCTAAAGGAGCCTATTGAAGCGATTTCAGCTTACTCTGATATTCAGCCTTTGTCTTGCTTTGACCCTTCTAGCTCCAATTTTTTTACCTTTCTATCGGCTTAATTTTTTTGCACCTTTTATCGTCATCGCCTATTATCATAAGTCATTTGAGAATAGCTTATGGCTTTCCTTTATATGTGGGGTGATTCTGGACCTATTGAATCCCCTCCCCCGCCTAGGTATTTATGCTTTAAATTTTTGTCTTACGACCTGTTTGCTGTATTCAAAAAAGCAACACTTTTTTGAGGATAGTTTAACAACTTTACCCTTCATGAGCTTCTTGTTTTCATTGTTATCTACAATGATTCAAGCGCTAATTATCCTTTTGATTATAGGAGGAGTTGTTTTTTCTTGGAGCTGGGTTCTTACAGACCTCATTATCTATCCTCTCATAGACGGTGCGTTTGCATTTGTATGTTTCAATCTTCCCCTGTTATATTATAGTAAAAAGCAACGACGTGGAGAGGATTATTTTAGCAGATGATTAATCCTAAACTTGTTCCGCTAGCTGAGCAACTTCGCCCAAAATCTTTAAGTGAAATCATTGGACAAGACCATCTTGTCGGTAAAGATGGGTTTTTAACACGTCTGATAGAAAAGAAAACACCATTGTCCATTCTTTTGTGGGGACCTCCGGGATGTGGAAAAACATCGATTGCCCGTCTCTATGCCCATGCTTTTGACCTGAAATTTGTTTCTATGAGTGCTGTTTGGGACGGGGTTGCTGAGCTTAGACGGATTGTTAAAGAAAACACTGAAACTCCTCTTTTCAATAAAGGTGTGATCCTTTTTTTAGATGAGATCCATCGTTTTAATAAAGCGCAACAAGATGCACTGCTCCCCTTTGTAGAAAATGGAACATTAATTTTAGTGGGTGCGACCGTAGAAAATCCCTCTTTCTACCTCAATAATGCTTTGCTTTCCAGAATTCGTGTATTAACGCTCAATCCCTTAGATGAAAATTCTTTACGCCTTATCCTTAAACGTGCGGAAGAATCTGTGGGATCTTTGCCGATAACTGAAGAATCTCGAGATTATATAATTGCACTTTCACAAGGAGATGGACGCTACTTAATTAATCTCATTGAAAACCTTTTGACACTTCCAAAGAATAAAACAGCATCATTGGAAGAGGTGAAGAATGTCATTCAAAAACGGGCTGCCCATTTCGACAAGGCTTCTGAGCAACATTACAATCTGATTTCAGCTCTTCACAAATCTGTGCGTGGCTCAGATCCAGATGCTGCCCTTTATTGGTTTGCACGTATGCTTGAAGGAGGAGAAGCTCCACTTTATCTTGCGAGGAGGCTCATCAGAATGGCAACAGAAGATATTGGGCTTGCTGATCCTCAAGCATTATCTTTAGCGATAGCAGCCCGTGACGCCTATGAGATGCTGGGTTCTCCTGAAGGGGAACTTGCTTTAGCGGAGGTTGTCATCTATCTTGCATTAGCCCCTAAAAGCAATACGACTTATGTAGCCTTCGGAAAAGCCAAGGAAGAAGCTAAACTTTCTACCCATTTGGCACCTCCAAAGCATATTTTAAATGCCCCCACAAAATTGATGAAAGAACTCGGTTATGGGAAAGGGTATGAATATGATCATGACACCTTACTTAAGGTATCAGGACAGAAATATTTTCCCGATGAAATGGATCCTGTACAATTTTACCAACCTATCGATATCGGTTTTGAAAGAGAACTTAAAAAAAGAAAAGCTTTTTTTGACGACGTCAGAAAAAAACGACTTCAAAATGAACATCCGGAATAATAAATCGTCATCATTTATTAATTTTAATTCAAAAATTTCTGTTTCAAAAAAATGGTAAAGGCTTTCATTTCTTCGCGATACTCATTTAATTTGCTGAGTTGTCCTGACTTGTGCCATTTTTAGAAATTTGGGCTAACGTAAATAAAAAGCTGCTGAAATACAAGAAGTTGCAAAAATATTTAGTGCGCGTTGTCGCACTAATGTGCTATTTTCAGACAAGTAATGAAGAAATGATTCAATGATATGAATGATAAAGAAGAAGAGTTGCCACATTTCGCATTGACTGGAGAAATTTTGGGCTGCTGCTTTGAAGTGATGAAAGAGCTCGGTCCTGGTTTTCAAGAAGATGTTTACAAAAACGCCCTTTTAATTGCAATGAGAGAACAAGGTTTGCAAGTAGAAACTGAGCAGTCTTTTAAGGTGGTTTTTCGGGGGCGAGTGATTGGCCGATATAGAGCTGACCTTATTGTTGAAAGAACAGTTGTTGTTGAATTGAAATGTTGTGAGAGTTTGGTTAGCGAACATCAAGCGCAATTGTTCAACTATTTAAGAGTTTCGAACCTTCATGTGGGACTATTGGTAAACTTTAGACGAAGAAAATTGGAATACAAGAGACTGCATGGGGCAGAAATTTGTGATGAGCTAGGGGAAATGCAGTCTGAGGAACCCGTTCCGTTTTAATTCTTAAAAAATTTATCATTCATATCATCATATCATTTTTTCAGTAAGGCCAAAAATCATTGCTGTACGGTGCTTTTGAATTTTCCATGAGATAAATAAGTGATTTAAAAATGTTGGTAAAGATCTACCATTCTGCTTAAAAAGAAATCTACATGACAAAACAACCACTACACCCATTTTCTTCAGCTGCTAAATCTATAGTCATAGGCGGCATTTATGAGCACTACAAGAAAAAGCGCTATAAAATCCTGGCTATAGCTCGTCATAGTGAAACGCTTGAAGAGTTAGTTGTCTATCAAGCTCTATACGGAGAAGGCGGAGTTTGGATTCGTCCAGCAGCTATGTTCTTGGAGAATGTTTCAATAGAGGGAAAAACTCTTCCCAGGTTTAAGCTTGTGCAGGAATCCGCTTGAGTACATCCAATGCAAAACTTCATCAAAAGATCAGATCGGTGCGGAAGAAAACAATTCTCTAGCTGCTCCTTATCTAAGGTATCTTGAAGAATATCTTGAAGATCCCAGCTATATTCAACCAAAAATCCATCTGACTCTATTGGGCGAGTCATTGCTAGGTCTCTAAGAAGTTCATTTATTTTTTGTAGCATAGGCCAAAGCCAAAGCTACAAAAAATTTAAGTCGCATAAAACTTATTTAATATCGTCCTGACTTGTGCCAATTAGTGCGACAAAGTTAGTTTAGACTACCAACTACCAAGAAAATTCAAAAGCGCCGTACAGCAATGATTTTTGGCCTTACTGAAAAAATGATATGATGATATGAATGATAAATTTTTTAAGAATTAAAACGGAACAGGTTCCTCAGACTGCGTTTCCCCTAGCTCATGACAAATTTCTGCCCCATGCAGTCTCTTGTATTCCAATTTTCTTCGTCTAAAGTTTACCAATAGTCCCACATGAAGGTTCGAAACTCTTAAATAGTTGAACAATGCGCTTGATGTTCGCTAACCAAACTCTCACAACATTTCAATTCAACAACAATTGTTCTTTCAACAATAAGGTCAGCTCTATATCGGCCAATCACTCACCCCCGAAAAACCACCTTAAAAGACTGCTCAGTTTCTACTTGCAAACCTTGTTCTCTCATTGCAATTAAAATGGCATTTTTGTAAACATTTTCTTGAAAACCAGGACCGAGCTCTTTCATCACTTCAAAGCAGCAGCCCAAAATTTCTCCAGTCAATGCGAAATGTGGCAACTCTTCTTCTTTATCATTCATATCATTGAATCATTTCTTCATTACTTGTCTGAAAATAGCACATTAGTGCGACAACGCGCACTAAATATTTTTGCAACTTCTTGTATTTCAGCAGCTTTTTATTTACGTAGCCCAAATTTCTAAAAATGGCACAAGTCAGGAAAACAACCACTACACCATTTTTTCAGCTGCTAAATCTATAGTCATAGGCGGCATTTATGAGCACTACAAGAAAAAGCGCTATAAAATCCTGGCTATAGCTCGTCATAGTGAAACGCTTGAAGAGTTAGTTGTCTATCAAGCTCTATACGGAGAAGGCGGAGTTTGGATTCGTCCAGCAGCTATGTTCTTGGAGAATGTTTCAATAGAGGGAAAAACTCTTCCCAGGTTTAAGCTTGTGCAGGAATCCGCTTGAGTACATCCAATGCAAAACTTCATCAAAAGATCAGATCGGTGCGGAAGAAAACAATTCTCTCGCTGCTCCTTATCTAAGGGATCTTGAAGAATATCTTGAAGATCCCAGCTATATTCAACCAAAAATTCATCTGACTCCATTGGAAGAGTCATTGCTGGTCTCTAATAAGTTCATTTATTTTTTGTAGCGTAGGCCAAAGCCAAAGCTACAAAAAATTTAAGTCGCGTAAAACTTATTTAATATCGTCGTCAGTGTCGTCTACATCATCCACGATAGAATGGATCGATTCTTGAGGTTGATTTTTTGCATTGAGTTCATTATCGGTTGCATAGGCGGTATTTTTATTGTCATTTGAATTATTCGACGACAGATTTTTCTCTGCAGGAGCCTTTGCCGAATCTTCTGAAGGGTTAGTTTGAGGAGATGTCGCTTGTTTTGGAAAATTCTTATCCATACATTGGGCGAAGCGGACCGCTTTTTGATGTTGAATATCTTCCAACATCGATTTTATTTGTTGATCGTCAGTCACACCATGCTGCTTCATTACTCCAGCAAAGACTTCAAATAATGTATCCCTGAAAATCTTCACTGCTGCTTGCCGCTGGCTCGGGTCTTTCAATGGATTGGGATCCATTTTTTGTGCTTTTTCTTCGACAATTTTAATCACCGAATCATTTTTACTCGTCAATTCTTTGTTGATTGCATCCCACTGATCCTTAGGAACGTTAAATTTTTTTAACGTTTCATTGACAAAAGTTTCAGGAAAATAAGAAAGCAATAATTCTCTCGAACATTCATCGACGCCTGATTTAGGAGTCACGTCAAGAGCTGAAACAGATGTTAAAGCCAAGCTACACTTTAAGCAAAAAAGGGTGATACATTTCCCAAAATTGACTGTTTTCACAAGACCTCCTTAAAGGCTATTGATAAAATAAAAATTTAGCTTACCTACTTAATTATTTTTTTGCATCCAGCAAATAATTGGTCGAGTTTCACTTCATGATCTTAACGTTTTCATCCAAACACATTTTTAATAAAGCTGCATTATGCTCCCTTAGACTTTGAAAAATCCCTTGTCTAACAACTTCATCCCGAATTCCATATCTATCTAATACACGCACAAGCGCTTCGTAAAGCTGACTACGCAATAAATCTCCGGCAGCTTTTTTATTAAATGGCTCCAAAGGATTAGGGCGCATTCCCGAAGCCTGAACACGAAGGCGTTGAGTAATTAAACTTGCTTCCCCTTGAAGATCCGTCGTGATATTATGCCAAGCACTTTGAGGGACATTATAAAGACTTAATGACTGTTCAACAGAAGCGCGTTGAAAGAATTGATTCTCCAACTGAGTGAAACACGGAGGAGAGTTATCTGCTGAAAGATGACTCCCTAAAATAAAGATAGAAGCAATAGCTAAGAATATACGCATAATCATTCTCCTGTTAAAAGTGCATCCTAACATAGCGAATTAATTTGAAGCGAGCTATGCTAAAATTATTGGTATTAACCTTAAGTAAAACATGCTTATTGACGGTACAGCTGTTGCAAAAATAATCCAAGATAGGATCAAAGCTGAAGTCTCTCAAATCAAGGGACGAAAGCCTTGCTTGGCAGTCATTTTAGTTGGAAATCATCCAGCCTCTTCTATTTACGTACGTCGAAAGACCCAAGCCTGCTTGGATGCGGGGATTATTTATCTCCAAAAAACGCCACCAGACGACATCTCTGAACAGCAGCTTTTGTCTATTTTACATCAACTTAATCAAGACCCAACAGTGGAATGGATTTTAGTCCAACTCCCCTTGCCCAAACAGATCAATGCAAATAAAGTGATTCAAAATATTATGCCCGAAAAAGATGTTGATGGATTTCATCCCATTCACAGTGGGAAAACTTTTGATTGGAGATGAAGACGGATTTATCCCCTGCACCCCCTTCAAATGAAAACCTTGTTAAAACACTTACAACATCGAGACAGCTGGCAAACAAGCCCTGTAATCGGACGAGCAATATTGTCGGCAAACCCATGGCTGTACTCCTTTTGCAACCCAAAGAAGGGGGAAATGCAACTGTGACGGTCGCACACAGCAAAACCCATGGATTAAAAGAAATTTGCTGTAAATCTGACATTCTGCATCGCAGCCTCAGGACAACCCCATTTTATCAAAGCGGACATGGTCAAAGAAGGGGCCAGCAGTGATTGATGTAGGGATCAACAAAGTCGATGACCCAAAGTCTAAAAATGGCTATCGTCTTGTCGGCGATGTGGACTTTGAAAATGTGAAAGATAAATGTGCCTATATTACTCCTGTGCCAGGAGGTAGGGCCCATGACCATCGCTATGTTGTTGCAAAATACTTTGCGCAGCTATCAAAAACGGATTAAATCCACGTGAACAAATATTTTCTGTTCTTTGTCTCTTTTTTTTGCTCGCAGGATGTTCTAATCCAGAACCTACTTCACGTCCTGTGTCCTTTAAAGGGACCGCCATGGGGATCGACTACCGAATTTTAGTCGGTCATGATCTGGAAGCCGATGATCGGCATCATCTCCAACGGATCATTTCCTACACCTTTAATGAAGTGGACCAAATTTTTAATCAGTGGAATCCCCATTCTGAAATTTCCCGTCTAAACAAAATAAAAGCGGGAGTGATTGCAACAATTTCGCCCCAGCTGGAATTTTTGCTAGAAACAGCGGACAAAGTTGTCAAAATCAGTCATGGAAAGTTTGATCCAACCGTAGAACCTGCTCGTCAACTCTGGAGAAGCCGTTTATCTTTGAATCAGATTCCCTCTCCAGAAGAAATTGATGATGTAAAACGTGTAGTGGGATGGGATAAAGTTCATTTTCATAACGGCATTTTTTACAAAGATGAAGACCTCACCGCTTTGGATATGGGGGGAATTTCTAAAGGTTTGGCTGTTGATCTGATTTTGGACCGAATCCATCAGGCCGATTATGAAAACATCTATGTGGAATGGGGTGGAGAAATCCGTACAAGTGGAAAACATCCTGAGGACAGACCCTGGTTGGTCGCTATTAGCCGCTTCGGAGAAACCTCAGCCGACAAAGCCTTAGCGAATTTGGAAATGAAAGATAATGCAGTGGCTACAAGTGGCGATTACATCCAAACGTGGACACTTAACACTGCGAATGGAAAAATCACCTATCATCACATCATCAACCCCAAAACCTGTGAATTCATGAAAGTCACTTCTAAAAATATTGCCAGCGCGACATTTCAAGCCAATTCTTGTGCGCTTGCTGATGGCCTCGCTACAGCAGCCTTGATATTTGACTCAATTGGTGAAGCTGAGAGTTGGGCCGCGGAAATTAAAGCGCAGCATCCTGAAATTTCCTATTGGCTCGTCGTTAGGAACGGCTCTAAATGATAAAAGCCGCCATCTTTGATTTAGGGAATGTCTTGGTCTTTTTTGACCACCAGCAAATGCTCCAGCAAATCTCGAATGTCTGCAAAATTGACCTCGATAAAGTTTATGAAGAAGTTATCGTCAAGCAGTTAGGCATCCAATATGAACTGGGGATGCTGGGAACGGATGAGATCTATGAACACTTGCGTGGATTATCACTTGTAAAACCGTCAGATGATGAATTATTTCAAGCCATTGGCGATATTTTCAAACTAAATACACCGTTGGTCTCATTAGTTCAATCTCTCAAAAAACAGCAGATCCGCTTAGTGATTCTATCCAATACTTGTGAAAATCACATCGAAATGATCAGACGACAATTTTCTATTTTAGATGATTTTGATGAACATGTGTTTTCCTACGAAGTTAAAGCCAGAAAGCCCGATTCAACCATTTTTAAGAAAGCTGTTGAGCTTGCAGGATGCTCACCCCATGAGTGCTTTTACACCGATGATATTCCAGAATTCGTTCATGTAGCCCGCGAATTAGGTCTGGATGCAGAGCAATTCACTACTCCTGAAAGTTTAGAAAAACAACTTTACGCAAGAAGATTGCTTTAGCAATCAATATAATCTTTTTGCAATTTCCGCCTTGATTAGAGTGGCATCTTGGATCAAGGTTTCGTAGTCGGAATTTTTATCTGCGTAACTGAGAGCAAGTTCTATTGAAGCCAAGGCTGTCTGCATATCCCCTACTGCATGATAACAAATCGCTGCATGAAAATGGGGATAAGGATTTTCAATGTTTGTCATCGAAGCCATAGCATAGGCCTCAATTGCCTGTAAAAAACGGGATCGATACTGTTCGCTGAGCCCAAGGCCATACCAAAATTTGTGCTCATCAGGTTTGATCGCAGCCAAAAAAAAGAAGGCATCAGCAGCCTTATCGATTTCCTTCCTTTCAAAAAGACGAAAAGCAGCCTCATAGAATTTAATTAACGTCTCTGAAGTAAAAGTCTGGGAAAACATTTTTAGTGATCTCTATGATAGGCTTGATGATTGAGCTCCTGAAGCAAAATATCATAGCCATGAGCGATTCGGGCTTGAAATTCATTAACATTCGCATGAATTTGCGAACGGAGCTTTTGTGCATAAACTTCAAAAGGCTCCAACTCGTTTTTATATTCCTGTTTCATAGAATCGATTAAAAGATCCGCAAAATCCTTAAGCTCCTTTTCAGCGTCAGGATCCAAAGAATGATGTGAAGTGGGCGTCACACTGTTTTTTTTCTCTCGTTTCATTCTAACCTCCAAAGGATTAAGCTCAATTAACCCTTAAATGCATTATAGTACAGGAGGCTATTTAAACAAAAGAAGCCATTCTCTATCTCAAGGCGTCTGTTAAGGGCCTAAATGTGTAGGTTGATGGGTCGAAAAAATAGATATTCCCTTTCGCAATATCGTAATACCAGCCATGGAGATAGATCTTGTTTTCTTCCACTTTTTTCTTAATCGTTGGATAACTGATTAAATGCTCTAGCTGATTTAAAACCGAAATCTTGCCGGTTAATACATATTTTTCTTCGGCAGTTATGTTTGGATCTGCCATTTTAAGGGCCATTTCCTTGGCTTCTTGCCCAAATTTGATCCATTTCGACACTAAAGAAGGTAATTTGCTAGGATCAGCGTATAAGCCTTCGATAGCCCCGCAATGGGTGTGTCCACATACGATAATGTCCGTTACCCCTAAAACATCCACTCCATACTGAATGGAAGCAGCAATCCCATCCCAATCGATTTTGGTGTCATAGAGCGGAACGAAGTTTCCCGCGTTTCTTACAGTAAACATATCTCCAACAGAAAGACCCGTAATTAAACTCGGCATCACTCTAGAATCGCTACAACCGATAAACAAAGTTTTTGGGGTTTGCCCCTCTTTAGCCAGCCTAAGAAATTCAGCCTCATGTTCTTTTAAACAACAATCCCGAAATGACTGATGTCCCTGGGCATACTCTTTGATCCTTTCTGCAAAACTTTGACTGTTAACTTCCGAGCTCTGAGGTTCAGCCGCAAATGCTCCCCCTGAAAAAATTAAGGTTGCTGTAGCCAAAATTGGAAATAACCGCATAACTCCCCCCTCTTTGTTTTTCAATTTAAAAATTCAATGAATTAAATTCAATTTTCATGATAAGAGGTATTTATGTTTGACGTATATCCATCATCTATCTACATCATTAGCGTCAGCATCTACATGATTGTTGTCGTTCTCCTTTCAATTTTGGGATTATTATTGGTGAGAAGGGTTTATTCCCATCATGATCTGATGATCAATAATGAAGTTGCAGGGTTCACCTTTAGCGTAATTGCCGTTTTCTTTGCTTTACAACTGGGTTTTATCATGGCCAGTGCCCAACAACGGTTTGATACCTTGAACAAGACTGTTGAAGCAGAAGCGAATATCTTGGCGCAGCTTTTTCGAGATTCCATTGTTTTTCCCAACGATTTTAAAAAAAATGTGACTGAACAAATTCAAATCTACATCCAAAAAGTAGTGGAGGAAGAATTGAATGGAGAAGGATATAGTCTTAATGCCGCTAAGGCAGGTCATAACATCTGGCAACTATATTACAATTTTACGCCTCAAAACGAACTGCAAAAAATCTGGTACACAGAAGCAATCTCGAAACTCAATGAATTTAATCATTTACGTTTAGATCGTCTTTATTTCAGCAAACTTAGTCTCGATGGAATGATGTGGACCCT
The DNA here is from genome assembly GCA_963709145.1 of Parachlamydiales bacterium. Taxonomy (GTDB): domain Bacteria; phylum Chlamydiota; class Chlamydiia; order Chlamydiales; family Parachlamydiaceae; genus JBDHQB01. Next base: position 38,243 of record CAVPVT010000078.1, read on the forward strand.
TCTCATTGGAGGCGCCTGCGCCACAATCACTTTTATGTATATTTTCGGCATGGAAAGCCTTAGAATCCACATGGTGATTACAGGCCTATTAGCTGCATTAATCGCCTTTCTTATTGTGATGGTATATGACTTTGATAACCCATTCATCGGAGCCGAAAAAATTACCCCGGCAGCTTTTGAGAATGTATTGAAGTTTATCAATTCCTGAAATAAATGAGGAGCAAAGCCACGAGCCTTGCTCCTGATAAATTATGATCCAGATGTGGTGTGCATCAGCACAATCTGGGAGCCTGGGAAGGCTTTCGTCAAAATTTGAGCTGCGTGGTCATTGGCTTTAGCCATATCTTCAGCTTGGTATAACGTAATTTGAGACGAGACACCTTTCTCTTTACCAGAGTCGGATAACGAGCCCCACAGTGCAGGGAAGGTTTCCCCCTTCGTCGAACCGTTTTCTGGCAAAGTCATTACCATATATTTGGTTGCGGCAATTGCTTTTTCGATCGCTGTCGCCTTTTTAGCCAAAGCATATCCATCATAATCCACTGACTTTGCATCAACGGACCAGAAGTTATTTTTGGG
>CAVPVT010000079.1:0-9216 GCA_963709145.1 Parachlamydiales bacterium
CTCTCGGGAACGGCGCCGATTGTTATTTCGGGAAGCGAAACAGTTAGGTATCGACACGATTCTTTTGGACACCATCGAGATGACAACGCCAAACAGTGTTAATGAATCTTTTCCATAAAGGGGAATTTGCAGGGAATTACCCAAGTTGAATGCAGGAGTACTCTGTAACGATCATACGCCCCTTGATATACATTGATGAAAAAAGTATTCGGGAATTTGCGAAACAGCAGGGATTCATGAAGGTGATGTGCAGGTGTCCTGTGGGGCAAAATTCGATGCGTAAGCAGGTCGATCAACTGCTGAGCGAGATGGAAGGGATATTCCCTAATGTGCGTGAAAATGTGTCGCAAGCGGGTTTAAGATACGGATCCGACAAAGCTTCAAAACCTTAAGGAAACTATGAAAGATCAATTTTCAGGAGAACATGAAAGCCGAGTCCAAATACAGGGTGTCGAAATCGCCTTGGGATTTCCGGATGAGTTTGAATTTGAATGGATCGGGCAAAAAGATGTTCTCGACCAATTATTGGCAGCGTGGTTAGTCATCGATCCTAACGATTTACCGTTGAACCCAAGGCTAATCGGTAAACCGGGTGTCGGAAAGACAACTCTAGCCTATGCAGCAGCTAAAAAACTCAAAAAAGATGTGTATATCTATCAATGCACCATGGATACTCGCCCAGAGGATTTATTGATTACTCCAGTTGTCGATAAAACAGGGGGTATTCGATATGTGGCCCTTCCTTAGTGACGGCGATGATCAGAGGGGGGTCTGTATTCTAGATGAAGCGAATAGGATGAGTGGAAATCTTGGGCACTCTTGCTCCCCTGCTTGATACCCGTCGCTATATTGAATCCATTGTCGCTGGGTTAAAAGTGCCCGCCCACTCCGAATTTAGAATCTGTGTCACCATGAATGATGATGCATCCACCTTTGAAATCCCTGAATATATTCATAGTCGTTTGCAACCCCAGATTTTCCTGATTTCCCCGAAGCTGAGGAGGAGCGAAGGATTTTAAAAGAAAACCTTCCTTTCATCGACGATTACATTATCGATTATGTGATCAACTTTTTGCAACGGGCGCACACCAGCAACGAAAATTATACGATCAGAGACGGAATTAACATTGCACGCTATGCAGCCAAAAGGATTAAAAGCTTAAATGGTTTAAAAGGGAATGCCGATAATTTATTAAGGCAGGCAATATTGATGACTTTAGGCGATGAAGCTTTAGCCTATGTCGTTTAGGTAAACGATGACGACTTTAGAGCCTTTCTACATTCAAAGCGGGAATATCTATGCAGTACCCGTGATCCACTATACATTGGAAACAGCCGCGGAAGTTTGTAGGGCTTTCCATTTCATAAAACCGGATTGCGTCGCTGTGGAACTTGCGGAAACTATGCAACTGCAATTACTACACGCTGCATCAAGACTTCCCGATGTGAGTGTAGTCTGTGCCGAAACAGCTCCGCAGGATGCCCTTTACTATATGTGCGAGCCTTGTGAACCTGCTTTTGAAGGTTTACGGTGTGCGCTTGAAAATCGGGTTTCAGCCTACTGCATCGACTTAGATGTCGAGGGATACCCTTTGACAAAGGAACTGATCCCTGATCCTTATGCGATCCAAAGGATAGGCCTCGAAAAGTATTATGAAATCTATCTTAAGTCATTGGCTGAACAAGCAATTATCCCCTCTCAAAAAGATGTGGAAAGGGAATTGCACATGGCACGAAGACTTAAGGAGCTTTCGCTCTCTTATGATAAAGTGCTTTTTGTCGGTGGAATGTACCACATCCAGCGGGTACTCGAGCAGACAAAGAAATCGTCATTCCCTCCGTCGAAGCATGCTGATAGGAACGTGATTACACTGGCAACATTGACAGAAAGTTCATGTAGAGATGTCTTAGGAGAATTTGGTTGGATGTCGGTGAACTATGAGATGGCAAGGGAAGAATTTTTGAGTAAAAAAAGGGAGGAGCTCCTCCCCTTTCCCCCTGAAAGGCAAAAGGTGATCTTGCAGCTTTACAAACAGGCTGCAGGAAAATATGTAGAATCCACAGGAAACCCTTTTCCAGGGTATAATCTCCGCAACACGATGAAGTTTGCTCGCAACTACGCTTTGTCGACAGGGAGGCTCCTCCCAGATTTGTATCAAATACTGTCTTCTGCAAAAGGGTGTGTCGATTCAAATTATGCTTATGAGACATGGGCACTTGCGACGAACTACCCTTATTTAAAAAATGTGGATGGTCTGCCTGAGCTTAATCTCTCGATAGAAGATGTGTGGGGGCATAGCAAGTTGTTGAGATTCCATCTGAAACAAAAAAGTCCAAAAAGTTTTCTGCAGAGAAGTGAAAGAAAAGACCGTTCAAGAGCACGCTTTAAGCCTCCTGGACCCTTTACACTCTGCTCCTATCCTCCAGAAGACTTGATCATTGAAGATTTTGGCAAATTCCTTAAGAAAAAAGGGACACAGCTTTTGACAGAAGAAGCGGCACGAACAGCCCCATTTTCAAGCAGCATTGAGGATGGGATCGACACCAAAGAAACGATCAGACATTGGCCTGAAAAAAAGCTCTATGTGAAAGTGCGGGGAAAACCTCCTGGCGGAGTAGGATCGGTCGTTGTGATTTTCGATGAAGACAAAGGGGAAGAAGGGGAAAAATATGAGGAAAAATTCCCCTGGAAAGCTACATGGCTAGGTGAACACTCTCAAGAATCTGACATGGCCCTCTATGCGACTTCCCTCCAAGCCAAAGTTGTCGGACCTGGAATCAGCCGTTGCGAATATGGAGGGTTCATGATGAGCTACCCTCCTCGACGACTATTCGACATCTGGAATGATCCAGATTATTTTGTGTGCCGCTCCAAGGCTGAACTGCTGCTCATGGCGGCTATCGATTACGCTGTCAAGACGATTGTGGTCTATGTGGGAGCCAAACCACCCCGCTCCCATTTTAAGAGTTATGCAAGCCGTTTTGGTAAAAAAATTGTCTATATCCCCATCGGTCAACTGTCTCCAGTGACGCTCAATAAATTGCGCGCTTTTCATGTGCTTGATGGGCAAGATAAACGGGGCATCGCAGGGGAATATATTTATTAGGAGGAATTGAATGGCTAGACCTAAAATATTAATCACAAATGATGATGGAATCTCTTCTCCAGGAATTATGTCATTATGGAAGGCGGCATCCCTGATTGGGGATGCAACAGTCATTGCGCCAGCATCGGAGCAATCTGCAATGAGTTCATCGGTCACTTTAAGAAATCCCCTTAAAGTAGAAAAAATGCATTGGCCTCAAGAAGGCAAAGCGTGGAGCATTACTGGCACACCTGCAGATTGTGTTAAGTTGGCTTTGAGCGTTTTTTTGGATGGACCGCCCGATATTATAGTTTCGGGCATCAACAGAGGGGCTAATGCAGGCGGAGAAGTTCTGTATAGCGGAACCATCGGAGGTGTGATTGTAGGTGCCCTGCGAGGAATTCCGGGGATCGCTTTTTCTTGCACAGATTACCAAGATACCCCCTTCCAAATAGCTGAAAAATATATTCCCGATATTGTAAACCATGTTTTAGAACACCCTTTGCCCAAAGGCACACTATTGAACGTCAATTTTCCAGCAAACCTTCACAATGGCATCAAAGGGTTCAAAATGACCCGACAAGGTTTTGAACATTGGATCGAAAAGCCGGATTTGCGGTATCACCCTACAGAAGGCCATAAGTACTATTGGCTTGGATCGCAAAAACTCGCATTTGAAGAACATGAGGAAAGTGATGTGGTTTGGCTGCGAAAAGGATATATGACCGCTGTTCCAGTCTATGTCAGAGAACTGACCCATCAAGATGAAATGGAGAAAAGGAAGAAGTTATTTGATAAAGTGTTATGAGAATTCTTTTTTTATTGAGAAAAAATCGGCTATAAGACTATAGTCAGTGCTTGTTTCGATCGGGCGTATAGCTCAGTTGGTAGAGCTCCTGTCTTACACACAGGCGGTCATAGGTTCGAGTCCTGTTGCGCCCAAACATTTACGAACTGCGGGAGTAGTTCAATTGGTTAGAGCACCGCCCTGTCACGGCGGAAGTTGCGGGTTCGAGCCCCGTCTCCCGCGTATTTTACGCAACTTTGTTAAGTCTTTGACGTTTTTTGATTGTCAGAGCATTCACTGTTCAGTATCCTAAACCTAACACCTTTTAATTGAGTTAATATGTACGCATCACATGCCCCTGCAAAGCCATGGCTCGCCCAGTTTGCAAATTTTTTCTTTACTCTGATCGGTGCATTTGCATCAGCTTTCGCCATTGAGGTTTTTTTAATACCGAACAGGTTGATCGACGGTGGCATTGTGGGTATTGCGATGATTTGCGCCAACTTATTTGGCAAAAGTTTACTCCCCTATTTTGTGATCCTGTTTAACTTACCTTTTCTGATTTTAGCTTTCCGTTCTATTGGTAAAGCTTTTGTCATCCATATGGTTTTAGCCAACGTCTTATTTGCGGCATCATTGGCTTTTATCCAAAACTTCATGCATGTGCAGTTTACCGGTGATCCACTAGAGGTGGTGGTGATCGGTGGTGCAATCCTAGGGATCGGAATCGGCTTGATTATCCGCTATGGGGGATGTTTGGATGGAACAGAGATCTTGGGGATCATCATTAATCGTAGAACTGGCTTTACGGTAGGTCAGGTCGTCTTAGTCTGTAACATCTTCATTTTCGGAACTGCGGGACTTGTCTTTCAAGATTGGCATCCTCCTATCCTTTCATTAATTACCTATATTGTCGTGATTAAAATCATGGATGCTGTGATTGTCGGTTTAGATGAAACCAAATCGGTTCTAATCATTTCGGCGAAATCGAAAGCGATCGCCGATGCGATTGTGCATGAACTGGGCCTAGGTTTGACAATTATGTATGGTCGCGGCGGATTTTCCGGGGATGAAAGGGAGATATTGTACGTGATTGCAGAAAGACTCCAGTTGGCTGAACTTAAAGATTTAATTTACCGTGAAGACCCCGCGGCATTTATTGCGATTGAAAACTTGCATGAAGTTGCTAATGGGAATAAAATGGCGAAAAGGAAGAAAACGAGAATGGAACACCTCTTTGAGAGTGTTTTTAAACTTTCTTCTCCGCAGGATCCTGTAAATAAATAGGTTTTGAATGCCCACATTCAAAAATGAACAAGATTCCCTCTTCACAACCGACTCTTGGAGGGTTTTTAGAATTATTTCTGAGTTTGTCGATGGCTTTGAAACCATGACCAACCTAGGGCCATCAGTAACCATTTTTGGATCGTCTCGCCTGCCCCCTGCCAGTCCCTACTACAACTTAGCGATCGATGTCGCGCAATTGATTTCCAAAAAAGGCTTTGCCATTATTACCGGGGGTGGCCCAGGGATTATGGAAGCAGCCAATAAAGGAGCTCAAGCGGTGAACGGCCTTTCCTGTGGTGTTAGTATCGACTTGCCTCATGAAACGGAGCCAAATCGGTTTATTGATCCAAAGCTACGTTTGCAGTTCCGTTACTTTTTTGTTAGAAAGGTGATGTTTATCCGCTATGCACAAGGGTATGTATTTTTGCCTGGTGGTTATGGAACGATGGATGAACTGTTTGAAGCCCTCACTTTGATACAAACAAAGAAAATTCATGCTTTTCCCATTTATTTAATGGGAAAAACCTATTGGCAAGGAATGATGGATTGGATTCGCGAAACGATGATCCCGATGAATTGCCTGACAGAGAAAGAGTTAGAACTTATTCAAATCACCGACAATCCCGAAGAGATTGCCAATGGGATTGAGCGCCATTATCAACGGGATCGGGCAGAGAAGAATTTTTAGAGGAAAAAAAAGAACCAAAGGGATGAAAGTCCCTTTAGTCCTAATATCGCTTGCTAGCCGGGTCGTTGACCAACAACAACATGGCCCGCAAGTGTTTGGGTCGGAGGTAGAGAGGAACGTGATCCAACAGAGACTCCCCTGCTTACTACTACGGGTGGAGGAGAATATGCTACAACAGGGACTCTGTTCTCGACTCGGTGTACGGGTCTAGAATATGAACTTACGATAAGGGGATCGGAATAAGTCCGAGCATAGACGTATCTAGTGCGGGAAGCCACGAGAATAATCACGCCGGCGGTAAAGCAGAGAATGGTGGGCGCGGCAAAATAAGCGCCCCGTGTTGCCGCAGCTGCTGCCAAAAAGCCCAGCGATACTACAAGAAGAACGACTCCGGTGGCAGCCATCCCAGCTCTGCCACAACACCTTTTTTTAACATCACGACCATTCCAATTCCCGAACACTTCAGACTCTGTTAGTTTTTTTGAAGAGGCCTGAATTGTTAAATCTGAACAAACTTCTCGAACCATAAAATTCTCCTTATTAATAGAGTTAATCTAAACTTCCACGTGCATATGTTAATGTATTGACGTTGATTAAAATGTTGGGATTAAAAGAATTTAAACTTCCATCATTAATCCCGATGATGATGGTATCGTTCACAAACCACATCCGATAAACAGATGAATCGAAACGGGACATATCCCATGTTGAATTGTCATTCAAAACCACTTTGCGATCATCTACGTTGATTGCTTTGATCCAATAGGTATACGGTCCGTTATATAAAGGCCCTAAAACCAAATTGGCATTGGCTATCTGGCTATTCGCTAAATTCACAATCGAGAATAAGTAATTTGAAAACACATCGGTGTTTTGGATTACGACTAGATCTTCAAACGAACTCCATTGAACCGTTTTGTATCTATCGCCGGGAAATATGGTCCAGATAGCCCCATCTTCGGTCGCAATTTGTTCTCCAAAAAAGGTGATGTCAACAGCTAGATGGTAGGCTCCAGGATGAACGCTAGAATAAAGAGTACTGGTATCAGCAGAACCGGTGACCGAGGTTTCAGTTTTCATGGGAAGATAAGCAGATTCTGATGCCCGCTCTTCCATGATTGCCAGTCTTTGAGTATGAGTTAAGGGCCTTGTTTCGACTTGCACATGTTCTTGAACATAATTTTCAGCTCCCAAATGGGAAGCAAAAAGTGTCATGGCTAGAATGTAGGACCATTTTTTTAATTTCATACCTATCCTCTTTTGTTTTAGACCTAACTATCTCTTTTTTACATTAAGATAAAATTAAGATCCGATCAATATTAGACATCTGGATGTTTATGATTTTGGGAAATGCTTAGAACGGGAATATTTTTGATAACAAAGTGAAGGGCTACAAGAGCCCTTCACTTCTAAAGAATTATTGTGCAGATGCTTCAACTCTTATTTCTGGTCCTTTTCCTTTAGGATCCCCTCGATATTCAGAAGGTACTACATAAGCGGGTTTATAAGATTCCTCATGTTCATATTGATGTACATGATGATGTTTTTCTTTATTGCAAGAATTTGTGCAAAGTGCAGTTGTGCCGATGAGGGCTACAGCTCCGGGAGCGATCGATGCAAGCATCAAAGTCTGATTTTTCGTCACAACACCAGCAATAAGCAAACCAGAAATGCCGCGTATGCAAGCACAGTAATGGTTGCTGTAACTTTATTGCTACTTGGACATGCCTTATTTTTATGCACATCCGTCACAAATGGACTAATGTCTGAGGTTACTGGACGTATTGTTAACCCTTGTCCCATAAATATAACTCCTTTTTGTGGAGTTTGACACGTGAAGACGCGATGTTAACAATCAAGAATTAAATCCGCAACCATTATGTATCAAATGGGTGCACCTAAATCTGAGAGATTCGCAAACATTTCCAATATGCGAGGAAAATAGTACAATACAAGTCGAGTTTGCATGTCTCTAATTACTTTAGTGGATTCTTGTATTATGCTAATTAAATTTTCTTGTATATATTGTCTTTTTAACAAAGAAAAATGAAAAAACTTTGAGTGAAGCCAACTTCCATCCAATATCATTGTCGATGTCAATAGTATAAGAACCTGTTTATATGATGAGCGCCTAATGATAAACGCAGAGACAGAGAGGCGGGGAGATGCAGAGAAAATTGAGAATTTGCTATCAGAACAAGTTCTCGATGCTGCTATTGAAGTACATCGCACTTTAGGCGGTCCAGGTCTATTAGAAAGTCTATATGAAGATGCTCTATTTCACGAGTTAAGGCTACGTGGTATTCCAGCACTATCACAAGTTCAAATACCAGTGACATATAAGAATTGCAAACTCCGTGATCCCATGCGTCTTGACATACTCGTGGACCATAAAATAATCATCGAGGTAAAAGCAACAGAAAAGGTCTTAGCCATTCATAAAGCACAAGTTTTGACCTATCTACGATTAACTCGTCTCAAACTAGGGATAGTAGCCAATTTTGGACAATCACGACTCATTGATGGGTGGGATAGGGTGGTCAATGATTTGTAATTTTTCCCTGCGTCTTTCCGTCTCCCCGTCTCTGCGTTAATTGAATTAAACTTTATTTCACAAAGGCAACTTCCATCCAGTATCATTGTCGATATCAATAGTATAAGAACCTGTTTATATGATGAGCGCCTAATGATAAACGCAGAGACAGAGAGGCGGGGAGATGCAGAGAAAATTGAGAATTTGCTATCAGAACAAGTTCTCGATGCTGCTATTGAAGTACATCGCACTTGAGGCGGTCCAGGTCTATTAGAAAGTCTATATGAAGATGCTCTATTTCACGAGTTAAGGCTACGTGGTATTCCAGCACTATCACAAGTTCAAATACCAGTGACATATAAGAATTGCAAACTCCGTGATCCCATGCGTCTTGACATACTCGTGGACCATAAAATAATCATCGAGGTAAAAGCAACAGAAAAGGTCTTAGCCATTCATAAAGCACAAGTTTTGACCTATCTACGATTAACTCGTCTCAAACTAGGGATAGTAGCCAATTTTGGACAATCACGACTCATTGATGGGTGGGATAGGGTGGTCAATGATTTGTAATTTTTCCCTGCGTCTTTCCGTCTCCCCGTCTCTGCGTTAATTGAATTAAACTTTATTTCACAAAGGCAACTTCCATCCAGTATCATTGTCGATGTCAATAGTATAAGAACCTGTTTATATGATGAGCGCCTAATGATAAACGCAGAGACAGAGAGGCGGGGAGCCGCGGAGAAAATTGAGAATTTGCTATCGGAACAAGTTCTCGTTGCTGCTATTGAAGTACATCGCACTTTAGGCGGTCCAGGTCTATTAGAAAGTCTAT
>CAVPVT010000080.1:0-18398 GCA_963709145.1 Parachlamydiales bacterium
AGAAAAACACGCCTATTTACACTCGCTAGGAATTTCTCATATTTATAATTCCCGAACCTTAGATTTTGCGGATGAAATTTTGCGCGATACAAATGGAGAAGGGGTGGATATTGTTCTCAACTCCTTATCTGGAGAAGGTTTTATTGCTAAATCTCTCAGTGCTTGCCATCATGGTGCTAGATTTATTGAGATTGGAAAAAGAAATATTTGGTCAAAAGAAGCCATGCAAGAAGCACGGCCTGATATCGACTATCATATCCTTGCTTTAGATGAAATGCTGATAGAACAACCCCAAGAAGTCGCTATTTTACTACAAAATATCGCTAGCCAATTTGCTGCAAAAAAATACGAACCACTTCCTAGCACCTGTTTTTCTATATTTGAGGCCGAAAGCGGCTTTGAATACTTGCAAAGGGCCAAAAACATTGGCAAGGTCATTATCACAATACCTGAGAACAAACAATTTAAAATTGATCCACAAGGAAGTTACCTCATTACTGGAGGACTTGGCGGCTTAGGCCTCAAATGTGCCGAATGGCTTGCTCAACAAGGTGCTAAACATCTCGTTTTGGCTCGAAGAAAAACACGGCCTATTACGATTGGTGACGCAACTGTCGAAACCGTTGCCATCAATGTTCCGCAAAAATCAGCTGTTGCAGAGCTACTGCAAAAATTCGGAAGAGACTGGCCAGAATTAAAAGGCATCATTCATTCAGCCGGTATACTTGATGATGGAACGATCTCTTCGCAAGATTGGAGTCGATTTGAAAAGGTTTTCGCCCCTAAAGTCCAAGGCAGTTGGAATTTGCATGAATCCTCTTTGAATAAGCCCTTAGATTTCTTTGTCCTATTTTCTTCCGCTGCTTCATCCCTTGGATCTCCTGGCCAAATCAACTATTCTTCGGCCAACGCTTATATGGATGCCCTTGCTGACTATCGTCAAGAACGAGGATTACCTGCATTGGCGATTAACTGGGGGCCATGGGCGGAGATCGGCTTAGCTGCCAAACTAACGGAGCGCCTTAGAGCGAGTGGGCTAATTCCCTTTAAACCAGAGGAGGGATTAAAAGCTTTCGAGCTGGCGATGAATCTGGCGCATAAGCACGTAATTTTGATAAATGTGGACTGGACGCACTATTCTTCCCATCAAAATTTCTTGCGCGAAGTCATTACAATTAAATCGGAAGAAAAGCCCAAACTTTTAGAACTTTTGAATCAAGCCCCTCCCGCGGAGAAAGAAAACTTTAGTCGACTATTTGCAACAGGCATTGAAACAAATTTTAGGTGTCACCTCCATAAAATCAGATGTAGGTTTTTTTAAAGCCGGCATGGATTCTTTAATGGTTGAAGAATTATCCGATAAAATCCAAAAGGATATAGGAAAAGGATTTATAATTTCTCCTACGCATATATTCCAATATCCAAATATTGAATCTCTTGCAAATTATCTTGAAGAGACCCTTTTCCCCGAGTCAGAAAAGATAGAAAAGGAAACAGAAGAAGCGCAAGAGTCTTCTGTTTCAGATGAGGAAATTAAAAAGATCATACAAGCAAAATTAGAGCAATTAGAGAAGTGATCTAGGGAAATTTAAGTCTTGGTCCGTTTCTTATCTTTATTTTTGGGAAGATCCACATCAAGTAAAACTTCCCAAATATTAATAAGCTGTTTTTTCCCTTTGACGGAAACTTTATCGATTAAACGAAATGTGTACTCTGAAGTATCGGTAAGTGAATTTTTTGTCTCTTCACTAATCAGAAGCTGAACCCCGTATTGTTTTGTCAAAGATTCCATATGCGAAGCAATATTAACGGTATCCCCAATGACTGAACTTTCCATACGTTGTTTACCACCGACGATTCCAAGGATCAAATCTCCTGTATTGATTCCTATTCCTATGCGAATTGGAGGCTTATTCTGGTTTGCAAGCTCTTGATTAAACTCTTTTAATTGGCCAAGCATGCCGATAGCCGCTTGCAAGGCATCGTCTGCTTTTGCCCCTTTAAATAAAGCCATGATGGCATCACCAATAAACTTATCTATGAAGCCATCATAATAACGAATGACAGGCTCCATATGGGCCAGGAATGAATTGATAAATTCGAAATTTTCTGATGCTGACATCGTTTCAGATAACATGGTAAATCCTCGGATATCCAAAAATAACACCGACATCTTATTCTCAATATGATCTCCTAATCTGACATCAACCAAACTTCTCTTTTTAAGAAGTTGGAGAAATTCAATCGGTACGAATTTTCCTGAAGATACATAAAGTCTAGCATTCTCAAGGGATATGGCAGCTTGAGAGGAAAGAATGTTCAAAACTTCAATTCTTTCTTTCGTAAAGGCGTTTTCTGTGGCATTGTTTTCTAAATAGATAAATCCCATCACTTTATTTTGATATAGAATCGGTGAGCAAATCGCTGATTTTAACCCTACTTTTTTAATATAGGGGTCCTGTGAAAATTTATTGTCTTTCGAAGCATCTGCCAAAACAACACTTTCCTTAGTTCTTTGCACATAGGAGATCAAGGCAAGCGGTATATCTGCTCTTTCATCAATAGTTTCATCCTTAATAATAACTTCTTCTTGTGTTGATAAGCCTTCCGCTTCTATGAACATCTGACCTTCTCTTTCAATCATAAGAAGGCCGCGTTGCGCCCCTGCATTTTCCAATAAGATGCGCATGAGTTTTTCTAAAAGTTTACTCAAAATAATTTCGCTAGAAAGGACTTGGGTTGATTTGATAATGCTTAGGTAATCTAAATTCCCTGTTCGTGCAGTTGTGGAGGACAGGGTATCGACAAGAGTTGTTTCTTCCCTTTCTTCTTTAAACCATTGGGGATATTTATCTTCTAATAGTTTTACCTTTGCTAAGGCTCCCCATCTTGTATAATAATAACGAGCCTCTTGCATGTAGGATTTGGCAAGTTTAGGTTGCTCCATTCTAAGCAAAAACTTTGCTGCACATTCATTGGAAAGAGCAGCAAATAACCAGTTTTCAGAAGTAAGCGAAAAAGACACCGCTTGATTGTAATGATCTATCGTTTTCTCCAGATTGTTTCCAAGGGAATCAATCTCTGCTGATATAAGATAATAATAAGGGGAAAAATTATACGATTGTTGATCGGAAGCTATTTTCAGAAATTTCCGAATTTTTTTTAGTTGTCTTCTAACGGAAAAACGTTGAGAAGAAGACATGTTTTTATAAAGAGCAGTTAATATTAAACCCTTCATAGCTTGACTGTAAATAAAAGCAGGCAAAACAATTATACTCTCTTCAAGCGGTTCAATTTTTTTTATGTATTGATACGCTTCATCATAATTTTCCGTCATATAAAAGTAGGAAAAAAGATACACATAAATAAGTGCGATTTCAATTATAACTTTTTTATTTATGTTTTTTATGAAATAATCAACTTTACTTTGATCATACAAATCTTTTCCTAGCAATATGTTAATGATATACATACAATGCTGTGATAGATAATAATAACCTAAAGCTTTTGAGCCTTCCAAAGCAGATATGTTACTAGCATTAAGAACTTCTTCTAGTGGTGTTCCAATATAAAACAAGTTAGAGTAATAAACACAAAAAGAATAATACTGCTGAAGATCGCCATTTTCTATAGCTATTTGCATTCCTTTTTTAGTCATAGTGAGAATGGTATGAATTGGTAAATACCAATGATTGATAGTCCAACATAAGATAAGGGAATAGGCAGTAGGCTCACGCTTCATGCGGGAAAGATAACTATTCACTACATTGTCTATCCAGTATTTCCCTAATTTAAAAGCATGAAACTTATTAATGATAACGGTTGAATATGCCAAAAAAGAAGTAAAAATACGTTCAGAAAAACCATATCTTAGATGAAACTCGGTATCTTTTAGGATACCGAATTTATAAAATAAAGGGTTACAAAAAGTAGAACAGTAGAGACAACGGGAAAAAATTTCGGCAATTTTCAAAAGTTTAGGTGAAGTTATAGTAGGAAGATTGATTAATTTTTCTTTAGGGGTAAAACTTATGCGGGTTTGGAGCTTAATTAATTGTAAGAGAATATGCAAATTAGATAATTTTTTAGGAAAATACATTCCTAATTCTTCTAAGATTTCAATTCCATAACTTAACGCTTTATCCTGGGCATCAACTGAATATAAAGTCATTAAAAGATAATAGATATCAGATTTATCTAAAATATTTTTTGAAGCTTTAATAAGTTCAAAAAAGTAAGTCTCTGCTTCTTCCATTTTTTTTAAGAGCATCATATTTTCAGCCGCTTCTTTATTAAGCTGAAAAGTTAAAGAATAGAGATCGTTCCAAGAATTTGGCGGCAAAAGAGAAATGCCCATATTGGCAAACGTTAAAGCTTCTTGATAAGCATTAGAAGCCTTTGCCTTTTGAGCTGCTTTTAAACTGAGATTTGCAACTTCAATTTTCTTTAGCTTATCTTTAATCAAGCTCAAGCCGCAATTAAAATGGTTGACAATAGCAAAGAGATTTTGTTCTCCTTGATTTTGAAGAAGCATTTTTCCAATTTGCACGTGAATTTCTTGGCTTTTTTCCTTAGAAATCAATTGATAAGCTGCTTCTTGAATGCGGTCATGTAAAAATTTATATTCTATGACTTGCTGAGAATCTTCCGGGATGACAGCAGCTTCTTTATAAGATCCGCCGATATTGACAACCAATCCGGCCTTCATGGCTTCCCAAATGAATGCTGCAATTTCTTGCATACTTTTTTGGCAAATGATGCTAAGGGTCTTTAAGTCAAATTGAGATCCAATACAAGCTGCCATTGTTAAAGTTTCTTGCACTGGTTTCAGAAGCTTTTGGATATTTGCCACCATAAGGTCGACAACATTTATAGAATAATTTTTTGCTATAATTTCTTTTTTATTCCAATGCCATTTGCCTTCTAAAAAATAGATTAGTTTTTCTCGATAAAGAGTTTTTAAAAACTCATTGATGAAGAAAGGGTTTCCACCTGTTTTTTCAAAAACGATTTGAGCTAAATCTTCGACATTTTTCTCTTTAAAAGTATCGTTAATCAATTCCCTAACATTTTCATAAGAAAGAGGTTCTAAAGTAATGGTTTTGAGATTAACCCCACTATTTTTTAGGGCCTCTAACGTGCTCTTAAGTATATGATCATTTCCGACTTCATTACTTCGATAGGCCCCTGTCATAAAAAGATATTTACCACTTTTGGGCAGAAAATATTCTATTAAGTTTAAAGAAGATTGGTCTGCCCATTGAAGGTCATCTAAAAAAATAACGAGAGGATGCTCTTTTTTGGCAAACACGGAAATAAATTGTCCAAAGACGTAGTTAAAACGGTTTTGAGATTCTAAAGGTGGAAGCTTTATTGCAGGAGATTGTGCGCCAATTATTAATTCAAGTTCTGGCAAAAATTCCGTAATCACACCTGCATTAGGACCCAAAGCTTCTAGAATTTGATCTTTGATCATTGCGAGCTTATCTTCTTGATCAGCCAAAAATTGGGCGATAAGCTCTTTAAAGGCTTGAATAAAAGCTATATAAGGTTCTGTTCTTTGTAGTAAGTCAAACTTGCCCTTAATAAAATATCCTTGTTTTTTTGACAGAGGCTTATAAACTTCACCAATGAAAGCAGTTTTTCCTACCCCAGAATTTCCGGCTACCAAAACAAGTTCGCTGTTTCCTGAATCACAGACTCTTTTAAAAATGGAAAGCAGCTCTTTAATTTCATTATCTCTCCCATAGAGTTTTTGCGAGACGTGCAAAGTAATTTTCCTATCTAGCTCCCCTATTTGAAATGTAGATAGTCCTTTTTGAAGTTTTAATAAGTCGATTTTGAGGCCATAGGCGCTGCTGTAGCGATCATCTGCACTTTTTGCCATTAACTTTTGCACCATCTGTGATAAAACAGGAGGAATATTTGGATTAACATCGACCACAGCGGTCGGAAACTTTGCTAAATGTGAATAAATAAGTTCTAGAGGATCAGAAGTTTCAAAAGGGAGTTTTCCAGTTAACATTTGGTAAAAGACGACTCCTAATGAATAAAAATCAGTACGCTGGTCTATAATTCGGTTCATTCGGCCGGTTTGTTCAGGGGAAATGTAGGCTAGACTACCTTCTAAAACGTTTGGATTTACGAGATTTTGCGTTTCAAAAGAAAGTTTAGAAGAAATGCTGAAATCAATAAGCTTTAATTTAAAATTGGGATCTAACAGAATATTAGAGGGTTTAATATCCTTATGGATAATCCCATTTTCATGGAGTTTTTCGAGTGCGGAGACAAGTTGAATAGCTATGATTAAAAAATCGTTTAAATTCACTGATTTTTTTTCATCAAGTGTTTGTTCAAGTGATTTACCATTAATATCTTCTAAAACTAAAAGCAATCGATTTTGATGCCGAATAATTTCTTGAGCATGAATAATGCCCTCACAGTGAAGATCTTTGATAATTTCATATTCATGTTGAAGATTAGAAATTTCCTTAAGAGAGGGAAATTCGTTCTTTTGAGTTTTTAAAATAAACCGCTGTTGATCCGTTTTTCTCACAGCCTGATAAGCTATCGTATTCGCATTTTGATAGAATACATCAGTAATTTTGTAATCTTGGGTTTCGAGCATAAATAAATTCCTCTTTTTTTAATTATATCAAATTAATTTTTTAATCTCTGTATTTCATTAAAATATTAAAGATAGGCTCCTGGGTATTTGTATACCAAACGTGATTCAAAATTTGGTTTTGGCCGCGTCAAAGCCCCGGGGTTGAATCGATCGCACAACTCATACTTCTAATATTAGACGACTTGCGATCGTTCAATCGCGGGAGCTTTTACGTAGCTCAAAAATCAAATTTTGAATTACATTCGGTATATATCTGCGCACCTCGTGTTTTTTTAAAAATTTTCTGATATAATCAAGAAAAAATAGAGTTTTTTATTTTATGCTTGAAATTCAAGAAAATTTTCGTTTTAGAAGATTTTTACGGTAAGACACTTGAAGAGATTTTATGACTTTGCACCTCTCGCAAAAACTCTATGGAAGAGACAATGAAATTAAAGAGCTGCTTTCCATTTTTAAAAGAGTCTGTGATTCAGGAAATAGCGAATTTGTTTTGGTAGCAGGGAACGCCGGAGTAGGAAAATCCACTTTTGTTGGCGAGATTTATAAGCCTCTTTCAAAAGAACAGGGATATTTTATTAAGGGCAAGTTTGACTTTCTACAAAGAACCAAACCTTATACAGCTCTTATTCAAGCCTTTAAAGAGCTAATCGCCCAATTATTAGCTCATCAAGCAGATACGCTCGCATTGATCAAAGATCAGATTTTAGAGGCTTTGGGCCCAAATGCAGGGGTAATCACTGAATTTTTGCCAGAGCTTGAATTAGTAATTGGCGCACAACCTCCTCCTACAAGGCTTCCTCCTTTAGAATCTCAAAACCGCTTTAACTATGTCTTCGAGCAATTTATTTCTGTATTCGTCAAAAAGGAACACTTGCTCGTTATTTTTTTAGATGATCTTCAATGGGCCGATCAATCTTCTTTAAATCTAATAGAATATTTTCTGCCAAGGACTAGTAAATATTTTTTCATGATTTGCGCTTATAGAAACAACGAAGTAGGACAAAAAAATATACTCAAAAGCACCTTAGAGGCTCTCAAAAACACTGAAATTAATCTCGCCTCTATCACCTTAGATCCTCTTTCCTATGAAAATGTTAGAGAGTTGATTAGTGATACCTTTAAAGAGAACAATGTGGAGGATTTGGCGCAAATCGTTTTTGAAAAAACAAACGGAAACCCTTTTTTCATAAACGAGTTTTTAAAAGCCCTTTATCAAGATAAGCTAATCTATTTCTTAGAAGGCAAATGGAGCTGGAATAAAGAGCAAATCACAGCAAAAAATCATTCTAGCAATGTTGTGGACCTTTTGATAGCGAATATACAGAAACTTCCAAAACCGGTTCAAGAAACTTTAACAATGGCCGCTTGTATTGGATCCCAATTCGATCTAAAAACACTTAGCCTCATTTGCCAAAAAAGCATGCAAGAAAGTGCATCGCTCATTGGGGAAGCCGTGAAGGCTGAATTGGTTATCAATCTGAGTGGGGCTGCTATCATCCACGAAGACTCTTGCGAAGCCATAGAGTATAAATTTTTGCACACCCTCATCCAAGAAGCAGCGTATCAATTTATTTCTCAAGAAGAACAACAAGCGACTCATCTGCAAATTGGAAAATTACTTCTTCAAAACCAAGGAGAACAAAATCTCTTCGCCGTCGTCAATCAGTTTAATCGTGGCTTGAACTTGCTTAAAGAGGCTCAAGATAAAATTAACGTTGCAAGCCTTAATTTAAAAGCGGCTCTAAAGGCTAAGGCTTTAAATGCTTATCAAGAAGACTTGACGTTTGCCAATGCAGGCATTTCTCTTTTGCCACCTAATTCTTGGAAAAGTCTTTATTCTCTAACTTTTCAGCTTCATAGGGAAGCCGCTATAAGCAAATTTCTTTTAAAAAGAAATGAAGAAGCAGAGGCTTCCTTTTTTGAACTTATAAAAAGTTCACAAAATATCCTCGACAAAGCTGATATTTATAATCTATTAATCAATTTCTATTCTTTTAAAGATCCAAATAAAGGGTTATTCTACGCGACTGAAATCTTAAATGAATTAGGTATACATTTTCCAAAAAAAGTAACGCAATGGCGTTTACTTTTACAATTTATTAAACTACAAATTCTGATAAGTCTTAAGCCTAAAGAAAAAATAATTAATCCCACTCCTATAACTTCTCCTAAACTCCTGAAAATTACAGAACTTCTTTTTCTCTACACTGGTTGTGCTGCCTTTTCTAATCCTTTATCATTTGCGTTAGGCTCCCTGAAATCCGCAGAAATTCATCTGAGATATGGTGTCACTGAACATGCCCTAGATGCATTTTCAGAATATTTAGTTACTCTCATTTGTAATTTCCATGCTTTTAAATCAGGTAAATATTGGTTAGATCATATATTAAGCAGTTTTTTTTCAGGTTTGTATCCTTTGCCTGCTAGATATTACCTGGCACTGTGTTGGAATATCAATCACTGGTATCAGCCGGCTTATACAAGTAGTGATATTGCAAAAAAAGGAATGCAATCGTCCATCGAAAATGGGGAACTTAATCTTTACTATGCCTTTGGTGCATCTCATCTAAAAATATATGATCTAACCAATATTTACCTGATTTAAAAGCATGGAACTTACAAATGAGAGTAACTAAATATTCTGAAAATGCATCTAGGGCATGTTCAGTGACACCATATCTCAGATGAATTTCTGCGGATTTCAGGGAGCCTAACGCAAATGATAAAGGATTAGAAAAGGGAGCACAATCAGTGTAGAGAAAAAGAAGTTCTGTAATTTTCAGGAGTTTAGGAGAAGTTATAGGAGTGGGATTAATTATTTTTTCTTTAGGCTTAAGACTTATCAGAATTTGTAGTTTAATAAATTGTAAAAGTAAACGCCATTGCGTTACTTTTTTTGGAAAATGTATACCTAATTCATTTAAGATTTCAGTCGCGTAGAATAACCCTTTATTTGGATCTTTAAAAGAATAGAAATTGATTAATAGATTATAAATATCAGCTTTGTCGAGATATTTTGTGAACTTTTATAAGTTCAAAAAAGGAAGCCTCTGCTTCTTCATTTCTTTTTAAAAGAAATTTGCTTATAGCGGCTTCCCTATGAAGCTGAAAAGTTAGAGAATAAAGACTTTTCCAAGAATTAGGTGGCAAAAAGAAACGCCAGCATTGGCAAACGTCAAGTCTTCTTGATAAGCATTTAAAGCCTTAGCCTTTAGAGCCGCTTTTAAATTAAGGCTTGCAACGTTAATTTTATCTTGAGCCTCTTTAAGCAATTTCAAGCCACGATTAAACTGATTGACGACGGCGAAGAGATTTTGTTCTCCTTGGTTTTGAAGAAGTAATTTTCCAATTTGCAGATGAGTCGCTTGTTGTTCTTCTTGAGAAATAAATTGATACGCTGCTTCTTGGATGAGGGTGTGCAAAAATTTATACTCTATGGCTTCGCAAGAGTCTTCGGGGATGATAGCAGCCCCACTCAGATTGATAACCAATTCAGCCTTCACGGCTTCCCGAATGAGCAATGCACTTTCTTGCATGCTTTTTTGGCAAATGATGCTAAGTGTCTTTAGATCGAATTGGGATCCAATACAAGCGGCCATTGTTAAAGTTTCTTGAACCGGTTTTGGAAGTTTCTGTATATTCGCTATTAAAAGGTCCACAACATTGCTAGAATGATTTTTTGCTGTGATTTGCTCTTTATTCCAGCTCCATTTGCCTTCTAAGAAATAGATGAGCTTATCTTGATAAAGGGCTTTTAAAAACTCGTTTATGAAAAAAGGGTTTCCGTTTGTTTTTTCAAAACGATTTGCGCCAAATCCTCCACATTTTTCTCTTTAAAGGTATCACTAATTAATTCTCTAACATTTTCATAGGAAAGAGGATCTAAGGTGATAGAGGCGAGATTAATTTCAGTGTTTTTGAGAGCCTCTAAGGTACTTTTGAGTATATTTTTTTGTCCTACTTCGTTGTTTCTATAAGTGCAAATCATGAAAAAATATTTACTAGTCCTTGGCAGAAAATATTCTATTAGATTTAAAGAAGATTGATCGGCCCATTGAAGATCATCTAAAAAAATAACGAGCAAGTGTTCCTTATTGACGAATACAGAAATAAATTGCTCGAAGACATAGTTAAAGCGGTTTTGAGATTCTAAAGGAGGAAGCCTTGTAGGAGGAGGTTGTGTGCCAATTACTGATTCAAGCTCTGGCAAAAATTCAGTGATTATCCCTGAATTAGGGCCCAAAGCCTCTAAAATCTGATCTTTGATCAATGCGAGTGTATCTGCTTGATGAGCTAATAGTTGGGCGATAAGCTCTTTAAAGGCTTGAATAAAAGCTGTATAAGGTTTTGTTCTTTGTAGAAAGTCAAACTTGCCCTTAATAAAATATCCCTGTTCTTTTGAAAGAGGCTTATAAATCTCACCAACAAAAGTAGATTTTCCTACTCCGGCGTTCCCTGCTACCAAAACAAATTCGCTATTTCCTGAATCACAGACTCTTTTAAAAATGGAAAGCAGCTCTTTAACTTCATTGTCTCTTCCATAGAGTTTTTGCGAGAGGTGCAAAGTCATAAAATCTCTTCAAGTGTCTTACCGTAAAAATCTTCTAAAACGAAAATTTTCTTGAATTTCAAGCATAAAATAAAAAACCCTATTTTTTCTTGATTATATCAGAAAATTTTTAAAAAAACACGAGGTGCGCAGATATATACCGAATGTAATTCAAAATTTGATTTTTGAGCTACGTAAAAGCTCCCGCGATTGAACAATCGCAAGTCGTCTAATATTAGAAGTATGAGTTGTGCGATCGATTCAACCCCGGGGCTTTGACGCGGCCAAAACCAAATTTTGAATCACGTTTGGTATACAAATACCCAGGAGCCTATCTTTAATATTTTAAGGAAATACAGAGATTAAAAAATTAATTTGATATAATTAAAAAAAGAGGAATTAATTTATGCTCGAAACCCAAGATTACAAAATTACTGATGTATTCTATCAAAATGCGAATATGATAGCTTATCAGGCTGTGAGAAAAACGGATCAACAGCGGTTTATTTTAAAAACTCAAAAGAGCGAATTTCCCTCTCTTAAGGAAATTTCTAATCTTCAACATGAATATGAAATTATCAAAGATCTTCACTGTGAGGGCATTATTCATGCTCAAGAAATTATTCGGCATCAAAATCGATTGCTTTTAGTTTTAGAAGATATTAATGGTAAATCACTTGAACAAACACTTGATGAAAAAAAATCAGTGAATTTAAACGATTTTTTAATCATAGCTATTCAACTTGTCTCCGCACTCGAAAAACTCCATGAAAATGGGATTATCCATAAGGATATTAAACCCTCTAATATTCTGTTAGATCCCAATTTTAAATTAAAGCTTGTCGATTTTAGCATTTCTTCTAAACTTTCTTTTGAAACGCAAAATCTCGTAAATCCAAACGTTTTAGAAGGTAGTCTAGCCTACATTTCCCCTGAACAAACCGGCCGAATGAACCGAATTATAGACCAGCGTACTGATTTTTATTCATTAGGAGTCGTCTTTTACCAAATGTTAACTGGAAAACTCCCTTTTGAAAATTCTGATCCTCTAGAACTTATTTATTCACATTTAGCAAAGTTTCCGACCGCTGTGGTCGATGTTAATCCAAATATTCCTCCTGTTTTGTCACAGATGGTGCAAAAGTTAATGGCAAAAAGTGCAGATGATCGCTACAGCAGCGCCTATGGCCTCAAAATCGACTTATTAAAACTTCAAAAAGGACTATCTACATTTCAAATAGGGGAGCAAGATAGGAAAATTACTTTGCACGTCTCGCAAAAACTCTATGGGAGAGATAATGAAATTAAAGAGCTGCTTTCCATTTTTAAAAGAGTCTGTGATTCAGGAAACAGCGAACTTGTTTTGGTAGCCAGAAAATCTGGGGTAGGAAAAACTGCTTTCATTGGTGAAGTTTATAAGCCTCTGTCAAAAGAACAAGGATATTTTATTAAGGGCAAGTTTGACTTACTACAAAGAGCAGAACCTTATATAGCTTTTATTCAAGCCTTTAAAGAGCTTATCGCCCAATTTTTGGCTGATCAAGAAGATAAGCTCGCAATGATCAAAGATCAAATTCTAGAAGCTTTGGGTCCTAATGCAGGTGTGATTACGGAATTTTTGCCAGAACTTGAATTAATAATTGGCGCACAATCTCCTGCAATAAAGCTTCCACCTTTAGAATCTCAAAACCGTTTTAACTACGTCTTTGGACAATTTATTTCCGTGTTTGCCAAAAAAGAGCATCCTCTCGTTATTTTTTTAGATGATCTGCAATGGGCAGACCAATCTTCTTTAAACTTAATAGAATATTTTCTGCCCAAAAGTGGTAAATATCTTTTTATGACAGGGGCCTATCGAAGTAATGAAGTCGGAAATGATCATATACTTAAGAGCACGTTAGAGGCCCTAAAAAATAGTGGGGTTAATCTCAAAACCATTACTTTAGAACCTCTTTCCTATGAAAATGTTAGGGAATTGATTAACGATACTTTTAAAGAGAAAAATGTCGAAGATTTAGCTCAAATCGTTTTTGAAAAAACAGGGGGAAACCCTTTCTTCATAAATGAGTTTTTAAAAACTCTTTATCGAGAAAAACTAATCTATTTTTTAGAAGGCGAATGGAACTGGAATAAAGAACAAATCATAGCAAAAAAGTATTCCAGCAATGTAGTCGACCTTATGGTGGCAAATATCCAAAAGCTATCTAAGCCAGTCAAGAAACATTAACAATGGCAGCTTGCATTGGATCCCAATTCGATCTAAAGACCCTTAGCATCATTTGCCAAAAAAGCATGCAAGAAATTGCTGCATTCATTTGGGAAGCCATGAAAGCCGGATTGGTTGTCAATATCGGTGGGTCTTATAAGGAAGCTGCTGTCATCCCGGAAGATTCTAGCGAAATCATAGAGTATAAATTTTTACATGACCGCATTCAAGAAGCAGCTTACCAATTGATTTCTAAGGAAAAAAACAAGAAATTCACTTACAAATTGGAAAAATGCTTCTTCAAAACCAAGGAGAACAAAATCTCTTTGCAATCGTCAATCATTTTAATTGTGGCTTGAACTTGATTAAAGATGAACTAAAGAAAATCGAGGTTGCAAATCTCAGTTTAAAAGCGGCTCAAAAGGCAAAGGCTTCTAATGCTTATCAAGAAGCTTTAACGTTTGCCAATACGGGCATTTCTCTTTTGCCGCCAAATTCTTGGAACGATCTCTATCCTTTGACTTTTCAGCTTAATAAAGAAGCGGCTGAAAATATGATGCTCTTAAAAAAAATGGAAGAAGCAGAGACTTACTTTTTTGAACTTATTAAAGCTTCAAAAAATATTTTAGATAAATCTGATATCTATTATCTTTTAATGACTTTATATTCAGTTGATGCTCAGGATAAAGCGTTAAGTTATGGAATTGAAATATTAGAAGAATTAGGAATATATTTTCCTAAAAAATTGTCTAATTTGCATATTCTCTTACAATTAATTAAGCTCCAAACCCGCATAAGCTTTACCCCTAAAGAAAAATTAATCAATCTTCCTACTATAACTTCACCTAAACTTTTGAGAATCGCCGAAATTTTTTCTCGTTGTCTCTATTGTTCTACTTTTTGTAATCCTTTATTTTATAAATTCGGTATCCTAAAAGATACCGAGTTTCATTTAAGATATGGTTTTTCTGAACATATTTTTACTTCTTTTTTGGCATATTCAACCGTTATCATTAATAAGTTTCATGCTTTTAAATTAGGGAAATATTGGATAGACAATGTAGTGAATAGTTATCTTTCCCGCATGAAGCGTGAGCCTACTGCTTATTCCCTTATCTCATGTTGGACTATCAATCATTGGTATTTACCAATTCATACCATTGTCACTATGACTAAAAAAGGAATGCAAATAGCTATAGAAAATGGTGATCTTCAGCAGTATTATTCTTTTTGTGTTTATTACTCTAACTTGTTTTATATTGGAACACCACTAGAAGAAGTTCTTAATGCTAGTCATATATCTGCTTTGGAAGGCTCAAAAGCTTTAGGTTATTATTATCTATCACAGAATTGTATGTATATAATTAACATATTACTAGGAAAAGAGTTGTATGATCAAAGTAAAGTTGATTATTTTATAAAAAGTATAAACAATAAAGTTATACTTGAAATCGCACTTATTTATGCGTATCTTTTTTCCTACTTTTATATGACGGAAAACTATGATGAAGCTTATCAATACATAAAAAAAATTGAACTGGTTGAAGAGAGTATAATTGTTTTGCCTGCTTTTATTTACAGTCAAGCTATGAAGGGTTTAATATTAACTGCTCTTTATAAAAACATGTCTTCTTCTCAACGTTTTTCCGTTAGAAGACAACTAAAAAAAATTCGGAAATTTCTGAAAATAGCTTCCGATCAACAATCTTATAATTTTTCCCCTTATTATTATCTTATATCAGCAGAGATTGATTCCCTTGGAAACAATCTGGAGAAAACGATAGATCATTACAATCAAGCGGTGTCTTTTTCGCTTACTTCCGAAAACTGGTTATTTGCTGCCCTTTCCAATGAATGTGCAGCAAAGTTTTTGCTTAGAATGGAGCAACCTAAACTTGCCAAATCCTACATGCAAGAGGCTCGTTATTATTATACAAGATGGGGAGCCTTAGCAAAGGTAAAACTATTAGAAGATAAATATCCCCAATGGTTTAAAGAAGAAAGGGAAGAAACAACTCTTGTCGATACCATGTCCTCCACAACTGCACGAACAGGTAATTTAGATTACTTAAGCATTATCAAATCAACCCAAGTCCTTTCTAGTGAAATTATTTTGAGTAAACTTTTAGAAAAACTCATGCGCATATTATTGGAAAATGCAGGGGCTCAACGCGGCCTTCTTATGATTGAAAGAGAAGGGCAGATGTTCATAGAAGCGGAAGGCTTATCAACACAAGAAGAAGTTCTTATTAAGGATGAAACTATTGATGAAAGAGCTGATATACCGCTTGCCTTGATCTCCTATGTGCAAAGAACTAAGGAAAGTGTTGTTTTGGCAGATGCTTCAAAAGATATTAAATTTTCTCAAGACCCTTATATTAAAAAAATAGGGCTAAAATCAGCAATTTGTTCACCGATTCTATATCAAAATAAAGTGATGGGATTTATCTATTTAGAAAACAATGCCACAGAAAACGCCTTTACGAAAGAAAGAATTGAAGTTTTGAACATTCTTTCCTCTCAAGCTGCCATATCCCTTGAGAATGCTAGACTTTATGTATCTTCAGGAAAATTCGTACCGATTGAATTTCTCCAACTTCTTAAAAAGAGAAGTTTGGTCGATGTCAGATTAGGGGATCATATTGAGAATAAGATGTCGGTGTTATTTTTGGATATCCGAGGATTTACCATGTTATCTGAAACGATGTCAGCATCAGAAAATTTCGAATTTATCAATTCATTCCTGGCCCATATGGAGCCTGTCATTCGTTATTATGATGGCTTCATAGATAAGTTTATTGGCGATGCCATCATGGCTTTATTTAAAGGGGCAAAAGCGGACGATGCCTTGCAAGCGGCTATCGGCATGCTTGGCCAATTAAAAGAGTTTAATCAAGAGCTTGCAAATCAGAATAGGCCTCCAATTCGCATAGGAATAGGAATCAATACAGGAGACTTGATTCTTGGAATTGTTGGCGGTAAACAGCGTATGGAAAGTTCAGTCATTGGGGATACCGTTAATATTGCTTCGCATATGGAATCTTTGACAAAACAATACGGGGTTCAGCTTCTGATTAGCGAAGAGACAAAAAATTCACTTACCGATACTTCAGAGTACACATTTCGTTTAATCGATAAAGTTTCCGTCAAAGGGAAAAAACAGCTCATTAATATTTGGGAAGTTTTATACCGAACGTGATTCAAAATTTGATGTGGATCTTCCCAAAAATAAAGATAAGAAACGGACCAAGACTTAAATTTCCCTAGATCACTTCTCTAATTGCTCTAATTTTGTTTGAACGATCTTTTTAATTTCCTCATCTGAAAGAGAAGAGTCTTGCGCTTCTTCTGTTTCCTTTTCTATCTTTTCTGACTCGGGGAAAAGGGTTTCTTCAAGATAATTTGCAAGAGATTCAATATTTGGATATTGGAATATATGTGTAGGAGAAATTATAGACCCTTTTCCTATATCCTTTTGGATTTTATCGGATAATTCTTCAACCATTAAAGAATCCATGCCGGCTTTAAAAAAACCTACATCTGATTTTATGGAGGTGACACCTAAAATTTGTTTCAATGCCTGTTGCAAATAGTCGACTAAAGTTTTTTTCTTTCTGCGGGAGGGGCTTGATTCAAAAGTTCTAAAAGTTTGGGCTTTTCTTCCGATTTAACTGTAATGACTTCGCGCAAGAAATTTTGATGGGAAGAATAGTGCGTCCAGTCCACATTTATCAAAATTACGTGTTTATGCGCCAGATTCATCGCCAGCTCGAAAGCTTTAATCCCTCCTCTGGTTTAAAGGGAATTAACCCACTCGCTCTAAGGCGCTCCGTTAGTTTGGCAGCTAAGCCGATCTCCGCCCATGGCCCCCAGTTAATTGCCAATGCAGGTAATCCTCGTTCTTGACGATAGTCAGCAAGGGCATCCATATAAGCGTTGGCCGAGGAATAGTTGATTTGGCCAGGAGATCCAAGGGATGAAGCAGCGGAAGAAAATAGGACAAAGAAATCTAAGGGCTTATTCAAAGAGGATTCATGCAAATTCCAACTGCCTTGGACTTTAGGGGCGAAAACCTTTTCAAATCGACTCCAATCTTGCGAAGAGATCGTTCCATCATCAAGTATACCGGCTGAATGAATAATGCCTTTTAATTCTGGCCAGTCCTGCCGAATTTTTGCATTAGCTCTGCAACAGCTGATTTTTGCGAAACATCGATGGCAACGGTTTCGACAGTTGCGTCACCAATCGTAATAGGCCGTGTTCTTCTTCCAGCCAAAACGAGATGATTAGCACCTTGTTGAGCAAGCCATTCGGCACATTTGAGGCCTAAGCCGCCAAGTCCTCCAGTAATGAGATAGCTTCCTTTTGGATCAATTTTAAATTGTTTGTTCTCAGGTATTGTAATAATGACTTTGCCAATGTTTTTGGCCCTTTGCAAGTATTCAAAGCCACTTTCGGCCTCAAATATAGAAAAACAGGCGCTAGGAAGTGGCTCGTATTTTTTTGCAGCAAATTGGGTAGCGATATTTTGTAGTAAAATAGCGACTTCTTGTGGTTGCTCAATCAGCATTACATCTAAAGCAAGGATATGATAGTCGATATCAGGCCGTGCTTCTTGCATGGCTTCTTTTGACCAAATATTTCTTTTGCCAATCTCAATAAATCTAGCACCATGATGGCAAGCACTGAGAGATTTAGCAATAAAACCCTCTCCAGATAAAGAATTGAGAACAATATCTATTCCCTTCTCCATTTGTCTCGCGCAAAATTTCATCCGCAAAATCTAAGGTTCGGGAATTATAAATATGAGAAACTCCTAGCGATCGCAAATAGGCGTGTTTTTCTGGACTGCTAGCTGTAGCATAAATTTCAGCCCCAACCTGCTTTGCAATTTGAATTGCAGCTATCCCTACGCCTCCAGCTGCAGCATGGATAAGCACCTTGTCTGTAGCCTTCATTTTTGCTAAATTGATTAAGGCTTCATACGCTGTTGCAAATACGACAGGAATGCCCGC
>CAVPVT010000081.1:0-44456 GCA_963709145.1 Parachlamydiales bacterium
CCAACAGGAAGCCGGACGACCCCTTCAAGGTACCACCCAGACGAGAACGGCATCATCACGCGCGAGTTCACCGACTTCGTTTTGAATAACGAGGCCAGTAGCGACACCAGTATAGAGGCTAGGCTCACGGTCCTACTTGGCACGAAGGTTATAAACACCTCGTCGGCAAAAGTCGACCTCTCGGCCAAGGTGGTAAGGCTACGGCGACTGGACCAGGATGGGACTACTGGGAGAAGATGAGAGGCGACCTTTCTTTGAAGAGGGTCCTTCCTACTTGGATCAAGAAAGCCGGGAAAAGAGGCTTCCCTAATGTCTGTCTCGTGGTCGGTATCGCTATCTGTGAGGACGTGGAGATCAAATAGGACAAGACCCGCATAGCCAAGCGGGAGGCAGATGGGCAGCTCCCGCTGGACGTTGTCATCACCGCCGCGGCCGCTCACCCCTCCCTCTTCCTGTCGTGCCAACATCAAGGCTGCCGTGGCAAAGGAGAAGACGCAAGTGTACGTGTTTAAGGCCAAACAAGCAAAGAAGAGCATTTTTGCGCTGGAGCTGAAGGTCATTGAGAGAGAGGGCTGGACCGGGACAAGGACCGTCCTAGGTCGTGGTCCGGCGGTAGAACAGGCACACGAGCTTGGAGGCGACGATGACGACGACGACGATGATGATTATGACGAGGTGGAAGTTGCGAACTTGGTCCTTCATGAACTGAGAAGCATACCTGTAAAGCCGCAGAGTCGGGACAAAAGATAGAACAGGTGATGAAAAGTAAAGGATGATTTCGGTATCAGGATCTTGATAACACGACGCGTATTGCTTATTCGCATTGTCTCGTCCTCTTCATGTCTACTGCCTGAGCCCCATTCCGCTGAATGCTGGCCGTAGCTGCAATCAGGCTGAGGTAGGGAAAGATGCCTTGCTACTAAGCCCAGTATTTCAACGTCGGCTTTGCCGCCACTTTCGTCCTCCAAAACGAATTTCAAATATTATCACACATTTCCAACTTTGGTTGCGATGAATCAGCATTCGCTTTGCGCATTTGAGAGGTTGGTATGGGACCAATTGTTGATTTCTTGGATGTAACATTCATCAAGATATTTGAATTCTAGCTGGACCTCGCTTGAGGGAATGTTTGTATTGTACCAAAAGTGAAGCAGGGACGACGCCCTTGTGCCATCGCACAACCGGCGAAATTAGCGAAAATCAACAAAGTCCTGCAAAAGTTCCCCAATTCTCTTCCATAACACGCATCCAAGCTTCCAAAAACAATCGAACTTTCATCCTTCAAATCAGACAAAAAGCTCAAGAAATGTACGAGAGTGTAATCGATAAGATATAGATTAAACTCATTAATGGTCAGGAGGCCCCCTCGCGGGCCACCTTCGATCAAATTAATGAGACCTTTCGTCAAGAAGAGGAGGGTCATTCTTCAGAGAACCCCGCTCCTGAGATTAAATCCTATCTTGCTGAGCGTAGGATATGGAGATATTACTGTAAGTCTGCTCCGTTACCCATTGAAAGCCATCGTGCTATTTCAACTGTTGGCGAAGGCATCCCCTTCCCTGCAATTCACCCTGCACTTCGAAGAGGAGGATACAGACCTCAATTTGGGTGGAATCAAGAGACGCGAGAACCCTGGCTCGCGATTAAGTGCTATGCACGAGAGGCCTTCCCTGCTCTGTGTGGTACGTTCTCTTCCGTTTTCGGCTCAGCTTAAGCTAACAATCCAAGGCCCTAGAGGAGCCTTCTTGAACGATCTGCATCGATTAACGCAAAAGCTCACTCTCAACTGCGAGAGATTCGATGAAGAAGGCTACATTCTTCTCTGGCCTGAATTCAACAATCGGTCAGATATTAACGTTCCGAGATTCAGAGATCAATTCAATCGCTTCCGAGCTTTCCTGCCGGAGTGGACATCAAAGGACGGGATCTGGAGTAGAGGGGATAGACGCGAGCGAATTGATATTGCCTATGAAGCATTCGTTAATCGACAAGATTACGCAAGTCGAATTCTGCCTCTTCCTAAAGGATTCGACTTCGGCTTTGTATTCCAGTAGCACTGAACATCATTAACGACTTCATCCATCTTCGGCGCCCCCAGAGGAAGCTGTAGATGCAGTCAAACATCATTAGCAACAACGGGGTTGGGAGATTCTTGGATGATTGAGTGAGAACGGGTTGGATTAAGGGGCATAATTAAATGGGCATTTGGATGAAGCAATTTGGTTTGCTCGTTGTTTACCAGAAATGAGGCTGCTGCATTGTATACATGCAATTTTGTCCTGGGGCATTTGTTTGGGGAGATGAAAGGCATTTGCGGAGATTAACATTAAGACATGTATTTAGAATTATGATCAGGCTTTTGAAAAGGAGTTTGGAGAGGCTTTTTATGTACTTAATAGTTTGCTTCATTGCCACTAGTTTGATTACTCGTGTGAACTTGTCTGGAGATATGATCACAATAGGCGAAGTGACTCTGAAGAAGCTGACTTGCCATCCTAAAATCTGCTGATATTCTGCCAGTGTTTACCGGTAATATCAAGGGTGGAATTGGGTAGAAACATTCAAGTTAGCAAGAAGTACTGTACTCAACTGGCAGCCTTTTTAAATAATCCTGTTGGATGCTTCTGAACCGGCGAGTGCTTTCTGCTTGATGCAGATTCACGGCGTTTCTGGCTCAACTGATTGTTAAGCCTTGGGATGAATATACCCCTGGTGGAGGTCCGAGCTTGATATGAGATACCCAACAATCCTAATTCCTGAATTCACATGTGCTGGAAGTAATATGAATTGCTGAGCTCGCCTGCTGAAATATTTTTCTTGTAGCAAAAGCGAATTCAAGTCGACGCGCTCGCGTCACCCCACCGTCTGATATTTGGCGAAATTCGACAACTCCTGCGAAAATTCCCACAACTAACCTCTTCCATACACAAAAACACTCTGCAAGCAATCAAATTCTTTCTCAACCCCTCTTCACATCCGACGAAAGCATTCAAAATGCTGTACAATAGCGTGATCGAGAAGATCTGGATTAATTTCATTAAGGGAGGTGCGAGTAGCACAATTAATGGCCCAACTCCACAGGCATTTCTACGTGTCTGTGAGACGTTGCGTCAGAATGAGGAGGAAGACCCTTCATCGAGGCATCTCCCTCTTGAAATTAAATCCTATCTTGCAGAGCGCAAGGTTTGGGAATTCTACTGTAAGTATCTTTTGCACCTCTACTGTGATAACGTTGCTGATTGGATCAGATGGCAAAGACTCGGCCTTCCCTGGGGTCAGTCCAGCGCCTGCCATTAAATCAAGTCTCCTTGAGAAGTGGCGAGGACAACACTTTCGAAGAGGGTACGCCCCCCAATTTGGGTGGAACCCAGAGACAGGAGAGCCTTGGCTGGCAATCCGGTGCTTCGCAACTAAAGCATACCCTGCTCTCTGTGGTAAGCTCATTCCAATCGTTACCGATGAGCAAGCTAATCGTCAAAGGTCCCAAGCAGGAGTACATCAATCAATTACGCAAATTAACGCCAAGCTTCAAATTGTACTACGAAAGACTAGGTGAAAATGGACCACTGCTCCTCTGGCCCGAGTTTGAGTACATGAGAGATATTAACATTCCGGATCGGCAGGAAGCTTTCAATTGCTTCCGTGCCTTTCTGGAAGAATGGGCTTCGGATGCTGGGCCGTGGAGCAGTGGGGACAATCGAACACCCATATCAATAGCCTTCGAAACTTTTGAGAAGCGTCCCACCTCCCGAAATCAAGCTCTGCCTCTCCCAGAGGGCTTCGATTTCAAATCTGCCTTTCCGAACTCATTAACGCCTCCCGCTCATGAGTCATCAACATCATTAACAACAAACTTGAAGCGACGAGCATCGCCACTGGCGGATGAAAGCCGCCGAAAGCGTCGTGGACTGGGATCTTCAGTGCTTGAGAGCTCTCGAGGATTAAATGATGTTGGTACCCCTGTTCTAAATTAGCTGCACCACTCTAATTTTCCTAGGATCCCGACGAAGAGAGTATTAACGGCACGAGATCAAATGAGAGTCGAGGTCAGACGAGACCGGGCGAGGCTTCTGGGGCAGTTGTCCGTCGTGGGCTTGGGACTGGTACCAAGAGCTCTCCGAGAGTGATGGAAGTAAGTTTCTGAGCTCGCGAAACTCCATGTTGACATTTACTAACTTTGGACAGGAGATTAAGCGAGAAGGCGAGGACATTAACAACATTGTCCGTCGAGTTCCTCCTCCGAGGAGCCATGACCGAGGTGGACAATATTCTTATCGGTGAAGATATCTGGGTATGGAGAAGGGGAGGAGAGATGGAGAAGTGGGGTCATTAACTTGGATATGTACTGGCGATAGAGCTTGGCGGATTAAGGGGACGAAGCTGCTACATTGCATGCATACCATTTTTCTTCAGCACCGTGTGTGAGGCTGATATTAATCTGCCGGGATCTTCATTAATGTATTTAGAGATTAAGAGCAAGCTTGGGTCTTGACAAAGAAGTCAGAATTGTGTTTATTGTATGGAATAGAAATGTTGGACGCCAGTCCTCTTCCCCACAAATAAGCCGTCCTTCTTGCAGCTGCACGACTCTAAATTTCATCGAATACTCCCAAACCTCTTATCCTACCTCGAATTCATGACTTGTACCTCACCGCCTTAAGGATATTCACACAATGCTGGTTTCCCAAGATTTTAGAACACCATAATCGAGACAGAAGGACATCAGCAGCACACCGATTCAAAGGTTGCAACAGGGATCCTTTGGAATAGCTTGGTTTTGCAAGTTCGAACTACCGAGCGCGACAAAATTGCAGACGAAAAGAGGCTCACCTACTTCTAGGAACCAAGGAGAAGTGAATCAGTCAGACCTGCTCTGCCCCAGAATGGCGCACCTGACAAATATTGAAACAAGAGTCATTGAAAGAGCTATTTTTATCAGTGAGAAGAAATCACATCAAAACTGTTACGATTCGGCCAGCTTCAAAAACTGCTTCCCTCCGATATATAATAATTTAGCAAGCAGCAAAAACAGCCATCAAAACAGCAAACACAATCCCCGCTTTCTCGAGCGCACTTTTCGCACCAACACTGGCTGATACCTGCAGGGGGGCAGAGTAATTGCCGCAGTTCCATTATTTGATGTCGAGGAGCTGGTACTTTGCATGCCCCAACCATGGCTACTCAAGCCATGGAGCAACGCTGATATCCCCCACCCCATAGCTTGCAGGACGCCACTTGAGACAGCTTGCCTAGAGTATGGTAGAATATATCGAACCCCCACCAAATCTGTCTAGGACAGAACTGGACTGCCCTTCGAAACATCTTTCAACTCGATGAGTTCGAGAACGGACAGCATTGGATTCGTCGTCCCAGGGGAGAACGGGATTGGGAGTGGCCTTCCGGGTTAGATTGGATTGTGCCATCTATCGGAATCTTTTCAGCAAATCTATTAAAGAAGATAGAATAGTCAACACGGATGGTAACATCGCTCTCTCCGCGTTTATGTGCGATAAAGCCATGCAAGAGCCATGACGCTCAAGAATTGGCCAGATTCTGCATATGAATAGTGCTCATCAAGGTCACTATCGATCACTCATGATCAAAAAGACTGACAAGTTTCTAGTGCGAATCAATACCGTTGGAAGGCATTGCTGTGGTGTTTTTGAGACGAGATGGAAAGAGAAGTTGAGATGAAGTGAAGATTGAAAATAGGGGCTCGGTAAAGTTTTACCCCGCCGACCCCTCATTTTCACGTGACCAAAACCTGGATGTCTGTTCGAAACAGGGGGCTATGGTTTATTTACATTCGAGATCCACGGTTGCAAAAAAAAACAAACTTAGGCCTTAGGGAAGCTCCTGAAAAAAAATATTCCATCATGTATTCTTAAAATGATGACCTCGGTCGGGTGAGAGGGATGGATGTTGCGGATATAACAATCCGATTTATAATACCGCGTCATCGACCCCGCATACCCCAGATCGCTATCCCAGCTCTTCCGTAATTCTCTCTGCGACCTGAATATTACCTCTGAATTTATTCCTCTTGGTGTCATGCCTTGTGCCGAATACTAAAGATTATTACAATGGAAGGAACCTGCAATTGTGGCGCCGTAACTGTCAAGGTCAACGACTCCGAGCTCTTCACCCGCCGTCGAGGGCACACATGCCGCTGTATAAACTGCAGAAAAACTTCAGGATCATGTATTTCTCCTTCATTTGCCTCCTATTCTCCCACTCCCATCTCATCGTTCATTATCTTCTCGCTCACTAAAGACTTTCACAACTCATCATTTCGTAAATAAATAAGAGGAAGTGTTCTGATTATTACTGAAAGATGTGGCATCGATTCTTTGTATATCCATAACCTCACATTACTACTTTGCTATTTTTTGAAAAGCCCTTTTGATATTTCGACCAAACAGGTCGAAAAAAAAGTATCGCAAATGGGGCAATAATTGATAGAATCTTAACTCAAGTTATTAAAGAAGGTAATTCAATATGGATGGATCGTTCCTGAAAGATTTAGCGTCCCGCCTAGAGGACTTGAAAGAAAATGGACTTTATAAACAAGAACGGATCATCACCTCCCCTCAATCCGCCAGCATTAAAATCCTCAATGGGCAAGGGAAAGATGTTTTAAATTTCTGCGCTAATAATTACCTGGGTTTAGCCGATAATTCAGAGCTTATTGAAGAAGCCAAAAAAAGTTATCAACAATTCGGCTACGGCCTTTCCTCAGTCCGATTTATTTGCGGCACCCAATCGATCCATAAAACCCTTGAGATGCGGATGTCTAAATTCCTTAACACGGAAGACACAATTCTTTATCCAAGCTGTTTTGACGCAAATGGGGGTCTATTTGAAACACTGCTTGGCCCTGAAGACGCGGTGATTAGTGATGCACTGAATCATGCAAGTATCATTGACGGAATTAGGCTGTGCAAGGCTCAAAAATTCCGGTACGAAAACAATAATATGCAAGATCTGGAAGCTAAGCTGATCGATTCTCAAAAAGCAAGATACAGACTTATCGCCACCGATGGAGTATTCTCAATGGACGGGATCATCGCGAATCTTAAAGCCATTGTGGATCTCGCTGAGAAATACCGCGCTTTAGTGATGGTGGATGATTGCCATGCGACCGGTTTCATCGGTGAAAATGGGAAAGGTACTCCTGAACATTGCGGCGTTCTTGGAAAGATCGATATCTTGACCGGCACCTTTGGAAAAGCTCTCGGCGGAGCTAGCGGTGGGTATACCTCAGGACGGAAAGAAATTGTAGAATGGCTTAGACAAAGGTCACGCCCTTACCTTTTCTCCAATACTATTGCACCAGCGATCGTGTCCGCCTCCATCAAAGCTTTGGACATTGTGGAAACGGGTTCTAATCTTAGGAAAAAGTTGCGGGAAAACAGTAGCCGCTTCCGAGAAAAAATGAATAAGCTTGGGTTTAAACTTATTCCTGGGGAACATCCCATCATTCCAGTCATGCTTGGCGATGCAGTCCTAGCTCAAGTTTTTGCACAAAAGATGCTCGATCACGGCATTTACGTCATCGGATTTTGTTTTCCAGTTGTTCCAGAAGGAAAAGCTCGAATTCGTACCCAAATATCGGCAGCCCATTCTACCGATGATATCGATCGAGCTGTCGAAGCTTTTGCACAAGTAGGAAAAGAGTTAAAAGTCATTTAAAAATAGAAAGGAATTTTATGAAAGCCCTAGTTAAAAGTATTCGGGCTCCCGGTATACAAATGGAGGATGTTCCGTTTCCAAAATTGGGAGATAACGAAGTCCTCATCAAAACCCTCAAAACTTCGATTTGCGGCACCGATATCCATATTTATAAGTGGGATGCCTGGGCTCAAAAAAGGGTTCCTGTCCCAATGGTAATCGGCCATGAATTTATGGGAGAAATTGCAGAAGTCGGCAAAAATGTGAAACACCTTACAGTAGGTCAAAGAGTGAGTGGAGAAGGTCATATCACCTGCGATACTTGCGTCAACTGTTTGATGGGTAAAAAGCATCTTTGCATCCATGTTAAAGGATTAGGCTATGATTGCCCCGGATGTTTTGCCGAATATTTTAGCTTTCCTGCGCAAAATGTGTTCGTTTTGCCCCCCACAATTAAAGATGATCTTGCTGCCATATTTGATCCTTTTGGCAATGCCACGCATACTGTTCTATCTTTCGATTTAGTCGGAGAGGATGTGTTGATTACAGGTGCGGGACCTATCGGCATTATGGGAGCAGCCATTGCCAAGCATGCGGGTGCCCGTAATATCGTGATCACAGATGTCAATGAGTATCGGCTTGACCTTGCCAAAAAATTGGGAGCCACGCAATGCGTTAATGTCGCCAAACAATCTTTAAAAGATGTGGTGAACGATTTAGGTCTTCATGATGGTTTTACAGTGGGTTTTGAAATGTCAGGCCATCCACAGGGCCTATCTAACCTGATGGAAAATATGATCCATGGAGGCAAGCTAGCCCTGCTTGGAATCTTACCCCCAGGAACCTCGATTGATTGGGATTTAGTGATTTTTAGGATGCTTTTAATAAAAGGAATTTATGGAAGAGAAATCTTCTCGACTTGGTATAAAATGACCCGAATGTTGGAAAGTGGACTTAATATTGATAGTATTATTACACATCAATTTAAAATAGACGATTTTCAAAAAGGATTTGATATTATGTTGTCAGGAAATTCTGGCAAAGTAATTTTGAATTGGACTTAGATAATTAACTAAAGTTTGCAAGACTGTGAACTCGGCTAAAATAAAAAACCCCACCCAAGGGTGGGGCTGGAGGATTTGGAAAACTCACTAACAAACTAGGGTTTGTTAGAAATCGTATCCAACTGTGCCTGAAATAGCAAACGAATTCCAGTTTACATAGTTCAAGCGGTTATATGTGATACGAGGTCTATCACAATGACTGTCAAAATTGCTGTTAAAATAAGAGCGATCGTGACCGTGTCTTGTTCTCCATTGCTTGAATTCAACTTCTGCTCCGAGATCGAAGCCGCACCAGTGATAGATCAAACCAAATAAGTAGGTTTGTCCATTACCGTTAGCACTTTGCGTGAAGTTGTCTACAAACTCATTAAATAGGTTCCAATGGCCTCTGCCATTGAAATGCAACCAATGGTATTCAAAAGCACCGTAGAAATCTACGTTGCAGTTGAAATTGTAGGCGAAATCAAACCCTACCCATGGGCCATTCCAACGTGCTCTGTAGCTAGCAGATGGGCACTTGCCTTCATGGAAGCAATGGCTGCCATCACTGCTATCGCTAAAAGAAGCTGCTCGATTGCTCGTTTGATGCAAAGTAGCTGCTATCGCAACCACTGCAGCTACCGTCTGCTGCGAAACCATGGATTGGACCAAAGCGACGAACACGCATCTCATCCCAAGAATAACCAAGTAAAGGTATAATTCTGAGGCTGTTATCGCATGCGCAGATTTGATATCCAAATGCAGCTGACAAATCCCATACTTCTCCACGGCCAGTCTTTCTATTGAATCTGTGATCAAAGTTACCGCTATCACAGAAACAATTGAAGTTGGTTACGCGGGATTTACCGCTATAAATTCCACCAACTGAAGCATCTCCACGGAAATACCAACATTCACAGAAGTTACCACGATAAGTAGCTCCGAATTGATAAATACGGAGTTCATCGAAGTGAACTTTTGATAATGTATCGGGATTTTGAGTAGGACTTCCTAGACGAAAGTTCAGGTCATCAGTACGATAACCTACGCTTAGTTCTAAAGAACTTCTTGAAAGATTGCCCAATTGCTCATGACCATCAAAATTTTCATGAACAACATAGCCATCATGTTGATAACCATCATGCCAATCCGCGGATGCTTTTTCCATTGCCAAAGCGGACACGCAGAGAGCCAATGCAGTAATCAGTTTTTTCATCGTGCACTCCCTTTTCTTTATTTAGAGGTGACAAATTCACCTTAACAGTGTTCAAAAAAATTTGCCAATAGAAATTTTAATTTTATTGAATTAAAAAAATTTTAATGGACAAAACGGAGTCCATAAGCGATCCTTAACGGCATTTCTAATTTTTCAAATAAATGTTCAAAATTCAACATATTTTCATTTTCAAATAGTAAATTAAAAAATCGTTTATTAGTTAATAAATTTATTAAAATTTAATTAAACAATTAGTATTTACATAAAATCAATTTGTAAAATTAAATTCTCTTAGCATTGAGAATTACAAAGAGACTACTTGTAACCATTGCAAAAGCTGCATAGAGAGGTGAAAGCTCGCCACAAAATGCTAAAAACAAACCTACAACATTGTATGAGAAGGCCCAAAACAAATTTTGCGCGATGATGGAGCGCCCTTTGATAGCTAGGGTTCGGAGATCTGCAACTGTTTGCAGACTCTCTGTAGTCAAAAGAATGTCGGAAGTTTGGATTGAAAGATCAGCAGCATTGACAACTGTCAAGCCGATGTGGGCAGCGGCAAGAGCGGTGGCGTCGTTGATCCCATCGCCAACCATCGCTACAACATGACCTTGTCTTTTTAAATCGGTGACAACATCGCGTTTATTTTGTGGTGAACAATAAGCTTTCCAGTTTTCGATTCCACTCATTTGTGCAACGCGAGAAGTCACTTGTGGGCTATCTCCCGAAATTACCATGCTTAAGACGGCATTCAAAGCCTTGATAGCCGCAGGTGCAGACTCTCTAAGTTGATCGCCTAATGCTAATGGATATGCGACTTCTCCAGTTTTTCCAAAATAAATGACCGTCAATAAGACATTTTCCATGAGGTTTAAAAAAGGAAGGCATTTGCAACCTTTTGTTTCCAGGAATTTTTGAGACCCTAGAAAATATCTTCCGTCGGGAAACGCCCCAGCTACGCCTTGTCCAGGTGAATCTTCGATATATTCAGGAGAATAATGTTTGCCTTCAATTGCCTCGAAAACGGCTTTTGAAAGCGGATGGATAGAAGCGCCTGCTAAACCTTTTAGCAATGGTTTATAAAAAGAAGGAATCGATTCCAAGCCCTCAATTAAAACAAATTGCCCTTTGGTTAAGGTACCTGTTTTATCGAAGAGAAAATATGTTTCTCTTCCCAAATAACGGAGAGCGGTTCTGTTACGTATGATCGCACCCAATTCAGCCATTGCATGGATGAGACGGGACTCAACTAATGGGATGGCGATTCCAATGGCACAAGGGCAACTGATCAATAGGAGCGCAATTGAGCGGTAAAGAGCAGTTTGTGTGGAAGTTAATCCGTTGTCTGTAATTTCAAAAACAAGACAGTAAACAATGCAGACAAAAGCTAGACCTAAAACGGAGGGAATAAACCAATGAACAATTTTATCGGTTACCCTTTCTTGCCTTTCTTTATTGGTAATGTCTTGTTCCACAATAGAGATAATTTTTTGGAGTGTTGAATCTTCGGCTTTTTTTTGCACGAGGTGCACAATTTTCCCTTGTTGAAGAATCGATCCTGCGAGAACTTTATCTCCCAGATTCTTTGAGGAAGGGATCGATTCGCCTGTCAAAAGCGATTCGTCACAGGATCCAAAGCCTTCCACTACAA
Organism: Parachlamydiales bacterium; assembly: GCA_963709145.1. Classification (GTDB taxonomy): domain Bacteria; phylum Chlamydiota; class Chlamydiia; order Chlamydiales; family Parachlamydiaceae; genus JBDHQB01. Next base: position 11,582 of record CAVPVT010000081.1, read on the forward strand.
CTCCATCAAGGACTATTTTTTCTCCTGCAAGAGTGATCAGCAAATCTCCCGTATTTATTTCTTTGATAGGGCACGATCTGTTCAAAATCGTCCGGAAAAAGTTTCCGTCCACGTTTGGGCAAAGAGCGAACAATTCTAAAGAGGGCATTTTTTGAAGAGAATTTTGCTTTAAGTTCAATGATTTTACCTAAAAGCATAAACGTGATGATCACTGACATTGAATCGAAGTAAACCTTATTTCCTCCATTTAAAAGGTCAAAGAGCGATAGAACAAAAGCAGAACTTGTACCGATGATGACCAAAGTTTCCATCGCCAATATTCCTAAGAACAAAGAGATAAAACCCTTTTTTAAGATGGGCCAAGCACTGTAAAAGAGCACGGGAAGAGAGGTGAAAAATGAGACCCAGGCAAAGATATTGCCAAAACCATCATCTTCAAGATTAAGGTAGGTGGCATAAAGAGGCGTTGCGAACATCATCAAATTTAATGCGCAAAATGCTGCTACGATAAATCGGAGTTTAACGACCGAGGAATGGACGGATTGATAGAATCTTGCAAAGGTTTAGGTGTATAACCTAATGATGCGATTATGGAATAGATCCCCTCTTTGGATATCTGTTTGGGGGAATAAACAAAATTGCAAGATCAGTTGCATAATCAACAACGCACTTTTTAATCCCTTTTTCTTTACCAAGAACCCAGGTGATCAATTCCGCACAAGAAGGACACCACATATCGCAAATTTCGAGATGAATTTTTTCACATTCTTGTTCATTAACTCTGAGTTGATTATCTTGAATAGTTTTCAGAAGTGTCGGGTTAGAGATCAGCCCCATATTTACAGCCTGCATAAATATCGGGTGACTTTGGGATTATCTAAAGCATTTTTTGATGCAAGGATATTGAAAACTGCGTGGCAACCGTGGCAACAAAATGAATTTCCCGCTTCGATGATTGTATTGCGTGCCAGCCCCTGTCTGCATAAGAAGCAAAAGGTTTGCATAATTGTTATTCTAAAATACAATTATAAATATGGTCTTTTTTTCCTGTGCCTTTATCCTCAATAATTCGATGGGGTACCTGAACGGCGCAAATCGGCTGTGCATAAGGGCATCGAGTTCTGAAAGGACAGCCGGATGGTGGATTTATAGGAGAAGGGATCTCTCCTGACAAAATCAATCTTCTGCCGATATCTTTAGGATGACGTTTTGGGATTGCGGAAAGCAATGCTTGAGTATAGGGATGCTTAGGATTGGTAAATAACTCCTCTGTTGAAGCTTGTTCCATCACTTTCCCCAAATACATCACAATCACATAATCGCAAAAATGGCGGATCACCGACATATCGTGAGATATGAATAGATAGCTTAAGCCTAGCTCTTCTTTGAGCTTGCTGAGGAGATTTAAAATTTGGGAGCGAACCGAAACATCCAAAGCTGAAACAGCTTCGTCGCAAATGATTAACTTTGGATCCAAAGCAATTGCTCTTCCGATGCAAATGCGCTGTTGTTGACCTCCTGAAAATTGATGGGGGTAGCGCCCGATCGCATCCGGCTCTAGACCGATTTTGGCTAATACTTCGATCACTTTATCGACTTGTTCACTTCGGGAACTGACTAAGCCATGGACTTTTAGAGCCTCTCCAATGCTTTCTCCTATCGACTTCCTAGGATTTAAGGAAGCATATGGATCTTGGAAAACCATTTGAAAGTGGCGACGAATCGACTTTAAACGTTCCTGTGAAACATTTAAGAGATTAGTCCCTTCAAATTCTATCGAACCCGCCGTTGGTTCAATTAAACGGATGGCTGTGCGCGCTAATGTGCTTTTGCCACTTCCCGATTCACCTACAATCCCAAGTGTTTCCCCTTTATGGATAGTAAAGTCAATTCCATCTAATGCGTAAACAGTCGCAACTTGACGCCTCAAAAGTCCCGCAAAAATTGGGAAATATTTTTTCAGCCCTTTCACTTGCATTATGGGAGAGATTGTCACGATTCCCTCCTTTTAAAACTCTCATATAACCAACATTTCGCAACATGGTCCGGGTCGGTAGCTAAAATAAAGTCGGGCACTTTTCCTTGTTTACAAATATCCATGACATAGGGACAGCGGGGATGAAAACGGCACCCTGTTGGAAATTGGCGTAGTGAAGGAACCGATCCTTTAATGGTTGGAAGACTTCCGCGAGGATACCCCACTTCCGGTCGAGAATTAAACAATCCTTGAGTATACGGATGGGAAGGACGGTCGAAAATTTGCAATGCGGTTCCCGATTCAATGATATGTCCTGCATACATCACCATCACAGTGTCAGCCATTTCAGCAACAACATCGATATCGTGGGTGATGAGCAAAAGCGCCATCCCTAACTTATGCTGAAGTTTTTTAATTAATTCCAGTACTTGAGCTTGGATGGTGACATCTAATGCCGTTGTCGGTTCATCAGCGATCAACACATCGGGTTCGCACAGAAGCGCCATCGCAATCATGATTCTCTGTTTCATTCCCCCTGACATTTGATGAGGATAATCGTTCAGCCTTTCACGGGGACTGGAAATTCCCACTTCTACAAGAGCTTGGACAACCCTTTCAATCGCTTCATCGCCGTAGAGATTCAGGTGCAAATCGACAGCTTCAAGCAATTGGGTTCCGATCGTATAGACTGGATTTAAAGCTGTTGAAGGGTCTTGAAAAATCATAGCGATCTTGCCGCCACGGATCTTTCTAAGTTCCTTCTCAGGCAAAGATAATAGATTGCGACCTTTGAATAACACTTCACCTTCTACCGGTAAAGCGGGCGGGATGGGTAAAATCCTAAGTAACGATAAAGCAGTCACCGATTTACCACAACCAGACTCCCCTACCAAAGCGGTTGTGCTTCCTTTATAAAGATCAAAAGATACGTTTTCTGACGCTGAAAAAACCTTAGTGCCAATCTTGAATCGTGTTGTTAAGTTGCGAACAGATAATATAACTTCTGCGTTAGGCATAAATATCTTAAAATTGATATGAAAGGACAGCTTCCACCCTAAATGAATGCCAATTCACTTCATTTAAACGTGTCTCCATTTTAATATATTCAACTCCGATTTGGGACTCATTGGAATCAAGCAAATCGTCTTTAATGAAGGTTCGATCACGTCCTTTACCGGCATGAAAATAATAATAAGTGGTGCAAAGCGCAAAAGACCAGTTGCAATTAAGGGTATAGTTTGCTGCAACGCTTCCAGAAAAGCCCTCTCCATAAGATTTGTGTTGAAAGTCATCGTAAAATTCGGAACGGAGATTCCAATGCCCCTTGCCGTTAAAAGTCAACCAGTGGTATTCACCGTTTAAATAGAAAAGTAAACAACTGTTCCAATTATAGACAATATCGGCACCTAAATAGGGACCACGCCATCTTGTCCGGTAATTGCTGTGAAGGTGTGGAACATAAGCGTCAACAGACCGGTTATTGAAAATCACAATGTGGCCGTCATTCATTTGTAGATGTTGTTCAGAATAAGAATAACCTACCCAAGGAATTAGAATTAAAGAACAGTAAAAGGGTTCGAATTGATAACCAATTGCTGATGATAAATCAAATGCTTCTCCTCTACTTGCGTCGCAATTAAAACGGGAAGCCTCTCCATGTCGTCCATTTTTCTCGTAATCAGAATCCGTTGTGTGCCCCTTTAAAATTTTGGCATAATCCCCTTCAGCAAATATAAGACATTGATTCCAAATAGGACCTTGAAAATAGGCTCCTATCTCAGCCATATGAAGATTTTCCCATTTAAGTTCTGACAATATATCGGGCTTATTATGTGGGCCTGCAATATTCCAATTCAAACTATCCTGCCTATAACCCGCAAAGCCAGCTATCGTATAGTCTTCTAGATAATTATCAAAGGCATATAGCGTGATTGAGGAAAGTGCTAGTAATATTGTTGCGGTAAAGCGCATAATTTTTGTCCTTGTCAAGACTTAGAAAGGCCTGACTATAATTCAAACAAGCATTATTGGGAAAGAGTATGGACAAGGATACAATGTAATTCATAAAACTTGTAAAAAAAAGGAGCACCCCTTTCGAGGTGCTCCGTAAATAGAGCAGACTAACTTCTAACTTCGTTTAGAAGTGATATGCAATGACCGCTTCGATCAGCCAAGAGGTCCATGTAGCACGATCAAGCCTTACGCCTGAATGATGGTCTCTTCTGCCTTTGTCGGAACGCATATAGTAATAGTCTCCATCAATCCCTGCAGACCAGCACTCATCAAAGCGATAGGTAGATCCAAGTCTGAACCATGGACCGTTTGCATCAGCTTTGAAATTGCTAGATGTTTTTGTTGTGCTGCAGAAATCGCTAAATCTTGTGCGGAACTGAACGTCCATTTTTGCCCAATGGTACTCAAATGAACCCCAAAGGTTCCAATCACAATCAATACTGTAGAGGTAGTCAAGACCGATCCAACCACCTTGCCATTGTGTACGTGTGGTATTTCTTACACCAGAGCTGCTGCTTGAAGAGCTGCTGTAGCTGCTGCCGCTAAAATCGCTGCTGCTGCAATCGCTGCCTGAACATACGATGATATCGCTTGAGGAGCTGCTGCTGCCACTGTTGTTTGAGTTACCAAGACGGAAATCTTTAGATTTGAATCTTTGCACATCATAGGAATAACCGCCAACGGGTGCGATTTTTAATTGATCGCAGTAGAGGGAGAATTCATAACCTAATCCAATCGAGAAATCATAAGCATAGCCATTGTCAGCTTTTGCTCTGATATTAAGACCGTTGCCATTGGTTTCTGCTGAGCCGCTTCCAAAGCTGCCAGCACCAAAATCATAACGTGTATGAAGACGGCCATCAACAACTTGAGCGTAGTCACCATAAGCGCGGACATAAATCCCTTCGCAAAATGTGGCTCTGCCAGCAGCAGAAATTTGCCACAAGTTGATATCTCTAAACTTATCGTGCTCGCGAATATCATTGCTTACACCAGAACCACTGGAGAAACTTGAACTGGAACTTGAGCTACTATCATCAAATCCAATTTTAGAACGAAACTCCAAAGTATCTTGACGATAGCCAATGCCTACATCAAAAGCTGTATCTTCTATATCCAACCATGATGCTGACAAGGCTGTTGAAAGGGTAATTAAACATACCGTTAATGTTGAAATGAGTTTTCTCATTTTTCCTCCGTTTTAACAAAATTCAAGCGACTTAAATGGTACGCCTGCTTATCAAACATATTAGGAAAGGTGCGAAAATTCAGCAACCAGTTTTTTATATAATTTTTAGATTTATGAATTTTTTCTTGTTTTAAGAACTATCCCACATACTAAGGTGGAGCTCTTTTTGCGAAAGTCATTAAAACGCAAACCGTTGTATTACAATGACTAATAATCGCAAAACTAATTTTTTATTCTTTCATTTATTTGTTCACCAAAAAAGTCCACTATCTTTAGCCAGATTTGAAGGAAAATGCGAAATTGAGCAATCAGCCCTAATATTATTGCTATTAATCACCATAGAGGATAACTTCGCATCAAATTATTGAATGTTTTTATGAACAAAGAACCGCTTAAATATAACGCTGGAGGGGTTGAGAGTTTTGGCCAACTTTTTTACAACTCTCAAGCGAAAGCCAAAAGGCCTGCTGTCATTGTTGCTCACGCGTGGAAAGGTCAAGATGAAAGCGCAAGAAATTTTGCTGAAAAATTGGCTGATTTGGGCTACATAGGCTTTGCAGCGGATCTTTTTGGCGGCGGTAAAACAACGACAAGTGATGTAGAAGCTGGTCAATGGATTCAACCATTGATTTTGGATCGAAAACTACTGCGTGAGAGAATCATTGGTGCATTCGAGGCTATTCGCACAAATCCCCTTGTTGACACATCTAGAATCGGAGCTATCGGCTTTTGTTTTGGGGGATTATCAGTTATCGAGTTATTTAAAAGCGGGGCTAAAGTCAGAGGCGTTATAAGCTTTCATGGAGTATTGGGAAGCGAAAAAGCAAAATTGGAACCGACAGCCTCCAAGCTTGACGGCTCTATCCTAGTTTTGCATGGGCATGATGACCCTATGGTTTCAAAAAAAGATATCGATGATTTTGAAACGGAGATGACAAAAGCGAAAGCGGATTGGGAAATTAATATTTATGGACATGCTGTACATGGATTTACAAATCCCAATTTGCATGATCGTAGCAAAGGATTAGAATACAATGAGCGTGCGGCAAAACGGTCTTTCCGCGCCATGGAAAACTTTTTTAAGGAGATTTTTGGAGAATGAATTTTGTAATTGTTTTAGTTTACGCAATTATTGTTATAGCTGGTGGGGTGTTTGGCTATCTCAAAGCGGGCAGCCAAATATCTTTGATCATGGGATTATGTTTTGGGGTACTTTTGTTGATTTCAGCATGGGGAATATCCCGTAAAAGCACATTCTTCCGCATTTTTGCCATTATATTAGCTTTAATCCTGAGCTGTTTCTTCGGATATCGGTATTTCTGGACCTCAGGAATATTACCTGTGGCTGCAATGGCAGTGGTGAGTATAGTGACCACACTTGTTTTGTTGTTTAACAAGGATCGTAATGAATAAAATTGGGGGTATCTGTGGGCCATCAGCCTGACCTCCCAACTTTGAAAAGCCCTGGACCTATCGACATTCCTAATAGAGTACCGGAGGACTTTTCTCCAAAACTCATCAGCGAAGCTAGTGAATTTAAAGAGGTGGATTATCCACTTGTGAGTATTATTATCCCCTCTTTAAATTGTGCCCATTCGATCGGTTTGACGATCGAGAACTTGCTCAATCAGGATTATCCTTCTATAGAAGTGATTGTGATCGATGCAGGATCAACAGATCGCACTTTAGAAGTGGTGAAAAGTTATCGACACCACTCCATTCGGGTTTATTCCGTTTCAGGTTATTACCGTTATGAGATGCTGAATAAAGGGATTACGCACGCAAGTGGTTTGTACGTAAATTTTTTATTTCCTGGCGACTTTTATATCTATCAATTCACGTTGAAACACATGATGGGGATAGCGTTGAAGCATGAGTCTCCTTCGTTGGTATTTTGCGGCACATTAATCCGAGATGGAAAATCGGAACCGAAAATTTTGTATCGACACCTAAATATAAGGATCTTAAAAAATGGACTGCAACCCACAAGTTTGCAGTCCTGTTGGTTTAGGCGGGATCTCTTTCTGAAGATCGGTAAGTTTAATACAACCTATACATTAAGGGGTGGTTATGAATTATTATGCCGATTTGTATTAAAAGGAGGGCTGCACACTGTTTCCTCGCCGAGAATTTTGACCGACTACGATCTTCGTATAGTGACCAAATCAATGGTATTTACCCATTTTAGAGAAACCTTGCGCACATTGTGGCGATATTTTGGGGTCATTTCCGTCATTTTATGGCTAACCAAACAAAAGGACTTCAAAAGGTATTTTAAAATCTGGTATCGCGCATTTAAGACGTCTTTTAAAGGCCGTTATGGATAATGCCATTCCCACAGCAGATTGTACGTTGATCGAGGCTAAAGAGATTTGGAGTTATGCAGACCATAATGCCTTTTGTGATTTAGTCTATTTTCAAGGGCGCTGGTACTGTACTTTTCGGGAATCTGATAGTCATCAAGATGGTCGGTATGGATCGATAAGGATCATTCGGAGCAACGATGGACAAGCCTGGGAATCGGCAGCTTATTTTGAAGATTCTACAAGCGATTTACGTGATCCAAAACTCTGTCTCGATCCCTCTGGACGGCTAATGCTACTTTTGGGGGCAGTTCACTTCGATGATCAATATGTTTATAGTTACCGTGAGAGCCTAGTTGCGTTTTCTATGGACGGTCTTTCGTGGGGGCCTTTCCAAAAGGTCGTGAGGGAACACGATTGGCTATGGAGAATCACCTGGCATGAAAAAAAAGCTTATGGTGTATCCTATAGGGCATCTGACTTTAAGAAGCTCAAAAAAGAATGGTTGATTACTTTATGGAGAAGTCAGGATGGGGTCCATTTTGAAGAGATCAAAGAATTTAAAGTTCGGGGAAGACCTAATGAAACCACGTTGCGCTTTCTTCCAAACGGTGACATGCTCGCTTTAGTGAGGAGAAATAAGTTAAAGCACAGAGGTTGTTGTATAGGGAAAAGTATCCCCCCTTATAAACGCTGGAAATGGGTGGAAACAACTATCCATTTAGGAGGACCTAATTTTCTTAGCACTCCGGAGGGGATGGTAGCTTCGGGTAGGATGATTTTCCCTAGTCCTTATGGTAGAATTTGTAAAACGGCTGTCGCGATGATGACTGAAGATAAGATTTTCCCACGATTGATTTTACCGAGCGATGGTGATACAGGTTATTCGGGAATGGTGATGCACGATGGAATGTTGTGGATCACTTATCACAACTCTACTTCGGAGGATCGGACCGGAATCTGGCTTGCGAAGGTTAAGGTAGGTACTAAACAACAATGATCAGACTTAAACTTTTCTTTTGGCTCATTGTATTCATAGCATCACCTCTTTGTTCCTATAATGATTTTGAATACAATCGATTGATCCCTAAAAATCAAAAAGAGGAGATGAGGAAATACATTTTGCCTAAACTTCATCCTCTAAAACCAATTTTAGATTTAATTTTTCTGAATAATAGAGCGACTCTGAATGAAAACACATTGACGCGAGCTGGTTTTAAAATGTTATTTTCACAACCCAGGAGCTACATTAAAGTGGCGAGGCATCCGTGGTTACAAGGATATCTCTTAAAGATCATGATGGATTCAGAATTGCGCGAAAAACAGGGTCATCCAGAATGGCATTGGTTTATGGAACGATGTCGGGGGGCAAAAAAAATACGCAAAGTCATCAATAAACACAATATTACTCATTTTGAAGTTCCGAAAAAGTGGATTTATCCCTTGCCACTAAAGCCAAGCCCTCCAATGGATAGTGAGTATACTCAAAAAGCTGTGATTTTGATTGTAGAAGATATGCATATTGTGGATGACAAAACGAACAAACGAGCCTGGAAAGAGGAGATCACTTATCAACACCTCGATGAATTATATATCATTATTTCAGAAGCACAAGGATCTAGCTACCGTGCAGAAAACATCCCTTTTACAGTTCGAGGAACATTTGCCTTTATCGATACTGAATATCCTAACCATAAGCCCGATTACAGAAGAATCCGCAAATCTTTAACCTGTGATAAAGCGCATTATTGGGATTCTCTTGTAGGATCCGAATTCTGAAAAAGCTCTTCGTAGATGGTTAGAAAATAGGCTTTTTGCCCTTTCCATTCCAATTTAGGAAACCACGTTCTCCATTGTGTGCAAGCTTGGTTGTCCCACATCTGGTAACCATATACAAGACGACACGATTTGGATTGTGCTTCCTGACTTGTGCCAATTAGTGCGACAAAGTTAGTTTAGACTACCAACTACCAAGAAAATTCAAAAGCGCCGTACAGCAATGATTTTTGGCCAATGAAAAAATGATATGATGATATGAATGATAAATTTTTTAAGAATCAAAACGGAACAGGTTCCTCAGACTGCATTTCCCCTGCATCACAAATTTCTGCCCCATGCAGTCTCTTGTATTCCAATTTTCTTCGTCTAAAGTTTACCAATAGTCCCACATGAAGGTTCGAAACTCTTAAATAGTTGAACAATTGCGCTTGATGTTCGCTAACCAAACTCTCACAACATTTCAATTCAACAACAACTGTTCTTTCAACAATAAGGTCAGCTCTATATGGCAATCACTCGCCCCCGAAAAACCACCTTAAAAGACTGCTCAGTTTCTACTTGCAAACCTTGTTCTCTCATTGCAATTAAAAGGGCGTTTTTGTAAACATTTTCTTGAAAACCAGGACCGAGCTCTTTCATCACTTCAAAGCAGCAGCCCAAAATTTCTCCAGTCAATGCGAAATGTGGCAACTCTTCTTCTTTATCATTCATATCATTGAATCATTTCTTCATTACTTGTCTGAAAATAGCACATTAGTGCGACAACGCGCACTAAATATTTTTGCAACTTCTTGTATTTCAGCAGCTTTTTATTTACGTAGCCCAAATTTCTAAAAATGGCACAAGTCAGGAATGAGATGCGTATAGTAAAAGTGCGGTTAAAATAATTCAGACTTTTTATCCCTTTAACCGATTCCAATTTACGAAACCATGTAATCTCCATTGTGTGAAGCTTGCATGACGGCAAATTCAAATGGTGAACCATATATCTCCTCGACACGATTCTGGATGATGGCTAGATTCTTCCTGACTTGTGCCAATTAGTGCGACAAAGTTAGTTTAGACTACTAACTACCAAGAAAATTCAAAAGCGCCGTACAGCAATGATTTTTGGCCTTACTGAAAAAATGATATGATGATATGAATGATAAATTTTTTAAGAATTAAAACGGAACAGGTTCCTCAGACTGCATTTCCCCTAACTCATCACAAATTTCTGCCCCATGCAGTCTCTTGTATTCCAATTTTCTTCGTCTAAAGTTTACCAATAGTCCCACATGAAGGTTCGAAACTCTTAAATAGTTGAACAATTGCGCTTGATGTTCGCTAACCAAACTCTCACAACATTTCAATTCAACAACAACTGTTCTTTCAACGATAAAGTCAGCTCTATATCGGCCAATTACTCGCCCCCGAAAAATCACCTTAAAAGACTGCTCAGTTTCTACTTGCAAACCTTGTTCTCTCATTGCAATTAAAAGGGCGTTTTTGTAAACATTTTCTTGAAAACCAGGACCGAGCTCTTTCATCACTTCAAAGCAGCAGCCCAAAATTTCTCCAGTCAATGCGAAATGTGGCAACTCTTCTTCTTTATCATTCATATCATTGAATCATTTCTTCATTACTTGTCTGAAAATAGCACATTAGTGCGACAACGCGCACTAAATATTTTTGCAACTTCTTGTATTTCAGCAGCTTTTTATTTACGTAGCCCAAATTTCTAAAAATGGCACAAGTCAGGAAAGATCTTCGTAGATGGCTAGAAAATAGGCTTTTTGCCCTTTCCATTCCAATTTAGGAAACCACGTTCTCCATTGTGTGCAAGCTTGGTTGACCCACTTCTGGTAACCATATACAAGACGACACGATTTGGATTGTGATTCTTGAAGAAATGGGGTTAATTTTGGACGTGTTACCATATCCATGACAATTTTATTAGGCAAAATATGATCGGGTTCAATCAGCATAGGACTTGGAGTTGCATTGATTAAAATATCATAATCATTTCCGATATCTCCTAAATTATTGAGATGGGCCCGTTTACGCACTGAAGCTCCTCTACTCGTTCAGCTTCATAGGAAGCCGCTTTCGATGCCCCTCCGATTCCTAAAATCACGATTTTTTTTCCTTTTACTGATACGAGAGAGTCAATTGCATCGATAGCGCCAACTGCATCTGTATTTGACCCTTCCCATCCACCCTCATTAGCTTTGAGGGTATTCACGGCATTGATTGCTTGAGCCTCAGGTGAAATTTTATTCAACAAAGGCAATATTACTTCTTTCAAAGGCATCGTTACACTAAAGCCTTGAAAGTGGAGATTTTTAAACAACTCCATGCATTCTTTCAGTTCGTTCGGTTTAACCCGAATTTTAAGATACAAGGCATTGATCCCGTTTTTAACAAATCCTTGATTGTGAATGAAATGACCCAAGCTTTTATCGAGCGGATCCCCAATTATCGCATACAGAGATGTCAAAGGGTTTAAAGTGCGATAATGATAACGGTTGGTCAGTTCATTGACAGTCAATTGGCCTGAAGCGGTACATTCCGAAGTAGGTAGAAGAGCATAGGTGATTCCAGAGTTGAAAATAGGTTGGGTAATCCGGGTGATAGCTCCGTAGGGTCCCATGCCAAGAGCAATCAGATTGGAACCTTGCAAATCTCGCATGATTCTGAGAGCATCGGAAGTTGTGTGGGTTTGAACGGCGATCTCTATAGATCTGCCGGTTTTTGATTCATCTTTTGTAAAAGCAAGGGCAGATCGGAGGGGGTTTCCTTGTAATTGTAATGATCAAAATCACTTTCACCCCATGTGTGTTGATCTGGATATCTTTATCACTTTCGATATCGATATATGCTGGACGTAAGCTAACTAAATCTTGCAAGCGATCTTCGTATTCTTTTAGCGTTACCTCGGCTTTCCCCCCTTGTGAAATAGTTCTCAGAGTTAAGAGAATAGGAATTTTGCACAATTTAAGTAAGGGGCTGATCTCAAAAGGGTCCCAGAGATCGATTCGGCATTCAAGTAGGTCGCCAATTCCATTGGCTTGCTCAATCTGTTGTTGAACAGCTTCTTCGGTTTAGACCTATGGAATAACGATACAAATCATAATTATCTCATAATTTTGAGTGGCGATTCATTAATAGTGTGTCAGCAAGGACCAAAGCCATCATTGCTTCAACGATCGGAACAGCCCGGATAGCGACGCAAGGATCATGCCTAGAGCCTTCTGGCAACTTCATTTCAGTTTCTTCACCTTTTGTCGTGACAGTCATACTTTTTTTAATACTCGATGGAGGTTTAAAGGCAACTTTTCCTGAAAGGGGCATCCCAGTAGTAATCCCCCCAAAGTCCCTCCAGCGTGGTTAGTATTGGTTTTGATTTTTCCCTTCCGATTGGATGAAAAGGTCATTATGATCTGAACCTTTCATTTCTGCTGATGTGAATCCAGAACCGATTTCAAATCCCTTAGTAAGCAGGTAAGCTCATCATTGCAGAAGCTAGCAACGCTTCCAATTTGGCATAAACAGGATCTCCTAAACCAACAGGAATTCCTGTCGCATAAAATTCAATAACTCCGCCTAGAGAATCCCCTTCATCGATTGCTTTTTCAAGGTCAGCGATGATCCTCTTTTCTGCTTTTGGATCAGGACAGAAAATGGCGCTTGAGAAAGTCGCTGATTTTAATTTAATTAAATCTTCATAGTTGATGTCAGCGACATGATTTCCGATCTGTTTCATCCAGGCTAAGATTTCGATGCTGTAATAACTCAATAATTTATTGGCAATAGCCCCTGCAGCGACTCTACAGGCAGTTTCGCGCGCTGATGAACGGCCGCCACCTCGATAATCGAAAATTCCATATTTTTCCAAGTAAGTGTAATTGGCATGGCCTGGACGGAGAAGATCTTTTAGGGATTCATATTTGCTGGAATCTGCATCTTTATTAGGGATAATGATAGAAATAGGAGCGCCAGTTGTTTTCCCTTCAAAAACTCCTGATAGTATTTCAGCTTTATCCTTTTCTTGGCGCGGAGACACCCAAGGATTTTGCCCCGGTGCACGCCTTGAAAGGGCTGCATTGATCTCCTCATCAGAAATTTTCAGGCCGGCAGGACAACCGTCGATAACAACACCGATTGCTTTGCCGTGCGATTCCCCCCACGTTGTAATTTTAAAAAGATTCCCAAATGAATTACTTGCCATTGTTAACTACCATGTTATAAAGCTTATTAAAAACTTGTTGTTCATTTTGCCCTGCTGTATCCAAACGAAGATGAGCAACCGCAGATAAATAGGCTCCCTTTCAACAGCGAGCCTTGCTAAGGATGTGGCAGGATCGGATGGATCCAAAAAGGAATGAAGGCCATTTCGTCTGATCCTGAGAAGAATCTCCTGGGGATTAGCCTGAAGATAAATAACGGTACCTAAATTCCCGATATATTTTTGACTTTCTCCATCAAGAAGAACCCCCCCTCCTAAAGCAACGATCGCGGAATCGGAAAATTGCAATTGTCGAACGGCTTCTTTCTCCAGCTTTCGAAAATGATCTATCCCCTCTAATTTTGCGATCTCACGACACGTTCTTTTCCTTCCAAATTGGACTTCATACAGTGCTTCAGTGGCCAGATCAGTATCTACAAATGTCCAGCCTAAAGCTTGAGCCAATTTTTTGCCTTGGGTAGTTTTGCCACTGTGTGGTAAACCGCATAGAATCCAAACATTCATGATTGCGCCTCAAATAAAGCGCCCATTTTTTTAAAATCTTGGACGAAAGTGGGAAACGTTTTGCCACACATTGAATCTGACTGATCTGAGATGGACTTTGCGCCCCTAACGAAGCTACAGCCAGCGACATGACTATTCGATGATCTTGATGGGAAGTTAAATTTGCACCTTTAAAGCTCCTCCGACGATTCTAAGTCCATCTGCAGTTTCAGAGATATGGGCTCCCATTTTGCTTAGCTCTGAAGTGATGCAAGTAAGCCGATCACATTCTTTGTGTTTTGCGATTCCAGCATTGACAATTAGAGTCTCTCCTTCGGCAAAACAGGAAACAGCAGCTAAAACCGGAACAGCATCAACGAAGTCATTAATATCAGCAACAATCCCTTTCAACTTTCCGTCCTTTAGGACCCGCACCGATTTTTGATTCTGATCATAATCCCATTTAGCACCCATTTGTTGGAACAAGTTGAGCAATTTTTTGTCACCTTGGCAATCGTCTAAATCCACATTTTGAATGGTGAGTTCCGATCCTGTGATCAGAGCTGCCGCGATAGGGAATGCTGCCGAACTCCAATCTCCAGGCACGTTATAGTCAAAGCTTGCAATCGATCGTTTTCCCGGCAGTTTGAAGGTGCGATAGCCATCCCGTTCAAAAGGTAAGCCTACCCTTTTCATCCAATCCAAAGTAAAATCGATCCAAGGTTTTTCTCCCGGGTTATTCACATGAATTGTGATTGGGCCCGAGGCAAAAGAACCGGCGATTAAAAGTGCAGAAACCGGTTGGGAATCGGTTCCATCCACATTGACTTTCCCAGGCAATACCGGTCCTTGGACAATGATAGGGGCAAATCCATCTCCCTTAGTGGAAATTGCTTGAACTCCAAGTTGGCTAAGGGCATCCATCAATGGTGCCATCGGACGTTGATGCCGAATTGAATGATCGCCTGTGATAACGATTGGGTGACGACTTAAAGAGGCAACGGCTGCGATAAACCGCAGCACAATTCCTGAATTTCCAGCGTTGATCACATCATCCGTAATTTCGACTTTGCCATCGATCCCTTGCACCTTCAAAATGTGACCCGTGCTTTCAATAGTTGCCCCTAGCAATCGACAAGCTTCAATCATGGCTTGGGTATCTGTAGAGGGCAAATAATTTCTGATGTACGACTCCCCTTTTGCCATTGCCGCAAATAAAATTGCCCGTAACGTATGGGATTTTGAAGGAGGGGCAGCAATTGATCCCTGGAGTTTACTGGGTTTAATATGCAAATTGTTCATAAATAATTACCCTCAAACTGTTTCCATTCATCCAAAAAATGGGCCATCCATGCCTTATTGGCATGGGATATGTCTTGACGCATCGTCGGATTGGAATGCGCTAAACGGGTAAAAGACTTGAAGCCCGGCCCAGCAATGTCGAGTGAAGATTTGTCAGTTTTCTCAACGAATTTCAAAAAAGCTGCAGAAAGTTTTCCAGGCAGATGGGAAATGAGGGCTGTTTGTTTATCATGGAGAGTTGCCTCCATCCCAATCGGTTCCGCTCCGAGAAAAATAATCACTTTTTTGATGATCTCTAAGGTGCTTTCCAGATTTTTAGCATGGGGAGTCAAAATCCATGGAGCCTGATAAAACAGTGTCGCATCACTATAGGCATATCCTTGCTTTTCTGAGCCAGCCATGGGATGCGTGGCTATAAATTCCACTTTGGCATGCGACAACTTTTCAAATGTCGCTGTTATTTCTGTTTTAACGCTTCCGACATCCATAACGATTAAAGGTCTTGAGCGGGAAGACGCAGCCTTCGAGATTTGCTTAGCGATTGGGATGATCTCGTGCAAAGGGGTAGCGAGGATAATCAAATCGACCTCCTCAACCATATCTTGTAGCGAAAAATAGATATCATCGATCAAAAGTTCAGCTTTAGCATGAGCCAAATCGGTACAGGCCCTATCCAAAGCGGAAATTCGTGTCTTTCGGTTTTTACAGTGGATGATCTTTCCTAGAGAACCTCCAATTAAGCCCCATCCTAAAATGGCCACTCGCTTAAAAGGAAAGTCGTAAATAACCTTCAAATGTCCATTAATTTTGGCGCAATCCATTAAAATCTGAAAGATCGGTTGGATCACTTCTCTTAAAATTGGATTGGGACACACTTCTTTGACTTTTTCCAATACCTGCCCTTCCCTCTTAACATCCTCTAGAGGAAGTCCTTCTTTATGTTTGACTTTAGAGATTTCTTCTGCCATAAACATCCGAAAATTCAGCATACCGACAATGTCTTTATCCAACTCATCCAATTTAGTGCGTAAACTTTCCAAATCTTCATTCATACTTTACGTCCGTACCATTTGTAAGAGCATTTCAAATTGCTCAATCGAAAGTTGTTGTTTGACATCTGTTTTTGCTTGCTGAGGCTCATGGTGCACTTCGATGATATAGCCATCGAAAGCAAATTTTTGAGCCTGTCGCATCACTTCAAATACATTATCCTGTGTCCCTCCAATATGGGAAGGGTCCAAAATCATTTTCAAACCGGTTTTTTCTTTCATCCGCATGGCCATCTCAAAATCGGGGAGATTTCTAAAGCCATTAGGATTTGCCATTTTGCCGGGACTAAAACCTCGATGGCACATGAGCAATCGCTCCTTGGGAAAGCCAGCGCTCACAATATGTTCGTAGATCCCGATCCAGTGTCTTTCATCATCCCACATCTGATTTTTAAACATGAACAAAATACCACTTGATCCCTCGGCTAAAATTTTTGCTATCTTAGTCTGTTCCAAATGGTTCTGATTGCGCGCACCTAACCAAACAAGGATTTCAGCGCCTTTATCTAATCCTGACAAAGCGTCGACAACCATCTTTGCATGTTCAGATGTGATGATCTCAGTCGCTGGCATTAAACCTTGCGATAGTGTTTCCTCCATGAGCATAGGCAGTGACATCCATCCCAACCCTTCCCATCCCGGTTGAGTGCGAGGCTTCCATAAAGAAGCGCGTATAGCATTAAGACCTAGATGTTTCAACGCTGAAATGCTTTGTCTTAACTGGCTACGTGATTCTAGTGCGCAGGGACCGGCAATTAAGATTGGTCCATTGGCTGTTAATGTTTGAAATCTCATTGTTTTTCCTTTTATTGAATAACTGCAAAAAAAACCCCGCTTTTGGCGAGGCTTAAAAAAAAAGCCCCGCTTGCAGCGGGGCTTTGAACTTGTGAGCTCATTATTTCATTTGAGCGTCAACAAACCTCCCGCCACATCAGGTTAACAAAGTAATACCAGTACATGGAAACGAGGTTTGTTTTCATAACGCTAAACCATATCAAAACTACAAATTTTCGTAAAACATTTTCGCGCCCGTCAGGGGTCGAACCTGAAACCTTTGGCTCCGGAGGCCAACGCTCTATCCATTGAGCTACGGACGCAAATGAGGGACAATTGTACTAGAAACAAAGGTCATTGTCCATTGGAATCTCGAAGCCGCCCCCTAATGCTTTGATCAATGTGATCGTCTCAAGGTAACGACTCATCAAAACTTGACGAGCTTTCAATTGTTCCTCAAGCAAGGTCCTCTCATTTTCGGTGACATCGAGAAAATTGACTATCCCTTGTCGATATCGATTTTGGGAAATCGTAAAGTTACGTACGGCCGCACTTTCTCCTCGTATCGCAACTTCATATTCATTCTTGTAAAGATTCAGGTTTTCGAT
The DNA here is from genome assembly GCA_963709145.1 of Parachlamydiales bacterium. Lineage (GTDB taxonomy): Bacteria > Chlamydiota > Chlamydiia > Chlamydiales > Parachlamydiaceae > JBDHQB01. Next base: position 29,288 of record CAVPVT010000081.1, read on the forward strand.
AGCATCCTCAACTTCTTGAAAAGCAGTCAAGACGGTCTTTTCATAATTGGCAACTTGCTGCACATAGCGCGCTTGAGCTGCATCGAAATTATCCACTTTCTTTCCTGCGTCAAATAAAACCGATTTAGATTGCATCGCCAATGCCCATAAACGTGCTCGCCATTCAAACAAATCCGCAATTTTGGGAGAAGCCATTCCCAAAATCCCATTCAGAGATAGGGTGGGAAAAAAATCGGCATAATAGTAACGGACATCCCAGCCGGCAGCAGCTAAATTTCTTTCAGCTTCACTGATATCGGGACGGCGTAGCAGCAATTGGGATGGAAGTCCCACAGGTACGGAAGGAGGATTCCCTTCTAGAGAAAAAGGGCGGAGAACAAATGTAGATGGATATTGTCCGATTAAGACCGCCAAAGCGTCCTCTTGCAAGACTAGCAGACGTTGTTGTTCAAGGAGATCATACTCTGCTGTCGCTAATTGCACCTCGGCCAATGTCACATCCCCTTCCATGATGAGGCCAGACTTAAACCGTGAACCATTTAGGTCCACATCCCGTTTGCGCGAGTCATAGGTCGATTGCAAAACATCGAGCTGCGATTGAATGCCCCGCATCTGAAAATACGCTGAAGCGACATCCGCAGTCAATTTCAACCAGATCGAGTCATAGTCAGCTTGGGAAGATTGCGCCTTAGCTAACGCCTCCATGATCGAGTCTTCTCGCTGCCCCCACAAATCGACTTCATAAGAGAGTTGAAAAGGAAGTGTAATCTCTTGGATACGCACCCGTTTTAAGGGGGGAATGGTTGCCACTGCAGCAGAAGCCGCTCCAAGAGCAGATGAAGAAGGGGCAAAATTCTGGGTATTGATCAATACTTCAGCAGCGGTATCAAATGGATTGAAACTAAGAGAGGGATAGTTATCGGCTGCAGTAGAACGCATCAAGGCATACTCTTCGCTAATCCGAGCAATGGCTTGTTCCAATGTTGGATTATAGGCCAAAGCTTGATTTTCTAAATCATTCAGGATCGGATCATCAAAAATTTCCCACCAGCAGGTTCCCACAAAGATATTGGATTCTTCTTCATTGGCATTTTTATACTCTAATGGGACTTCCGTCACAGGCGGGTGGTATTCCGGTCCGACATGACAACCTATGAGAATAAGTGAGAAAGCTGCGATATGTAAAGGCTTGAAATTCATATTTTCACCGATGCCGTACTTCGATAATGCATTTACGGACCGAAAACTCATCGATGAGCGCGGAAAGTTTCTCCTGATTTTCTTTATCGAGATTCGCATCCCACTCATCTAAAAGAAGCACGTCGACATCAACTTTTTCCGAGATCTCCATCAACCTTTTCTTTAATGACTCCCCTGTTGAATATTTATTCGTTTCAGAAACAAAACTCAACTGATTATGGGTCGGCAAGAAAAAGGCGCGATCTCCTAAAGCGTTTTTGACCAACATCAAAGCTGTTGATTTCCCTGCACCATTCTCTCCACGGATTGTGATCCTTCCCGGATTTGTTGTATGGATCAAGATATCTTCGTGAGAACGGAGGGGGATGGGCGCCTTAAGTGACATATGATCATCCGGAGTTACAATTGCATCGGAAAATAGGATCTTAGGCCATTTTACTTTCTTCTCCAACGTCTTGTGAGCATCTTTGGAAGCCTGAATTGCCCTATAAATCGAATTCAACTTACTCCTATGCATTGACCATCTAAATGCCAAAGTCAAAGTAATATAGGTATATGAAAGCACCATAAATAAGAGTGGCAATGTCACAACAAACGAGGAAAGCATAACTAAATCTGATTTGTGTCGTAAAAAGAAATAGACCACTACAATCAATGTAGGGATGCAGGTGATCAACGAAACGAAAATGGCCATCAACTGATCAAATCTTTCTAAGTCCACATTGCGTTGTAAACAGCGATTCACCCTTTGGCCTGTTTTTTCTTGCCAAAGCCCAAAGTTATACCTATTCCCTAATAAAACATTATCCCATGCCGCCAACAACGATTGTCCAAGCTCAATCCTTGCTGTCAACGCCTTCTGAGTCAAGAAACGTTGGGCCCTTCGGTTCATTTTCATGATGATGAATACCACCGTCACACTTAGCCCATATGATACGGCAAAAAGAGGCTCTACAGCAATTGACAGAGTCGCAATATTAAAGACCACGCTCAAGCCATAGGTACAAAGGTCAAAGCAGTAATCGATCAGGGCGTTTAACGCATTAGGCCCCTCAGAAGTTAATATAGAGAGTTTTTCCTCTTTTAAACCTTTGTTGCTCCATTCGCCGATGTTATTGCGATTATTCGCAACAAATGCATTGATAAAAGAGCGTTGCGCCTCTTGCCTCCAGGTGATTTTCATGATGAATGCGATACACCAAGGAATGTATGGCGCTGCGAGTGTCACAAGATAAAATACGAGATAATGTAAAAATTCTTCTCCAGCTGTTAAACTGCTCATCAGTTTAACGAGCCAAATCGTCGAAGAGGCTTCGATAAGCTGTTGTAGTGCTAAAGCGATCGAGTGCCAATAGCCCAACGATTGGTCAGTATGCCGAGGATTTGTTTCCGCTGCTTGGGGAAATTATTTTCAAACATAGTTGAAGCCCATCTGAAGATATGAAATACACGACATCATTTGAGCTGATTTGCCCCCCAAATATGGACTAGAATTGTCCCTTTTAATGATCATTACACATACAGAACACTAAAGATGTTATCAACAATGAATTAATGGTTGCAATAAAGATCTCCAGAAAATGGTCCATTAAGCAAATGAGAGATTTAGCTGAATTCAGTGAACGAAAACTGAAAAAACTTTATTTATTATTTATCTAACAATTACTTATATTATTCAATTAGTATTTAATATTATTTTAATAATAGTTGCTTTTATGGATTTCGCTAATTCTAATAAATCTTCAGAATTGAGAAGCTTAGGCAAGGTAAAGCATAAAACTTTTGAGATAGTCCCCTTCAGGATGGCAAAGATTCAGCGGGTGATCAAAGGCTTGCCGATGACGCCCAAGTATCTGAACTTTTCGTTTTGCTTCCACGGCAGCCTGGAAAATCACCTGTCGAAAAAGATGTTCATCGACATGATAAGAACAAGAACAAGTTAACAAAAGGGAATTTGGAGCCATTTTTTCCATAGCTAACCGATTAATATCTTTATACCCACGGCAGGCAGAAATAATATCACTTTTTCTTTTGGCAAAGGCGGGCGGATCGAGGATCACAAGATCATAATTTAAAGGCTTTTCCCTCAGAAATTTGAAGACATCTTCGCAAAAGTTGCCTTTGCTGCTCTTCAATTCATTTAATTCGATGTTTTTTTGTAAAAGATCGATCGCTCTGGAAGAAATATCGACTGAATCCACTTGAGTCGCTCCTCCAGCCAATGCATAAAGAGAAAAGCCACCGGTGTAACAGAATGTATTCAATACACGTTTACCTTGGGAAAGCTCCCTAATCCAAAGCCGCATCGCCGACTGATCAAGAAAAAAACCGGTCTTTTGGCCTTCTTTGATGTCGACATAGAATTGTAGGCCGTTTTCACGAATTTTCAAGGCCTCCAATTCCGCCCCATACAACAGCCTTTGCGACTCTTTTAATCCCTCCTCTTTGCGAGAAGGTGAGGTCGATTTTTCGTAAATACTTTTGGGTTTACAGATGTGAATTAAAGTTTCCAGGATATGGCTTGAAATTTTTTCCATTCCCAGGGTTGAAAATTGAACAACGAGATTGTGGTCATATTTATCGACAATTAAACCAGGAAGATAATCCCCTTCTCCATTGATAAGGCGATAGGCATTCGTCATTTTTGGATTAAAGAAATTTTGTCGAAGAGCAATAGCCTCCAACATACTTTTTTTGATTGCGTCAAGCGGCGACCTATCATCAAAACACACCATTCTTCCGACAATCTTTGCCCGTTTATTGAAGTAGGCTGTCCCGAGTAACTGACCGGTTGAGCTTTGCACAGGCAACAAAGCACCATCCTCGAACATTGGAAGTTGCGCAACCGCGCCAGAAAAAATCCAATGATGCCGGTTTAGCAAAGGTTTTTCCTTGCCAGGTTTTAGAATGACAGGAGGTAGTTTAGATAGCATTGATGAATTGTAGATTATCCCTTACCTTTATTCAAGCCGCCTTTTTCCGATTTTTCAACTTTGGCGACAATTTTCAGGTGGGGAGCTCGAGGATCAGCCTGTTTTTCACGCAATTTTTTTTGAAATTCTTCCACTTCTTGTTTGAATCGGATTCCAACAAGAGAGCTGATCAACTTGTTGACTTGAGGGTTATTGTTAATGAAGTTAAACAAGTTTTGTAGCGCATTATTGACATCTTTTACTAACTGACGGTTGACTTGAGTAGATACATTTGCATCCATTTTGCCAGCGTCAGGAAACTGTTCGAAAGTATTATTAATGGTATTGATCAGCTCCTTAGCTTCTGCTTTGGTAACATCTTTTGGAGCTTCGGAAATATGCGTTTGAAACGTTTCAATTTCCTTTTTGGCTACTTTCAAAGCTTGATTTAAATCTTCAAAACCCATCGATTTCTCTTGGTACACGTCTAAAAATATCATACTTAAATCGGATCTAACGGTCAAGCTGCGATCAAATTTCGTTTGTACGAAATTCAACCCTCTGATACGATCCTCAATGTTTTCCAATTATCGGAGCATAGCGCAGTTTGGCTAGCGCGGCTGCTTTGGGAGCAGTAGGTCGGGGGTTCGAATCCCTCTGCTCCGATATTCTTAACCAAAGTCGTCCCAATGGTTGATCAAAACTTCCTAGTTGGATGGTTCTTTTGGGATCCTAACCGTGTTTTCTTTGTTATTCCCTGGTTTAACCATTCTGTCATGTGGTACGGGGTACTCTTTGTCCTAGGTTTCATTATAGCATACTATCTTGGAAAAAAGATGCTAGCTTTTAAAATTAAGGAACTTATACCTGGAATTCCCCCCTATCCTTTAGCTCAAAAAATCATGGATCGGCTTTTGGCCTATACAATTTTGGGAACAATTATTGGGGCAAGGCTTGGGGAAGTCTTTTTTTACGACTGGGATTATTTTAAAGATCATCTAATTGATATTTTCAAAGTCTGGGAGGGAGGACTTGCCAGTCATGGAGGTTTTTTAGGGATTCTCATTGCAATTTCTCTGTTTTACAAGAAAACAAAGCGAGATTTGCCATCAATGACTCTACTGAATTGGTTTGACCTGCCGGACGCACCCGATCGCGTTCGTCTGTGGTTTTATTCGCCTTGGAAATTTCATGAACCAAGAAATTGTGGGTACAGAAACAGCACTACCCTGGGGGGTTCTTTTTGAAGTATCCGGCAGAGCTTGTCAGTCCTGTACCTCGACATCCTGTACAGCTTTATGAGGCGGCAGCTTATTTTGTGATTGCTTTTGCATTATGGTTTTGGTGGCAGAAAAAGGAGCGACTGCTACCGGCAGGCTTGATTGCAGGGGTAGGGATTATTCTTCTCAGTTTAGCTCGCATACTTTTAGAATTTTTCAAAGCGCACCAACACTCCTATATTGGAAATTTTCCGATCGAGATGGGGCAATTGCTCAGTCTCCCCTTTTTGGCATTTGGAATAGGACTTTTCCTGTTTGCCTATAAATCAAAGTGAAATGCGGTATTTTTTAAGAAGAGCATCAGGTTGATACGAATTTTTGGAGTGGTGTAGATCTGGGTTGCCAAGGTCTTGCTCAAAGTTAATGTATTTGACCGTCTCATCTAAGCTTTGAGCAAAATGTTGATTAATAAAAGCGTAGATACCCTTATACGATTTGTCAGCTTTTACAAAATGAAGGTCGAATGCCTCAGGAATGTAATGACATCCTAAAGCAAAACCGACAGGTTTGCGATCCACATAGTACATCATACCCTTCAATTGCAAACGGCTAAGATTATTGAGTGCATCTTGACAAGGATAATAGTCGGTTTGGGTAAATGTTTCATGCATACTCGATTGCCAAAAATCCAAGATCTGTTGGGCATCTTCCCTTTGATTTTCCGTGAGTGGTATCGCTTCGCAAACATAATTACGGGTGAATTGATGCACAAGATTGCGTTTAGAGGCAAGATTCCGACCGGGATAATTTTGAATTTTAGGGAGAGAAAACCAATAATCGGTGTCGGCGTCTTCATAGGTCGTTTTTTGAATTTGATCTACTGGAATATCTTGCAGCCAATCTTCGGGAATCGGGTAAAGGAATTCTTTATCTTCAAGGAGGACACGTAATTCTTGTAAAGGGGCTTCTTTGAGTCGGAAAATTGGCATAAGAAAACGGTGGCCGTCCCTCGTTTTACCCGCGAGATAGAGACGCTCGGTCATAATCAATTCGAAATCATGTTCACGCCTAAACAAGTAAGCGTTGTCAAAACTATATTCTGTGAGTCTAACATCTAACTTGTAAAATAATTCTTGTAATAATGCTTGATGTTGAAGACCAATTTTTTCTAGCTTCATAAATTTTAATTATATGTTATAATGAATTCCCAAAGCAACAAACTTAAAAGGTTCCCTGATGACTTTAGTTTTCGTTATGTTTGCCAGCCTGATGACTGCTCTCTCAAACTATTTTATCCGCAGAAGTGTTGATCTTAGCGGAGGAGGGGGTGATCCTTTTTTAGCTTATCGGATGAGCGCATCAGGGATTATCGGTTTTATGATCGGTTACTACCTCCATGGGGCATTAGGTTGGGATCTTAAAATGATTTTGTTGGGATTATTTCTGGGTGCATGTTAGGGACGTTGATGTGGTTAACGGGACGGGACTTTAAGACATGGTCTCGCCTGGATTGAGTTTTTCTATTGTTAATGCTGCCTGCATTGCTCCCCCCATTTTGATGGCACTCCTTTTCGGTAGCACTTTTGGACATACCTATACTTTATTAAATGCATCGGGTGCACTCTTGGTGATCGGCGGAATCTTATGGGCCTCCTATCCGAAACAAGGAATTACTTTAAGCAATGCTTGGTATTTTTGGGCATTTGCGGCTTTTGCTGCCCATTCGATCTATCTGACATCTTTTCAGTGGAGGGCGCTCACGATGAAGGATGGGATTCCTGAAAGTTTTCTTATTCCCTTTCAATGTGATCCTTGTACAGCAGATGTCTTCACACCCGTAATGTTTTTTACAGCTGCATTGATGCAGCTTCTTTTGCCGATCGGCTCCAAGACGCTTAAGCTTGAAACGAAACAGGCGGCTCGTTGGGGTTGGGGTGGAGGCCTTATCAATGGCGTTGCAGGATTCATGACCATGCTTGCTACCGAATCTGCCCAGGCCGCTTGGGAGAAAGTCATTCTTTTTCCCTTGTTGTGTGTTTCGGTTATCATCTTTTGCAATCTTTGGGGCAAATATTTTTATGGAGAAAGGATCCATTGGCCAGCCAATGCTGTCTGCTTGGCGGGGATAGCTTTAACTGCTGTTTAATCCTTATTTTAAAAAGTTTTTCTTGGTATTGTGTGGAAAAATAATGATTTTGGCAAATCATGCGCGCTTTACCTATTTCTTTTTCCCTTTTAGGCTTGACGTTAGCAAGTGGATGCTGCACGGTGGAGTTGGCCCAACCTATAGATCCCCCTTCAACAGTATTGGAAAGTGTTGCCGAAGATGCGCAGGGCGATCCGCTCATTGACAACGGTTATCCTGTCCCGCCCGATTGGTGGATATTGTTTCAAGAGATCCTCAACTTACCGCTTTTATAGAACAGACATTTGCTTTAAATCCTACGCTTAAAGAAGCAGAGGCAAAGATTTTCCAGGCGGTCTATAATGCAGAAAGGTTAAAGGGCGGTCCTCTTTCCAAATATTATTCTTGGAGCCGATGTTGCTAGGGAAAAGCTCGAGGAAAACAGGGCTGATTCCTTTCAACACAGGTACCACGGGTCCGAAAGGGGGTATCAAGTCCGACAGGACCATCAGGAGGCTTTCCGGTACCGGCAGGAATGTCGGGTAATCCCCGTTTATTTTACCCAATATGAAACAGAGCTGATCTTAACGTATGATTTTGATATTTGGGGGAAAAAATCGGAATACCTTGTCTGCTGCGATTGGAGAAGTGCAAGCACAGCTCGCGGATGAGGCGTTCACCCGTTTAGAGTTAGGAATCGCCGTCGCCCAAACCTACTTTATTTTGCAAACTCAGTATAAACGTTTAGAAATTTTAAAATCACTTGTTGGAGTCCAAGAACAGTATTTAAGCCTCGTTAAAAAGTTGGTCACAGGCAGTTTAGCAGATGTGATGATCCAACATAATGCCGAGTTGAATCTAACCTCTGCACGTCAAACGGTCATCCAATTAGAAGGAGAGATTGCCGTCAATGAGTACCAACTTAAAGCCTATTTGGCAGGGAATTTTGAGGAGTTGATCGACAATACTTATATTATCGATCAACCGCTTCCAAAAGTACCGCTGCCGAATGATTTACCTATGCATTTAATTGGGAATCGTCCCGATATCACTGCTCAACTCTGGTTGATCGAATCCGCCGGAAAACAGATTGAAGTTGCCGAAGCGGGATTTTATCCCGATTTCAACCTTTCCGCACTTTATGGATATCAAACGATCCATTTCCGGGATTGGTTTAAATGGCCCAGCAGTTTTTACAACGTCGACCCCTCATTTAATTTACCTATTTTTGATGGAGGGCGGCTTCTCGCTAATTTAAGGGGAAGTGAGGTTAATTATAATTTAGCCATTTACCAATATAACGAAATGGTTCTCAATGCAGCCAAAGAGGTGCTAGATGGAATTGCAGTATTGCGCAATGCGGAAGCGCAAGAAAACGAAACCAATCGGTATTTAGAGTACCAAGAGAAAAATTTCGAGATTACAGAACGGAGAATTAAAAACCATTTGAGCTCGGGATTAGACTATTTGGATGGTTTACAAAAAGTATTAGAAGCCCAAGATCAACAAACAAACGCGCGCGGGAAGACAATCCAAGCGATTTTATCGTTGATTAAAGCCCTCGGTGGCGGTTATGAAGTTTGTATAGAAGAATAGGAATAAAAATGAGCGTAAGTCAAAATCCACAAAACCAAGCCCCTGCACAACCTGCGCAAAATCCGCAAGTGCAAACAAGAAACAAGCACACTGCTTTATGGATTTTGACATTGGTTCTTTTATTTTTAGCCATTGGATGGTTTTGTTATTGGTTTTTCTACTTGCAATACCATGAATACACTGATGATGCCTATGCGAATGGAAACTATATCAATATCAACTCTGTAGTGCCAGGTTCAGTCATCGCATTTTATGCTGACGATACCGACTTGGTCAAACAAGGACAACTTCTCGTTTCCCTTGACCCCACAAACTACCAGGTGACTTTTGAAAAAGAATTGGCCACATTGTCTCAGGTAACATTGCAAGTCAGACAACTCTATACAAATGTGTATGTCAGCCGTGCTAATGTGGAAAATCAAAGAGCTAATTTAACAAATATTAGCTATGACTACGAAAATAGGCTTCACCTCGTAGGATCGCTCGCCATTTCCGACCAAGATTTTGTGCATGCCAAAAATACTCTTTTAATTGCCCAATACACCTTAAAACAGGCGCAATATCAACTTCAGGCAGCGATGGATGCGGCAGGTCCCACATCTCCTGAATTCCACCCCTTAATTCAACAACAACGGGGAAATGTGCGGTCAGCTTATTATAATTTACAGCATTGCGCGATCTATGCTCCCTCTACTGGATATGTTGCCCAGCGCAATGTAGATGTGGGTGAATGGGTCACTCCCACTTCCAATATGATGGTGGTAATCCCCGCCGACTATATGTGGGTAGATGCCAACTTCAAAGAAACTCAATTGACCTACATGCGTATCGGCCAAAAAGCCAAGGTTTGGTTCGATATTTATGGCTCAAAAGTCGAGTATGAAGGGAAAGTGATTGGAATTGCTTCAGGTTCAGGCAGTGTTTTTTCTTTGATCCCCCCTCAGAATGCTACAGGGAACTGGATCAAAATCGTGCAACGCCTTCCTGTTAGAATCAGTCTTCCCGCGGAAAAATTGGATAAATATCCTGCAAGATTGGGCATTTCTGCAGAAGTAGATGTAAATATTACTGATTACGAAAATCGACCGATGTTAGCAAAAATTTCTCCATCTAAAGCGGTTTCAACAACAAATGTCTATGATATCGATATGCTCAATCTCGATGTTTTGATGGATCAAATTATCGCAGAATATCTGAAGAACAAATACAGTGAACGGTAGTAGATGGAGCAATACCTCAGTGGAAGCCGTCTTGCTTTATTAAATCTTGCGATAGGTCTTGGAACCTTCATCCAAATCTTAGATACTTCGATTGCCAATGTTGCGATACCCTACATTGCAGGTAACCTCAGTGTCAGTGCCGATGAAGGGACTTGGGTAATTACTTCTTTTGCTGCTAGCAATGCTATCGTTCTTCCCTTGACAGGGTGGCTTTCCAATTATTTCGGCCGTGTCCGCCTTTTCGTTTGGTCGGTCGTTTTATTTTCGGCTGTCTCATTTCTTTGCGGTTTATCCACCTCTTTGACGATGTTAGTCACATTGCGCGTCATCCAGGGCGCTGTAGCAGGATCGTTAATACCTTTGTCCCAAAGTTTGATTGTTGCAAATAATCCCCCAGACAAAACAGGTGGGGCGATGGGTTTTTGGGCAATGATAGTGATTGTGGCTCCGGTTTTAGGTCCAATTATCGGGGGGTATTTAACCGACGTTTATTCTTGGCCCTGGATTTTTTACATCAATGTGCCGATAGGGCTGTTTTCTGCGGCTGTCACTTGGTACTTTTTGCATGATCAGGACAGTCAAATTGTGCGAAATCCCATTGACTGGCTGGGACTTGTATTATTGGCAACAGCTGTAGGATGTTTGCAGATTATGCTTGATAAAGGCAAAGACCTGGATTGGTTTAATTCTAATATAATCATTGCCTTAACGGTAGTCTCATTTGTATCGTTTAGTTATTTTTGTATATGGAATTATTTCCAAGCTTATCCCATCGTTGACTTCTCTGTGTTTAGGAATCGCAACTTTGTGATTGGAACTTTAGCAATCACGTTAGGTTTTCTCGCCTACTTTTCGAGTACAGTGACAACCCCGTTATGGTTACAAACAGAACAAAACTATACCCCTTACTGGGCAGGGATTGCAGTAGCACCCATTGGGATTATCCCCTTTTTCCTTTCCAGCAAAGTGGGTAAATTCATGTATAATTTTGATTTGCGATACATTATCACTTTCAGTTTTTTGACGTTTTCCGTTGGTTATTTTTTGCAGGCAAGTTTTACGACGGAAGTGGATCTTGGAATGATCATGTTTGTTAGATTGGCTCAAGGCATAGGGGTTGCGTTTTTCTTTCTACCTTTGGTAGCGCTTTCTTTAGGGGATATTCCTAAGGACAAATATACGAGTGCCAGTGGAATATTTAATTTTATAAGGATATTGATAGGAAGTGGATTTGGAACGTCTCTATCGATCTATTTGTGGTGGTATCGACAGACGATTCATCATGCACGGTTGGGGGAAGCTATCTCTTCTTATCAGCCTATTACAAATCAATTTTATGAGACGCTTGAAAATGTGAATCCAGCTTACACACATGGTGTCGTTTCGCGTATTATTGACATGGGGGTTCAGCAGCAAGCCTATATGCTTGCTACCAATGAAATGTGTTGGCTCGGAGGTTGGCTTTTTCTTGCATTGATCCCTATGCTATATTTATGCAGACCTATCAATCCACCCAACGCTCATGATAAGCAGACTCCCCAAGCTGCCCATTAACAAATTCTAATAGGATGACAATTCAAGTTTGATATCAGGCCTCTTGGGAATTTCCTTCAGATCCTTAAACTGACTAGAATTTACTCCGATAAGCGCTAATTTCGTTAATGATTTGGGTAATGTCGATAAGCCTTCTATAGTGATGTTAGGGGAAGAAATTGTAAGAGCTTTTAATTTGGGAGGGAAATGAGGCAGGTCCGCATCCGTGAATTGGACTCTGTGAGCACTAAACATTCTAATGTTTGTAAATACGTCGAATTTCTCGAAGGTTTCGACCCGTGGATTTTAATGTATGGACAGGAATTTTAGCTTCATTAATATAACTAAGATTTTCATCGGTATCTACATCTTCTCCGTTCTCCGCTATACTAAACATCTTGATTGAACCGATTTGAGCCACACCGATCCAACTGATCTTTCAATTTCACTTCTTTATTCGTTATAATAGAAAAACTTATTGGTGCAATTTCTCGTAGTACTTCGATGAAAATTGTCGGTTCTTTTGCATATTTGAGCGCTAGACAAAGAAAGTTCACGAAAGGATTACTTATTAAATTATCAATTCCACTCTTAACACACGCTTTATAGAGTTCAATAATTTCCTTGACATCGTCTAATTTTTCTTTGTCATATTGCTGTAAAAATGGTTTTAAGATCTTTGTTTCTACATCAACGATATCTAAATAATTCACATCATTTAAAAAAGTAAAAGTATCGATTTTAGTTGATGGATTTAAACCGATGTCTCCATAAATATACTTTAAAATCATCTTGAAAGAAGATAAATTCGTTTGCGGTAAAGACAACTCATTACCCGCAACAGTTGCCATTGATCTTAGCGTTAGTGAATCTAATTCTAGTGCCTTAGCAAAGAAAAATGGCAGTTCTAGAATTCCATCAGCACAGTGTATACTTAGGGGTCTTTCTTTTCTAACTTCTTCAGGGTAGATCTTTTGCAATTCTCGGCAGCAATAATCACGTCACGAACTGTCTTACTTTCTAATACTCTATTCTTATTCTTTTCATATTGTTGCTGTTGAGTCTCGTAAATTTTTTGCATTAACTCGTTGAGAGTTTCTGGTTCTTTTGCACCCATGCCAATTTCTTGCAATATTTCGATGAGAGTTTCTGGTTCTTTTGTATAATTGAGCGCTGAAGAAAGAAAGTTCCCAAAGAAGACTTTAATAAATTACCGACTTCTCTACTCTTAACATATTTTTCGTAGAGTTCAATAATTTTTTTCACATCTTCTAATTTTTTTGTGTCATATCTCTGTAAAAATCGTTCTAAACTTTTTGCTTGGTAATCCACGCTATCTAAACTATTCGAGTTCATAAAGTTTAAGATTCTTTCTAAAGAATTCGAATTCACGTCCGGAAATGGCAAGAGATAATCTTCCTTACTAAGTTCAAATGCTTTAATAAGGTAAAATGGCAATATCTACAGTCCCGTCGGAACGTTGCTATTTTTATTGTTTTTTCTTTCTCCTAACCTTGTCGGGATACTTTTTCTTTTGAAGCTTTGCTAGCAATAATCACTTCAAGAGCTGTCGTACTTTCTAATACTCTATTCTTATTCTCTTCATATTGCTCTTGAGTCCTTTGCTTAGTATTTTTTACTAAATTACCGATGGCTGCCGCCGTAAATCCTGTACCGAAAAGAAAGCTTGTTACAGAACCTGCTTATCGAAGCACTTCCTCTTGTAATCCAAGTAAAGAGGGCTTCACAGCCAATAAAAAAATTCCAAACGCAATAAAACTCACCGCAGCAATCCCACATGCTAGCTCCTCATGGTGATGTTTAATCGATTGCCCAATACCTGTGGATTGAAGATGTGAACTAGGAGGAATTGTTGACATAAATGCACCTTTATCAAAAAAAATAATTAGATCTAAATTGTACTACAATTATTAATTAATATCAAATGGTGTAAGTGTTTTTAACAGAACAAATAATTTATTTTATTATTAAATAGTTTATAGATATATTATTTAATAAAATAATTGTAACAAAATTGATCCAATCGAAAAAATTTGCTCAGCATTCAAACACACCTTTGATGCTCTTAGAATCAAAAATGAAGACTTCTATAAATGAACTTCCCAATGAGATTCTTTTGCATATTTTTTCCTGATTTCTGCCAAAATCTGAATATGACAAAATTACAAAAAAATCTCATTGATATACAATTGATTACGTTCTTTTCTTAGTGCGAAAAACCGCACTAAATGGCAGAAGTAGGAATTTCTCACAGTACTTGGGTGATAGTTTTTGGTTCTTTTGCATTTTCTAATGCGTAAGAAATAAAGTTCCCGAAAGAAGACTTTAATAAATTACCAATTCCACTCTTAATACCTTCGTAGAGTTCAATAATCTCTTTTACATCGTCGGATTTTTCTTCGTTATATTGCTGTAAAAAGGGTTCTAAGATCTTTGTTTCAACATCAACGATTTTTAAAATATTCACATCAATTAAAATATTTTTAACATAAGAAGTTGGATTCATAGTAAAGTGAGGTTCGTAAAGAAAGTTTAAGATCCTCTTTAAAGAATTCGAATTCGTGTTCGGTAATGACAAATTATCCTTTCTATTCTCTTTGAATATATCTGAATCCAGTTCTAATGCTTTAATAACGTAGAAAACGGTAATTCTACAGTCTCGTTGGAACATTCTATTTTTATTGTTTTTTCTTAACCTTGTCCGGATACTTCTCTTTTAAAGCTTTGCCAGCAATAATCACTTCAAGAGCTGTCGTACTTTCTAATACTCTCTTCTTATTCTCTTCATATTGCTCTTGAATCCTTTGCTTAGTATTTTTTACTAAATTATAGATGGCTGCCGCCGTAAATCCTGTACCGAAAAGTAAGCTTGTTACAGAACCTGCTATCGAAGTATTTCCACTTAATTGAAGTAAAGAGGGCTCTCACAGCCAATAAAATTCCAAACGCAATAAAACTCACCGCAGCAATCCCATATGCTATCTCTTTAGGTGGTGATGTTTAATCGATTGCCCAATACCTGTGGATTGAAGATGGGAACTAGGAGGAATTGTTGACATAAATGTACCTTTATTAAAAATAGATTTATATTATACAACAATTATTAATTAATATCAAATGGTAGCTGTAAGCAGTTACATACGATGCAAACACTTTGTTTTTTTGGAAAATGGAGATCAACTTGAGGCTTTATTAACCCAATTTTTATCTTATCATGGAATTGTATTTACTCGAATGGGGTTGGCTCGTAGTGACCACTCAAAGATTCTTCCTTAACAATTTCTTTCATCATTAACCTCCCAACATACAGACATA
Source organism: Parachlamydiales bacterium (assembly GCA_963709145.1). Taxonomy (GTDB): domain Bacteria; phylum Chlamydiota; class Chlamydiia; order Chlamydiales; family Parachlamydiaceae; genus JBDHQB01. The sequence continues at coordinate 44,430 of CAVPVT010000081.1, forward strand.
GGCTACACCTCCACCGACAAGAAATGT
>CAVPVT010000082.1:0-11765 GCA_963709145.1 Parachlamydiales bacterium
CTTTGGCTTCCGCATCTGGAACGCTCACATCAACCTTTGATACTTCCAGCTTCAGCCACCGAATAGCATTTCCCATTGATATTGAGAGAGGCCGACACGATGACAGGTATTCGATTTGTGGTGAAAGAACATGTGGATGCCAGATGTCGACTTGAAGTGAGTTTTGCGGCGGTGTAGTATAAGATTCAATGACCTGCCACATGTTAGTTGAGTACACATAATCGAGTTTCAAAACTCAAGAAGCAAGTTATGGCGGTGGGGATTTAAAAATGGTGATCAATTGATTCCAAAAATGACTAGGTAAATTCCATAGAGATTTCACTTTATTCACTGTGGAGTCTCCCCGTCCAATTATGGTCGCAGTATGAGGTTTATGCACCATGGATTCAGGAACTTGTATTTTTGAAAGCAACTCAGAATTTTCCGTTTTTTTTGACTTATCTGGAAATGTACTCGGAACACTTGTCACGACTGGTGGTTTATCAGGATAAATCATACAAACCTCCTAAATACTATTTTCATTATAAACTATAATAAATATCAAAATAAAATATTAATTAATAATTTTTATTTGACATTAAGTAACTTTCAATGTAGGATAAATAATAAATTATAAAGGAGCCATAAAATGAGTTCTATTGCTAACCCTGAGGGCGTATCTTCCGTTCAAGAGAATTGCTCGATCTGTTTGGATGATTTGACTGAGATGCAAGGCAAAAGCGAAACTACCAACAAGGTTATTGACTGCGGACATAGGTTTCATATGGCCTGCATTGACCGATGGCTTACAGAAAGATCTGTTAGTGGAAGTCAGGATGCCAAATGCCCACTCTGCAATAGAGTGATTATTCCCCAAAATAAACCCCAATTATCCCTTTCTGTTACAAGTATACTAGGCCCAGCTCTAGCTCCAGATGCTCATTCGCCTTTAAACATTTCATTTGTCCCTCGCTATGATAGAAGCAATCTTTTAGCATCGGATACATTAAATACTGACATCCTACTAGGCCAACTTAGGCTACAATACAGATTTATATATATGGACCTTATCAGTGTTCAAAATGTTATGAGAGATGCTCACAGGGTAACAAGCTTTGTCAATGCGACTCTTATCCAAGCAAATCGTGAGAGGGCTATGAGTCGATTTGCAAATTCGCTAAATTCAATTTCCATTTATGACGTGGAAGGTAACGCAAATATTTAGAATGCTTCAGGAAGCTAGAGAAGGGAGACCGCAGGAGACTCCCCGGCAACAAAGCAGAGCATTAATGATTCGGCCATCGATGCAGGTTGCAGTCGTGCAAACCTCTGCGAACAATCAGGCTTCGGCAAATTTAGTTACCGGAATGTTTTTATTGATGATGGCTCATTTGAGAATACATGCAGATTCCCAGCATGATTAGACAAATTTAATTCCGTAAAGTACCCATTTTCCCATTTTCTTTATATCCTTAGAGGTGTTATCATGAGTACAATTAACTGAAACCACTACGACAATACCTAGAACAAATGCCAGAGATTTACAGACTTGGGAAAATAATTATTATGATATATCATAGAGAAGAACATCCATTGCCACATTTTCACGCAAAATATGGTGAGCATAAAGTAAGCATTGCGATAGAAACTTTAGAAATCTTAACAGGAGGATTACCTGGTCTACAGCTGGCCAAAGTGAAAAAGTGGGCGAAAACGCATAAAAAACAGTTATTGACAGTATGGGAGCTTGCAAAGAATAATAAACCTTTGCCTAAGTTAAAATAGGTAAAATATGCATGCAGTGAAAAAAGCAAAGTACTTCGAAGATTTTAAGATCATTCTGACTTTTGAAGATAAAAAAAATAAGATTGTCGATTTGTCGAGATATTTATACGGCGAAGTTTTCGAGCCTCTGAAAAATGTCGCCTATTTCAAAACTTTTAAAGTTAATGACGATACGGACACAATAGAATGGGATAATGGTGCCGATATGTCCCCAGATTTTCTTTACAGGATTGGGAAAGATATTGATTTACCTTCAACCTCTCGCAAAGGAATCAATAGACCACGAGTGCCTCGCAAATCTCCAAGCAAAGTTTAAGTTGGGACCTTAGAACCCAAAAGCTAGTTTCAATTTGTAATAATTCCACCATATCTCCATTAAATTATTATTAATTATGTTACTAAAAAGTTAATAAAATCTTAATTTGACATTTTACCGTTTTTATTTTATATTAGTGTTAGAATAAAAATAGGTTTTTGTATGATAGTCCCATCTAATTCAGCAGCTCCAGTTCCAGCTCCTCCTCCCATTTCTACCAGTAGTTTACCCCCCACAGCCCCAGCCAAGAAAATCTCACCGAAGCAAAAAGCTGCGCAGGCCAAGGCTTCGAGCAAATCACAGTGGTATGGCGCCCTAAAAACCTTTATCGATAGCCATAAAAATGCTATTGGCGTGGGGTATCCGAAAGTCCATTGTAGGTATGAAAAGCAAGGGAAATTTACCGTTTCCGATACCTACGCCGATTCCGATAACAACAAAAAATTGCGTTTTCAAATTGCGTGGGAAGTTGAAATTTCCCATGGGGTATTTTACTCTTCAAATCCCGAATTATCAAAAAGAAATAGACCCGATGTCATTTTTCATAAAATCGGAGGGATCAGTAACAATTTTCTTTATACCAGTATAAAAGACCCGGACACAAAGAGTGCGCACGTGATGTTAAATGCGGAACAGGTGGCTTATGCGACAGCGACAAATTATTCCAAAATGATCGAATACGCTTTGAATCCTTTGCCGGAAAAGGCTAATGATGCTGAAAAACTTGCCCGACAAGATATTATTAACCACCTCTCCAAAAACAACTTTGTCGGTTTTGTCTGTAAAAATCGGAGAGGTAACAACGTCAATATTACTAAAGAAGACAGCTCCTTACTCGAGTTCAGCAAATACCGGATGGTCCCGATCATTTTCGGTAAAGAGACCGAAATTGCTCATACTAAGAATGCTTGGACAAGAACTGCCAAAATTTTAGACAAAAAATTTATTCAATCCTTTTCAGAAAAAGCTAATTTTGACCTTCTTTCCGAAGAGAAGAAAAAGTTGTATATGAACAGGCACTATTATGCTTCGATTATGTCTGCCAAAAAAGATGGTCACCCCATTTTAGAGGAATATGATAGAGAAATTGCCGTACAAAAAAATAAAATTAGATTGGCTGAAAATGCCTTAAGAGAAATTAAGGATCCTAAAGCCAAGGGAAGCGCCTATTTAGATCAATGGCTTGAAGTTTCTAAAAAAGTCCGCGACAAATCAAATGTAACCGATTTGAATTTGGCAATCCATAGTGCAGAAGCTAACAAAAAACAGATTGAGGAAAGGTATAAAGCCACATTTTATGAGCTCCTTAAGCAAGCGAAATGCCCCTATGATGCAAAAGACAAAAATGATGAGTTTGCCCCCTCTTTCAGCAAACTCAATCGAGAACAAATCAATGAATTTGCTGCCTTCCTTCAACAGGAGTTAGCCGATCTTTTGCAATGTCACCACGCGTACTTCTCATTTTTCGATGGGAATGCTCACCCCACCCAGATGACCAGGATGTTTGATCCTAAACTTCGAAATGTATCCCCGTTGGCAAAAGAACAGATGACGATCGACAAAGGGTTCTTTGCAAGGGTCGGCAGCTCGATAAAACGGGGACTTTTGGATCAAACCGGTATATTTGTCCCTGGAATCCCTAAATTCCCATTTGTACCGGTCAAACCGGTATATTCACTATTCAAGTACCTAGGGAATATGTTTATTCCTAACACCCTTAAAAGAGCCATTGAAGAAAGACAAGAAATCAAGATGGCTGCTTTTGACGCTGCAAACAAAAAGCTTAATCCTCAAGTTGCGGAACACAAGATTGATCCAGATTGGAAAAATATTGTAAGTGATTACGTCGACGTCTTAGCAAAAATGGAGGAAATGGAAGTCCAAATGCAAAGGCTGAAAACGATTAATCACGCGATTCACCAACTAAGGACAGAAAAAGAAGGGGATAAACCCTCTTCCTTTGGTGAAGGTTGGGGCAGCACAGTAGGCTCCGTGCTTTCCCTCAATTATCCCGGGGATTGGGACTATGCCGAAATCATGATGGATCGGAGAAACAATAAGGTGCATTATGCCCTATCTCATGCAGGAGCCGATAAAATAACTGAAACACTTAAATCAGATGAAGCTGCTATACAAAAGAACAGAGCGAAATATGTGCATGCTGAGAATATTCAAAGAGATAAGGCTCAACCAAAAGATTTGAATTTGGATGCAGACAGTGGCCATATTGAGCCAAGACCTTAAAAAAACTGTTCTTTTTTTGCTTACCCTCTGAATGTTGGTGGTGTATAATCATGGTTGACTACCATGGAGCACTGACAAAAATGCATATCGTCAATATTGCTTCGGAATTGGCCCCACTGGCTAAAGTCGGGGGGCTAGCTGACGTCACTTTAGGATTAAGTCGAGAACTCTCTTGGAAAGGGCATGATGTGGATATCATCATCCCTAAATACGATTGTATGGACACCAGCCAAATCCGAGATTTCACTGTCGATTATCAAGATTTGTTGTCTTATTACAGTGGAGAATGGTTTCACAATACTGTTTGGATCGGTTGGGTAGAAAACCTGAAAGTCTATTTCATCGAGCCCCATCACCCTCGCCATTTTTTTAATCGGGGCTGTTTTTATGGATGTGATGACGATATCGAACGGTATTTATACTTTTGTCGAACAGCTCTAGAATTCTTGTTCAAGCGAGAGATCCAACCCGATATCTTGCATTTGCACGATTGGCAGACTTCAGCCATCCCTCTACTCTATAGCGATATGTACAAGGCTTTGGGATTTAAAAAAGCCAAAACGATTTTCACAATCCACAATATAGAATACCAAGGGATGTGCGCGACAAGCGATTTGGATAAAATTGGTCTCAAAGGTAACTCCTACCTTGTTCCTGAAAAATTACAAGATTCTATCTATGCCAACTCCATCAACTTATTAAAAGGGGGGATCGTCTATTCCGATTTTGTGACAACTGTTTCTCCCAACTATGCCAAAGAGGTCAAAACCCCTTTAGGCGGTCGAGGGCTAGAGTCGACACTCAACAAGTATAGCGCCAAATTTAAAGGGATTTTGAATGGGATCGATTACTCCTATTGGAACCCCGAGATTGACCGTTACCTGCCTGCCCATTTCTCGTCTCGGGAAATTCCAGCTAATAAGAAAGATCGAAGTACCCTTGACCACAAGGCTTATATCAAAAAAATTTTACGAGAACGTTTAAATCTAGCAGAGGCCCACCGCCCCATTATCGGCTGTATTACTCGACTTGTCCCTCAGAAAGGCTTGGAGCTGATCAAACATACGATGATGCATGTTGTAGAAAAAGGGGGGCAGTTTATTTTGTTAGGCTCAAGTCCTATCCCCGCAATCAACAATGAGTTTCATGAACTCAAACATCAATTTGCTGATCATCCGCATGTCTATCTGATTTTGCACCACCAAGAAGATCTTGCCCATTTGATCTACGGAGGTTCCGATATCTTTTTAGTCCCCTCCCTCTTTGAACCGTGTGGACTCACCCAAATGATTGCGTTGAAATATGGTGCTGTCCCCATCGTCAGACGAACCGGTGGACTCGCCGACACCATTTTTGATGTTGACAATAGCGACAAACCCTTTGAACAAACGAATGGCTATACATTTGACGTTCCCGATGCCGCAGGAGTCGATTCTGCGGTCAATCGAGCGATCCAATGTTGGTTCCATGATCAAGATAAGTGGCGTCATTTAATGATCAATGGTATGAATATAGATTTTAGCTGGAATAAATCGGCCGACCTCTATTTAGATATCTATAAAAAATTGACTGGTGCAGGTACCGCGTGAGCATTGCGAACTTAATTACCCTGAGTAGGATTGTTCTCAGCCCCCTATTTTTGATCATTTACCTTTGGCACGCTAGCTTCTGGATTACAAATTTCGGGCTTCCCTTTGTGCTTTTGGGATTACTTGCCATCACCGAATTTTCCGACGCGATGGATGGCTATCTTGCAAGAAAATATAATCAAGTCACCGATTTTGGTAAGATTATTGATCCTTTGGCCGATAGCATTTGCCATTTGTCGGTATTTCTGACGTTTACATTGCCACCGGTCAATTTGCCTGTTTGGATGATCTTCCTCTTTTTTTACCGGGATTCTCTCATCAGTACATTGAGGACTTTGTGCGCCCTTCGAGGGATGGCGTTAGCTGCTCGCATTAGCGGTAAGATCAAGGCGATCTTGCAAGGGATTGCCGCTTTTGCTGTCATTCTGTTGATGATACCCAATGCCGCCGGAACATTGTCGAACTCACAGTTAACATTGTATAGCACATGGATTGTGGGTGCAGCCGCAATTTATACTCTCTTTTCCATTGCAGACTACATCTTTGCTAACCGCCTTTATATTGCGCGTACTTTAAAGCCGCGTAAAAAAAGCGGTACCGTTTAACTTCACCACGATGACCTAAGCTTCCACTTTTACAGGGAGTGCGTCGATAGGGTGAATCGACTCCTCTTCCGAGTCGATCCCATAACTGATTTCGTGGCGCAATAAATAAATCCCCACCGAATTAATCGCCAGCAGGAGTCCCCCCGCTATCGCCATCACCGCCTGGGCTTGCGACGAATTCACAAATGAAAACAAGACGAGCGCCACGCATGCATATGCATAATACACAACTCTGCCCCAGTTAGGAGCTAAATAGTCGGCACACTTAAGCCCCACACAGAAATAGGCATTGATCGTGTTATAACCCAACAAAAACAGGAAACACGGCATAAAATATTGCATATAGGGGAAATATTCGGACAATGCTGTCTGCACCAAAAGACCTGCATCCATAGGTTCAGACCACACTCCCGTCAATAGAATGATCGCCACACTTGTCGTGCAGATAAAATAGGTGTCAAAGAAGATCCCAAAGATCTCTAAAGAGGCTTGCTTTTCTGCCGATTTTGCACAACTTTCACTATGGATAACCGAAGCATAGCCCACCCCAAGATCCCCCGTGTAACACCCTCGACGAACCCCTTGAGAGAGCGCTAACATCAACGTGCTCCCTGCAAAACCGCCTACCGCCGCATGCCCCGTAAAGGCGGATTGCAACACCGTCGCCAAAATCGAGGGCAACTCCGCAAAATGATCCACAAATACCCAAGTCCCCATCCCGAGATAGACCAAAACGAAAAGGGGGATCGAAGCACTGGAAATATTGCCTACACGGCGTACTCCCCCACTCCCAGCGAAGACCACCAAAAAAAGAAGTACAGCGATCACAAGATAGATGTTCAGTCCCAAGTTGTGCGACATGCTTTGCGAGATTACACTAAATTGATAGACCTCAACTCCATAGATACACAGTAAAAATGCGGCAATCCCTCCTATCCACCTAAGCCCATAGGCTCTCTGTAGGAAATACATCGGCCCCCCATTGAAGCCGCCCACTTGATTTTTTATCCGATGCAAAACCCCAAGATAGACTTCCGAATATTTTAACATCACCCCAATTAAGGCTGTGACCCAAATCCAGAAAAGGGCTCCCGGCCCTCCCAATTGCACAGCTGTGCAGATCCCCACAATGTTGCCAATCCCTACACAGCCTCCAATGCAGGCAAAAAATGCTTTTAAGGGATGTACCCCCACTTGGCATTTGTCTTCCCGCATCACCAAAAAATTGGTAAATGTCCGCAAAACAGAAGGAAACTTGCGGATTTGTACTCCGCGAGAATGCACTGTTAAATAGATTCCCATCAACATCACTGCTGGAACCCCAATATAAGCCCAAAGCAGATCTTCAAATCCGTATAGAAAATTAGAAAATAGTTCCAACATTGTAATGTTTTTTAGAATTCAGAAAAAGTTTTAACCTAATTTATAAATATAATAATTTTAAAGCATTTAGAGCAAAATGTCAACCTCGACTTCGTGCAATTCCGAGTTCATTTGTAAAAACTGATCACGCCAGTAATAATGGTCCAACAAACCTTCAAAATCTCTGCCTAAAATTTGATACGCAATAAAAATTGCCTCAAGCGACGAAAGTCCCCTTGTTGGATCTGGGCAATCAGCCTGCCTTCTAGGATAAGCGGTGCGGTATTGCTTAGGAAGGGTACGTCTGGGGATTTGTTGCTGAGCATCGAGGGCTTTTATCATTTGCGCTGCATAACGCCAGGTTCCATCGATCACCAATAAACCTTGATCACAATCTTTTTCGCTGAGTTCTTCCCCTGTCATATCGAGTAATACATAATTCTTTAATAACGGAATCGGATCTTTTGGGTATGTCAAGAAGTGAAAGTCCTTCCTTTGTTCCAACCCTTTGAGGCTGCACTTCTTCAAATTTTCTTTTCGATGCCGGACAACAAGTGTTGTCAGAAAAGTTTGCATAATTAGATAGGGTAGATTACGATACGACTGGTCCATTAAACCACTGAAAGCATTTTTTTTCAATCTCAATAACCAGGAAGCGCCTATGCGTTCGTATATTCTTCTTGTAGGTTGTTTAACCTTCTTATGTAGTCTAATGAACCTCCACGCTGCTAATGAGCGTGCATCACAAATCAATTGGCAAACCAACTATGAACAGGCTGTAAGCCAGGCGAAAGCTAGCAATAAGCCGATCTTGTTATTCTTTACGGGATCGGATTGGTGCGGCTGGTGCAAAAAGATCGACCAAGAGGTCTTTGTGACGCCTGAGTTCGCGAATGTTGCAGGGGATAAATTCATCTTTGTCAAAGTGGATTTTCCTTTGTCCAATCCTTTGCCACCTAATGTGGATGCTCAGAATAAAGAACTTCAAAAGAAGTTCGATATCCGGGGTTTCCCAACAATTGTGTTGCTCGATCCGAACCAGCAGCAAATTGGGGTCACGGGTTATCGTCCAGGAGGGGGGGCATCCTATGCTGACCATCTTCTGAAGATGACGAAGGATTACACATCCTATAAGCAAAAAGTGGGGCTGCTGAATAAGCAGCCTTTTTCATCTCAGGAGCTACAAGAACTTTTTGCAAAAGCGCGTGAACTTGCCCAAGAAGACGATGTTAAAAAGATTGTCTTGGTAGGGATGCAAGGCGACAGTCCCCGCTTTTTTTTTCTGGAACGGTACCGTCTGCTTGCCCATGAAGGGATGATCCATGATCCTGAGGCGATCTCTATACGCAAAAAGCTAATTGAAGTGGATCCTGCCAACAAATATTTAACGCGCTATGATATGGCATCGATCGAATTTGAAGCCTTCTCTGACGAAATGGATAAAGAAAATTATTCCCCTGAATTGGCTGTTGAGCCATTAGTCAGTTATATTGACAATTTTGGCAAACAAGATGATGAACATCTATGGCGTGTTCAAATGATTATTTCTCAGGTATTTCTCGATAAGAATAATTTGTCGCAAGCTTTAAAATATGCTCAAGCTTCTTTAGTTTCTGCCCCGCCTACCATAAAGCCTGACATCAGTGTGGCCATCAAAACAATACAGGCCCAGCTTGATCCGCGTAACGACTCCAACATCGCTCAACCGTAAAATTTTACTCATTCGGTTTGTAGCGTAAATTAAACTACGCTACAAATTATGTCTTCGTTTTTTGGACTACTAAATCTTGCACCATCACCTTTACACAATCAGCTTCTTTTTTAATGATCTCTTTAGTCCAAAACCAGCTATCGCTCAAATTTACAGCCCCCCATTCATAAATATATATTCTTTCTGATTCCTCTTTTTTAATCTGAATCATAACGACATCTTTATTATGCAAGAATATGACCTGGTCATTTGAATCGATTTTAATTTTCAAAGTGAGATATTTATCTTGAAACTGTTCGATTGAATATCCGTTCTGACCCGCTTGCAGATATTTTGCGCCTCTTTGAATTTCATTGTTGTCAATATATACACTCGTTGGATTATTATCTAAGACTGATACTCGTTCATCATCAAAACTAAGTCTTCTAAAAGGAAACTTTGAAATAAAAAACCAGTTACTTTTAATATAATTATGCCAGCTCTTATTTCTTTCCTCAGAATTGGATATTTGAATAATATTTTGAATTTCATCGATGGCAGGATGAGGTTTATTGTCCTTTAGTCTTTCTGGCAAACTTCTTACAATTGATGAGATTCCGAAAGCGATCCCGGCTAAAGAAGGAATGGTAACGGCGAAACCCATTCCTACCACAATAACTTGATGGTTTTGCATCCAAGCTCCGAAGGTCCCTAATTTATCGCCAAGGGGCGTAAAGCTGGCCAAAAGAGTTAAGACTACTGCGCCCCCACCTAAAAGTCCAGCAGTCAGACTGGTAGATCCACACCTAAATTCTGCTTTTTCAAAAGGTTTTAAACCTAAAGGTCTAATATTAGAATCCATCATATTAAATTATCCTTTTTTAATAATACAACTATTATAACATTAATTTTTAAATAATGTAAAGTATTATTTTTGCATTTATTTATTTAGGTATTATCAGGATGGAGGGAGTGAGGAAAATGCTTTCAGACTTATATTTGGGAAATTTCTTTTCTACGAGGTCGAAAAGAAGAGAATCGTCCAATAATATCCCGCTATGATTCGAATGGATTTCGCCTCTTGTCCCGAGAATCTTTATTTTCATGTTCTCAATTCGGGCAAATTTCCGAAAATTTCTTAATTTGAATTAGGATTATGTGCCTGTTTTTTCAAATCCTCTTCTGCCTCCAATTGATCTACAAGAGTCTTTTTTAATTCGGGATTTTTATCGATAAATTCACAAAGACGTCGGTACTTGCAAATAAACTGCTCCCTTTTATGCATTTCGCTGTCCCATTCAGCTACTATAGGATTTTGAACTCCACTAGAAGTGGGCTTAGGCGGAGGCGGTAACAATTGGTTGCGTGAAGTGGCATAAGCTTTTTCAAATTCATTAACCAACTGAGGATAACGGTTTAAAAACTGGAAAAAATTCTTTACACTATTTTCTTTTTTATCGTTTTCTTCTTTAAGTTGTTGCGTCTGTTTTTGCAATTCAATTTCAGTAGGAGTAAGTTTTGCTTCGACTTTTTTACTCGGAGTAAGTTTTGCTTGGACTTTTTCAGTAGGAGTAAGGTTTGCTTCGACTTTTGAATAGGAAAAACATTTCAACATAAGATGCACGATAACGTTTAACCCGACCGGCCCGGCGGCCCCCGGTGAGCGGCGGCTAACCGGGCTCCTGAGGAGGACGCGTGATCACGGTTGCCGGTGAGGCCCTCATCGACTTCGTCGACGAGGGCGGCGGACGCTACCGCGCCCACCCGGGCGGCAGCCCGGCGAACGTCGCGGTGGGCCTGGCCCGGCTGGGCGCGCCGTGCTCGCTGCTCGCCAGGGTCAGCACCGATGCGCTCGGCGGCCAGTTGGCGTCGCACCTGGCCGGGAACGGCGTCTCGCTGCGGGATGTGGTGCGGGCTGCGGAGCCGACCACGCTGGCGCTCGCCAGCGTGGACGGCGCCGGGCAGGCGGCCTATTCCTTCTATGTCCAGGGCACCGCGGACTGGCAGTGGGCCCGCGGCGAGCTGCCCCGGGAGCTGGCGCCCGACGTGCGCGCGCTGCACGCAGGATCGCTGGCCCTGGCGCTCGCGCCGGGAGCACGGGCAGTGGAAGGTCTTCTCGCCGCCGAGCGCGCGCGGGGCAGGGTGACGATCAGCATCGACCCGAACATCCGGCCCCAGCTCGCCGCCAGCCCCAT
>CAVPVT010000083.1:0-70226 GCA_963709145.1 Parachlamydiales bacterium
CTTTGCAGTCTTTAGTGCAGCATGGATTAAAAAGTAAGGTTCATTTGCATATTGAGGCTGAGATTACTGAAGATGCAAAAAAGCCTATAGAAAAACCCTATTGGGTACTGTTTAGAGTAGTCGATACTAAGAGTAAAAATATAAATGTTCTAAGACAAGATCAATATGTAAGGGACTATAGTACGAAAGATCAAGTTGAGTACCTCATGCCATGTATGAAGGAAGCAGCTATCATTGATCTTGCAATGCTTACTAAATTTGGAGAAGCCCAAGTTCCCTATAATGAAGACGCTTACACACGGTGTAGGTGGGATCAGACTGCTGATTACCGCGGTGTTGTTGGCGGGATGTCCTCCCGCTATCTCGATATTTATGTCGACACCTTCTATTCTTGCGCCTACAGCCGGATTGGAGTCAGTCTTTTGCGGAAGTTTTGAACGCATTTTCGTAGAGTAGGGTAAATCGGAAGCCCATTATTTTAAAAGCCATTGATAAATAGGTGTAACTTCTATTTCGGGAAACTTCTGGTCTGCCGATTCATCATCTAGTGTAAGAATTAAACCCTTTTCTACATTGAGTTCATCCATTGCTTGGGTGAGGGCTTTATATTCACGTTCTCGTGTTTTTGGATCATTCAAACTCTCGGTCACCTGAATTAAAAGCATCAATTTTTGTTCCTTCGCGGATTAAAAAATCAACCTCTGAATTGTCTTCTGTTTTATAATAAAAGATCTCCTTATATCTTCTTCTCAGCTCGAGATAGACACTATTTTCAAGATAACGCCCTTGCTTTTTAGAAAAATGGAATGCGATATGTTTCACCAAGCAGGTGTCAATCGCATACACTTTTTTTTGTAGAAGAGTCTGCTGAGAAACTGAAAATCGATCCAAGGTGAAAATTAAATAGGCATTTTCCAAATAGTGGATGTAATTTTTGATGGTATTGACACTTCCAAGGTTTAAGTTATTCTTCATTTTTGTATAGGATAAAGGGGCTCCAATATTGCTCAATAGGTCAAGAGTCAACTCTCGAATCGCTTTAACTTCTTTTACTTCATGGCGGACGATAACATCTTTGTAGAGAATGTTTTCGTAAACATTTTGAAGGATTAAAGGATTTTTATGTTCCAAATATTCCGGCATGCTTCCGTTCTCTAAAAATTCATTGAAATATTTTTTTAAAATTGCTCTTTCTTGAGTAATCAAAAAACTTTTTTCGTTGTAGGAAATCCGATGGTAAAGGAGATACTCTCGAAACGAAAATGGAAGCAATTCAACGACAATGTTCCTTCCAGTCAAGCGGGTACTTAATTCTGAGCTTAGAAGAGAAGCATTGGAACCGGTGATGAAGATTTTATTTTTCTCACGATGTAGGCGTCGGACGAAAAGTTCCCAATCTTCAATATTTTGAATCTCATCGAAAAAAAATACATGCTTTAACCCGTACAATTTTCACTTACTTGACAGAGGGGAGGGTTAAATGGTAAACTCTTCTATTGGCAAAAATGATATAATTGATTTAGAGGAACTAAGAGGAAAGTCTCATGGCCACAGAAACAGCCTATCCGGGAGGGTCAGAGTATAGGTATGGTTTCGTCACGGAGGTGGAAACCGAATCTCTGCCGAAGGGGCTAAATGAAGAGATTGTTCGGGCCATTTCTGCCAAAAAAGATGAACCTGACTTTTTGTTGCAATTTCGTCTAAAAGCTTACCGCAAATGGCTCGAAATGGAAGAGCCAAACTGGGCCAATGTTTCCCACCCTCCTATTGACTTCCAAAACATCACTTATTACTCGGCTCCCAAGAACAAACCGAAACTCAACAACCTGAATGAAGCGGACCCAGAAGTTCTTAAAACTTTCCAACGTTTGGGAATTCCATTGGATGAGCAGATCCGTTTGACCAATGTGGCTGTGGATATGGTGTTTGACTCGGTTTCGATCGGAACCACTTTTAAGAAAAAACTCGAGGAAGCGGGCGTAGTTTTATGCTCCATTTCGGAAGCGATCCACACTTATCCAGAAATCGTCGAAAAATATTTAGGAACTGTCGTTCCGATCGGCGATAATTTTTATGCTTGACTAAATTCCGCGGTTTTTTCCGATGGTTCTTTTGTTTATATTCCTAAAGGTGTTCATTGCCCGATGGAACTGTCCACCTATTTCCGGATTAACGACAAAGAATCGGGGCAATTTGAACGGACATTGATCATTGCCGAAGAAGGCTCTTATGTAAGTTATCTTGAAGGGTGTACCGCACCGGCTTACGATAACAATCAACTCCATGCCGCTGTGGTCGAATTGATAGCGCTCGATAATGCTCAAATCAAATATGCAACTGTCCAAAATTGGTATTCTGGCAATCCTAAAACCGGTGAGGGGGGCGTTTACAATTTTGTGACCAAACGGGGTAAATGTGCAGGTGTTAATTCTAAAATCTCTTGGACACAAGTGGAAGTGGGAGCGGCAATTACTTGGAAATACCCAAGCTGCATTTTGCAAGGGGATAATTCGGTTGGGGAATTTTATTCGAGTCGCTCTGACCAATGGGCAAATGCAAGCTGATACAGGAACCAAGATGATCCACCTTGGCAAAAACACCAGTTCTACGATTATTTCCAAAGGGATTGCTGCCGATGTTTCTCATAATAGCTATCGTGGACTTGTCAAAGTGACCCCTCGTGCTGCAGGGGCCCGTAACTATACTCAATGCGACTCCATGCTTGTGGGCGATCAATGCTCTGCGAATACTTTTCCCTACATCGAAGTGGGCAATGCGACCAGTCAGGTGGAGCATGAAGCTTCTACCTCTAAAATGAATGAAGAACAATTATTTTATTTTCAATCACGCGGCTATTTCCAAGGAAGATGCGATCAATATGATCGTCAATGGATTTTGCAAAGACGTGATCCAAGAACTTCCTCTTGAATTTGCGACTGAGGCGCAAAAATTGCTTGACCCTGAAACTTGAAAATTCAGTGGGATAATCAGTTAATTAGGATTAGAATAATGATAGAAATCAGAGATTTACACGCCACTGTTGATGGAAAACCGATTTTGAAAGGCGTGAATCTTGAAAGTAAAGCCAGGCGAAATTCACGCGATTATGGGTCCGAATGGCGCCGGAAAATCGACTTTAGCCAAAGTCTTAGCTGGACATCCTGCTTACGAAGTGACGGGAGGTGAAGTCTGGTTCAAAGGGCAAAATCTATCTGGAAATGGAGCCGAATGAACGTGCCCATCTGGGCTTTTTATGAGCTTTCAATATCCTGTGGAGATTCCTGGAGTTAGCAACTTGCAATTTCTCCGGACAGCGCTCAATTCAAACCGCAAATACCAAAGGTCAAAAAGAGATGCCAGCAGCGGATTTTGAAAAATTGCTGATGAAAAGATGCGATGATGGAAATCAAACCTGAATTTAAAGATCGCAATTTAAACGAAGGGTTTTCTGGCGGAGAGAAGAAGCGGAACGAAATTTTGCAAATGGCGGTTTTAGACCCTGAAATGGCGATTTTGGACGAAACCGATTCTGGTCTTGATATCGACGCGATGCGGATTGTTGCTCGGGGTGTCAATGAGTTGATGAATCCTCAGCGGGGATTAATCTTGATTACCCACTATCAAAGGCTTTTGGATTACATCAAACCCGACTATGTTCATGTGATGCTCGATGGCAAGATTGCTCATTCAGGTGGACCCGACTTGGCTTTAAAGCTTGAAGAAATGGGCTATGACTGGCTGGTCACCTCTGACCAGGAGGAAAAAGGGTCATGATGGCGCAGTCCGATGTTGGCCAAGAGCAATTTCTTAAGCATTTAGAAAATCGATTTAAAGCATATGGGATTGACGACCCATTACAAAAGGCGAGAGCAAGGGCCTGGGATCAATTTCTTGAATTGGGATTGCCTGCTGTTAAATCAGAAGTCTTTCGCTATATCAAGTTAAAACAACTTTTCAGCCGGTCGTTTGGTGAAGCTCCTAGACTGATGCCAAAAAGTATTAACGGGATAGTTTATCCTGAATGTCAGCATTCCGTCCTTGTATTTGTGAATGGAAGATTTTCCCCTGAATTATCGAATACGAAAGGAATTCCAGAAAAAGTGGTGATCTTGCCACTGCATAAAGCGATCAAAACTTATGGGACCTTGCTCAGCAATGCCTGGGGGAAAGGGATTAAGGATGAAATAGATCCATTTGTCGCTTTGAATCTTGCACTGCATGAAGAAGGTGTGTTTATTTATGTGCCTCCTAAGACAGTCATAGAAGCACCAATCCAGTGTGTGAATATTTTGGATTCTGATTCGGCACAGGCGATGATGATGCCTAGGATTCAACTTTTCGCGGGCACCAATGCCGAACTTAAGCTTGTGAATGTGTTAAAAACAGTAGCAGGCGATGCGGGCTGGGTCAATCAGGTATTAGATATCGCATTGGATGAGGGCGCGAGGCTGCATCTAACTCAAACGGTGGAAGGGGCGGCAGAAAATCTATGGCACTTCGATGCTTTGCGCGCTACATTGAAAAGAGATAGTAGTCTGAAGACAGTGTTAGCGACCGAAGGGGCTGCGACGGTACGCAATGATTATAAAGTGCAACTGAATGGAGAAAATGGGGAAGCCTTGCTCAATGGGGTTTGGATGCTTCGTGATAAAAGGGAAGCTCATGTCCATGTGATGATGGACCATCAAGCTCCCAATTGCCGTTCGATGCAGCTTTATAAAGGTGTTTTGAATGATCTTAGCCGTTCAGGGTTTGAAGGCAAGATTATGGTTCGAAAACCGGCGCAAAAAACGCAAGCGTTCCAATTAAACAACAACTTGCTTTTAAGCGATAGAGCTCATGCTGATAGCAAACCCAATCTCGAAATTTTTGCCGACGACGTTAAAGCTTCCCACGGAGCTACAGTAGGTCAAGTGGATGCAGAACAGCTCTTTTATATGAAGACTCGTGGTTTTTCCGAGATAGACGCAAAAAATCTCTTGGTCTACGGTTTTTGCCAAGAGGTCGTTGGGATGATTCCTGTCGCTTCGGTATGGGAAGATGTTTCAAAAAGGGCTAAAACGGTATTGCAATAAAAAGGGTGTTATGGATAAATCTAAAGCCCAAAAATTTGCAAAATTACGTGATGATTTCCCGATGCTCAAAAAGCAAATGCATGGGAAGCCTTTAATTTATTTAGATTCTGCAGCGACAGCTCAAAAGCCGCGTCAAGTGATCGAAGCGATCTCCAATTTTTACCAAGATAACTATGGAACTGTACATCGAGCCATTTACGAATTATCGACCTGCGCTACTAAAGTTTTTCAAGAGGTGAGGGAAAAAATACAGAGATTCATCAATGCACACAAGCCTGAAGAGGTCATCTATACCCGTGGAACAACGGAGTCGATCAATATGATCGCGTACTCTTTTGGGAAAGCGTTTGTCAAACCTGGGGATGAAATTTTGATCTCTGAAATGGAGCACCATTCCAATATTGTCCCGTGGCAAATTCTTTGCGAAGACCATGGAGCGATTCTGAGTGTGATTCCTATGGATGATCAAGGGGAACTCAGACTTGATGAATACAAAAAGCTTTTAAATAAAAAAACCAAACTTGTCGCAATCGTCCATGTCGCCAACTCGCTTGGAACTGTGAATCCAGTTAAACAAATGATTGAGTGGGCCCACGAAGTGGGTGCGAAAGTTTTAGTCGATGGTGCGCAAAGTGCACCTCATCGCCCCGTCGATGTGCAGGATCTTAATTGTGATTTTTATGTGTTTTCAGGTCATAAAGTCTATGGTCCTACGGGAATAGGGATCTTATACGGGAAAGAAGAGCTTCTCAATCAGATGCCTCCGTATCAAGGCGGGGGCGATATGATTGATAAGGTAGCCTTCGATAAGACGACCTACAATGTCCTTCCAATGAAATTTGAGGCGGGGACTCCTATGATTGCAGAAGTGGTGGGTTTAGGAGCTGCCATCGATTATTTAAATCAAGCTCATCTTGCTGATGTGCACGCTTGGGAGCAAGAGCTTTTAACTTATGCGACAGAGAAAATGCAAACGATCCCGGGCTTAAAGATTATTGGAAATGCGGCTTCAAAAGGGGGCATTATCAGCTTTACATTGGAAGGGATCCACCCTCTTGATATAGGCACGATGCTCGATTTGAAGGGGATCGCTGTCCGTACAGGCCATCATTGCACGCAGCCTACGATGAACCATTTCAATTTGTCGGGAACTGCTCGGATTTCCTTTGGACTTTACAACACCAAAGAAGAAATTGATGCTTTTGCAGTGGCTTTGAAAGATATTATCAGCAAGATGAAATGATATGCGAATTGGGATTCAAGAAGCGATTCAAAGGATTCGGGATGGGGAGGTTGTTGCTATACCCACCGAAACAGTTTATGGGCTTGCAGCGTCCATTCATTGTTCTGAGGCGATCGATCGAATATACACCTTAAAGGGTCGTCCTGCAAAAAATCCGTTAATCATCCATGCTTCTTCTTTTGAGGAAGTCTGTCTGTTAGCGCAAGGTTCGTTGAAAGAGGGAGCTGCATTGGCCGAGGCTTTTTGGCCGGGCGCGATGACTTTGGTGTTGCCTGCGGCACCCAACATTCCTGAAAAAGTGCGTGCTGGATTACCCACGGCTGCATTTCGAATTCCAGAACATCCATTGACGCTTAATCTGTTGCGGGCTATTGGTCCCTTAGCTGCTCCATCAGCCAACATGTCTGGCCGCCCATCATCAACGGCTCCATCTCATGTGGAAACTGATTTTGGAGCTGATTTTCCGGTGTTGGATGGGGGTGTTTGTACGCGAGGATTGGAATCGACAATTCTGGGAATGCATGAAGGCGAGTGGAAGATTTTGAGATTAGGATCGATACCTCCGGAAGCTTTCAAATCTGTTCTGGGATATATTCCAGAAGTTGGAAATCAGGTATTGTGTCCTGGTCAGCTTTATCGCCATTATGCTCCGCAAGCCCATTTAGTTTTATCTGAAGAGTATGTGCCTTGTGAAGCTATTGTGGGATATTCAAATCGTCATTACCCGGAGCGACATCCCCTCTTTTCTTTAGGGCATTCCGACAATCCGATCGCAGTTTCCCAATCTCTTTATGATACTTTGCGTCAGCTAGATCAACGAAATATTAGTTCTGCTTGGGTGGATATGCGGATTCCTAAATCGGGTCTTTGGTTGACCATTGCGGAAAGGCTTCAAAAAGCGGCAGCTTCTTAAGAGCCGATTATCGATAAAAATTTTGCAGATAAAACTACCACATACTCTAATTGCGCACATAGCTGCGCAACCATGGTAGGCCAAAAAAAGTGGCCTACTCCTCAAAAAAAAGTGTACATAGTACACATGGAGTAGCAATTGCTCTCCAATAACAAAAAAACGCGGGCTTGACGGCCCCTAAATGAGGAGTAAGCCAATGACTTATTATGCAGGTTTAGATGTTTCTATGAAAGAGACCTCAATAGCTATCATTAATGAAAGTGGAAAAATTATACTTGAGACTTCGTGTAAAACGGATCCGGAAAATATCTCTAAAACACTAACTGATACAGGCTTAGTTCTTGAAAAAATCGGCTTAGAGTCCGGTTGTATAAGCTTTTGGTTAATTGAAGAACTTAAAAGATTTGGCTTATCAGCTATTTGCATAGAATCAAAACAAATGGCAACAATTATTGCCTTAAAGGTTAACAAAACCGACAAAAATGATGCTCGATTGATAGCCAATGCCATGAGATGTAATCTTTACAAAGAAGTC
The DNA here is from genome assembly GCA_963709145.1 of Parachlamydiales bacterium. GTDB lineage: Bacteria > Chlamydiota > Chlamydiia > Chlamydiales > Parachlamydiaceae > JBDHQB01. The sequence continues at coordinate 7,767 of CAVPVT010000083.1, forward strand.
TATCATAAGTCCAAAAAATCAATTGATGTTGGACTACAGATGAATGCAAGAAGAACTCTCGTTGATGTACGCACTAAGCTAAAAAACAGCATACGAGGATTCATAAAAGCTTATGGAATACGGTTAGGGTCTATTTCACATCTGAAGTTCCCAGATGCAGTTAGATGTTCAGTAGAAGGTTGTGAGGATCCTGTGCGGTTATCAATTGAAGGACTTTTAAAATCCTATGAAGAAGTATGTAGAAATATCGATGAAGCTGAAAAAGAACTTGAAAAGCTATGTAAAAAAGACCCAGTAGTAGAACTTTTTGAGACCATTCCAGGTGTAGGTACAATCACGGCCTTAACTTATAAAGCTGTGATTGACAATCCCTATCGCTTTACAAATCCACGTGATTTAGGAGCATACTTAGGGTTAACTCCAAACCAATACTCTTCTGGAGATACTGTTAAGCAAGGAAGGATTTCAAAATGCGGATGTTCAGAGTTGAGGACTTTGCTTGTGGAATGCGCTACGGTAATACTAACTCGAACTTCAGGATGGACCAAGTTAAAAGCTTGGGGACTTAAGATTATGAAAAGAAGTGGTTTAAATAAAGCTAAAACGGCAGTAGCAAGGAAATTGGCCATAATAATGCTGAGGATGTGGCAACAAGGCAAAGAGTTTATTTGGGGTGAAAAGAAAGAGAAAAATAATAAAGAAGCGTATGCAGTTGTATAACTTAAATTAGAAGTAAATAGTTCATCGTGAGCGTTAACAACGGAAACTTTTTTGAAGCAGACCGAAAAATATATATTTTTGAGTGAGGGCGTGCTCTGTTTGGCACTTGGATGCCGTCTACCACATTGCCTCACTCAACTTTTCGACGCAGTATATTGGATGGAGCATGTCGATAGATTTGACAGTTCAAGAATCCGGAGAGAACAGCGGAAAGAAGCTTCAAAAACAAGTGTTTGCAAATATGCTCAAGTTGATTTGATTGAAACGTACTTTAAAATTAGCTTCGCTTTTTCCGCTCTGCTGAGCGGAAAAAGCTCCATTTTCCTTGAGAGGGAAGAAAAAGGATTGAGGATAAGAAAATGGGTTGACTTTAAGCGCGCAATTAGAGAACAGAGCCCACAGAAAACACAGAGAGAGATCATTACAAGATCCCTTGCTGCCGACGTGACCAAATAGCAGAAGATAAAACTACCACAGAGCCCACAGAAAACACAGAGAGAGATCATTACATGATGTTCTTCAGCGGCATGGTGGTGAGCCGCTTGTTTGATCGTGGTGGTTTCTTCAGCTTCTTCAGGTTCAACGAGGAGGATAATTTCCCGTGCTTCTATTGATAGATCAGTTCTCGTTCTTGAAAGTTAATTTTTGAAGTTTTCGCATTTTGATCATCCTTTTTTAAAGGTCAAACAATAGCGAGAAACTAATTTTTTGAAGTTTTTAGCTTCAAGTGATGCGATTATTTCTTGAACTTGGGGTTTAAGTAAATTAAAATACTTTGTTTTTAATTTTAATTTAATTCATAATCTCCGATTTACAATTGACATCATGAGGAGAGTTATGAATAAAAATGAAGGAATTGCTTTGGGAGGTACCATGATCCTTGGAGGGCTGATTATGCTTCCCTCTAACCCACAACGTGGAGGCGCACTCTTGGGCGCTGGAGTATCTGCTACCCTGTACAGCATTTCGACAAACGATCAAGACAAAAAATATAGTAGATGGTCATGCTTAAAGGAAGCCTCTTTAGGGGCCGCAACTAGCTTAATTACTGGGGCAGTAGGAGCCCAAGTTGCTACCCAATTAGCCAAGCAATCTTCGGTCGTAGTAGCAGTGGCAAAAGGAGTTGTTTCTTCAGCTGTTACTGTTTCAATAAAAGTTTTAAAAGGGGAATCTGTGAACGTCCTTGGAGAGGTTGCTGCAGGATCTATAGGTTCTTTAATTGGAGCACAATGTGACAAGATATTGAAACCACAAGCAATGACACCTGCCATTCGCGTTATAAATGATGGCATCACAGGGGGGGTCAGCGCTGGAACAAATCAAGTGGTAAAAAATGTTTTTGAAAAAGAGAAATGGAGTAAAAATGTCAAAGATGCAGCCTTAGTAGGTGGATTGGTATCAAGTGCAGCCAGCCTCTCTTTTGAAGTCGATGAACATTTAAAATATAGAGAACAAGCCCCTTCCACAACTGCTCCTGCAGCCTCAAACCCTTCCCCAAGTGCACCTGCTCCTGCAGCCTCAAATCCTCCCCCAAGTGCACCTGCTCCTAGCCTTTCACAAGAGAATAAAAACTGGAATAATGCTTATGATAAAATCAAAAAATCTGTTGATACTCTCTTGAAGGGGGGCTACAAAGATAACGCACATTGGGCACGTGAAAATTCAGACACAACAATTAATCGAGTGATGAATGGAGAAAGTGTGACTTTACGAAGAGGGGATGAGACCTTTCGGTTTAAAATTAGAGATGGAAAGCTTACGACTCACTATGATAATGGCAGAAGTTTTCTTAATCATGCTGAATCCACTGAAACTACCCCTCTGGGCAATATGGTGAGATCCTCTGTTCCAGTAGTAGCAACTCCTACTCCGCCGCCGCCGCCGCCGCCGCCCGTCACTCAGCCAAAATTGGCACCTGCTCCTACCCCTGAGGCGCCTCCACGCGCGACGCCTGTTTTGGCGCAATGGAGGAATCCCTTTAATGCTCCTTCCTCAGAAGATAATTCTGAAAATGCCGAAGATCTTCAAAGAAATAGCGGGGAAGAACTTGCTCCGTCACCTGAAATTGACTGTGGTGTCGGAAATGATCCAGTCGATGAAGATGTAGAGAAAGAGAATGCTGAGGAAGCTTTACCATTACCTGAGGTTCCACTCCATGAGGTTGAGGTCGCATTAGCAAATGTTGAACGTAATTCAATAGAAAATAAACTCAACCGCGCTGAACAGCATCTTGCTTACCTAGAATTAAAGCTGCAAGGTTGCAAACGTGGGAGTACCGGCAGAGCCAAAATTGAGTCTTTGCAAGTACAAGTCTCGCAACAAAAAAATAGGATCGAAGAACTCAAAGCGAATCTCTCCCCATCGAATTGAAGCCGATTCAGTTCTTGATCTTGAGGAGCTTGAAAGATTACTCTTAGAGAGAAAATAATCTCGAATAGGGGCCATTAGCAGTTTTGAAAGAGGTCTATTGATAGGTCTAAAAATTTTGTGTCGATATAGCGGAAGATAAAACTACCACAGAGTCCACAGAAAGCACAGAGAGGGATCATTACAAGATCCTTCTCTGTGCTTTCTGTGGGCTCTGTGGTAGTTTTTCTAAGAGAAAGAAATCGCTAAAGCTTGATATTGGCGCATCAGATCTCTGTAGTGTGCAGCATCTTCGAGGGATCATTACAAGATCCTTCTCTGTGCTTTCTGCGGGCTCTGTTCTCTAATTGCGCGCTTAAAGTCAACCCATTTTCTTATCCTCAATCCTTTTTCTTCCCTCTCAAGGAAAATGGAGCTTTTTCCGCTCAGCAGAGCGGAAAAAGCGAAGCTAATTTTAAAGTACGTTTCAATCAAATCAACTTGAGCATATTTGCAAACACTTGTTTTTGAAGCTTCTTTCCGCTGTTCTCTCCGGATTCTTGAACTGTCAAATCTATCGACATGCTCCATCCAATATACTGCGTCGAAAAGTTGAGTGAGGCAATGTGGTAGACGGCATCCAAGTGCCAAACAGAGCACGCCCTCACTCAAAAATATATATTTTTCGGTCTGCTTCAAAAAAGTTTCCGTTGTTAACGCTCACGATGAACTATTTACTTCTAATTTAAGTTATACAACTGCATACGCTTCTTTATTATTTTTCTCTTTCTTTTCACCCCAAATAAACTCTTTGCCTTGTTGCCACATCCTCAGCATTATTATGGCCAATTTCCTTGCTACTGCCGTTTTAGCTTTATTTAAACCACTTCTTTTCATAATCTTAAGTCCCCAAGCTTTTAACTTGGTCCATCCTGAAGTTCGAGTTAGTATTACCGTAGCGCATTCCACAAGCAAAGTCCTCAACTCTGAACATCCGCATTTTGAAATCCTTCCTTGCTTAACAGTATCTCCAGAAGAGTATTGGTTTGGAGTTAACCCTAAGTATGCTCCTAAATCACGTGGATTTGTAAAGCGATAGGGATTGTCAATCACAGCTTTATAAGTTAAGGCCGTGATTGTACCTACACCTGGAATGGTCTCAAAAAGTTCTACTACTGGGTCTTTTTTACATAGCTTTTCAAGTTCTTTTTCAGCTTCATCGATATTTCTACATACTTCTTCATAGGATTTTAAAAGTCCTTCAATTGATAACCGCACAGGATCCTCACAACCTTCTACTGAACATCTAACTGCATCTGGGAACTTCAGATGTGAAATAGACCCTAACCGTATTCCATAAGCTTTTATGAATCCTCGTATGCTGTTTTTTAGCTTAGTGCGTACATCAACGAGAGTTCTTCTTGCATTCATCTGTAGTCCAACATCAATTGATTTTTTGGACTTATGATAGACTTCTTTGTAAAGATTACATCTCATGGCATTGGCTATCAATCGAGCATCATTTTTGTCGGTTTTGTTAACCTTTAAGGCAATAATTGTTGCCATTTGTTTTGATTCTATGCAAATAGCTGATAAGCCAAATCTTTTAAGTTCTTCAATTAACCAAAAGCTTATACAACCGGACTCTAAGCCGATTTTTTCAAGAACTAAGCCTGTATCAGTTAGTGTTTTAGAGATATTTTCCGGATCCGTTTTACACGAAGTCTCAAGTATAATTTTTCCACTTTCATTAATGATAGCTATTGAGGTCTCTTTCATAGAAACATCTAAACCTGCATAATAAGTCATTGGCTTACTCCTCATTTAGGGGCCGTAGAGCCCGCGTTTTTTTGTTATTGGAGAGCAATTGCTACTCCATGTGTACTATGTACACTTTTTTTTGAGGAGTAGGCCACTTTTTTTGGCCTACCATGGTTGCGCAGCTATGTGCGCAATTAGAGTATGTGGTAGTTTTTCTAAGAGAAAGAAATCGCTAAAGCTTGATATTGGCGCATCAGATCTCTGTAGTGGGCAGCATCTTCGAGGGATCATTACAAGATCCTTCTCTGTGCTTTCTGTGGGCTCTGTGGTAGTTTTTTTAAGAGAAAGAAGTCGCTAAAGCTTGATATTGGCGCATCAGATCTCTGTAGTGGGCAGCATCTTCGAGGGATCATTACAAGATCCCTCTCTGTGCTTTCTGTGGGCTCTGTGGTAGTTTTTCTAAGAGAAAGAAATCGCTAAAGCTTGATATTGGCGCATCAGATCTCTGTAGTGGGCAGCATCTTCGAGGGATCATTACAAGATCCCTCTCTGTGCTTTCTGTGGGCTCTGTGGTAGTTTTTCTAAGAGAAAGAAATCGCTAAAGCTTGATATTGGCGCATCAGATCTCTGTAGTGGGCAGCATCTTCAAAACGCATTTCTTTAGCGGCGAGTTTCATCTCCTTTTCATAATAAGCGATACGTTCTTGAACTTCACCTGTGGTTAGGTATTCATGATGTTCTTCAGCGGCATGGTGATGAGCCGCTTGTTTGATCGTGGTGGGTTCTTCTGCTTCTTCAGGTTCAACAAGGAGGGTAATTTCCCGTGAAACTGTTTTGGGTACAATCCCATGTTTTTTGTTGTGGGCTTCTTGCATCGCTCTGCGTCGGTTGGTGATTTCCACTGTCTTCAAAATGGAATCGGTCTTCCTATCGGCGTACATAATCACACGCCCTTCAACATTTCGGGAAGCTCTTCCGCAGGTTTGAACGAGGGAGGTTTCGCTGCGCAAAAACCCTTCTTTATCGGCATCCAAAATTGCAACTAAGGAAACTTCAGGGATATCCAATCCTTCTCGGAGCAGGTTGATCCCCACTAAGACATCAAAGTCCCCTGTTCTGAGATCGCGGATAATTTGCATCCGTTCAATCGTGTCGATATCGGAATGCAGATATTTTGCTTTCACATTTAAATCTAGTAAGTATTTGGTGAGTTCTTCAGCAAGGCGTTTAGTCAGTGTTGTGACTAAAACGCGTCCCCCTTTTTGGGTATGAACTCGAATTTCTTCTAAGCAATCGTCAATTTGGCCCGTCGCAGGACGAACCTCGATAATGGGGTCTAAAAGCCCTGTGGGACGGAGGACTTGTTCGATGATATCCCCTTCGGCTTCTTGGACCTCCCACTTAGCGGGAGTTGCCGAAACGTATACGACCTGGCTCATTAGGTCATAGCTTTCATGAAATTTTAAGGGGCGATTGTCGTAGGCGGATGGGAGGCGGAAGCCAAAATCAATCAAAGCGTGTTTTCTGGCACGGTCTCCATTGTACATGGCATGAAGCTGGGGGATCGTTTGGTGAGACTCATCGATGATCATGAGAAAATTTTTGGGGAAATAATCGATGAGGCAAGGGGGTGGTTCACCAGGAAGCCGTTGGCTAAAATGGCGGGAGTAATTTTCAATCCCTTTGCAGAAGCCGATCTCTTTGATCATTTCGAGGTCGTGATTTGTCCGTTCAAAAATTCTTTGCTTTTCGATGTATCTTTTTTCTGTTTCATAGAAATCGACCCTTTCCTTGAGTTCCATCTTAATTGTTTCCATAGCCTTTTCACGCACCTCTTCGGGAGTGACGTGGTGAGAACTGGGGTAAATGGTGATCTCGTTGATCCTTTGTAGGGCTTTGCCAGTTAAAGGATCGATGATACTGATCCTTTCGATGTCGTCTCCAAAAAATTCGATCCGGACGGCAATCTCATCTTCGTAGGCGGGGAAGATTTCAAGGACATCGCCTCTGACTCTAAATGTGGAACGGGAGAAGTCATAATCGTTCCTACGGTATTGCATTTGCACAAGGTGGATTAGGATGTCGTCACGTCGCCGGGTTTGGCCGACCTTGAGTGTAAGGTTCATTCCTTTATAATATTCTGGAGTGCCCAAGCCGTAGATGCAGGAGACTGATGAAACAATCAAAACATCATCTCTTTCTAATAAGGAGCGGGTGGCGCTTAGGCGCATTTTATCGATCTTATCGTTGATCGACATATCCTTTTCGATATAAGTATCTGTGCGGGGAATGTAGGCTTCTGGTTGGTAGTAGTCATAGTAGGAGACGAAATATTCGACGGCATTGTTGGGAAAGAAGCTTTTAAATTCTTGGTAGAGTTGCGCTGCTAATGTTTTGTTATGGGCAAGAACAAGGGTGGGACGTTGGACTTGTTCGACCACATTTGCCATCGTGAAAGTTTTGCCGGATCCAGTAATTCCCAGAAGAACTTGCGCTTTCTTACCAGCTTTGATCCCTTTTACCAACTTTTCGATCGCCTGGGGCTGATCGCCATCTGGCTTGAAGTCTGTTTTTAATTCAAATTTCATAAAAAACTAAAATTTTAGTTTGTTTCGCGAGCAATCCGAGAGATTTTGTTCCAGGTTCCACTTAAGCCCATAGCGCTTTTCATTTCTTTGAGCGTTTGGTTGGAGACTTCAGTCATCTTTAAGGTGCCATTGTAGATGATCTTTTCCACCAGTCCTTTTTGTTGTTCAAAGTGGTGCCGCTTCTCACGAATAGGTTCAAGAAAATTGTTAATGTTAATAATGAGCTTGTCTTTGACTTCAACATCCCCTACTGTTCCAGCACGGTAACGGGTTTTGAGATCCTCGATTTCCCCTTTATTTGGATTAAAAACATCGTGATATTGAAAAACTGGGTTTCCTTCGACTGTGCCGGCAATGTGCGCATGAATTCTGTTGGGATCGGTGTACATCGTTTTAATTTTCTTTTCGACAGTCTTAGCATCATCGGACAGGAAGATGCAGTTACCTGCAGACTTACTCATTTTGCCTGAACCGTCGGTACCCATCAATGTCGGAGTTGAGCTCAGCAAAGGTTCTGGCAGTGGCAAGATTTCCCCATAAAGCAAGTTGAATTTACGAGCAATGTCACGGCAAAGCTCGACATGTGCTTCGTTGTCTTTGCCAATCGGCACTATTTCTGCTTTGGGCATCAGGATGTCCGCCGCTTGCAAAACAGGATATCCAATCAATCCGAATGGGATGCTCTCTGCATCAAGATGGGCATTACGGGCCATCTCCTTAAGACTAGGCAAACCGGTGAGTCTGTTTAGGGAGATTAACATCTCAAAGATCAAGTTCATTTCGTAGACGGCAGGTGCTGCAGATTGGAGATAAATCGTAGTTTTAGTGGGATCGATACCACACGCTAAATAGTCGAGAACCATTTCATGGATATTTTCCCGTGCAGCTAGGATCTCTTCTTTAGAGGGCTTGGTAGTCAGAAGGTGTAGATCGGCGATAATCAAATAGCATTCGTATTGGTCTTGCATGGCAATTCTATTTTTGATCGAGCCGATATAATGCCCTAAGTGCAATTTTCCGGTGGGCCGGTCGCCCGTCAAAACACGCTTTTTATTCATAGCACACCTAATTTTCTGCAAAGTTCAAAAATAATGACGCTGCCAGAAAATAGAACGGCAGCGCTTAAGGTTAATTTGCCTCCAGGAGCAGTATAAATCGAAAGCCGTTTTTGTCGATAGCGTCCACTCCATGTCATGAGAGCGGGCATCATACCGAGCAGAAACATCACACCAAATGCACCTGCATAATCGAGAGCGCTTAAGAAGGCGCGAGGATCGGTTAAGGTAAACGCGAGAGGAGGCAAAAAGGTCAAAAGACAAAGCAGCGATTTTCCGGTCCGATTTTTTGGGATTTTTAAGCCATCGGATAGACAATCAGAAAGACTTATCGAAACCCCAAGAAAAGATGTGATGATCGCAAAAAAGGAAAAACTGCTTGCCAGGACATCTAAAAATGGGCTTCCAAGGACTGAACCCAATAAAGATGCGCCATTGGCGCCTTCGGCATAACCATTTAAGATTCCATTTTTACCTTCTAAAGGGATAATCCCCAAAGTCAGGACAATCCAGATGACGTAGACGACCAAAGGAATAGCACTCCCGATCCAAATGGCTAAACGTAATTTGCGGGGATCCCTATTCATTAAAGTGGTAAGGCTGGGGATCACGACATGGAATCCGAATGAGGTGGCGATAAACGGGATGGCAATCACAGTTGCAGGCCATTCTATATGTCGATAAAATGCTGTGTCGACATAAGGTATAATCAATATCACCAAAGCGGCATAGGCGATTGCCAGACCGATCATCATCCACCGGTTGATCCAGTCAACAGCATGCACCCCTTTGTAGATAAAATATCCAAACAAGATTAAAACAGGCAAAGCTCCAAAAGCTGCTGGAAGGGTCACTCCAAAAAGATTTTGTAGAAAATTGACAACAAGCGGTGCGCAGCCAGCAAGATAAGCCGTAGTCAAGGCGTAAAGTAAAAACAGATAAGCTCCCCAGCTTGCGATTTCCCCCATTTGCCTAAAGTTTCTTTTGCCATAGTGATCATGTTGGAATGGTCTTTCATCCATAGATTAACTTCCAACATTAGCAACGCTGTGTAGGTCATGAAAATCCAGAAGACCAAAAACAGTAAGAGGGTGGGGAGCAGCCCTGCCATACCGGTGACTACAGGAAGCGCAAGCATTCCTGCGCCAATTGTTGTCCCTGATACGAGGAGAATTCCTCCGGCTAATTTACTTTTCGACATGGGTGGCCTATTCGATTACAAATTCGTAGAGCGCTTCCATAGTGATGACAAAAAGTGCGAACAGTACCACTACGATTAGGGCAAAAGTTCCTCCAGGAGCCACCCAACTGGTTTTATGGTAATAAGCTTCTCTTGATACCCATACCATAATCGCCGGGAGGATTCCAAAGAGTGTCACGGCAGCAAAGCCTCCGGCGTAATTCAAAGCGGTTAAAAAGATATCTGGATAGACAAGCGAAAATAAAAGTGGCGGAACGACAACGAGAATACACAGTAAAAGTATTCCAGAATTCGTTTTAGGAATATTGAGCCCATCGGCGAGAAAGTCGATGAGGCTAATTCCAACCCCTAAAAATGAGGTTACGATCGCAAAAAAGGCAAAAGCCTGAATAAGGTCGAGGATCAAATTACTACCGATAGCATGCTTGAGAACACGTGTCACCATTTCCTCTTCATTTAAGGCTGCTAATGCACCTTTGGGACCTTCTAGCGGAATAAGTCCTAAGACCAGAATTTCCCAGAGGATATAGATAAAAAATGGGATTAAGCTGCCAATGATAATGGTCCACCGAAGCCGTTTAACATCCCCTTGCATATAGTCATTGAGGGTAGGGATAAGGTTATGATATCCGAATGAAATGATCATGGGGGGAACGACATACCAGGCGGAAGACCAATCTCGATGGGTGAGTAAATGGGGGTTGATATAGGGTAATCCAAACAACACTAGAAGAAGATAAGAGATAAATAAGCCGACCATCAGAAGTCGATTTGTATAGTCAACAATGAGGGTACCACCATAAAGACAAAGACCAAAAATAGTCACAATGATAATGCTGCCAAAAGCAGGTGAAAGGGTAATCCCAAAACGTTCGTTAAGAAAATCAACGAAGAGGACACCGCTACCTGATGAGTAGGCGATCATGATGCAGTAAAAAAGAAAAAGGAACAAAAACCACGCAATTCCTTGTCCAAATTTGCCTAAGGTTTTTCCGGCCATAGAGATAAAGCTAGTGTTTTCTCCGAGCCAAAGATTAACTTCCAACACTAACAGGCCCGTGAACATCATGAAAAACCAGCTTAGAAGAAAGAACACCATCGAGGGGAAAAATCCTGCTGGCGCGGTCATTACGGGGAGACCAAGCATTCCCGCCCCTGTACAGCATCCAGCGACTAAAAGGATACCACCCAGGAGTGAACCTTTTTTTTTGGAGGGCATAAGTAGTTCCTAAAATAGGAGAATTATTACAAAATAATCCGTAACATTAACATAATTCCTTGATTAACAACTATTCTTTTTTGCCGAATTCTATTTTTTAAATGGATTGTTTTTGTTAAAGGATTTGCATTCTGGGCACTGAGTAACACTTTGATGAGCTTCATCGATATAAATGGCAGTGCAATACTCGCAAAGGTAGAGCTCTTTTGGGGCAGTGAATATTTTACGGGAACGCGTTTTGTAATGGCTATAACCCCAAAGACCTAGGACAAAGGAAAGGGTCATGAGCAGGTAAAGCATGAGTGCTGAAGAAGGAGTAAGTTCAATCATTACTGTCCTCCAAATGATAAGCGAATTCCAAGATTCCTCCGTGAATTTCGTCTTCGGAAAAATTTTCAAATGTTAGGATACGCAACATTTTTTCGGAGGTTTTATCAATAAGGGGCTGACCCGAGGATTTTTGCAATTTATACCAAAACACTTTTCCTGTTTTGCCTTGAACCCTCACCTGGAACGAAGTCACAAAATCTCCAAATATATTTAGATGGGGGAGAGGAGGAGTAACAAAGTTCAATCCGGCTAAATGGCCTGTCGCAGATATTTTGAAGGAAGGGGGAGAGGTGCTGGGAGTCGGCCAGTCGGGGATAGATACATTCATTTTAAAGATATTAGGGTCGTGAAACAAAAGATCTGGGATAAGAGAAGGGGGGGTGAATTTTGTAGTAGGAGGTTTAGATACAGTATGATTTAGATAGGATTCGGGGTCAGCTTCCGCTGTTATGCTACCACTCATAGGGTATTCAGGGGTGGCAATCACCGTCACAGGAGGAAATAGGGATTTACTCCCACTGTAGGACAAGATATTAATTGTAAAGAGAAGAAGCGCGGCAATATGGATCCCTAGAGCCCAGGCAAGGGCTATGCAAAAATCGCGGTTGAATAAGGGTTGCCGCACGGCCATGGACAGAGTGATTTGATCCGCTCCCCCCACCCTTTTCAGTCTAAGCATTAAAATTCCCCCCTCGCACGGTCTTCAGGTTGGTAAACCAAACGTACACGGGAACCTACCTCTTGGGCGATGGAAAAGAGTTTGAGAAATATCCCATAATCGACTCTTTTATCAATACTGAGGACTATAGCCGGCTCGATGCCGTGATGTTGATTTTTGAGATCATTAAGTTCTTTTTGCAAATTGCTTTTGAGGGTTTCTAAATCGACAATATCTTTTTTGGAGCCGACATAGATAACATGTTGTGCGTCCATGACAACTAGAAGTTGGGTAGTCAGGGGCATCGAATCTTTTGCCAGCGTCGGATTTTCGATATGGAGCGATTTAAGTGGGAGGATATCAGAAGTCACGATGAAGAAAATGAGCATTAGGAAAATGACATCGACCAGAGGGGTCATGTCGATCAAGCTTTGGGAGGGTTTAAGACGGGTTTTAAAATTCATCGACGCTGACTCCACTCCTCATCCTCTGGGTGGACAAGAAGATCGACAATTTCTGACGAAGTAGTTTGGATTTCCAATACAAATCCTTCGATTTTACTTACGATATAGTTGTAAGCAAGAACAGAAGGGATGGCAACGGCTAAACCCGCAGCAGTTGTTACAAGGGCAAATTCCATGGCTTCACCAATTCGTGATGCCGAAATATCGACAAGGCCGCTCATTCTCATTTCAGAAAAGGCTTGAATAAATCCTGAGACGGTTCCCAAAAGGCCGATGAGAGGGGCAATATTGGCGATGACTGACAAGATTTTAGCATTTTTCTCAAGGGAGGCGATCTCCATCAAGCCTGCAATTTCCATGGCTTGTTCAATTTGGGCTTTGCCTCTGTTATGCTTAGAGAGTCCTGCGCGCAAAATATTGGCAACAGTCCCCCCAGTTTGTTCACAGATCGATATCGCGTCTACAATATTGCCCTCTTTGATAGCTCGTCTTAAGCCAATAACAAGGCGATTAGTATCGGTTTCCGATTTTTTTAGTCGAAGGAGCCGATCGATAAATATGGTAAAACTAAGAATAGAACAGAATCCGATGATGATAAGGATGATGTTCCAATTGGAGTTTTGGTTGAATAAAGTCGTAATGATCTCACTCATAATAATACTCTTGCTTTAATTTTTCTTTGGCCTTTGCTGCCCATTCGCCCCCCTTTTTTGGCGGTGCTTTCTAGCTGTTTACGGGCAAGATCCGTTCTTCCTTGCAGTTCGTAGATTTCGGCACGAAGATACATAGCCTTGATCCTTAGGCTTGAAATCATATTTTCATTGATGACTTTAGAGAGGGATAACATGGCAAGGTCATACCGTCCCATAGACCTATAACATAAGCTGATTTGGATCCATATATCCAAAAATTGATCAGGTGTGAGGGTATTACCCTTTGCTGTTTGGTCGGCAAGTGTAAAATCTTCAATTGCTTTTGCATAATGTTCCTGTTGTTTTGCTAGCATCCCTTTTCATACCAAACTCTTGAGAGATAATAGCCTTTGTGAACATTCATCGCATTGTATTGGGCTAACATTCCATCGAGCACAGCTTCGGCAAACTTTTCTTTTTTAGCTTTTAAATAGGCTTGGGCAAGACCATATTGTGCTTCTTCAATGATATTATTATTCACCTGATTATCAGGGTTTTGAATGATTTTTTGGAAGACATCAACAGCGTAATCCAAATAGATTTGCCTTTTGGCTCCAGTCGATTCATCGGCGATGGTTAAGTTGGCCAAAGCTCTTTCTAGAATAGAACGATCTCTTAGGTAAGTATAATAAGTTAACGTTGCTGAAGGAATTTGGTTTTTGCTGTAAAGTTCACTAAATAAGGATTCTACTTTATTGAAGTGATCAATAGCGGATGTTAAGCTTTTTTTACGGACCCAGCGTCCTTCAGGAGTTTTCCTATCTCTAAGATAATCGATTCCAAGAAGATAAAGTGCATTTAAAGTGTAAGGGGATTTAGGAAATCTTCCTAGCATCCCTTGCAAATGGTGCATCGCTTTACGATCTCCCTGAACATAATCTTGATAAGAATAAGTGGTGAAATAGGCTTCTGCTGCAAAAGGGGAATTGGGGTATTGTTCATAGACATATCGTCGGTATGTCTTTATCTTATCTTCTTCTCGCTTTTGATGTTCAGCACTCAATGCAGCTTTAAACCAGGCCTCTGCAGCTTGGGCGGATTTAGGATAATTTTGAGCAGTTTTTAAGTAAGTTTCTTCAGCTTTTGCAAAGTCTTTTTGGTTTTCATAGTGCTGTCCAAGCATCAAAAACAAAGCGGGGGCGTAGGGACCATTGGGAGCATATTCGATTCCTTGCTGAATGATATTCAAAGAGGCATTACCTGTTTTTGAACACCCTCTTAAAGCAGCGGCACCATGAAGATAGGCGATCTCATCTTTTTCGCTGGCCTGCATAAAATACGGAATAGCCTGTTCATAAAATTCCGTAGCTTCAAGAAAATCTGCAGCCTCGGCGCGTAATAATAAGGCTTGTGCAAGGGCTTTAGGTGTGTTTAAATAGCCTTCGTTTGATAGAAGCTCTTTTGCATGATTTTTAGCGCCATGATCATCTAAACGTATCCCGCGCCAAAGATAGCATTGTCCTAAAGCTAAAATCGCCTTTTCAGAGGGATATTCAGAATTTAGCCATTCTAGGTATTTTAGGGCTTTATCCAAGTTTCCTTGGGGATCAAAGTCTAAATGCAAGTGGGCAATTCCAAGTCCATAAAGGGCATCTTGAGTCCATTCGGCTTTTTCACGATTTCTTTTGGGAAGGGCTTTTTCAAACCATGGGATGGCTTGCGCATATTCTTGCCTTTGCAGAAGCATCTCTGCACGTACGAGGGCATATTTGTGCATTAAAGGATGGTCTTGAGGCAGTAAATCTGCCACACTTTGAATCCGTTCTTCTGCCAGGGTGTTTTTACCTTGGGAAAAAGCAATTTTGGCGCAAGGAAGACGCGCAGCTAAAAACAGTTCAGGCTGGTCAGGATCAAAAGAGACAGATAGTAAATGTTTCTCAGCTTGTTCGGTTTGACCGGAATCTAACAACAGTAATCCGAGCTCGAGTTCTGCGGAGTCTTTAAAGGTCAGGGGGGCATTTGATTGAGAAAGGTAATTTTCGAAAGCTTTGATCGCTTTTGTATTTTGACCTTTCGCTTGATAAGCAGCTCCGAGCACAAAAAGATCTTCCGGATTTTTATAGTCTTTTTCTAATAACAAAATAGCACGGTTAGGTTGTCCGGATCGCAAATAGGCATAGGCCAACTCTGAACGTACTAAGGAATGCTGGGGTTCATTGCTGCCGTTTAACGCAGATTCTAAGCGTTCAATAACGGCTTCATATAAACCTGCATCAAAATCAGCTTGGGTTTGATTAAGATCAAAAGTATTCTCAGCTTGCGTTAAGGCTGACAAAAAAAGAGGGATTCCCACAATAAAGATTCGCATAATCTACCTAATTTCATTAAAAATTAGGATAAACGATCTGGTTGGATTAAAGCAAAACACGTTCTTGCGAAAATTTTTTTCTTTTTGATTGAAAATCGCCCAATTTTTTTTAAAAAAATCGATCATCATATCCAGGATGTATTGTAGGGCAATAATTTTAGGCAAATTAAGCTCGACGATAGGGTCATCTTTTTCCAGAATCGGCTGAAAATTTAACCTTCAAGAAAAAAAATGTTGCACAATATATTCTAAAGATCATATTCAGGATATTGTCATGAAAACCCAAAAAGATCGCATTTCGCATAATCTTTAAATGCGAAAGCGACTAAATAAAAGATGGAGGAGTAAACCATGGCATTAAAAGAAACTGTAAAGCATATGCGCGATTTGTTATCTCATATCACGCATGACCTCGAGAAAGCGGATAATGGTAACAAAGCTGCTTCTCAAAGAGTTCGCACAGGAACTGTTAAATTGGAAAAAATTGCGAAACATTATCGCAAAGAATCCATTAAGTCTGAAAAAGGCACGAAAGGGACACGTAAAGCTTCTGCTAAAAAAGCTCATGGTCATGCAGCTCACAAAAAAGCAAAGCCTGCCGCTCACAAAAAAAGCGTAAAAGCGAAACCAAAAGCAAAATCTCATTCCCATAAAGCTGCTCATCACAGACCACACGCGTTATCTTTCAAAAAACCTTCTGCGAAATTACCAGCTCGCAAAAGATAGTTCCTTGCTGGGGGGAGGCTAAAGCCTCTCCCTCGTTTCTAAAAATTTCTGCATTGGATTCTGAATTCCAACTCTGGTAGCCTATTCCTTTTGTCGCATAGGATTTGTTATGCCAGGATCTAAAGCTCCCCGCAAAGTGGAACTTGTTATCGAGCATTTATCTAAGGACGGGTATGGTCTCGGTTCTTGTGAATTGAATGCACAAGTAATTCAGCAAGTGGAAGTTCCGTTTACGATGCCAGGAGATAAAGTCGTCGCACAGCTTCTTAAAAAACGGGGCGGTGTCTACCAAAGCAAACTGGATCAGATCATTACACCTTCTCCAGAAAGGCAGACCGCCAAGTGTATCCATTTTGGAATGTGTGGAGGATGTCGTTGGCAACATATCCCCTATGAAAAGCAGCTCCATTATAAGGAAGCCCATCTCCGCAAGGTTTTTGCGAAGTTACTCACTTCCAATGTGAAACTTTATCCAATTGTTCCCTGTGATCCTCCTTGGGAGTATCGAAATAAGATGGAATTCACCTTTTCCAATGACGTGAAAGGAAATCACTACTTAGGGTTGATGATGAGTCAGTCCCGAGGTAAAGTGTTGAATTTGGAAGTTTGCCATTTGGTAAATCCTTGGATGATTGATGCTTTAAAGGCCGTTAGGCAGTGGTGGAGTGAAACAGAATTGAAGGCGTATCATCCTTATAGCAATACCGGATCGCTCAGGACACTGATAGTTAGGGAAGGGATCACGACTGGAGATAGGATGGTGATGCTGACAGTGTCAGGGAATCCTGATTTTGCTTTGCATCAACACCACATTGAAAGCTTTACAGCATTTATACGCGAAGCTGTTGAACCGGTAGATGCCAACCAAAACTTAAGCGTGTTTTTGCGTATACAACAGATTGCCAAAGGGACACCCACCAATTTCTTTGAGATGCAATTGTATGGACCTGATACGATCAGGGAAATCTTACACATTACTGACCGAGTCGGAGGGGATGCCCGCCCGATTATTTTTAAAATTAGCCCTTCGGCATTTTTTCAACCGAACACAAGACAGGCTGAAAAAATGTATTCACGCGCATTTCAAATGGCCGAAATTCCTAATGGAAGCGTTGTGTATGATCTTTACTGCGGAACAGGAGCTTTAGGATTATGTGCTTCACGCAGGGCCAAACAGGTGGTGGGAATTGAGCTTTCACCAGAAGCGGCTTTAGATGCTCGTACCAATGCCGGCATTAGTGGTTTAGACAATGTGACGATTTTGACCGGTTCGGTCGGACACGTTCTCAACCAGATCAAAACACATGATCATTTTCCACCGCCTGATGCAGTTTTGGTCGATCCTCCCCGCATGGGACTGGATCCAGATGCTCTTGCCCAAATTCTCCATTTGAAAGCAACCCTCATCGTTTATATTTCTTGCAATCCATTAACCCAAGCGGCCAATATTGAGGAATTATGTAATAATGGATATCGATTGAAGGCAATGCAACCGGTGGATCAGTTTCCTCAAACGATCCACATTGAAAACATAGCAATTTTGGAAAAAATAAAATAAGGAAGGATCATGAAAAAGTTTGCCGGGATAGTAGGCTTCTTAATGATATTTATGGCTCAAGCAAAGGTGTGGGCGGATGAGACTACAGAAGTTCCTCAGACACCTCCAGACCAAGGGTTTTGGCAGACTTTCACGATGATCGGGATTGCCTTAATATTTTTCTATTTCATTTTGTGGCGTCCGGAACAAAAACGGAGAAAGCAAATGGAGGAAACCCGCGGTGCATTGAAATCTGGGGACAGGGTAACTGCAATGGGAATTGTAGGTACTGTGGTCAAAATTCAAGATCAGACGATTATTTTGAAAATGTATGATGGATCCAAAATTGAAGTTTTAAAGGCGGCCATTACTGAAGTGATGCCAGGTGTCTCAGAGGAATCTCCAAAAAAAGCTGATGAAGAACCTAATTCTTGATTTCAGAGATAAGGGCTTCGACAGAAGCAAGGGGTGTATCAGGATGGATCCCATGTCCTAAGTTGAAGATATAGGCTTGGTCGTTTTGCATGCTCTGCAAAAGGCGCTTGACATGCTGCCGAACAACGGGCGCTGAAGCATATAGGATATCGGGATCTAAATTGCCCTGTAAGGCAAGGTTTGGAGGCAAAGTTTTCCTTAAATAGGAGAGGTTTCCATTCCAATCAATGCTAAGGCCTGCAGGAGAACATTCTGCCATGATTTGGGCAAAAACAGAGGATCCACGGCAAAAAAGAATTGTCGGAACTTTGCAACTTTTGACAAGTTTATCCATGTAATGCAAGGAGAAAGATCGAAAATGGGAATCATCTAAAACCCATGCCCACGAGTCAAAAATTTGGAAGGCGTCAATTCCTGCAAGGATTTGCAATTGGATGTAATCCATTGTGCAAGCTGTAATTTTTTCTAAAAGAAGGTGGAATGATTCCGGATCTTTGATCATCCATTGTTTAGTTTTTTTTAGATCTTTACTCACTCCCCCTTCGATCATATAGCTGGCAACAGTGAAGGGAGCCCCACAAAATCCGATGAGGGGAACTTTTATCCTTTGTTTGATAGAGGTAATCCCTTTTGAAACATAGTTAAGGACTTCGAATATAGGAGGTGACGGCAAGGATAAAACATCGTTTTTGGTTTCGACCGGACGTTCGATCATGGGCCCCTTATTGTCTTCAAATCTTAAACCCACACCTAAAGCCTCAGGAATGACTAAGATATCTGAAAACAAGATTGCCGCATCAAAAGAATAACGGCGTAAAGGCATTTCTGTGATTTCAGCGATCAGTTCAGGAGTGTGACACATCTGAAGGAAAGAAAATTTAGAACGCAAAGCTCGGTATTCGGGCAAATAGCGGCCAGCCTGTCGCATCAACCAAACAGGCGGCTTTCCATAAGTGTTTTTGCCCTGCAAAGCATCTAAAAATAGGGTATTCACAAGATCCTTTCAAGAATCCCTTCGACGGTAAATCCAAACTCTTTTGCCAATTCTTTGGCGGGAGCTGATGCGCCAAATGTTTCCATACAAATGGGGATACCTTCGAACCCAATATATTTATACCAACACTGGGCGACCCCCGCTTCGATACTCACCCTTTTGCCAATTTTCCCCCCGAGCACGCTTTGTTTGTATTCTTGAGGTTGTTGTTCAAACAATTCGAAGCATGGCATGGAAACAACACGGACCGATTTACCAAGGTTTTCCAATGCTTTTGCCACATCGAAAGCTAAAGACAATTCCGATCCTGTGGCCATTAAAGTATAATCTGGCGTTCTTGATTCCCGTTTTATAATGTAAGCTCCTCGACCCACTCCTTCTGCATAGGGAACTTGGGTTCCTGGAACATCAGGAATATTTTGTCTGGATAAAAGCAATGCGGTAGGTCCTTTATAACGGAGAGCAGCGATCCAGGCCATTTTGACTTCATTGGCATCACCGGGACGGATCACATGAAGATTGGGGATTGCGCGCAGTGTTGCGTAGTGTTCAATAGGTTGATGGGTGGGTCCATCTTCGCCTAAGAAGATAGAATCGTGGGTAAATTGATAAATCACATGGCATTTCATGAGCGAGCAAAGACGGATGGCATTGCGCATGTAATCGGAAAATGTCAAAAAGGTTCCGATAAAGGGGGTAAGCATCTGCGTTTGTGCTAATCCTGTTGCCATTGTGGCCATCGCAAATTCTCTAACTCCAAATTTAATATTCCGCCCTTTGAACATATCAGGCGCGATCAAAGGATATTTTTTTATCATTGTCAGGTCTGAACCGGAAAGGTCAGCGGATCCGCCGATCAATTGGGGAAGAATGTCAGCTAATAGATTAAGGGTTTCTTGAGAGGCTTTTCGGCCGGCAATTGGGGATTTAATTTGCAGTGCTTGTAAGGTTTCTTCAAGATTATCAGGGAGTTTTTGGTGAATCATCGCCTCATAATCACGCATAAGTTCCGGATTAGCTCTGGACCATGTATCGAAGAGTTGTTGCCAATTTTGTTCCAGAGTACTATCTTGTTGCAGTTTCTTTTGGAAAAAATCTTTTACTGTTTGGGGAATAAAAAAAGGCTCTTCCGGCCAACCCAAAGCGGCTTTGGCGGCTTTGACTTCATCTTGTCCCAAAGGGGAGCCATGAGCCTTGTTAGTGCCAGCCTTATTGGGGGAGCCTTTGCCGATAATCGTATGGGCAATAATTAAAGTGGGACGTTCTTGATGAGTGCGTAATTTTGTTAAAGCGGCATCGATTTGGTCATAATCGGCACCATCGATTTCGATAACATCCCAGCTATAGGATTTGTAGCGCATCTTGGTGTCTTCTGAGCAACACTCTGCTAAGGGACCATCTAAGCAGATTCGATTGGAGTCGTAAATAAGGATCAAGTTGTCCAATTTAAGGTGGCCGGCTAATGAGGAAGCTTCGGAGCTGATCCCTTCCATGGCGCAGCCATCGCCCATCAGGCAGACCACTTTGCTATCAAAGATTTTGTGGGTATCGGTGTTGAATTTGGCGGCAAGAATTTTTAGACCTAATGCTGTGCCGACGGAATTTCCCACTCCTTGCCCTAAAGGTCCTGTGGTGGTTTCTACTCCTTCAGTATCTAATGATTCAGGATGACCAGGTGTTTTAGAATGAAGTTGTCGAAAATTCTTAATATCTTCGAGTGATAAATCGTAACCAGTTAGATGAAGAACCGAATACAAAAGCATTGATCCATGTCCTGCGGAAAGGATAAATCGGTCACGATTGATCCATTTTGGATCTTTAGGATTGTAGCGTAAGAAATGGCCCCATAGATAAGCACCCAATTCAGCGCATCCCATGGGTAATCCAGGATGGCCTGAGTCTGCTTTTTGCACGGCATCCATTGATAAACCGCGGATGGTATTGGCGATTTTTGGAAAAATAACCTGTTTTAAATCAGGATCTAAAGTTTTATTATTGATGCTTTGTCCTGTTTGAGTCGTTTCTGACGTTTTGGCTAAAGAGTCCATAATTTTTCCTAAATGAATTTTATTTAAAGCCTCAAGATACTAGAAACCGTGAAAAAAAGAAATTCCCGTTTTAAAACTCGAGTTAAAAGAAAACTTCTCGATTTGTCCAGCTCTGATACAGCAATTCTAAATACGAAGACAAAGAAATTCAACACAAAGGCACGAAGACTCAAAGACTCAAAGAGAACACCTTAAAAGCTTTGTGTCTCTGAGTCTTCGTGTTTTGTGTTGAATTTTGTTGAACAAACTCTGCAAATGAAAGCTGAATATAGAAGGTCCAGGTATAGTTTTAGATAGATTTTTATATTCATTTAGTTTTCCTGGCTCTGATATCAGTTTTAGACGAATCTGACTCGGTTTCTTTGCTTTAGCAATTTGATATGTATCAAAATATGTATATGGATGAATCATTTGAGTGGGATCACAAGAAGAACGACATAAACGTGTACAAACATGGGATTTCATTTTTTGAAGCTCAACAAGCTTTTTTGGATCCAAAACGCATTATTGCGGAAGATCTTGAACATTCTACAAGCGAAAAGCGATATAATTTTTTGGTAAGGTTGATGATGGAATTATGCCTGTTCGCTTTACTTACAAAAATAAAAAAATCCGCATTTTTGATGCTGGTTATTGGAGAAAAGGGAGAAAAATTTATGAAAAAACGCAAAGTTAAATATAGCGATGAACCCATAGGGGAAATTAAAATCATCGATGATTTTTTACCTGAACTTGAAGATTTAGTTTTAAAAGAGGAAACCTCAAAAGTAACTCTTTTCTTAACAAAATCCAGTATTTCTTTCTTTAAAAAAGAGGCAGCAAAACGGCATACACACTATCAAACAATGATTAGAGCTTTAGTTGATCAATACACCTCGCATTATAGGAAACATCCTTAGTGCATAAATGATTTTTTAGGGATCCATTTCCATGCGTTTGATGCCAATCAGATAGGAATTTTTGAGTAAATTTTTCCGATAAATGATGATCGGCAACGAGTTTATAGTATAAATCGTCTTTGATAGTAACCGAATCAGCCCCAATAAGAGCACAGTAAATGAAATCATCCAAATTTCTTAAGGACGCTACAAGGAGTTTAGTTTTAGAGTTGTTTGCTCGCAAAATCGTCACGATGGTCTTTAAAATTTCATTGGCATTTCCAATTTCCCCGATGTGTGAAAAATAGGGAGCGATATAAGCGGCTCCAAGATTTGCAGCTAATAAAGCTTGCTTGGGATGAAAAATTGCTGTCCCCAATACTGGAATTTGCTTTTCGTAGAGTTGATGCATTGCAATCAATCCGTTATTGTTCACTGGAACTTTGACGATCATTCGATTAGAAAATTCAAAAATGCTTATCCCCTCTTCAATCATATTTTCGGAATCTTGAGTGGTCACTTGAACAGCCACAGGCCCATTTTGCAAGTCGAGAAGATGGGTCAACGTTTCTTCAACGTTCTTAGTTCTTGATAGGATGCTAGGATTAGTAGTGACACCTGATACAATCCCTGTTTTTGCAGCATCTGAAACGACCTCGAGATTGACCGTATCAAGCCAAATTTCCATAGAACTTCCAAACTTAAATCAAACTACACATTATCATGGTTTAGATGTCCAAAATTAGTTGAAATAATCAAGAACATCAAATAAAAATATATTGTTAAACTAAATAGAAAATAAAATATTAGCCAAAAAATTCTTGTTTTTGTAGTTTTTTCATACTTTACTTCAAAGTAGGATAAATTTCGAAATAAAGTTTCATTGAAACCAATCGCAAAAACGACAGTCACTAAGGTAATCACAGCCAAACTTGTTATTGACATAAACATTATTTGCTAAGCTTTGACTTTTTTCTCTGTAAAAACGGCAACACTTCTTCAATTGTCCAAGGGCACTTTTCAGGAAATGTATCCGTATTCAGTTTGGTTTCAATGGCCGCTTGTTGTTTTGCAGTTTGATAACATTTTGAATACATCTTGATTAATTCATTTCTTAAAGAAGGGCTATCTTCTAGCACGAGTTCAATCTCAATCGCAGCATTTGTGATAGAACTTTTCCATGAAAACGAATTCCCCTTTCCTTCAGGTTGGAACCTTTGTTTCAATAAATGTATCAACAGTATGATGGTGTGGCTTCGTAATGATCGTTTGTCCCTTCTTCCCAAAGATTCAATCTCCTCTCTCAGATTTTCTAGATCTAGTTTTGTGAATTGGCCTGTTTTTAAAAAAACGGCCTGTTTTTTTGTCCAATTGAAGAAATCAGAATCGTAGGAATTTGCATCATTGTTCGTAGGATTAGCTAAAGTAAGTTTTTTAGGACTAGATTTTATAGCTTTTTTTGACGCTTTCATAGACGTTAGGAACTCCTTTTCTTTATGGTAAAAGATCGAATGTGAATATTCAACTGGAAAAGAAAGTTGGCAGAAAATCTTGCCACGACAATTGGTTAATGTTCTCTAAAGCGTTTATTTCCTGAGAAATCAAAGTTTGTTTAATATAACCTTGAAAAATCATAAGTCGAGAATATGCAAGGAATGAACATGGTCTCAGCCTATTTACCCATTGAAAAAATTGCAATCATCATCGCTATGGATGATGAAGCCAAACCAATTATTAGTAAATTTAATATGAAGCAGGTGGACCTAACAACTTTAGGCTTCAATCCTCAACTAAGGATAGAGACCTTTCAAGCTAATATTGAAAACAAGAAGATTTATCTCATCAAAAATGGCAAAGATCCTGTTAATGAGGTGGACCGCGTGGGCACTCAACCCGCTGCTGTAACAACCTATGCAACAATCGATGTGTTAAAACCCCATTTGATCATCAGTGCAGGTACTGCAGGGGGCTTAAAAGATGCTCGGATCGGAGATGTTTATGTAAGCGATAGTCCGATTGTGTATTGCGATAGAGTCATTTCACTCCCAAAATTCAAAGAATATGGGGAAGGTCATTTCAACTATCTCCCCATCTTTAAAACTGCCGAATCCTTGGGATTCAAGCTGGGAAAGGTCGCAACAGGGAATTCCTAAGATCCTTCAGAGAGAGATCTAATTGAATTAAAACGATTGAAAGCTAACGTTGTAGATATGGAAGCTGCAGCTGTCGGAGAAGTAGCGCAAAGGTTTGACGTTCCATACATGGCTATAAAGTCTATAACTAACCTCCTTAACGAAAATCTTCATGCAGATTTTCTAAAAAATTATAAGGTTGCTGTTGAAAATTTAGCTGAAAAGATCTCTCTGCTCATTCCTAAAATCTTTGGAAGAACGCCTTCTGAGATATGTCTTGAACAAAAACAAGACACAGAAAAGCCTATCTTAACGTCGTGATTATAAGTAAGCAAGTAGGAACAATTTGGATACGCAGACACAGAATATTCCCTACTGTTGCACTATGCAGCGGAAACTAACTCTTTTTTTGCGTTAATGGTAATAGGGATATATGCATAGCCTTGAGAAGTCTTCAAGTATTTCGCAAGCTCTGGGATTTTAATTTCGTGATACAGCTCTTTAAAATCTAAAGCGTCTTTTGGCAAAAAATCCAGCATATAGAAGCGAAGATATATTTCTGCAGTTGGAGCAATTCTTGCAACAGCATCCCTTTGGTTTTCCCATTTTAAAACTGCACTGTGTGAATAGCCAAAGAGATTTCCAAAAGCAGTTGTTGTAAAAGAAAAATATTCACGGATAAATTTGACTTCATTTCCTGTTAACGGAGTTTTTTTGTGGCATAAATGCAATAAAACTGCTTTTTGCAGTTTGTTAAAGTCGATATCAAGAATAAATTCCCCTCTTATCTCAACCATCGGAACATTGGTCAAGTGAACAGGAAAACCAAGTCCCTTAAACGTATATGCTTTTTCGATTTTAGTTTTCATAATTTATTAAAACGTTCTTTCCTTCTATCTAAAGCGTGCTGTGAAAATCTATACCAGCCTTTATTAAGGCATTCCTTAATTCTAGATAGGTGGTCTGGAATTTTCTCGGATTTCGTTTCTTTCGGCATATATCGGCTATTGATCTCAATGTAACTCTGTTGCAAATAAAGTTTAATGACTAAGGATCTTTTCACAGCAAATGTCAATCATATGATGTAAGAGTGACAGCCCATAAAGTGAAAGCTTCTCATCCGACAATATATGACCGCATCTTTTTGTGGATTTTGAATTCGTAAAAGGTCATTCTGAAATTTTACCCAAAACTTTAAAATCAGGTGACATATGACTTCAGTTGACGTTATTCAACAAACCACAGTTTCTGTTTCCCCCAAAAAACTCCCGTTCCCACACTCTTTACGAAGAGCATTAAAGCTTTAAGCTGGATCCATATATTTTGGAGGGGATCACGTACGGCGCGAGCGGCAAGGGATGTTCCTAGTTTTGTGGCTTATTTGGGAGGCGCTACCCTCAACTTCGCAGCAGGTGATAATAGAGGCATCAAGATTGCAGCTCAAACAGTTCTAGTTGCTTTAAGGGTGGTTGAATGCGTTGAAAATTATGCAAAGTTACAGATCCATTATAATGCCCTTGTTGAAGAGATCAAAGGGTATGCAATTGCTCCTCTTAAACCCTCCTGGAAACAGTGGGGAAAACCGATTATATTGACTCCAGCTGCTTTTCAAACATTGCAGGACGCTTCAGCATTGAAATGTTACAGGTTTAAAAGAATCGTGTATTTGTGCTGTATGGTGGCATTTCATATTTTTGATCTTAGCATGTGTGTTTATGATGCTTCTCAGGCAATGAATCTCGACAATGATTTCATAAACGACAACATCAATGAAATTTTTTTGAATGGAATTGATCTTTGGAATAAGCTGACCAGCGATTTGCCATATTTGGCTCTAAAATTGCATGAAAATACGTTGGTGATCGATTCCCTGCTTCAAAATATCAGCCGCTCTCCTATTAAAACAAGTCATTTGATCAAGGTCTGTAGAGGTGTAGCGGCTATTAGGGAAAAGGTTCACAATGCTGCTTCAGCGGTCAAAGGTGCCTGCATTTATAGTGCAGAAAAAGTTGCTGAAGGAGCGCGCAAAGCAACTGCGGCGATAGTAGATAAAGACTACATCGATCCGAAAATCCGTTATATCGATGACAGTAAAATTTCTCCTCCTTTGTCAATTTCAGATGAAACTCCTTGCGGGTATTCTTCACGATGTTGATAATGACTCTGTCTTACTCACCGGGGGTGCTAACCGCACTAATGCGTTTTTAGCTGAGAGTTACCCCAAAACCTGATCTGGATAATACCAGCGGAGGAAGTGTGAACAATATGATTACTGTACAGTCTATTTCAGAGCCATCAAAAAAAAGTGTTGCACTTGGCAATATTTATGGTGGTCTTATTGGCAACGTTGTGGAGCATTATGACAAAGCTCTTTTTTCGTTGCTTGCTCCTTTTATCGGGCCATTATTCTTTGTCGATGAAGATCCTTTGACTGCTTTGATAAAAGTGTATGGAATCTTGTTTTTGAGTACTTTGGCTCGTCCTATCGGAGGTTTTTTCTGGCTATATTGCCGATAACCATGGACGCAAGCAAGCGTTAGTGTTCAGTTTGCTCGGGATGTCGATTTCAACAGGTTTAATGGGGAGTCTTCCTACCTATAGTGATGCAGGTGTTTGGGCATCTTTAGGTCTTGCTATAACCCGTCTTTTGCAAAATTTCTCTATCACTGGGGAAACTAACGGAGCAGCGGTTTTCGTTTTGGAACACGCTTCGCATAAAAGCAAACCACTTCTAAGCAGTCTTGTGGAAGCGGCGACGATGTCGGGGATTCTTTTGGCATCGTCGTGCATTGCGGTAACCGGATATTTTGGTGATTTGCAAAAGCATTGGCGGTGGCTGATGTGGGCAGGAGCGATAGCGGGGTTTGCTGGGTATTTGTTTCGACAAAGTTTAACTGAAAACTGGGGAATACCTCTCTAGCAAGAAGGACAAAAGTCTTATTAGTTTTGGTAAGTTCGTAAGGGATATGAAAAAAGATTGGATTGCCATTATGGCAATTGTTGCGGCCTCAGGATTTTCTTGCATGACTTACATGATGGGGATCCCTTTCATTAATTCTTTGTTGACAATTAGCTCTCCTTTGAGTGAAGCAGAGTTAGGGAGTATGAATATATCCTTGATTCTTGTGGATATTGCGATGTTGCCGCTTTGCGGGCTTTTGGCAGCAAAATTTGGAAAGGAAAAATTCATGCTAGCAGGCGCTGCAATCATGGTAATCACGGCAATTCCTCTATTTCATAGCTTGAATAATGCCGATTATATGACAGCTCTATTTGCACGACTTTTGATCATTATTGCAGGGGTTGCTTTTGCAGCGCCTTTTCGTCTATGGGCGAAAGAGTTGATCCCCGTTGAACGTCGCTGCACTTCCCTTAATATTGGTTGCACATTGGGTCATTTTCTTATCGAAGCTCCTGCAGGCGTGGTTTGTCTTTGGGCTTACCAGTCGACAGGTTGGATTGGATCTCCGGGAATTTATTTTGCTATCATCGCTCTTCTAGCCGTATTTGCTGTATACCGAAAGTGATTCAAAATTTGGTTTTTCGGCCGCGTAAAAGCTCCCGCGGTCGAAAAACCAAATTTTGAATCACTTTCGGTATAAGTTAGCTAAATCCTAAAAGTGCTTTCAAGCAACGCTCAATATCTTCCATTGTTTTTTCATCAACGACAGCGATTTTGTCTGCTCGGCGATTCTTTATTAGTAAGCGCTCTTTAGAAATACAACGGATTTGATCGCACATAATATAGCTAACCTCCTTCAGTCCCGAAATCTTTATTTCAATGTGAGAAGGGATTGATTTTTTCTTTGTAGTCAATGGAAGTATAATTAGATGATCAGCAGGCCCATTGTTGTACATATCCACTGAAAGAATTAAACAAGGTCGCGGTTTCTTCTGTTCTTTTCCTTTAGTAGGATCAGGATCAAAAAGCCAAATTTCTCCACGGTAAAATTTATCATTCATCTTCTAACCCGTCTCCAATTGTTCCTTCAAGCTCTTGCCGTTCTTTGAGCTCCTCTTTCCATGCTTTTTTATCTGCCTTTAAACGAGCATAGCCTTCATTAATCTCTTCGAGCAAAATTTGATCTTCATATTTTTTCAACGCCAAATCGATTAAGACAGTTTTTGGTTTGTGATAACGGCGTTGAAGTAGTTCAGAGTCTACGAGCAGTGTTCTGACTTATTTTTTGCAGTAGTCATCTTTCGCACCTTCCCATGGTATATTATTTGTTATACCAATTGGTATAATATATTGGCAACTAACTCTCAGAAGGGAAAGATATGCACAACTTAATAAACAAACTGATATACTGCCATACATTCTAAAAATGAATAGGGTAATTCTATGCTTACAGAGGAAATACGGCGTCAATTTTTAAATTATTTTGAAAAGCAGGGGCATTCTATCATCGCATCATCTCCTGTCGTTCCCCATGATGATCCCACTTTATTGTTTATCAATGCGGGAATGAATCGATTTAAGGATGTATTTCTCGGTAAAAGTGTTAGGGATTACAAACGGGCTGCTACAAGTCAAAAATGTATCAGGGTGGGAGGGAGAACATAACGACTCAGAAAATGTGGGACATACCCGTCGTCATCTGACTTTTTTCGAAATGCTTGGCAATTTTTCATTTGGCGATTATTTCAAGGAGAAAGCGATCCAATATGCTTGGGAGGTATCAACGCAGGTATTTGGATTTGATCCTCATCGCATTTGGCCGACAGTTTATAAAGATGATGACGAAGCGTTTGAAATTTGGAAAAAATATGTGTCTGAAGAACGGATCACCCGTTTGGGGGAAGAGTCCAATTTTTGGGCAATGGGAGATATTGGACCCTGTGGCCCCTGCTCCGAACTACTTTACGATAGGGGAGAAGAGTTTGGCAACGCGAGTAAACCTATCGACGATCTCGATGGGGAGCGGTATTTGGAGTTTTGGAATCTTGTGTTCATGCAGTTTAATCGCCAGCTAGATGGTAGATTGGACAAATTGCCCAAGCCCTCTATTGATACCGGAACTGGTCTTGAAAGGGTGGTCATGTTAAAGATGGGAGTAGACAGCCTTTTTGAAACCGATGTGATCATGGGGCTTATCCGCAAAACTGAAGAGATTTCCGGAGTAAAATATGACAAAAAAGACAGCTCCCGCTTTTAGAGTCATTGCTGACCATTTACGGTGCCTCGCATTTGCGATCGCCGATGGGGTGCAACCAAGCAACGTGGATCGCGGGTATGTCTTGCGTAAAGTTTTGCGACGGGCGGTCCGTTACGGGAGAACTTTGGGATTCGATCAACCTTTTCTTGCAAAAATTTTACCAGCTTTAATCCATTCGATGGGTCGAGATTATCCTGAATTGACAAAAGGGCAAGCCCGGACTGCTGAAATATTGACCCTAGAAGAATCTTTCTTACGTACATTACAGCGTGGGGGCAATATTTTGAATCAGATTGTGGAAAAAGCAAAAGCTCATGGCAAAGAGATCTCAGGGGATGATGCCTTTAAACTTAAGGATACCTACGGGTTGCCCGATTGAAGAGATCCTATTGCTTGCCAAAGATGCTGATTTAAGTGTAGATACAATCCGTTATCAAACATTGGAACAGGAAGCGAAGGAGCGTTCTCGTGGTGTGGCTAAAGGTGCGAAACAAATCGCTTCAGAAAATCTTTTCGAGCCTTTTGTTGCAAAAGAAGGGGCTACGACATTTACCGGCTACACTGAAACAAGCACTGATACGGTTGTAAAAGCAATCGTTGTCGATAATACCTTCGTCGATACCCTTTCAGAAGGGGAAGAAGGGATGATTGTCTTGGCTAAGACCCCTTTTTATGCTGAAAGGGGGGGGCAAGTGGGTGATGTGGGAACCTTACGAGGTGCTCTTACCGAGTTTAAGGTTTTAGACGCCATCGCTCCCTTTAAAGGCGTGGTTGGACATATGGGGAAAGTGTTGAAGGGGCAGCTCCAAGTAGGAGAAAAATTGATCGCGTCTATCGATACCGAAAGGCGTCAGAAGATTGCGAACAATCACACAGCGACCCATCTTTTGCATTGGGCTCTTCACAAAGTGTTGGGAGAGCACATCAAACAGGCGGGATCGGTTGTGGATCCGCAGCGGCTCCGCTTCGATTTCAGCCATCACAAAGCATTGACGAATGAGGAAATCGGTGAAATTGAAGATTTGGTCAATGCTAAAATCCGCCTCAACACACCGGTCAAAGCCTATAGAGATGAAGTATGAAGAGGCTCGGAAAAAAGAAGAAGATCAAACAGTTTTTTGGTGAAAAGTATGATTCGGTTGTCCGTGTGATCGATGTTGATTTTTCTAAGGAATTGTGTGGAGGACACACTACGTCAGCAATCGGCACTATTGGGTATTTCCGGATTGCAAAAGAAGGAAGCATAGCTGCGGGTGTGCGCCGAATCGAGGGGGTGACTGGCGTAGAGGCTGAACTGTTTGTTCGTGAGACCGAAGCTACTTTAAATAGGCCTTGCAGAGCTTCTTAAAGTTCAGAGTGGGAAAGTG
Source organism: Parachlamydiales bacterium (assembly GCA_963709145.1). Lineage (GTDB taxonomy): Bacteria > Chlamydiota > Chlamydiia > Chlamydiales > Parachlamydiaceae > JBDHQB01. The sequence continues at coordinate 38,385 of CAVPVT010000083.1, forward strand.
ACCGAAAAAGTTGAGAAACTCCAGGAAGAGAATAAACAGCTTGTACAGTCAATTAAAGAAATTAAACAGTCCCAAATGCAAAATATTGCAGAAAAACTTCTCTCAAAAACGGAAACAGTGAATGGAATCCCTTTTTTGGCTGTTCAAGTGGAGATGGATGCTGGGGATCTTAAATTCTGCGCCGATATCCTTTCTGAAAAATTGAAATCAGGTGTACTAGTCTTAGGAGGGATTGCACCAGACAAATGCCAAGTGATTGTCCGTGTGACCTCTGATTGGACTGCTAAAGGAATACAAGCCGGCAATATTGTCAAAGCTATCGCCCCCATTATTGAAGGAAGCGGGGGAGGAAAACCTGATAGCGCCCAGGCAGGAGGAAAAGCTCCTCAAAAACTGGGAGAAGCCCTGGCAAAAGCCCGTGAAATGTTGAAATAGAGTTGGATTATTCCTTTCTGGTTTGAGGTGTTTTGTGTTGGAAAAACTGTTCACCAGCGAGAAATTGCAGGAATTAGCGCAAGCTTTGAGACGCGGCGATTCTGTATTAATTGAAGAATTGTGGAATGCCCCAAAGGCGTTAGTGGCTGCTCTTGCTCAGCAAGTGACCGGCAAGCATGTGTTAATTTTAACGGGTGCTGGCCAAGAAGAGGCACGGCTGTTTCACGATTTTGTGCTTTTCAGCCAAAGACCCTGTATCGACTTTCCCGCTTGGGAGACTTTGCCCGCGGAAAATATTCCTCCAAGCCCAGATATTGTGGGTGATCGTTATCGAGTTTTATTCGAGATCTCTGAAAAAAAGCAGCCTTGCATCATCTTGAGCAATCTTCAAGCCTGCCTGCAAAAGCTCATTATGCCCCAGCAATTTGAAAGAATGCGCTTTAAGTTATCAAAAGGGAATGCCCTATTCATTTGAGCAAGTGATCGAGAAACTTGTGGAAATGGGATATCAACGGTCTCCCGTAGCGGCGGATAAAGGGGAATTTGCAGTCCGAGGTGGGATTATCGATATATTTCCGGTCTCACTGCCAGAACCGTATCAATTGGAGTTTTGGGGTGATGAGGTGGAATCTTTGCGGATTTATGATCCGATCGGTCAAAAGTCGATTAGACCAGTCGATGAGATTGAACTTATGCCAGCTAAAGAATTGGAGTTTATTCAGGATGGGGCGGAACTTGGCGATATCATCGATTATTTAGGTGCCAATACATTAATCATTTTAGATGATTTGGCCGCTTTAGAAGACCGTTACGCCTCCTTGATTGGAAGTGGTTTCACTGGAAAGGCTTTTAGTTCTATTGAAGAGTTTATGGATAAAATCCAGGCATTGCAAAAACTTTATTGGACTGACCATCCTATTGAGAACCTATCGGAAGTCAAGGTTCTGGGGAAAAAATCGCAAAATTATTATTCAGACTCCGCACCGATTCTTCCCATTGAGTTTCAGATGTTTAATCGGACTTTACAAGCTGGGCGGTGGCACCATCCTTTTGAAACAATTAGTGAATGCCTTTGCCCCGAGATAGAAGAACCCACAGGAGATGAGATTTTGCAAGGGGTGGAACGCCTCGCTAAAACGGATGCTTATCTCTATTTCTTATGTTCCACAGAGGTGGAAGAAGAGCATTTGTTGAAGCAGATCATTGATCGAAAATTATCATTGCCTCCTCATGTGCAGTATCTTTTAGGTTATCTATCCAACGGAATGGTTATCAAAGATATCGAAACGGTGTTGCTGCCAATGACTGAGATTACCCGCCGTTATAAGATTCGGAGGCAAAAACAGCGCAGCACTTTTCACACTACCCCCTCAGAAGTTTATGATCTTTCGGCAGGAGAACTTATCGTTCACTTAAATAATGGGATAGGACGTTTTTAGGGCTGGAAAAACGGCCTAATAATCAAGGCATTATCAACGAATATTTTCAGATTGAATATGCAGAAAAATCGAAACTCTATGTTCCATTAAATCAGGCGCATTTGATCAGTAAATACATTGGATCTAAGGGAAGAGACGCCAAAACTGCATACATTAGGTAGTAATCGATGGAAGATTACAAAAGAGAAGACGCAGCAAGCGATTCTAGGCTATGCAGCAGAGCTTTTAGATATGTATGCAAAGCGGTCTCTTCAAGGGGGTTTATGAATACCCTTCCGACACACCCGACATTCAGGCGTTTGAAGAAGATTTTCCTTTTGTTGAAACAGAAGATCAGCTTCGAGCAGTGGATGCAATCAAAAACGATATGCAATCGAAGCAGTCGATGGATCGGTTAATTTGCGGTGATGTCGGCTATGGTAAAACTGAAGTGGCGATGCGGGCGGCTTTTAAAGCTGTGGTAGTGGCAATAAGCAAGTGGCGGTGCTGGTTCCTACCACCGTGTTGGCATTGCAACATTACGAAAATTTCTCTGAAAGAATGGGTAATTTTCCTTTAAAGATCGGAGTAGTCTCCAGATTTCACACTCCAAAAGAGGTAAGAAAGACCTTAGAAGAAACTTTGAAAGGTCAAGTGGATATTCTGATAGGAACCCACCGTTTGATTAGTCAAGATGTGCATTTTAAGGATTTAGGATTAGTCATTATCGATGAAGAACAACGTTTTGGAGTAAAAGCAAAAGAGCATCTCAAGCAATTCAGGGTGGGGGTGGATTGCCTCACATTGACAGCGACACCGATTCCAAGGACGTTATACATGTCTTTGGCGGGTGCTAGAGATATGTCTGTGATCAATACTCCACCGCAAGATCGATTGCCTATAAAAACAATCATTACTGAACCTTCCGATCAGATGATGAAAAATGCTCTTATGCGGGAGCTTGCGCGTGACGGGCAGGCCTATGTCATCCATAATCGAGTGGATACAATCTATGAAATGGCCAATCGGATAAAAGCCCTTCTGCCTCAAGCACGGGTTGTTATTGGACACGGTCAAATGAGTGCGGATGAGTTTGATTCGGTTTTCCATGCTTTTAAAAGTGGGCGAGCCGATATTTTGGTGGCAACAACGATTATAGAAAATGGGATCGACATACCTAACGCTAATACAATTTTGATCGATCGTGCCGATCGTTTTGGCCTTGCCGATTTATATCAAATGAGGGGCAGGGTCGGACGGTGGAATAGAAGGGCTTATGCGTATTTTCTTGTGCCTAGCTTGCGCAGTTTACCTGATCTCTCCCGCAAACGGTTAAATGCAATTGCCGAGGCTACCGGTTATGGAGGGGGGATGAAAGTGGCGATGCGAGATTTAGAAATTCGGGGAGCGGAGATATCCTTGGAGTCGAGCAATCGGGTCATGTGTCATCCATCGGTTTTCATTTGTATTGCAAGATGTTGCGTCGAACGATTCAGACTCTGCAAGGCAAAGCACCCAAGCATTTGGCGGATACCCGTATGGAAATTCCGATCGATGCTCGCCTTCCGGAAGATTATGTGAACGAAGTGAGTTTGAGAATGGAGATCTATCAGCGCCTTGGAGAAGCCCTATCATTCGAAGATGTGGATCTAATTCAGGAAGAACTGCAAGACAGGTTTGGCCCCCCACCAATTCCTGCACAGTGGCTTTATCGGTTTAGTCGTGTCCGTGTTTTTGCAGCTTTGCATGGGTTTACCCTTTTGAAAAGTGAAAAGCATGTATTTACGGTTGAAAGGCATGTTGGAAAGGGGGATGAAATTCGCCGTTTCCTTTGGTCTTTGCCAAAAACACCCGAGGAATTTGAAACTAAGCTTATCACCCTCCTAAAAAAAGAATTCAAAATAAAATAGTTTTTTACTCGACTTTGTCCTGACTTGTGCCATTTTTAGAAATTTGAGCTACGTAAATAAAAAGCTGCTGAAATACAAGAAGTTGCAAAAAATATTTAGTGCGCGTTGTCGCACAAATGTGCTATTTTCAGACAAGTAATGAAGAAATGATTCAATGATATAAATGATAAAGAAGAAGAGTTGCCACATTTCGCATTGACTGGAGAAATTTTGGGCTGCTGCTTTGAAGTGATGAAAGAGCTCGGTCCTGGTTTTCAAGAAAATGTTTACAAAAACGCCCTTTTAATTGCAATGAGAGAACAAGGTTTGTAAGTAGAAACTGAGCAGTCTTTTAAGGTGGTTTTTCGGGGGCGAGTGATTGGCCGATATAGAGCTGACCTTATTGTTGAAAGAACAGTTGTTGTTGAATTGAAATGTTGTGAGAGTTTGGTTAGCGAACATCAAGCGCAATTGTTCAACTATTTAAGAGTTTCGAACCTTCATGTGGGACTATTGGTAAACTTTAGACGAAGAAAATTGGAATACAAGAGACTGCATGGGGCAGAAATTTGTGATGAGTTAGGGGAAATGCAGTCTGAGGAACCTGTTCCGTTTTAATTCTTAAAAAATTTATCATTCATATCATCATATCATTTTTTCAGTAAGGCCAAAAATCATTGCTGTACGGCGCTTTTGAATTTTCTTGGTAGTTGGTAGTCTAAACTAACTTTGCGCACTAATTGGCACAAGTCAGGAAAAGTATGTATTTACGGTTGAAAGGCATGTTGGAAAGGGGGATGAAACTCGCCGTTTTCTTTGGTCTTTGCCAAAAACACCCGAGGAATTTGAAACTAAGCTTATCACCCTCCTAAAAAAAGAATTCAAAATAAAATAGTTTTTTACTCGACTTTGTACAATTTTTGCCTTCGGCTTCGAGAGAGAAGCAAACTGCAGCGTAATAAATTTCTTGGAAGGGTATTTTTACCCCTTCCAAGAAATTTATTTAGCTGCGGGAAGCTTCTCTCCGAAGACGATGACAAAAATTGTGCAAAGTCGAGTTTTAAGCTTGTTTTGTGATTAAGATAATGAGCGCCTCACGGGTTTTGTCGGAAAGTTTAAGGTTAATTTTTGTTTCATGGTAGTCGACAAATGGGTTGTTGATGATCGACTCATAGAATTGTGAATCTTGATATTTCGAGGTTTGAAGATTTAAGAAGCAGGAAAATCGACCGTCTTTTTTCATATGATGATTGAGACAATCGAGCAGAAAAAAAAGCATATTATTGACTTTAGATTTAGCCTGGAGTACCGATTGGACCTTGTATTTTTTTAGGGCGTTATCATATTGATCCTTAGAGATATTCCCATTCTCTTTTAGAGTTTCAAAAAATTTCGACAATTCTTCCGATCTGAATTTCCCGATAGCTTGATAAAAATCCTCGATTTCTTTATCTGAAAACTGTCGTTTTGATTGAGACATTTCTTGTTCAAGATCCCCTAATATTTCTTGGGCTTGCTCTGAGGTTTTAAGCAGATCATCGGGAAACAGATAGTTGATTAATGCTAAACCTTCTTTGAGGGGGTATTCATTAAAATAGATCGCATCGAATTGACTGAACTTAGGTAGAACACTTTCCCAATGCCCTTGAATGGGGTAACATTCGATCGCTTCGCAGCCCATTTTTTGACCTCTTCAAAGATGTCTGGATTAGATTCAATGATAGTGTGAGTTTTAGGGTGATAGGATTGGATCTTTTCAGCGGCAAAGCCGTTGCCAAAGCCAACTTCTAACACATCCCCTGTAGGTTTTAAAGTGTCGACTGCAGCTTCTGTATAAAGCTTCGTCCATTCTAACAAAATTTTAAGATCATCATTTGTTTTGTTCATTGTATTCACCTATGTCTGGCGGGTTTCAAATCGGCGTCGGGTCCCTCTGAAAACTCCTTTAGCGTGATGTTTGAGAGCTTCATCGAGAGTAGATAAAATCTCTACTCCCTTACTGACATGATCAGAGGTGTGTTTGATAAAGACCGTCTCCGAACTTTTCTTGGTTTTAATGCCGCTCCCATCGGGAGCTAATGGAAGATCTGAAATTAACAAAAGTGCGCCCAGCGGAAATTTATTTTTGTAACTTGCTGTAAAGAGAGTCGCACACTCCATCTCAATCGCCTGGGGACGGGTGACTTCCAGTTTATGCCGAAACCCTTTGTTAAATTCCCAAAATCTTTTATTCGTCGTGTGGGTGATGCCGATGTGATATTTAATATGACTATGATCTAAAACTTCTGTCACAATCTTTTGCACCATAAAATTGGCCATTGCAGGCACTTCGGGAGGGAAATAAAAGTCAGACGTTCCTTCACCCCGAATGCCAGCCACGGGAATAAAGTAATCACCGATTTCATAATGTTTTCTTAAACCACCGCACATTCCCAGTAATAAACCAGCACGGATAGGTAAAAAAGCGATTAAGTCGATAATTAAAGCAGCAGCAGGAGAGCCGATTTTGAAATCAAGGATCGAAATTTTATCCTTAGGGGAATGTGAAACTTTAAACATCGAACCTTCGATAACAGAAAGCTCCCGTTCTTCAGCAAATTGAAGAACGTATTTTGGAAAATTGGTCAGGAGCAAATAGGGTTGGAAATCTTTGACTTCAGAGCCTGAATACCTTTCTAGAGTGTCGATAGCAATTGCCTCTTCACGAGGATCCGGAAGGTCAATATGGGGTGTTCCCATGGTTGTTAACTCCAATCAAAATCGGCTTTTTCAGGTTCACCAAATAAAGGTCCAAATGTTGGTTTTACTTGCTTTGTTAGGGTAAATCGGGTGTGGCAGCGTGGGCATTCCAAATCTTTCTGGTATTTGGCATGGCGATATTCCCATTTGTCCCTGCTCTCAATGATATATCCACAGTGAGGACAGAACTGATAATCGATCACCAAGTCCCAGGTATGCGTGCCTTGCTGAGTCATTGTTTTCCTAATTTTTGAGCAGGTGCAGGATTATATTTTGAGGTTTTAAGTGGCGGCAAACTCTCAAATTTTTCATCCCCCCACCCATTGATTTCGTGCATTTCGCAACCGATAATTCCATGGCTTGGAGAGACCTGTTCTTGGATCAAAGGCGAATCGGGGGGATAATCTTTAAAAAATCGGTACCACATAATTCTTCAATTCCTTTGTTCTCGTTGTAAAACGACTTGGTCATTTTCATCAAAACGATATTTCCATTCCCATGTGGGAGTATCTATTTTTTCCTGTTTGAATAGTACCTTATCCTTATCGTTGTATGCGGTTATTTTGTAACCATCAGGAACTTTAATATCAAAATCTCCATCAAATACGACGTTTTCCGCATAGAATTCCCCCGAACCTGAAATATGGATGTGTAAACTCTCATGTCTTTTGATCCCAAATTTCCAATAAACGTTTTCTGCAGAACGATCAATTCCTAAATTACGAATTTTTACTCCCTTCAAAGTGCATTTGCCATTTTTAGAACTATAGATGATCTCATGATTTGCATTGTGATGGCCAAAGATATGCGTGGCAAAGACTCTAAGGCTTCCATTTAAATCGATGTTCTTAATTTCAACTTCGGCGATATCGAGCTGAAACTCACTGTTTTTTGCAATGACACCACCCTGGATTTTTTGTCCAATAATAGAATAGAGGGGGCCTAAAGACCTATCGAGGTGGATCACAAAACCGGGGCCTTTCTCCAGGTAAGTGTTTTCGTCGCCCAAAGGGGGCATATTTATCCCACAAGTATCTCTAAGCAATTTTTCATGGTTTTCTTGCAATTCATAAAAGCAACCGGGAGGAGTATCATGGAGAGATTCCCCTGGAACGTAGGCTTTTTTTGCGGTAACGAGGGTTTTTGATCTCTCATTGTAAGTCACAAAGGTTTTAAGCTTTTTCGAGTTCACTTGGAGTTTGTTTTTTGGGGAATTTTTCGGTCATCCCATCCGCAATATTTTGCATCATACTTTCTAAGCGTCCCCCTTTGACCTCTTCCGATTTATCTGTGCATAAGGGTTTAGGGCACGAAGTTTTAAGGTTGATCATCACTCCAGGAATAGGACATTTTTTTAAGGCTGCCAAAGCCGCATTGAGATCGACGAACAAAATATTGGTGTTGGATGGAAAAATGGAATATTTGCCCCCCGCAGTTTCAGGGAGGTCTTCGATGCCATTTTTGGCAAAATCGGTATATTCAATATTGGTGATCCCATACTCAAACCCTCCATCGACTTTTTTCTCGATGAGGATATCCATTCCTTCAGGGGATTTAAGTCGTCTCTCACAAGAAGCAAAGCCCATCGACTTTTTCTCATGAATTCCGATACCTGCTAAGACTAAAAGCCCTTGATCAATTCCTGCTGCAGGATTATTGACTTGCCTGATAATTACTTTGAAGCGACCTTGTTTTTCCATCCATTGGATCACCCCTTTATCTTGGGCAAGTTTCCACAAAGCGCCATGTCCACCCGGTTTTAGATAAAGCTTTAGAGGACTAACAACCGTCCATTGTCCTTCTTCAGTAATGACCGGAACTAAGGGCTGCATAAAAAAGTAAAAGCTTTCTTTAGGCCTGCCAAACCAACCGAGCTCAGCACAAGAATCCTGAATGAGGGTATGATTCTCTTTTTCCTGTGAGGTCATCATGGCGATCGGAGTCGTGATTTGTTTGCCGTAAAGTTTATAATAAAGGAATTCTCTTGCCTGAATGTCATGAAGCATCAAAGTGATGAGGGTTTTTCCCAGCAGTGGTAAATGTCCCACCGGTTGCGGCCTTCCTGTAGATTCTTCAAGAAGATGAAGTCGATCACCTGCACCGCCGACAGGATAGATCTCTCCGATAAGAGGAAGCCCCTCAATCCCAAAACGGGTAGCTTTTAGGACTTCAGGAGAATTGCTCCTGATATCAATGCCTACCGGTTTATAATATTTGAGGTTCTCAGGATCAGGTTCCGGAGGGTTTATGTGGGCAAGTAATAGCTCCAAAAATGTGGTTTGATATCCAATTATACCTCCAATGGGCTCGTAGAACTGTTCAATATCCTCTAGCTGTTTTGTGAGGTCATTTAGAAGATTTTGAGCATTGGGTAGGTTTTCTAGATTTTCAAACAGATGCCCTTGGCCGATAGCTATCAATGCTTTAAAAAGATACTGCACTTTGGTTGAACTTTTTTGCAGAAAAGGATCCAAAATCGGATGACTTTTCACAAACCGAATAATTCTAGAGTCTTGGTTTAAGAAAGCTAATTTGTTTTTGAGTGCAGGGGTGTCCAGGAGGGTATCCTTAAGAGGTTTTAGTGTATCTAATTGACTTTCAATAAGATGAGTATTATCTTTGATCAATTGACAAATCCCTTTTGAAGCTATTTCTTTAATTTTTAGAGTGCCATGCTTTAAGCCTTTTTTACAACTCTGTTGAATTGTTTATTGACTATAAAATTGCTGGAGGTTTAAAACCTGCTATCATAGGAAAATCAAGGAGCACAAGCGAACCTTGACATTCAAAAGGTTTATCAACTGTCCAAACACCAAAGGAGTCTAAAATGGCTACTAAGGAAAAAAAACCTTCCGCATTTATGAAACCGGTCCATGTTAGCGAAGAGCTTGCAGAAATCGTCGGCCGCGGCCCCATGGCTCGTACAGAAGTTACAAAAAAACTCTGGGATTACATTAAAAAACACAAACTCCAAGATACTCGCAACAAGCGCAATATCAACCCAGATACCAAATTAGCAAAAGTATTCGGTTCCTCAGCTTCGATTGATATGTTTAAAATGACCAGCAAAGTCTCCAAACACCTCAAAGAAAGCCCCGAATACGCTCAACGTTAATACTGATCAAGCCCAGTCGGCAGTTCTGGCTGGGCCTTTTTTTCTATCTCGATTGGAAATGTCACTTCCGATATCCTATTTACATGGATAAGAAAAAACGGGCGATTTCAGAAGTTTTATGGGATGCTTGGTGTACTATTTCCATTGTGGGGATTTGGCCCCGTTTTGTTGAACCGAACATCATCAAAGAGAATCATTTAGAGCTTCCAATTGCAAGGCTTCCTAGTGCTTTAGAGAACTTAAAGATTTTACAAATCTCCGACCTCCATTTACACCCAAAAGTTTCTGATCGTTTTTTGAGCAAAATGGCACGTAAGATCAAAGAAATTGATCCCGATATTTTTGTTTTTACGGGAGATTTTCTCTGCTATAGCCGGTTGGGTAATCGGGAGCGACTTCACCAAGTGATCCAAAATTTTAAAGGAAAATATGGATCTTTTGCGATCTTTGGTAATCACGATTATTCTTTACCTGTCTCCATTGGACCCGAAGGAAATTATACTGTTATTGATACAAAAGATTCCAATGTCAAAAAAGGTTTTAAAGCTTTATTAAAAAAGCGGGAAATTTCGGGTCAATATTCTCCCTCTATTAAAAATGTTGGAATGCATGCTGAATTGATTGAGCTTTTGCAAAACAGTCCTCTTACAGTACTTCATAATGAAAATAAAGTTGTTGAGATTAAAGGATCTGGATTAAATGTTTGCGGTTTAGGGGAATACATGGTGAATAAATGTGATCCTAGTACTGCTTATAAAACCTATGATTTCAATTATCCTGGTTTGATTTTGGTGCATAACCCTGATGGAATTAAATTATTAGAAGGGCGTCCTGGAGATTTGATTTTGAGTGGACATACCCATGGAGGACAAGTCAACATTCCAGGGATAAGAAACAAATTCTTGCTTTTGGAGCAACCTGAGCTTTGCAAAGGATTGTATAAACGGCAAGGGCGTTGGATCTATGTGAATAGGGGTATTGGGAGTGTGTTGCCTTTCCGCTTCTTTGCGAGTCCAGAGATGTTAATTGTGACTTTGAAAAAAGGAAAAGAATGAACGGACGGGATACGACAGTCATCTTTTTAGCGGGTGGCGTTGGAAGTCGGATGGGAGCTTCTATTCCTAAACAATATATGCCCCTTAAAGGAAGACCGGTTGCTCAGTATAGTTTTGAAGTTTTTTGTAGGCATCCACGTGTGCAAGAAATCGTGATTGTTTGCGATCCTGCTTATCGCTCTTGCTTCGTTTCCGATTTTTTGAATATCCGTTATGCGTTACCAGGTGTTCGAAGACAAGATTCTTTGCATCAAGGGTTCAAAGCAATCGAAGGTGCCCCTAAACTCGTCTGTATTCACGATGCTGCCCGTCCTTTAATCGACGAGGAGATGGTTACACGAGTTTTAGATGAAGCAGAACAACATGGGGCTGCAACTCTAGGAATGAAAGTCAAATATACCCTCAAACAAAGTGATTCGAACGGATTTGTAAAGCAAACGCTAGATCGCTCAGAGATCTGGGAAATTCAAACGCCCCAAGTTTTGAAGCTTGATCTCTTAAGCACGGGTCTTAAAAAAATGTTAGAAAAACACATTGAGGTGACTGATGATGTTTCTCTCGCCGAATTGGTGGGGGCCCCTGTTAAACTAGTGCCCGGAAGTTGCTCCAATGTAAAAATTACCACTTCTGACGATCTGGACTTTGCAGAATTTTTGTTAAGCAGGGACAGCAAATTCTTGTGCAAAGTTTAAACTATAATCACAAACTCATTATCTCCTACGATGGGACTAAATATAGTGGATGGCAAGTTCAAAATAATGCCACGGCTATACAACCGATTATTGAGCAAAAACTTTCTTTATTTCTTGGGGAAGGGGTGAAGCTCATCGGCTCCGGAAGGACCGATGCTGGCGTCCATGCGATTGGACAAGCTGCCCATTTCAAGTCGACGGAGAGGGTCGATACTCACAAGCTTCTAAGGTCATTGAACGGCATGCTGTCTCCAGATATTCGAGTTAGAAGTTGCAGTCCCGTACCACTTAATTTTCATGCGCAATACAGCGCGAAAGGCAAAATTTACCATTATCATCTTTACTTGGATGAGGTGATGGATCCTTTCCGAAGGCTTTATTGTTGGCATGTGCGGGGAAGGTTTGACATAGAATCTTTGAAGAAGGGGGCGCAGCATTTGATCGGAACCCAGGATTTCACCTCATTCGCGAATGAATCTGACGAGGGAAGCGCTTCTAAAGATCCTGTACGTACTTTAAAGCGAGTGGATATCATTAAAGAGCCGGGTGGATTAAGGCTAGAATTTGAAGGGGATGGTTTTCTTTACAAAATGGTCCGGAATATGACTGGAACGTTGGTGGAAGCCGCTAGGGGAAAAAGAGAACCCGATTCGATTGCAGAAATCTTAAAGACCAAAGATCGTCGTCAGGCAGGCCCTGCAGCCCCGCCCCAAGGCCTCTTTCTAATCTACGTCGAATATTATGTTTAAATCGCTGTCTAAAAGAATTTGACGAATGCTAGCATATTTGCTATCATTTAAATATGAGCAAATACGAAAAACTGATCCAGAAGATTCTTAACGGAAAAAATATCTCCTATCAAGATGCAGAAAATTTGCTAATACATCTTGGATTTCAATTGAAGATTCGAAGTTCACATCACAACTTTAGAAAATCGCAGTATCCAAGAACTATCTCTATCAAGAAAAGAACTCAGCTCTTAGATTATCAAGTAGATGATTTAAAGGAGGTTTTAAAAGATCATGGCTATTAAAAAAGATTTAAAATATTACATGGGACTTGATTGGTCTTATACTGTTGAACAAAGTCATTACAAAGGTAAGAAGTTTTTTATTGTGCATGTTAATGAACTTCCAGGCGTATGCACTGATGGAAGAACTATCAATGAAGCAATGAAAAATATTCAGGATGCTATTGCAGTAACCATCGAGCTCTATTTAGAACAAGGTGATGCAGTCCCAGAACCAGTAAAAAAGGAAGACTTCAAGGGAAACATTTCCTACAGAACTTCCAGCGAAAGGCATTATTACTTAGTAAAAATTGCCCAACAAAAGCATATTTCAATGAATAAAGCACTCGACATGATTTTTGATGCAGGACTCAGTAAATTAAATTTTGCAAAATGACTAACATCGTGAAAATAACTCAATTCTCACAATTTCAGTTGATTTGGGCTAGAATCCTTGTATCAATCCCTGGCTACTATCGTTAGCAAAAAAAAACTGTAGATGGAGACAATCTATGTTATTTTGTACAAGAAAATATTTCATATTCTTAATGTTTGCATTATCTCCACTAACTTGTCATGCAGACGAATCTTGATCTAAGTGATTTAAGACAATTTCATGTTTATTCAGATCCATCGAGAGATTTTAGACATCACTCCGTTGAAGTAACCCATGTCGCCAAAGCATATCAATTGCCCACCGCAGGAGACGACGCGGCAAAAGCATTTGTAGTCAAATTGGAAGACATTCCTTGGAACGAACTGGCCTTCGACCATGCTAAAATTTTAAAAGATTATATCGAGTGGAGAAATGGCAGCATTTCTATTTCAATGATTAAACTTCAGTTTTAAGGAAACGAAGCGCTTCCATGAGTTACAGCAGTTTTCCAAAACTTTCTTCTAAATCTGGAACTTCCTCCAACTATAGAACTCGCTCCAGCTTTGGAAGTAACTCACCATCTACAACATCATAAACGATCACTGAACCCGAAGATGAAGGGCTTTCTGAACGCGATCTTGGTAATTCGGAAGCCGATGCTTGCTGAGATTCTGCTTCAGAGGCAACTTGCGGTTTCTGATGAACAGGATTTATTGCCGTAACACTAACATTTGCGGTTAAATCTGACGATGCTCCATTTCTTTCAATGTGGTTTACTGCCGTGTCCGAAACGTTACTTCTCTGAGAGCTTGACGAGGCTAAAGTTGCAGCATCTGCGACTATGACGTCGTCTGTTGAAAAGGGTTGCTTTGACGATACTGCAGTGCTTTCAACGGGTTGATTTAATGCTATGTCCGATACGTTACTTCCCTGGGAGCTTGACGAGCTTGCAGTAGCTGGTACTAAGACGAGACTTGTTGAAAAGGATTGCCTGGTTTTTTTCTGTTCTTCTTCCCAGAGTAACTCTTTCTTACGATCAATATAAGGAAGAGGAGGATTGCGCAGCTTTTTCTTGCTAATGAAAAGTTCAAGGATATCATTAGTCAAGTCAAAAGTATTGGTCCCTATAGGTAATACAGTAGCGGTTATTCCCAATGCGCCCGCAGTCGCACCCACATATTTTGAGATGTCATACCCAGCGATTGCAAGACCAATGGAGGCGGCTACAGAGACAATCGTTAACGCACACAATACGATCGATATGATTTCTTTGGTGACCAGGTGTTTTTGATTTTTGATCCCTTCCCCATATTTTTTAAATTTCGTTAACCGATCAGACGTGGCATTTTTTGAACCGGAATAGCTTTGCAAGGCGGGGATGAAATTATCACCTTCAATTCGCAGGCCGCGTGAAATATGGGACCAATCGTTAATTTTTCTTTCACATTTTTTAAATTTTGGATCTTTTTTAAAGATATCCTCTAGCTCATCTTCAGATTTATTTTTTTCCAATTCAATTTTTGAATTATTTATCGCGCCCCAATAGCTTAATTTCTTAGCGGCATGTTCATTCCACTGTCCCGAAGTGTAATCATGGAGCTTAACCCATTTAGCTTGCATTTTTTGGTATTTTTCGTGTCGTCCAGAACATTTCTTGAGAGTGCGAGCGCTACCGATGATGCTTAAGCCACTGGCGGCGGCTTTCAAGGCACCACAAGCGCATGAGAGGACTTCGAATGCTTGCGATTCAGACACAATGAGTTTAACGGCTTTCAACCAATTGACAAAGTCGATCCAATGGGCGACATTCCAAAAAACTTTTTCAGTGACTTTTAGCCCATTCCGTTGGTGTTGCCGTTTTCCATTTTCATCTGGAATAATCCAGGAAAGAGCATCTGAAATGATGGTTGCAAACGTTAATATGCCTGATAATCCGATCATTGAGCTATTAACTTTAGTCCAGACTTGCTGTTTTTGAGTCAGGCTGTCAAAAGGAACACCCTCCGGAGGTGTGGGAAATAGGGGGAGAAGTGAGAGAATCAGTTCAGATATACTGCCTAAGCAATCCGAGCTTTCTAAGATTGTTTTAAGACCATCTGCAGCAGCAACTGCAGCAGGTATAACCTTATCTGAGCAACTTACACACTTTACCATCTTTTCATCTCTAATTTATTAAGGTTTAGTAAATCAGCATGCCAAATATGTCTTTGTTTTTCAAGCATAATTTGTGTTTGTCAATTTAAAATATTATCTTTCAAGGCTTCTAGAGAGGGAAAATATAGAGCTCCTTGTTCTAAGAAAGCCGGGATTTCAGGGTATTTGCTTTGGCTGATCATGACTGCTTTTACCCCAGCAGCTAAAAGGGCTCGCATGCCTCTTGGTGTATCTTCAAAACCAATGACTTTTTCCCCTGGTTTTGCAAAACGTTCAACAGCTTTTAGGTAGCATTCAGGATGCGGTTTAGGATGGGAATAGGCTTCGCGAGTGACCCAATGGGGAATAGTATTGATGGCTGAGATTTGGTTTTTAATTTTTTGGATCAGTTCTTGGGGAGAATTTGTAACGACACAGTGGACACGGTTAAAATCCTTTAAAAATTGGAGAAAGGCATCTGCGCCAGGCATTAAGTGGACGTTGCCTTCATCGACAATTTTAAGGAGAGCCTGCTTCTTTTCTTCGTAAAGGATAGACCAGTTGGGTTCTTGTTTGGGAAGTTCAGGAAATTCTTCAAAAAGTTGCCCTCTAAAAGCGTCGGCATGGTAGTGAGCGGTGAGGCAATATTTATCGAAGCTCCAATTAAAATCGACGCCTCGATTGTGGCACATCATTTTATAGGCTTGATAATGGATTTCTTCGGTATTAACGAGGAGTCCATCAAAATCAAGGAGAAAGAGCTGGTAATTTTTGATCCATTGCATAGACGACAAGCATAATCTCATATTTCATTTAAATCAAAGCATCGTTGTTCGAGACGGATTTCGAAGTTTTTGGATCAAGAGGAATAGACCGATAGCGAGGATTGGCACTAGGAAGATAGGGAGCCAGGGAATGTTGTTTTGCTGGATCCTTTCCAAAGTTTCTTGCCGTTCTTGCGGGGTAGAAGCTAGGAATAATTTGTTATCAGTGCTGATTGGAATAGGGATTTGGCCTGAAAGAGGCATTAGAGATTGGATTTCGATCTCATCGTCCATTACCTCATTCTCCTATGTTTGGCTTTCAGATATCTTTGAATGACGTTTATGTAAGATTGATCTGTTCCGACTTCGATCCAGTCTCCATCCATACTTTTGATCAGGTCGCCGACTGCAGCATTCCGTTTGGAAACGGTTTGCTTCAGCTTATCGCGCACGCTTTTAGAGGACGTGTCGATGACGGCTCCCTGATGATTTTCCAGATCGCAGAAGTCGATCAGTTGCAAGGCGGGGAATTGGAGTTCATCGGGATCATATATCCGGATTCCGATGATATCATGTTTTTTAGCGAGAGGGGCTAATTGTTTGGAGAAATCATTGCCGATAAAGTCGGAGATGAGAAAACAGATGGCTTTTTGTCTTTGGACCTTCCCAAAATAGTGAAGGGCATTAGCAATGTCGGTGTAGTGTGCGTAGGAGTGAGCGACTAGGAGTTCGCGAATGATTCTAAGCGCATGTCGGGAACCTTTTTTTGGAGGAATGTAGAGGTCAATTTTATCAGAAAAAAGGATGAGGCCAATTTTGTCCTGATTTTTGATCGCAGAGAAGGCAAGGATGCCGCCGATTTCAGTGATTAGCGTGCTTTTGAGGTTACTGTGTGTTCCAAAACGGGTTGATGCGGAAATATCGACAAGAAGCATCACAGTCAGTTCCCGCTCTTCACGGTACTGTTTAATATAGGGTTCACCCCTACGGGCAGTGACATTCCAGTCGATGGAGCGTATATCGTCACCCGGTTGATAGTCGCGCACCTCTTCGAATTCCATCCCTTTCCCTTTGAAGGCTGAGCGGTATAGACCGGAGAGCAGATCAGTGGCCATCCTATCCATTTTGATTTGGATGCGCCTAATTTTTTGGAGCACATCGGGAGTTAGCATGACGGGTGCCTAAGGAGGGGTCACTTTTTTAAGGATCCGTTGAATGATCTCTTCTGGAGAAATATCTTCTGCTTCGGCTTCATAGGTGCGGCGGAGTCTATGACGGAGGATATCTTTGGCGATGCTTTGAATATCGTGTGGGGTAACAAAAGCACGTCCTTCCAGGAAAGCGTGGGCTTTGGAGGCTATTTTAAAAGCAATACTTGCACGTGGAGAGGCGCCGAATTGGAGGAGCCCTTTGATATTGACTCCGAACTCTTCTGGGTGGCGGGTTGCGAAAATGATGTCGAGAATATAATTGATGATTTTATCATCGGTGTAGACTTGGTTGACTATTTTTCGGGCTGCAAGGATATCTGCGGCAGAGAGAACGGCTTTGGGTTCAGGTTTAGCCTCGAGAGTACCCATTCTTTCGAGGATCTCTTTTTCTTGATTTCGAGTAGGATAATCGATTTTGACTTTAAGCATGAATCGGTCGGTTTGCGCTTCAGGGAGGGGATAGGTGCCTTCTTGTTCAATTGGATTTTGGGTGGCTAAGACAAGGTAGGGATTGCCGGTTTTGAAAGTTTCGCCGCTGATTGTGACTTGACGTTCTTGCATGACTTCGAGAAGAGCGGATTGCACTTTGGCGGGAGCTCGGTTGATCTCATCGGCGATGAGGATATTGGTGAAAATGGGGCCTTTGCTTACTGAGAAGGTCCCTTCCTTCGGGTTGTAGATGGTGGTTCCGATGAGGTCGGCAGGAAGAAGATCGGGGGTGAATTGGATCCGTTTGAAGTCGCATTGGACAACTTTGGCGAGGGTGGTGACGGCGAGGGTTTTAGCGAGTCCAGGTAACCCTTCAAGCAAAACATGACCGTCGGATAATAGCGCCAGCAAGAGGCTATCAACCATTTCAGTTTGGCCGACGATGACTTTGCCGATTTCTTCCCTAGCATCAATAAATTTTTGTGACGCTTCTTTAATTTTAGGATTGAGAGCATCGATATCGACAGCCATAACTCCCCTTTTCCTTCATTGATACAAAAAGCACTCTATGTCCGTCAATTGTTAAAAGGCAATCATTGACTGATGGGGAGGGTGAGGAAGAAGGTGGTGCCGGTGCCGACTTCGGAAGTGACGGAGATGGTGCCATGATGTTTCGAGATGATGGTGTGTACGATGGAAAGCCCTAGGCCTGAACCCCCCATCTTCTGGGAGTGGGCACGGTTAACAGTATAAAAGCGTTCAAAAATATGATCTAAGGCTTCTTTAGGGATGCCGATCCCTTGATCTGAGATTTTCCACAGAATGTTTTCCCCCGTCTTTTCGATCGTCACGCGAATATTTGCGGGTGGCGTTGAGTACTTAGCAGCATTATGAATGAGGTTCATTAAGGCCATCTCTAATAGGCTTGGGTCTGCGAGCAGCTCAAAAGGACCATTGCCGGACAAATCCACCTGGATTTGTGCACTCGGAAAGGCTTCTAACACGTGGGAACGGCATTTTTGCGTGAGATTATCGATATCACAAAGCACAAGGCGCGATTCTGGCAGGTTTTCAATGTCCGCCAATGTCAAAAGATCCTTGATCAAAGTACTCATTCTCTGGGAATTTCGAACAATTTTGTTCAGGATTTCAACCATCGTTTCACGAGGGAGGTCAGGATTATCATGCATTGTTTCCGCAAAACCACGGATAATGGTGATGGGGGTTTTGAGTTCATGAGAAGCATTTGCGATAAAATCTTTGCGCATCTCGATGATTTTATGATGCTCAGTTTTATCCTGCATCACCAAAAGGGCTCCAGTATTATCCTTTTTTGGAGAGGCGACAACATCAAAATAAAGTTGTTTGCCATTGACGGTGATGTTAATGGCGTCGGTTAAAGGAATCCCTTTCTTTTGGCAGTCAATAAGCAGATGTTCACACTGGGGGATTTTAGCCTTTGAAAAAGGCTGTCCCACAAGTTTGTCGATGCCGAGCCATTTGAGTGAGGATGTATTAGCAAAGTTGACCTCCATATGGGGATCAACAGCAACAACCCCTTCGACAAGAGATTCCAAAAGAACCTCTTTTTCATTCCTTTCACTCGTTATTGAATTGATCTGGTGCTGCACCTTTGAGGAAAGGGTATTTAAAGTGTCCGCAAGTTTGGAGAATTCATCCGATTTTTCGGTCCCGCTGATTTTGATCTCTGGAAGCATCGCTTGCTCCCCTTCTTGATACGGTTTAACGGCCGAAATAATCTCTTGGATAGGCTTTGTCAAGGTGCTAATGATAAACCAGGTCATCATGCTGAAGAGGAGAAGGACGAAAATGAGCACAATCAGAAATACATAAATAAAATCCTTGGAGAGCTCGTTGACATATTTGAAAGGGAAAGCAGTCCGTAATACATAGGTTTTCCCTTTGAAATCAAATGCCTTTGCCATATAGGCAAATTTCTCATCAAAAAGCTGAGAGTAGTCTTCATGGTAACCAGACCCCTTTTCAAAGGCTTCTAGAACTTCAGGATGATCGACCACATATTCTTGATTATATTTGGGGCCAAGGAGTCTTTTGGCATGGGAATCATAGAGGACCTTTCCTTCATCATTGATAAGGCTAACTCGGAAAAAAATGATAGCGCGTTGATCTTTCAGCCTGCGGATCAAGCCTGCATCATTATCAGCTCCTTCAATTTTTTCGATGATTTCGGTGGCTCGATCATTTAAAGCTTTTCTGACTAGGTTATGGACAAGTTTAGTCGCAAAAGGAAAGAGGAACAGAACAAAAAGGATAAAAACTCCGATGTAGGTAAAGAAGACTTTTTGGCGAAAGCTCAACATATCGTAAGACCTGTTGAACGTTTGGTCAGGTTAACATACCCTGTCGCAGTGATGATCACGAGATCTTCAATCCTAACGCCGCCAATGCCAGGCAAATAAATTCCTGGTTCGATCGTAATGGCCATATTTGTTTCCAAAGGGAGATTAGCTTGTGGCGAAGTGCGACGAAGTATGGGAAATTCATGAACTTCCAAGCCGATTCCATGTCCTAAGCTATGACTGAAGGCATCACCAAACCCACGCTTTTTAATTAGGTTTCGAGCTGCATCGTCGAGATCTCCTAAAGGGGTGCCGGGCTTACAAAGGGTCAAGGCGGCTTCCTGGGCTTCATGTACAATGGTGTAAATTTCTAAAAGTTTAGGAGAAGGTTCACCGAAAAAAATCGTGCGGGTCATATCGGAGTTATAGCCTTGTCGGACTACTCCGATATCGATCAAGACGGGATCACCCTTCTTTAGTTTGGTGTTACCAGCCCGATAATGAGGTTTAGAGGTATTTGGGCCAAAAGCGATGATGGGATCGAAGGCAAAACTTTCTCCGCCCCGTTTTTTCCAGAAAAATTCCAATTCGAAAGCAAGCGCGGCTTCGGTGATCCCTTCTTTAAGATTTTTGAGGATAAAATCATAACCTTCTGACCCTAGGGCTGCAGCTTGTTCTAAGAGACGTACTTCATCGGGATCTTTAATGGCACGCAATTGCCGAAGGGGGTTTTCTACAGGAATCAATTGGACCCCTTTTTCATCTGCCTGCTTTTTTAGATCTAAGAAAGATTTGTAGGTTGTTAAATCCGTCAAGAATCCGAGAGATTTTACAGTCGGTTCTAGATGATGAAAAATTCCATGCTCGGGAGTAAAAAGGCTTGTTGGGCAGCTGGATTGCTCCCGGGCGGCTTCGATGTAGCGACCATCCACGCCTAGCAGATTAGAATTAGGGGTAACGATCAATTTTCCTGCCGAAAGTTTAAGGCCGGTTAAATAGAAGAGATTGGTCGGATCGTCAATAAGAAGAGCATCGCATGCGAGGGAAGCCATTTTGAGCTGTAATTTTCTGACCCTTTCAGCTGTGTTCATTTTTGAAACTTCCCTGCGAGTTCTTCTGGAGTAATGTGGACCATTGTCGGTTTACCGAAAGGAGATTGGTAGGGATTTTCACAGCGCATAAGGCGATCCATGATCGATTGGGCTCCTTGAATGGTGAGTTTATCAAAATAGTGTTTTGCCATTTTGCAAGAAGCAAGAGCGAGGCGACGACGGATATCCAATTTTGTTCCTGAAGATTGGTGTTCTTGAATTTCAGCGAGGTATCCTTGGATGAGTTGGGGGATATCGGTACCATTCAGGAAATCTGGGAGGGTATCGATCATAAATGTTGAAGGACCGAATTCTCGAAGGGAGATCCCGATTTTTTGCAAATCGTCGAGGCGACTTTTCAGCAGCTTAGCTTCGGTGGGAATAAGGTCGAGAGTATAGGGAACGAGCAAAGACTGAGATTCGGATGGACCTTGTTGCAGCAAAAGTTTTTCAAAAATGATCCTAGTTTGAGCTGCCTGGGGATCAACGAGGCAGAGCCCTCGCTTTGAAATTTGATTGGGCAACTGGATAGGGTCCACCAAAACATAGCCTTGAATGACTGCTAACACTTTAAGACTAGGTTGAAAAGCCGAGGAGGGCGTTGGAGCTGCTATTTCGAGCTGTCGCATAGGAGCTTGGGGTTTAAGGGGAATCGGAATTGGAACGGTGGATGGGCGTGGAGGAAAGTTTGGTGTTGTTGGCAAGGGTGGCAGAATAATCTTTTCTTCAATATCGAAAGTAGGAGCTGCCTGAGGTCCAAGGGCATTTTGGACACCCTGGGTGATCCATTGTCTTAACTGTTGTTCATGGGAAAGACGCACCTCTTTCTTTTGAGGGTGTACATTCACGTCAACCTCATTGCCAGGCATTGTCATGAAGAGGACGAAGACAGGGTACCGGTTAGGAGGGAGAGTCATTCCAAACCCCTCTTTGACAGCGTAAGCAATGGATGTTGAAATGACGGGACGTTGGTTGATAAAGAGGTATTGACCGGTGCGGTTGGGGCGGTGTTGAAAAGGAGAACCCAGAAACCCTTGAAGACACAAATTTCCTTTTTCCAGATTTATGGCATGGGCATCTTCAATAAAATGGTGACCTAAAACTTCTTTTACCCTTTCTCGAATGGCTTCAGAGTTCTCTTGAGGATAGGTCTGTAAGAGATTTTCCTGATTGCTAATCAATTCGAATTTAATTGTCGGGTGGGCGAGAGCAATCAAAGAGACGACTTTTTGAATTTCTTGGGTATCATAAGCTGGTGATTTTTGAAATTTTTTACGGACTGGAACATTGAAAAAAAGGGCTTTGACTTCGAAGGTTGTTCCAGGTGTACAAGCGGCGGGGGTGCATGAGATCAATTTTCCGCCATCGACAATCACCATGGTTCCCTCAGGTTGATCATGGAGGCGGGTCAAGATGTTAACCTTTGAGATTGAAGCGATCGATGGGACAGCTTCTCCTCTGAAGCCGAGAGTGCTTAAATGATCAAGGTCATCTAACAGCCTAATTTTGGAGGTGGCATGCCTTTCCAAACATAAAACTGCATCGTCAGCCGCCATGCCGCATCCGTTATCAGTGATCCGGATCATTTGTCGGCCACCACCGCGGATTTCAATGGTGATTGCAGTAGCACCGGCGTCAATCGAGTTCTCTACTAGCTCCTTGATCACAGAAGCTGGATTCTCGATCACTTCACCTGCGGCGATTTGATTAATGGTCTGATCTGATAGGACTCGAATCTTTGATGGCATATTATTCTAGAATACAGAAATCATAATTCAAACAGAACTTATTCTTCCGTTTAAAATTAATTAGTATAATCAGAAATTAGCCTCTAGAAATAAAAATCATTTGACCTTGTACATAAGCTTATGTATAATTAAAATAGACAGGGACAGGATGAAAAAGAAAGAGTTAGAGAAAAACTAAAGAAAGCTGGTTGGTGGCTAGATCGTCATGGCAGCAATCACGATTATGGACTAACGGCACTATCACAAACCAAGTGCCCAGACATCCTGAGGTTAACGAACTCCTTGCTAAAAGCATAGTAAAGGAAGCAGA
Organism: Parachlamydiales bacterium; assembly: GCA_963709145.1. Classification (GTDB taxonomy): domain Bacteria; phylum Chlamydiota; class Chlamydiia; order Chlamydiales; family Parachlamydiaceae; genus JBDHQB01. The sequence continues at coordinate 61,120 of CAVPVT010000083.1, forward strand.
GAAACATCCCGGTGAAGGTAAGAGGTGACGTATGGAATTAGAAGGTAAAATCTGGAAAAATAAAAATCATTGGCTCGTTAAAGTTCCTTCTTTGAATATTATGACACAGGGGAAACTCGTGAAGAAGCCCTATTCATGATTAAAGACGCAATAATGGAGTACATGAAATACTATTTTGAATCTGAAATCGATAACCTTGGATTAACGGTCAATGAATACAAAAAATCTGTGATCGGCATAACAGCGAATAATAATAAATTATTGCTTGCACTATCTCTTAGAAGACAACGTGAGAAAAGTGGATCTACAGTCCGCGAAGCATCCGAAAGATTAGGTTCTAAGTCACCGAATTCCTATGCGCAATATGAAAAAGGGAAGACAAGAATTTCATTGGATCAATATGAGAAATTACTGCAAGCCGCGAATCCTGATAAGCAACGGCTATTAAGAGTAATTTAACAACCGATTTTTTTACCAGTAATAACAAACAGCCTAATTTTGGAGGTGGCATGCCTTTCCAAACTTAAAACTGCATCGTCAGCCGCCATGCCGCATCCGTTATCAGTGATCCGGATCATTTGTCGGCCGCCACCGCGGACTTCAATGGTGATTGCAGTGGCACCGGAGTCAATCGAGTTCTCTACTAGCTCCTTGATCACAGAAGCTGGATTCTCGATCACTTCACCTGCGGCGATTTGATTAATGGTCTGATAGGACTCGAATCTTTGACGGCATATTATTCTAGAATACAGAAATCATAATTCAAACAGAACTTATTCTTCCGTTTAAAATTAATTAGTATAATCAGAAATTAGCCTCTAGAAATAAGGCCATGATCCAAAGTTTCGATCTTTTTTAAGAAAAACAAGGGCACATCATCTGAGGGATTGCCCATCAAGCATTCCTTGAAAAGAGCCTTAGCAAGATCATAGTTTCCTTTAAAATAAGCATCTCTGGCGTTGTTGAATAATTGTAAGGCCTGCATCTTTTTGTCTTTATTTTCGGGGGTATCCACATCAAGCACTTCCCAAATATTAACGAGCTGTTTCTTCCCTTTAACTGAAACTTTGTCGATCAATCTAAAAGTATACTCTGATGCATGGGTAAGAGAATTTTTTGTCTCTTCGCTAATTAACAAAGAAACCCCATAAATTTTCGTCAAAGACTCGATATGCGAAGCAATGTTGACAGTATCGCCAATTACGGAACTTTCCATACGCTGTTTTCCACCGACAATGCCAAGGATTAGGTCCCCTGTATTGATGCCAATTCCTATGCGAATAGGATTTTTATTTTGTTTTAAAAGTTCTTCGTTAAAAACTTGCAATTGGCTGAGCATAGTGATTGCAGCTTGCAAAGCATCATCCGCTTTTTCCCCCTTAAATAAGGCCATAATGGCATCACCAATATATTTATCGATGAAACCTTCGTGATAACGTATTACAGGCTCCATATGATCTAAGAAAGCATTTATAAATTGAAAATTTTCTGATGCAGTCATTGTTTCAGAACGCATGGTAAATCCGCGAATATCCAAAAATAAAACTGACATCTTATTCCCGATATGATCTCCTAATTTGACATCGACCAGACTTCTTTTTTTTAAGAAGTTGTAAGAATTCAATGGGAACAAATTTTCCAGAAGCGACATAAAGTCTTGCATTTTCAAGTGATATGGCGGCTTGAGAGGAAAGGATGTTCAAAATTTCAATTCGGTCTTTTGTAAAGGCATTTTCAGTCGAATTATTTTCTAAATAGATAAATCCCATGATTTTATTTTGATAAAGAATAGGCGAACAAATTACCGATTTTAGTCCTGCTTTTTGAATATAGGGATCTTGGGAAAATTTAGGGTCCTTTGAGGCGCAAGTTAAAACTACACTTTCCTTTGTTCTTTGCACGTAAAAGATTAAAGAAATGGGTATATCGGTTCTTTCTTCTATAGTTTGGTCCTTAATAAAGATTTCCTCTTGATGCCCCTCAGCTTCTATAAACATTTGTCCTTCTCTTTCAAGCATTAATAGACCCCGTTGTGCGCCTGCATTTTCAAGCAAAATTCGCATTAATTTTTCTAGGAGTTTGTTCAAAATGATTTCGCTAGACAGTGCTTGAGTCGATTTGATAATGGATAGATAATCTAAATTCCCTGTTTGTTTCGTTGTGGAAGTAAATGTATCAGCAAAGGCTGCCTCCTCTTTTCCTTCTTTAAACCACTGAGGATAGGTTTCTTCTAATATTTTTACCTTCGCAAAGGCTTCATATCTTATAAAATAATAATGCGCTTCTTGCATGTAGGACTTGGCAAGTTTGGGCTGGTTCAATCTAAGTAAAAATTTAGCGGCAGACTCACTTGAAATGGCCGCGAATTGCAAGTTTTCAGCTTTAAGAGAATAGGCGGTTGCCTGATTGTATAGATCTAGAGTTTTTGTTAGATTGTTACCAAGTGAAGCAATTTCTGCAGAAATAAGATAATAGTGAGGAGAAAAATTAAACGATTGCTGTTTTGCACACATTTTTAAATACTTTTGAAGTTTTTTTAGTTTTCTTCGCGCAGAAAATCGCTCTAAGAAAGTCATGTTTTTATAATGAGCTACTAGTATTAAGCCTTGAAATACTTTACCATATTGGTAAGAACAAAAAACCCTATTACCTTCTTCAATGGGTTCGTATTTTTTTATGAACTGAAGAGCCATTTCATAGTTACTGAGAGTATAAAAACAGGCACTTGTCATAAGATAGGCTGTTGAAATCCAAATAACTATGGACTTTCTAGTCGTTACAAATTCATCTATTACATTTTGATCATATGAAATTTTTCCCATTTCTACTTCTGCAATATGTTTAGCAAATTGGATTGCGTCATAAAAGCCCACAGCTTTAGCTGCTTCAATTTCAGCAAATTTAAAAGTTTCTAGGAGTTCGCCTAAGCGAACGCCAAAGTATTTCAGCCAACAAGGACAGAGTAGCAACGGTGGATAATAATTGAGATCCCCATTTTCAACGCAGGCAATGAGTCCTTTTTTAGCGTATTCTAGAGTTGCAGGTGCGGGATGATACCAGAAACCAATGTTGTAGCTGAGACTTAGATAATAAGTCGTGGGAATGTGATGCAAACGCGCAAAATAGCTCGGCAATACTTTTTCGAGCCAATATTTTCCAGTTTTAAAAGCATAAAATATATTTACGAGAACAGCTAAATAGTTCGTAAAGGAGTAGATAAAATTTTTAGTAAATCCATATCTGAAATGCAGTTCAGCCAATTTCAACGAAGCGAGAGAATATAATAACGGATTCAAAAAAACGGCACAATAAAGGCAGTTGTTAAGCAGGTCAGAAATTTTAAGAAGTTTAGGTGATGTCATCGTAGGCAGATTAGCCCACTTCTTTTTCGGGGTGATATATATAAAAAATTGTAGTTTTAAAAATTGAAAAAGAACATCCCATTGCGTCACATGTTTCGGTAAACGAACGCCTAACTCATTTAATATTTCAAGCGAATAATCTACACCTTTAACTTGTTTATCGATTGAATATAAAGTAATGAGTAGATTATAAACATCCGCTTTATCGAGAGTATCTTGTGAAGCCTTAATAAGTTCAAAAAAGTCTTTCTCGGACTCCTCATGTCTTTTTAAGAGCATCTTATTTTCAGCTGCTTCTTTTTTCAGTTGAAAACTTAAATAATAATTTTCGTTCCATGAATTGGGCGGTAGAAGTGAAAGGCCTGCATTAGCAAAAGTCAAAGCTTCCTTGTAGGCAATAGAAGCTTTAGCTTTCTCTGCTGCTTTCAAATTTAGACGGGCTATATTTATCCTTTCCTTTTCACTTTTAAACAAATTTAAAGCTTCATTAAAATGGCTAACGATAGCAAAAAGATTTTGTTCTCCTTGATTTTGAAGGAGCAATTTTCCTATTTGTAGATGGAGTTCTTGACTTTTTTCTTTAGGAATCAATTTATAAGCGGCTTCTTGGACACGGTCGTGTAAAAATTTATACTCAATGACTTCTTGAGAATCTTCTGGGATAATAAGGGCCTCTTTATAAGATCCATCGAGATTGACCACCAATCCTGCTTTCATGGCTTCCCAAATCAAAGGCGCGATTTCATGCATCTTTTTTTGGCAAATAATACTAAGAGTTTTTAAATCAAATTGGGCTCCAATACAAGCTGCCATCGTTAAAGTTTCCTGAGTAGGCTTCGATAACTTCTGTATATTTGCCACCATAAGTTCCACAACATTACTAGAATATTTTTTTGCTATAATTAGATCTTTATTCCAATGCCACGTCCCCTCTAAAAAATAGAGAATTTTTTCTGTATAAAGAGTTTTTAAGAGTTCATTAATGAAAAAAGGATTTCCTCTTGTTTTTTCAAAAACCAAATCTGCCAAATCATCGACATTTGCCTCTTTAAAAGTATCAACAAGTAATTCCCTTACATTTTTTTGAGAAATGGGTTCTAAGGTAATCGCAGTGAGACTAACTCCGCTATTTTTAAGGTTATCTAAGGTGCTTCTGAGTATATGGTCCTGTCCCACTTCATTGCTTCTGTAAGCCCCAGTCATAAAAATGTACTTACTACTTTTGGGAAGAAAATATTCTATTAAATTTAAAGAAGATTGATCAGCCCATTGAAGATCGTCTAAAAAGATAACAAGGGGATGTTCTTTGTCAGCAAACACAGAAATAAATTGTCCAAAGACATAATTGAAGCGATTTTGGGACTCTATTGGTGGGAGCTTGATGGCGGGTGGTTGTAATCCAATAATGAGTCCGAGCTCGGGTAAAAATTCAATGATCACGCCAGCATTAGGACCTAAAGCTTCTAAAATTTGTTTCTTGATCCCTAATAGTTTATCTTCCGGATTGGCTAAAAGTTGAGAAATGAGTTTTTTAAAAGCATGAATAAAAGCTGTATATGGTTCAGTTCTTTGCAACAAGTCAAACTTTCCATCAATAAAATAACCTTTTTCTTTTGAAAGCGGTGTATAAACCTCTCCAATAAAAGCGGATTTGCCGACACCAGAATTCCCTGCAACTAATGCCAGTTCACTTTTACCGGAATCACAAACTTTTTTAAAAATAGATAGCAGTTCTTGAATCTCATTATCCCTTCCATAAAGTGTTTGCGAAACGTGTAATCTGTTTTTTTTATCCTGCTCCCCAATAGGAAATGAGGTTATTCCTTCTTTAAGTTTGAGTAGGTCCATTTTGATGCCATAGGCGCTGCTATAACGATCATCTGCACTTTTTGCCATTAGCTTTTGAACAATCGATGACATAATAGGAGGAACATTTGAATTTATTTCATGTATCGGGGCCGGAAACTTTGCTAAATGAGCATATATAAGTTCAAGAGGATCTAGGCTTTCGAAAGGGCATTTTCCGGTTAACATTTGATAAAAAACAACACCCAATGAATAAAAATCGCTCCGTTGGTCTACGATCCGGTTCATCCGCCCTGTTTGTTCAGGAGAAAGGTAGGACAGACTTCCCTCCAAAATATTTGGATTCACCATATTTTGGGTTTCAAAAGAAAGTTTAGAAGAGATACTAAAATCGATGAGTCTTAGATTCCAGTTTGAATCTAACAAAATATTTGAAGGCTTAATATCCTTATGGATAATTTCATTTTCATGGAGCTTTTCGAGCGCAGAGGCAAGATGAATAGCTACGCTTAAGAAATCATTAAAATTGAATAAGTGCCTTTCTTGAAGTATTTGCTCAAGTGTTTTGCCGTTAAGATCTTCCAAGACTAAGAAAAGTCGATTCTGATGCCGAATAATTTCCTGAACACTAATAATGCAGTCACATTTTAAATCCTTGATGATTTCATATTCATGTTGAAGTTTGGAAATTTCTTTTAAAGATGGAAATTCACTTGTTTGCGTTTTTAAAATAAACCGCTGTTGATCCGTTTTTCTTAAAGCTTGGTAAGTAATTGTATTTTCATTTTTATAAATAACATTAGTAACCTTATAATTTGGTATTTCAATCATAAAATCACTCTAAATTCAATTATAGTTTATTATCAACCTATATAAATTATATCATTTATTACTATTTGTTTCATCCTGTCAGCGAAGGCGATCCTATTTAGCCTATTTTTTGAATGCAAAAACACCTATTTGCACCTTGAGGCACAATAGCTTAAAAAGACTCGATTTACTAAGTTTGTAAATATAATTTTTATTTTGATATGATAAATTAAGGATAATGAAGAAGAAAAATATTTCTTGTACTGCCGAAAAATGTATCTGCTTTTTACAGAACAAAAACTTCTTGAGGCTGGTGTAGTGTGATTAGCTTAAACGTGTCAGCTTATATCAGAGATCAAATTGATTTAAAGACGCTTAGCACGATTTGCCAAAAAAGCATAGATGAAATTTCATCTTTGATTGGTGGTGCTGAAAATAAAATTCTCATAAAAAAATACAGGGAAGCTGAAACAGATCTCTTTGAACTTATTAAAATATCACAAAATATTCTTAATAAAACGGATGTTTACACTCTTTTAGTCATCTTATATTCGATTGTTGACCCAGCTAAAGGTCTAGAGTGTTTCCTTAGTGAATCCATTGATCTCGCTAAAATTGATTCTTCAATAAAAAAATTAAATGCTAACTCTAGCATGTTAGCCAATGCTTATAAAATTTTTTGTTTATATTTCTATATTATTGATAAATACGATCAAGCTTATTTTTTTATAAAAAAATTTGTTCCTTTAGAAGAAATTGTGTCTGATCATGAAGCTTTTTTTTCTGGCAAAACATTGCAGGCATTAACATTAACCTCCCTTTATAGGAATAAATCTTTTTTAGAGCGGTTCTTTGCTCGAAGAAAATTAAAAAAAATTCAAAAATTTCTGAAAGTGCATGCTACTCAACAAGCCTATAATTTTTCGCCTAATTATTATCTGATATCTGCAGAAATCGCTTCGCTGGATGACAGTATTGAGAAAGCCTTAAGTTTATATAATCAAGCCGTTTCTTCCTCTCTTAATGCAGAAAATTGGCTCTATGCTGCCATGGCAAATGAATGTGCGGCTAAGTTTTTACTTAGAATGAATCAGCCCGAGCTTGCCAAAGTTTATATGCAAAAGGCGCAATATTATTATTATTCAAGATGGGAAGCCTTTGCAAAAGTGAAATTATTAGAAAAAACCTATCCACAGTGGTTTAAGGAAGAAGAAAAAGAAATTGGACTTGTGGATAACACTTCCTCAACGATCACTTCAACAGGTAATTTAGATTATCTAAGTATTATCAAATCGACTCAAGCGCTTTCTAGCGAGATCATTTTTAATAAGCTTTTAGACAAATTGATGCGTTTTTTATTGGAAAATGCAGGTGCGCAAAGAGGCCTTCTTTTAATGGAAAGGAAAGAAAAATTATATATCGCAGCAGAAGCGTCCTCTTCTCAAGAAGAGATATCAATTAAAGAGCAACCCATCGAAGAAAGGAAAGATATTCCCTTATCGTTAATCTATTATGTACAACACACAAAAGAGAACGTCGTCTTGCATAACGCTTTAGAAGATAAACGTTTTTCCAAAGACCCCTATATTCAAGAAAGCCATCTCAAATCAGTTATATGCTCTCCGATTTTATCTCAAAACAATGCCATCGGATTTTTATATCTCGAAAACAATGCGACTGTTGGTGCTTTTACCAAAGAGCGTATTGAAGCTTTAAGCGTCCTTTCTGCTCAAGCGGCAATTTCCATCGAGAATGCTCAATTTTATTCCACTTTAGAAGAAAAAGTTGCCGACCGAACGAAAGAACTAAATCAAACTTTGAACCAATTAAAACTTACACAAAACCAACTCATCCAACAGGAAAAGCTAGCTTCTTTAGGGATGTTAACTTCAGGAATTGCCCATGAACTAAAAAATCCTTTAAACATCATCATTAATTATTCTGAATTGTTGTTAGAAGAAATTCGAAGATGACTTCAAGAATAAGTTGAAAAAATTACAATTTAAAAAATGAAGATATTGATAAACTACAGCTTATTTTTAGAGGTATTAAAAATGTCGATATCCAAAGTAAACGAGCTAATCAGAATCATCCAAGGAATGCTAGCCCATACTCGCAAAGTTACCGCCAAATGCGCAACAAACAAATATTCATCGTACTTCTTGACCAAGCGTTAAATATTGTGTATGAAAATTATCGAAAAAAAGATAAAGAATTTATAATCTCTATAGTTAAAGAATATGAACCTAGCATTCAAAACAATCGAAGGATTTGCTGCTCAACTAGACCAAGTATTTGTAAATATCATTGATAATGCTTGTTATGCTCTTTTTGAACAATTTAAGCAATCGGGCATTCAATTTGTTCCAAAATTAGAGATTTGTACTCAAAGTGCAGATCATCATATAACGATTAAAATCAAAGATAATGGGATTGGCATTCCACAAGACAATTTGGATAAAATATTTGAACCTTTTTTTACGACAAAACCTACAGGTTCCGGAACCGGACTTGGTCTTTCACTTGCATATGATATTATCACTTTGCAACATAACGGAACTATAGAAGTTAAATCAATTCCCTATCAATTTTCCGAATTTATTATTACCCTTTCTAAAACCCTAACGAAAATGTAATTTTCAATAATTCATAGGTGATATTGATTTATTTCAAATATTGATTTACTTTGAAATAAAATATTTACTTGATACTCTTAATATAGAGGTTTGATTTATGTCTATAAAAATCCTCATGGTTGATGATGAGATTGGTTTTCAAGAATTAATTAGTGATCTTTTTCGTAAAAGAATCGCCAATGGGGATTTTGTCTTTATTTTTGCTGTAAACGGTCAAGAAGGTCTCAAAAAGTTAAAAGCGGATATGGATATTCATATTGTTTTAATCGATATCAACATGCCTGTGATGAATGGGCTAGAATTACTCGTTGAACTACCTAAGCTGGATCGTCTTTATCGGGCTCTTATCGTCACTGCTTATGGTGATATGTCCAATATTCGCAAGGCAATGAATTTAGGAGCATCAGACTTTATAACAAAACCGATTGATTTTCCTGAATTCGAAGCCGCCATTGACAATGCTATAAAACAGTATACCAATGAAAAAGAATCT
>CAVPVT010000084.1:0-14409 GCA_963709145.1 Parachlamydiales bacterium
CCATCAACTCCGGCAGCCGCCCCTGGCACCCGGTCCGACAAGCCCTCGGTGCAATCCAGGCGATCCAAGAAGAGCAGCGATACCTCGTCAGAGGTTCCCCGGCCAGTCCTGATGCCGCGAAGCTTTTCCGTTCAGGCGGCAGACCTTCCCAATCAATACTGATTCAATTCGTCCGAACGCTTTTCCGCGGTTCGACGTTGGAGCGGATTGGCTCCCCGTCTATAACGGCGAGAGGATCTCGCGGAGACGCTCTACTACTGCCTGGGTCATAAAGCTACGAGAATTTTGAGCTGATTATCTCGGACAATGCCTCTACGACGGCACCGGCGAATCCGCCGTCGCTACACGAAGAAGACTCCCGGATCTGCTACATCTGCCAGCCGCGCAGCATTGGCGCCGCTCCTAACCACACCTTCGTCGGGCAGGCCAGGGGCGAAACTATTCAAGTGGGCGGACCGACCATGCGGCATCCGCTGTGATTCTGCCGCAGTGCTGTGTCAAGCGCTCGACGAATAAGGCTATAACATGAGGATTAAAGAATGAAAAGAACAATCCAACTTGGAGGATCACCTCCAATTCAACTTGCGTCCCAAAAATTCTTCAAGTTCTTCATTATAAGGCTCGAAGAACTTTGCTAACTGTATTCGTGTCGATGGATCCATGGGTGGGTAATTCTTGCCTGCATTCTCTTCTGTGTAATGGGACAATGCATAGTTCGGCACCTCCAAAAATTGGAAGACTTGCGCCATGGTTCCTTGAGGATCGTTTTTCAAATCATTTAGGGTTAAGATCAAAAACTGTTCTGAGGGAAAATAGTCAAACCAGCGTCTGATTTGATCGATATAGATTCCGCGGGTGCAATAGGAGTATTTCCGGTAATTGTAGCTGTCATAGTTGGGGTCTTGGATAATTTTTTCATATTCCCCTTCAAGCCGGCCTGTTTCGGCGGCTAGTGCTTCTTCAAAAGATAGCTGCTCACTTTTATTTCGCTTGTTCATCCAAAACTGCGAGTAGGCACGATCGACAGGGTTTCTAAGGATGAGGATAATCTTAATCTCAGGATAGTTCTCAAAGACTCTTTGAGGGACTAAAGGATGGCAGAGATAGTAAGGGCTTTTTTCTCCTAAAATACCATCAGGACCTTTCCGCTCGGGAAACTGCTTTTTATACCATTCAAGACCATATTTATAATGGGCATCAAAGAAATGAATTTCTGTTTCAGTTTTAGCGACTTGAGGATGTTGGCTAATATAGTGGATCAAAGATGTTGTTCCCGATTTTTGAGCGCCAATGATGATGAAATCGGGAGCCCATGCAGATTGCACTTCTGGAACATTCCAAAACAAAAAAATGAAAAGAAACAGCGCTAATCCATGCATGAGTAAAAATGTAAAAGAGGATCAGTACAATGTCAAGTAAGATCAATGCCCAAAAAGCTCGTATAAAGACTGCATCGGATCTTGAGAAGGCTTTTCAACATAAGACCCTTGTCCAAAATTTGATTCAGAACTGCGTCCTTCCGTCAGTCCAGGCGGTGGGGGATGTTTTTCTAAATAAGCCCTGATTTGGCGCATACGTAAATCGGGATTGGGATGAGTTTGGAACATTTCCATCTGTTCTCCTCCATCACCGCTGGCTGCCTTTAGAACTTGCATCACTTCGATCATCGCGTGGGGATTAAATCCCGCCTGTGTCATAATTTTCACACCCCATTCATCTGCTTCCGATTCATCGTGACGGCTGTAGCGGAGTTGAAACATTTTATTGACCAAGGCAGCAATCACGGCTGGGTTTGTGGGACCAGTCCCATAACTTGAGTCACTTGTAGCGCCAACAGCAACAACAAGCATTTCGCCAAGTCGACTTTTAGCCATTTGCTGGGCTGTGTGACGTTCGATGACATGCCCCATTTCATGCCCTAATACCCCTGCAAGCTGAGCCTCCGTTTGCAAATCGTTGAGCAGGGCTAAGGTAATAATATTTGCCCGCCCGGCAGAGCAAAAGCATTAACAGTTTTAGGATCATTTAAAACATGGAATTGGAAATGCCAAGGGCTATTTTTAGCCACACTCTTTGAAAGTAGGAACTCACCGATTTTTGAAACCTCTATCGATCTAGGATCATTATCGGGAAGTTCACCACCCATTTCCCGGGCCATTTCAGGGGCTGATGAAAGTCCTAATTGCACTTCCTGGTCTGGAGTGATAGAGACATGCTGTTTTTCTCCTGTAACGGGGTTATCTTCTACCTTGTTCATGTACCCGATCCAGGCAACTGCAGCAATAATGAGCGCAAGAATAATACGTCCTTTGAAATTGCTACCCTGGCGTGGAGGGTTTGAATTTGGATCGAATAACCCCATAATTTCTCCTTAATGTTTAAATCTCTGCTCTGCTGTGTTGAAACTCATCCAAATCAACCTCAAGTTCCAAATACGCAAACATTTGATCGTCTATCGTTCCTTCTTCCCAAAGTTCGAGAAGATAACTCCGTTGCGACTGTAAAATTTGGAGACGGGCACTTTCAAGTGCATGAATCTGTGGTTCCTGTTTTGAGGTGATCTCCAAAAATCTGTGGCGCGATTCGAAATAATTTTTCAAAAAATATTTTTCTTCCTCATTGAGATTTTCTCTGACATGCATTTTCATAATCTCATCTTTGGCTACTCTCAAAAGACCTTCTCGCGTTTCTTGTCCGATCACAAGCCCTTTTGTTGTAACCTTCAGCCAACGAATAACCACTGGAAGAATTACTGGGGGCACAAGAATTGTGATCAATATCACCATAAACGCAATGTAGATCGCAATAGCCCGCCCTTCAATCAAAACACCGTCAAGATTTACATAAGGTAAGGCCAAAGCCAAAGTCAAAGAAACGACCCCTCTCATTCCTGAAAGGCCCAAAATTATGCTATTGCTGAGCGAAATCTTTCCCAAAATGTAGGCATATTTCCATTTATGATGTAACAGATGCAATTGAGATATAAAGCTAGTCAAGATCACCCAACCTAACCTTATCAATGTCATGGCTAAAGTGATCAAAAATGCATATAAAAAGTAATTAATCATCTCTTGATTTGTCATCTCTTTCGAAATTATTTTTAAGTGCGTTCCTAACATAATGAAAACAAAGCAGTTTAATAAGATATAAAATATATCCCAAGTGACATAACCAAATACTCGTCGTTTAGATGAACTATAATGGAGAATATAGTGGGAAGCGATCAATCCGCTGATCACAACCGCAAGTACACCAGAAACATTGATGGTTTGCGCTAATACATAGATAACAAATGGGGACGCAAAAGAAAAAATAACCCCTGGAACCGGTTCCATATAACGTCGATTAAACAGTTGGAACAAATAACCCAACACCACTCCTAAGACAACTCCCCCAATTGCTACCTGAAAAAATTCGACTGTGGCATCAGCGTATGAAAAAGTCCCAGAGAGTAAAGCGACGACTGCTATTTTGTATAATACAATTCCTGTCGCATCATTAACTAAACTTTCCCCCTCAAGCACAGTTTGCAAGCGTAAGCCAATATTGTATCTTTTTAAGAAATGCACTAGCCACCACTGCATCTGGAGGCGAAACAATCGCTCCAAAAGCGAAGGCAAGTGCCCAAGGATATTGGGGAAAAAGCCATTTAAATAAAATGCCAACTAAGAGGGTTGTGGCTAACACTAATCCCAAAGCGAGGGAAACGATCTCTTTCCAATTGCGAATGAATTCCCGATTCGAAATCCAAAAGGCTGCATAATAAAGAATCGGAGGCAGAACAATCGCTTGCAATAAATCTGGGTGGATATTGATCGGTTTAATCCAAGGAAAAAATCCGATCAACAATCCCCCAATAACAAGAACGATTGGATAGGGAATGCGCATCTTGACTGCAAACCCGACAAGAATGACTGCAGCAGTCATTAAAATGACAAAGGTATCGTAACTATCCATAATCAGTTATTTCTGCCGAGTCGATAACTTGTTATCGACATCTTTCACTCCGTTAATTTTACGCACAGCATCTTCGATATTCTTTTTGTCTTGTTCATTATTGACATAACCTGTGAGGGTAACTACACCTCCCGAGATCCGGATCTTGAGATTGTAATGCCGATCGGCATTCCTAATGATGGCTCTAACTTGATTGAGAATCTCTTCATTAGATGACTCTCCACTATCACTTGTCTGCCGTACTTCATTGACATTGACTTGATAATTCTGTTGGTTATTGACAGGCTGGGCATTCTCCTGGGGATAATTTGCGTAAGTTTGGGGAGGCGCATAGGTTTGTTTATACTCTGCAAAACTTTGAGAACCAAAGAGAAGGCCCACCATTACTGTTAATGTTGTCAATTTTTTATCCATAACCCTCCATCCAAATTTAAAGTTTAATTTTTCTATACCTGAATTTATTTATGGTATCAAGAAACGTGGACGAGGAAAGAAAAATGTGCCATAGATAAAGTAAAAACTTTAACAAGCGAGTTCTATTATGACACCTCGAGTCCGTGAAATTCTCAGTCGGTACCGCGGAGAAAACCCGGAGTTTTAACCAATCTCGCTCGGATGCTTAATCATGGTAAGTTAGGCGGAACAGGTCGTATGGTCATTCTGCCTGTAGACCAAGGCTTCGAGCATGGACCGGCTCGCAGCTTTGCAATGAATCCGCCAGCTTATGATCCTCGCTACCACTTTCAACTTGCCATCGATGCCGGTCTAAATGCCTATGCAAGCTTGCTGGGCTTTTTAGAGGCTGGAGCAGCGGAATTTGCAGGCGATATTCCTCTCATTCTTAAGCTCAATAGCCATGACCTTTTGCATCCTGAAAAAGATCCGATGGGAGGACAAACAGCAAGTGTTTCCGACGCTCTTCGTTTAGGCTGCTGCGCCATAGGATATACTATCTATCCAGGAACGATTGATCGCAGGCTACAATATGAACAATTAAGGGAACTTGCCAAAGAAGCAAAAGCTGCCGGCTTAGCAGTCGTCGTGTGGGCCTATCCAAGAGGAGGGGGAATCAGTAAGGATGGAGAACTTGCACTTGATGTGATCTCCTATGGAGCGCAAATTGCAGCCCAGCTGGGTGCCCATATTATTAAAACCAAACTGCCAACAGCTAAACTTGAATTTGAGGATGCTCGCAAAGTCTACGAGGCCCAAAAAATTCCACGTGACACTCTTCCCGATCGCGTGAAGAATGTGGTTCAAAGTGCATTTAATGGAAGAAGAATTGTCATATTTTCAGGTGGTGCCAAAGAAGATGATAATACTCTTTATGAAGATGTTCGTTCCATTAAAGCAGGAGGTGGCTTTGGTTCGAATCATAGGTAGAAACTCGTTCCAAAGAGACCGAGAAAGTGCATTAAAATTACTTGGCAATATTGTTGATATCTATAAGTGAGGAGAGATGAAAGTAAGTCCATATGCGGGTAAGCCAGCACTACCTTGGATGCTAGTCAACATCCCTAAACTAATCACCGCCTATTATACTGAAAAACCTGACCCTTCGATTCCCGCAGAACGGATCTCTTTTGGCACTTCGGGGCATCGTGGCTGCTCCTTTGATCGTTCTTTCAATGAATGGCATATCCTGGCCCTAAGCCAGGCCATTAGCGACTACCGCAGCCAAAACAGGATCACTGGGCCCTTATTTTTAGGAATTGATACTCATGCCCTCTCCGAACCGGCTTTGGCAACAGCCCTGGAAGTCCTTGCAGCAAATGGTGTTGATGTGATGCTAGCCAAAGATGACGAGTATACGCCTACTCCAGTTATCTCACATGCCATTCTGACCTATAATAAAGGGAGAAAATCGGGTTTTGCCGATGGGATTGTAATCACCCCATCCCATAACCCTCCCAAAGATTGTGGGTTCAAATACAACCCTCCAAATGGGGGGCCTGCAGAACCCGTTGTCACCAACTGGATTCAAGATAAAGGGAATGGCTATCTCATGCAAAAATTGCAAGGGATCAAACGTCTCCCTTATACTCAAGCTATTAAAGCTTCAACTACCCATCGTCACAATTATCTAGAAAATTATATCGAAGATCTTAGCAACGTGATCAACATGGGACTTATCCGGGACTCCAAAATCAGCTTAGGTGTCGATCCTTTAGGGGGCGCTGGTGTACACTACTGGAAACCGATCGCAAGCCGATATGGACTTAATTTGACCGTTGTCAGCGAAATTGTGGATCCTACATTTAGCTTTATGACTGTGGACTGGGATGGACAAATCCGCATGGATCCTTCCTCCCCTTACGCAATGCAACGTTTGATCGCTCTCAAAGACCGTTTCCAAATAGCTTTTGCCTGCGATACTGATCACGATAGACATGGGATCGTCACAAAGAGCTCAGGGCTTATGTCTCCTAATCATTATCTTTCGGTTGCGGTCTATTATCTCTTTCAACATCGACAAAAATGGCCTAAGACCGCGCAAGTGGGAAAAACGGTGGTCACTAGCGAAATGATCAATAGGGTTGCACAGAAACTAGAACGAAAAGTATACGATGTCCCTGTCGGTTTTAAATGGTTTGTAGATGGCTTGTTGGATGGATCACTTGGCTTCGGCGGAGAAGAGAGCGCAGGCGCATCTTTCTTGAGGTTAGATGGCTCAGCATGGACAACAGACAAAGATGGTATTATCCCGGCCCTCCTTTCCGCAGAGATGACTGCGGCCTTGGGTAAAGATCCTGGAGAACTCTACAATCAGCTGACAAAAGAATTTGGAACCCCCGCTTATAGCCGTATTGATGCCCCAGCCACACCGGAACAAAAAGCAAAACTTTCTAAACTATCCCCCGACCAAGTCCATTTCAAAGACCTAGCGGGAGAAAAAATCCAAAGCATTATCACTAAAGCACCAGGAAACAATGCTCCGCTAGGAGGGATTAAAGTCAGCACAGCAAGCGGCTGGTTCGCAGCACGCCCTTCAGGCACCGAAAACATTTATAAAATTTACGGAGAAAGTTTTAAAGGGGAAGATCATCTTAAAAAGATCTTAGAAGAAGCACAATCCCTCGTCAATGAAGCTTTAGGTGCAGATCATCCAATAAGGAGCAGAGTATGATATCACAACTCATGAAAGGAGATTCCTCCATTAAAAAAGCGGCGAAAAGCTGCTCTCTTGGCATCATCGGCCTCGGAGTGATGGGAAGAAATTTTTTATTGAATTTAGCGGATCACGGCTTTAAAGTCGCCGGCTTTGATAAAGACCTAACCAAAGTGCAAGCCTTGAGAAAGGAGGGGGAAAATAAAGAGGTCTTTGGCGCAGAAAATCTTGAGGAATTCCTAGGTCTTTTACAAGACCCCGATCTATTCTTCTTCTGATTCCCGCTGGACCGCCTGTAGATGCAGTTATCAATGAGCTCACTCCCCTCTTGAATAAAGGAGATATCATTATCGATGCCGGTAACTCCTATTATAAAGATAGCGATGTACGAGCTCGTAAATTGGCTTTAAAAGGGATCTATTTCCTTGGAACCGGTATTTCAGGCGGAGAAGAAGGCGCTCGGCACGGTCCCAGCATCATGCCTGGAGGTCCCAAAGAGGCTTACGAAAAAATCAAACCTCTTTTCGAAAAAGCCGCAGCTCATGTCGATGGAGACCCCTGCGTCACTTATCTAGGCAGAGGCTCTGCCGGCCATTTCGTCAAAATGGTCCATAATGGGATCGAATATGGAATTATGCAATTGATTTCAGAAACCTATGACTTGATGAAAAGAGGTCTTGGAGTTAATGACGATGATCTTTATACGATTTATAAAAAGTGGTCAGGCACTAATTTAAATAGTTATCTTATCGAAATCACCGCTGAAATCTTTACCCAAATAGATCCGCAAACCGGAAAAAAACTGATTGATAAAATCCTGGATGTCGCCCATCAGCTCGGCACAGGGATGTGGACCTCCCAAAGCGGCATGGAGTTGCATGTGCCTATACCAACAATCGATGTTGCGGTTTCAATGCGTAATCTCTCTGACCTAGAAGCTCAACGTAAAAAAGCCGAGTCAATTCTTCACCACGATATACCCCGATTTACAGGCAATGGGGTGGAAAAAGAAAAATATATTGGATACCTTCACGATGCCCTTTATGTAGGAATGATTCTCACTTATGCGCAAGGAATGGCACTTCTTAGTGAAGCTTCATCTAAATTAAATTACGGTTACAACCTTGAAGCTGTGGCCCGAATCTGGCGAGGTGGTTGCATTATCCGTTCTACTCTCTTGGAGGATATCCGCAATGCCTACCTCAAAGAGCCCGGCTTACAAAACCTGATCTTAGATCCCAATCTTTCCAAAGCAATTCTGGCAAACGAAGAAGCCTTTAGACACATTATCAAAATGGGGGCAGAACTCAGTATCCCAATTCCAGCCTTCATGGCCTCTCTTGGCTATCTCGATAGCTATCGAAGTGGCTGGCTGCCTGTCAACCTAATCCAGGCTCAAAGAGATTATTTTGGAGCCCACACCTATGAAAGAAATGATGAAAAAGGGACCTACCACACTGAGTGGAAACAATTTAATGGCTGATAATACCAATAAACCTAACGAAGCTACAGCCTTTGCAATCTTTGGAGGAGCGGGAGATCTCAGCTGGCGGAAATTAATACCTTCCCTTTACAACCTCCACCATGATGGTCGACTTCCTGAACAATTTGCCATCATTGCCATTGATAGAGACACATTCGATCTTGACAAACTTAAAGATCATTTTCACGAGGGCGTTAATAAGTTCTCACGTTTGGGCAAAGCCAGTACGGGTGCTTGGAACAATTTCGCCAAACATATCTTCTACGTGCAAGGAGATTTTAAAAAGTTACAAACCTATGAAAGTTTGAAAGCGGAGATAGACAAACAGGCACAGAGCTGGGGAACAAAACCACATTGTATTTACTATATGGCTACCCCTCCAAGCCTTTTCACTGAAATTCCGAATTATTTGCACAAGACCGGTCTTTCCACGGATATTGAACGGGATCGGCTTGTGATTGAAAAGCCGTTTGGCTGTGACCTTAATTCCGCTATCGCCTTGAACAACTCGCTTCTTAAGTATTTTACAGAGTCTCAAATATTCCGAATTGACCATTATCTAGGAAAGGAAACCGTTCAAAATATCCTCGCATTCCGTTTCGCTAATCCTCTCTTTGAGCCGATCTGGAATCGCCGTTATGTCGATTTTGTATCGATTACCGTCGCTGAACAGGTGGGGGTCGAACATCGTGGCTCCTACTATGATCATGCAGGTGCCCTCCGGGATATGGTCCAAAATCATTTGATGCAGCTCCTCTGTCTTGTCGCTATGGAACCGATGATCTCCTTTAATGCCGATGAAATCCGCAATAAGCATGTTGATGTGATGCATGCAATACGTCCTATTCTACAAGAGAATATCCATGATACAGTCGTTCGAGGACAGTATGCTGCGGGATGGATCGATGGTCATCCCGTTCCCGGCTATCGAGAAGAAGAGGGGGGTCGCTAAAGATTCAGAAACTGAAACTTTTGTTGCCCTTAAACTTTTTGTGGATAACTGGCGTTGGCAAGATGTTCCGTTTTATTTGCGCACAGGTAAACGCCTGCAAAAAAGGGTCACTGAAATCGTCATTCAATTCAAACCCGTCCCTCATCAAGCGTTTCCCCCTGAAGCAGGATTGGATTGGAAACCCTCACGCATTATCCTCTCTATTCAACCCCATGAAGGGATTAGTCTGCAATTTCAAGCCAAGCCACCAGGCCTAAAAATGAACCTTAAGTCTGTTCAGATGCATTTTAATTACGCGCAATCGTTCACAACCCCGATCGCAGATGCCTATGAAACTTTGCTTTGGGACGTGATGAACAATAACCCCAGTCTCTTTAAGCGAGCGGACCAAGTTGAAGCTGCTTGGAAAATTCTAATGCCTATTATAAATATTTGGTCCTTAGGGATGCCAAGTGATTTCCCGAATTACCATAGTGGGACTTGGGGACCCGAATCGGCTAACGTCCTCCTTTCTAAGGCTGGCCATGCATGGCCATTACCTCAAGACTATCATTAATATTTAATTTTTTATATTTAGTTGACAAAATTATACTTTTAAATAAAAATTAAATAATGGAGTGAGGGAATGTTTTATGTTTTTAAAATTTATTAGTTTACTCATTATATTAGCTTACCCAGTCATTGCATTCGGAAGCAGTACTTTACCTTCAGCTAATCAACTAAATACCTATGGCCCTGTAAATGCGCCTAATAGTGACACCGAATCAACGCAATATAGTTCATTTTATAATTCCAATATTCAACCCTATATAAATCAAAATCAAATTTCGGTTCAGGGAGACCAATCGCCTTTCTATAAGTTTGTTAATCAAAACTCCTCTGTTCAGGTCAAAGTGATGACTGACCCAAGCAATCTCACGATTACCCAAGATAGTTCTGTTCGGTTCTATTTCGTCAACTCCCCTGCTGCCTATAACAGCTCAGTAGGATTGAACTTTAATAATAATTTCACTGTGAATCCTGGGAATACCTCTTTGATCTTTGCCAATCGCAACGTAACACCGGGGAGTTACGTGAATATTCCCACAAACTTAACGACTGCAGGAACCTCTTTGGATCTTTATCTACTTGCTGACGCAGGACTTCATCAAGGAACAACACAAGCCAAAAATATTTGGTGGAACGCTGTTCAACAAAACATCGACGCCATTTCCCACGTTCAAGTTGCCCAATTTGTGGGAACTCCTTATTACTTAATTTCCTTTGAAGATGAACCTCTGACTCAAGCCATCATTGCTGCTAATGGAGGATTTATCCAAAATGACTTTACTCTCGTTATGGAAATTATTCCTGTTCCAGAACCTGCCACTTACGCGATCTTAGGATCTCTATTGGCTATTATTTTATTTAGAAAAAGGCAAATCTCAATAAATTCTAATTAATACGAATATCGGAATGCATTCCGATCATTTAGATAAAATATACGGATTGGATTCCGAAATACGTTAAGCTCAAGTGTTAAAAAAGTCTCCTTACGGCTTTTCAATATTCCAAAAATTATCGGCACTATCTTTATCGAAAATCGGCTTTGTCACCAAATAATTTCCAAATAGATGTTTTTCCCCTTTCAAGCGCCCAGGTACATATTGTCCTGCATCTAAATAGACATGGTTTTCCAAATAAACCCTATCTCCATAAGAGATCGGATAACCTACAAATGGATGGTCTAGACTCTTAATCGTCCACCACTGCTGAGAATTATGCTGATGGAAATCATAAATACAATCCGCCCCCCAAAGGGAGCACTTGAGAATGTTGTTTGAAGATAACTCTGGATCATTGGATTGAATCAGCACAAATGATCCATGTGTAATAGGACCCGTCCCCCCCACAAACTGAAGGGTCACTTTATTTTCCTCAGAACCAAAGTGTGCGACATTATGCAATCCCCAAGGGGGTATCACAATATACTCATGATTAACATTGCTTAAATAAAAAGGTTCATTCATCGATAAGAACTGATTTGACGCTTCCATATCCAAGGGTTCATTCGATAAAATCGGATCTTGGCGCGTCTCTGACAATGTTAAAACCGTATCAAAAGTGGGTGCCAGAAATGTCCTAAGTCCCAATTTCCATTGCTTCCGATCAATATTTTTCCACTTCAAAATTGTGGCTAAAAGAGATGTGTGATCGAAAGGTATTTCTCCACCAGATCTCACCACTACACTTTTACCAACATAAGGGGAAATAAATAAGGCAGGAACCCGAACGCCATATAAATCGAATCTAAATCCATTCTGAAAATTGTTGTCTGGAGGAATTGCCTTCGGTGGTGGGATATGGTCAAACAACCCCCCATGCTCGTCGAAAAGAATCACCAATAATGTCTTATTCCAAGCTTCAGGGTTGCCGATTAGACTTGTGTAAACATTCGCCAGAAAATTTTCTGCCCCATGGACATCAGAAGGGGGATGATAATCATTTCCTTGAATTCCTATAAACTCATCTTGTGAAATTTCTAACTCTCTATCTTTGGCGCTAATGTTAATGCTAAGAGTCCACTCAGGCTCAAGAAAACTAAATGCTGGAAGATCCCCACTTCTCGCCAATTCGTGAAAATGGTCGATCATGTGAAAATGTTGGTCCCAATGAGGAATTCTACTCAATGCACTAAAACTGTATACTCCACTGTACGGGCCAGGATACATCACCGGGACATAGTCCGCCTGCCAAAATACTTTCCAAGTTGTGTCTGGAGTTAATTCTTCCAGTCGATTCCAAATCGTATCTGATTTAAAAGTACTTAAAAGCAACGGACCATTCACAATCTGCCCTTCAGAAGTTCCACAAATCGAAAATGCGCGGTTCGGATTCGTCTGCGTAGGAACTGACGAAAACCAGTAATCGCTGATCGCATAGTGTTTCGCAAGACTATAAAGAACTGGTAATTCTTTCGATGTATAGGTCTCCAATACAGCACAGATATCGCTCTTATCAGATTCCCATTCATCTTCAGACCAGTTTGACGCATAATCTTGGAGAAATCCTCGCATTAACGGAGCCCCTTTCTCAATCCCAAAAATCTGAACCATCACATTGGGAAAAGGCTCATTGGTATCATACCGAGGAGAGTTTAAAAGCAGAGATTTTGAAACCGAAGGAACTCCTTTGATAGGGCAACAACTATAAACGACTTTTCCGGCAGAATTTTTTAAGTCGTTTGTATAATTCACTAAAGTATCTTCAGAAAGACCTAAATATGGAGGAGAAAGATTCTCAGGAATCAATGTGAGCGGAGCATCATTTTCGTACAACCAGGCTAAAACGTTATCAAAAGAGCGATTTTCCATCATTAATACCACCACATGCTCAATTTTCTCTTGCATGAGTGTCATGCCATTATTTTCACTGGCATATAAACTGCTGACTACTGTCATCAGCCCAAGTATCGTCCTTTTGTACATAACTGCTTGCCCTCAAAGTATATAAAAGTCCCTGAGTGTCGATGAATGGAATTTTTTATTACAAGAAAAAATTTGATTACCTTACGATCCAGTTAAAGTAACGTTAGTAAAAATTTGGGAAACACTACGGAATTACGCGACGAAAAAACCAATATTGCTGAATTAGTTAGGCGGTGGGGAAGTTCCTCTTCAAATGCCATTCTTGATCCTGCCTTTCAAATCTTCACAATCCCCAATATAGAGGGGATAATCGGGTATCGGACAGTCTCAAATCGAGCAGTCGTCTTGGGTGATCCTGTGACCTCTACTAAAGATCTACTAGCTTTAACTCAGGCTTTTCATACATTTTGCAAAGATAAAGGGATGTCGATTATCTATTTAACAGTCTCTGAAAATTTCGTCAGTACGACTCTTCAAAATGGATTATGTCATGCTAAAGTCAGAATTGGAAGTGAATATTATATTGACCCAAAAACTTATCCTCAAACTGGCCCCAATGGGCGACTGCTTAAGAAAAAAGTGAAACATGCCCAAGGAGAGAATGTTCTGATTGAAGAATATACTGAATATAATCCAATCGTCGAAGAAGCCATCGAAAATGCTGCTAAAGCTTGGTTAAAGGCTCGCCATGGACCCCAAATTTATATGTCGGACGTTCATCTTTTTTCAGATAGCCTAGGGAAACGTTGGTTCTACGCCAAACAAAATGGAAAAATTGTCGGGGTTCTTCTTTTTAATCGATTAGAACGATATCAAGGATGGTTGCTAAACCTTCTGATGCCAACCCCCGAATCCCCCAATGGTACTTCAGAAATCTTAGCTCTAACAGCATTCGATAAGTTAGCTGCCGAAGGATGCCAATATGTGTCATTTGGCACCATAGCCAGCTTAACATTGGATGAATTTCAAGGTTTTAATCTTCTATCCCAATGGATTGCAGGGGCCGCATTTAAGGCTGCTGATAAGCTATTCCATCTCGAAGGCAAGAGAAAGTTTTGGGAAAAGTTTGAACCGCAAGGAACCCCACTCTATGTCCTTTTTAGCAAACCCACCATCCATTTAGGAGATCTGGTTGCAATCAGCCAATCCTTGAATGTTTCCATTAAGTAACTGTTTGTAAAATAGTTATTTAAAATTTAATCTGAATACATTAATATAATAATTGATAGTTGGAGCAAATTAGGATGGTTATTATGTCTAGCGTAAATAATTCGGACTCTATCAAACAGCAGGAAATTCAAGAGGAAAACCTCCAGCAAAATCAACAAGAACAAGAGATTCTTGCCGAAGGCATTGCTGCCCAAACGATTAATGATACGGTCGGTCAATTTGATAAAATCGAGCAAAATCAATTTAACCTAAACAATCCAAACTCTTATCAACCTCTCTGAATCAACCTGTCTTACCTCCGCCTCAAAGCAAAGATAAGTAAGAACAACTC
>CAVPVT010000085.1:0-7777 GCA_963709145.1 Parachlamydiales bacterium
CTCCAAAAAATTTTAGGAAAAGCCCTTCAAACGAATCCACAAGACCGGTATCAAGATGTGGTGGATTTCATTACCGATATTGCCGGCTATCTCCATTCCACCACTTTGCAAAAAGAAAAGAAGGGATCTGAACAAATTAGCGAGATCTATGACAAACTCCACACTGCCCAACAAAAACTGCTTCCGGAACCACCGACAGACTGGCATGAAGTGGAAGTCGCGGTGCATAGTCAATGGGGCCTAGGCCTTTCCCGTACTTATTATGATTTTTTCCACACCGCTCAAGGTCAACAGGCCTTTGCCATTGGAGAATCTTCCTCCCATGGTCCCGAGGCAGTGATCAGTATAGCTTTGCTCCGGGGTATGGTTCGCACTCTAATGTCCCATTTTCCTACCCCAGAGTCATTAATCGGCTATCTCAATACCTTACTCGTGCAAGATCCCCTGAATTTAAGCTTTACCGTAGCTTATGCTCTTTTCGACAACCCTAATAACAAATTGACAGTCGCTGCCTGTGGGTATGGGAATTTTTGGAGGATCCCCGCTGATAACTCTCCAGCTTATCCCATTACACATGAACAAATGGCACTTGGAATTGATGCTCATGCCCGTTTTCCTATTGTTACAACCGAATGGAATGATGGAGACACACTCATTCTTGTTCCCCTGGCTATTCAGTACCCACCCAATACCACCCACGCTGAGGAAAAAAAAGAATGGATCCAAAAATTTTTGATGGAGTCTCCTCATCAACCGCTCCAAAAACTTCTTGAAGGAATTCTTAAAAGGACAATTCCCCATGACCTTCGGGGTATCGAGGAGCGATCCGTCACTCTTCTAGGCTTCAAAAGAAAAATTTGAATTTGAATATCAAATATCGCCATATTGTCCAATTAATGCTATCTATCAAATTCTTTTCTGATTTAATGTATGTGTTATTTTTCTTAGTATCAAGTTGGAAAAAGATCAATTTTTCACGGGATTGAATTGACCTCTTAGAGAAAATTCTTTTTTTTCTCTTTTTTTTATGGAAATAAAATGGCTGGTTTGGAATAACAGGATTTTGTTAAAAATTACCCAGACATACAATTGCCGCATGAAACGTAAAGTGAAGCGAACCGTGCTTAAGGGGATATCTTTAAAAGTCTGGCAATCTATTGCCGGTTTTGTACTAGCCCCTGGAATTGCCTGCGCTTATGATTCTTACGTCATCGATGAACAAACTTTCGATTATTCTTTCGAGCCTTTTTCTGAACAGCAAGCCGATGCTGTCATTATCGACGCTGGTTCCGATGACTCTTATGCAGGCTTGCCTTCTCTTGATGATGCTTGGGAACCGAACCTTGCGATCGATGATCAACCTACTGCGTCTCAACCTCAAGATCCCACAAGTATTGCTCCCCTTATTCCTTGGGATCCCCGAGTAACACAATCGATCCTCCCCATCGAACAGCCTCTTTCTACTAGCACTGCATCGGCTTCTGCTAATAAGCTTCAAGGTGTGCAAGCTAAAGTTCTGACCCCTTCAGGCAGTGAACAAATCGCCCTCGAACTCCCAAAAATGCCGTCACCTGTCAAAGGAGAGCATCCCGATTCCAAAGGGGTGTTGCCCAGCGAAAAAGCCCCCGCAGGCTCCTTGCCTTTTGGGGCCAACACCCTCGTTACTCCCCAAAGTCTAATCGTTCAAAATAATGGACAAGACAACCTCGCCGGACAACTCGGAAATTTGACCCAAAACCCGCAGTCTATCCTGATTAACTTCAATAACGTCGGAATGATCGAGTTTATTCGGTTTGTCAGCCGTATCTCAAACCGCAATTTCATCTTCAACGATGCTGATCTCCAATTCAATGTGACCATCGTTTCTGAAGATCCAACTACCATTGAAAACGTATTGACAGCTTTGTTTCAAGAACTTCGTATCCATTCCTTGTTTGTTCTTGAACAAGACAATAACTTTATCATCCATACAAATGCTGCCGTACAGGGAATTTCAGAAGTCGTGGCCGAAGGACTACCCGTCACTGAAAATCAACGCAATGCCCAAATTGTCACCGAAGTGTTCCGTCTTAACACCTTGGTTCCCTCCCGTGCGTCAAATATTATCCGTCCGCTCCTTTCCGACGTCGCGCTTGTTGAAGCGGTCGATGAAACTAGCCAGTTGATCGTGACGGACTTAGCACAAAATATCCTCAAAATAGGTCAACTCCTCAAAAGCTTAGATTCCCCTTTAAGCGGCTTAGTGATCGGACAATATCTAGTCCTAAATACATTCCCAGATACACTGATCGCCCTTGCCGAAAAAATCATGGCCCCTATTGCGGAAGGTAAACCACTCGTATTCGTTCCCCACACCCCATCCAACAGCATATTTATTGTTTCCAACCCATTCTTAGTGGAAAGAACGATTGCTGTTTTAAGCAACCTCGATATCAACGTAGGCGCCACACGGATTTTCTCTCCAGAAGCCCTCCGGTTTGTATCGCCAAACAACCCATTCTCCCAAGAAAAGCCTGGACAAACGACTCAGTACGGATTACCAGGAACCGGTATTAGCCCAGGAATAGCTCCAGGTGCAACTGGATATGGCGGATATCCTGGCGCACCAGGTGTCGGCGGAGTCGGAGGATTGCCACCAGCCCCCGGAGGTGCGCCCGGACTTCCTGCTGGAGCCCTTTATGGCCCTAATGGGGAAATTCTCCTCCCTGGTCAACCTGGCTATCCAGGTACACGAGGTGGCACAGGAGGTCAAATCCCAGGATATCCACAACAATTACCAGGACAAATCTCACCTGCTGGCGGTGCTGTACCTCCGAATTTACCTTATCAACCCGGACATCCGATCACACCGGGTCAGCGCGCCTTTTTAAAAGAGCTTCCCCCTGGTCATATTGCCCGCACTCAGTTCGCGATTTACAAACTCCGTTACCGCAAGGGAAACCAGATTCAGACTGCCCTTAATAACATTGCTACCAGTTTGTCATCAGGAAATAACACCAACCAAGAGCTTATTCAATCCCTTACCAGCATCCAATACATTGAAACAACCAACTCTCTTGTTTTTAGTGGAACCGTCGAAACGATAGATAAAGTTCTTGAATTGATTTCTCAGTTAGATGTTCCCTTACGCCAAGTCTTCATCGAAGTTCTCGTTTTAGACACTACTTTAACCGACTCATTGACCTATGGAGTTAACTGGCAAGCGCGTTACTCCGATCCAAACGCTGCAGGCGCCGAATCGTTCCTGACCAGTAACCCTTTAACTGCCGCATTGGATGCCGCACTTCCTGGCTTGCAGCCTGATGCTTCTAGCTTGACCACGCAGAATGGTTTCACGATGGGGTTGATTGGCCGTACTATCTCCCATAATGGGACTGAGTTCGCCACCATTGCGGGATTTGTTGAAGCCATCCACATGAGGTCGAGCGCCAACATCATCATGAACCCCAAAGTGATCGCTGAAGACAACACGACAGCTGAAATTTTGTCGGTATCAATACCTCATTCCAAACCTCATCCATCACAAACGACCGTGGTAACATCATCACCACTAACGTCGACTTTAGGGATGTGGAACACCGTTAAGAGTGACCCCTCTTTTGAGCAATACTGATATTATTACCCTCGACATCGAACAAACAATTAGCTCGGTCACCACAGCTCCTGCGACAAGTAGCACTCTGACACAGCAGACTCCGGGTCCGACCACCTCTCAAAATAATACCAAAACACGGGTGCATATTCCTGATGGCTTCTTCCTTGTTCTCAGCGGTATGATCCAAGATGAAAAAGATCGCACCCGTCAGCAAGTTCCTTGTTTGGGAGGTATACCAATTATAGGAGCCCTCTTTACAGAAAAGGATAATTCCGACACCAAGCGTAATGTGATGGTGTTATGCGTCCTCAAATCATCGATACCGATGATCAGATCGAAGCTATCACCAAACAACAGCAAGATGTTTGGAGACAAAAGTGCGCATGCGCGAAATGTATAAATACGAAGTGGATGAAGCACTCGAATTCTTTAACGTACACCCATTAGATTGTTGTGATCACGAGCTACTCACGTTAACTACTTTTATTCCCCATAGCTACTCTCGCTTTTGCGCTTTTACGTGCTGCCTATCATTAATGATGGTCCTAGCGAGCTGCCAACGAAAATCGATCGAATTTGAACCCAATATTTATTATATTCCGACCGTGACCTATCTTGAATACCGTCCTTCTGCCTTTCCTAGAGTCACTAAAGAAGAAGCCAAACAAGAATGGAGTAAAGAATACCGTTTAGGGATTGGCTTCGCTGAAGAGCTTGATCTTTACCGCGCGATTACCTGCTTCAAAAGATCCAGTTACTTAATGCCCGCCAGTCTCCCCGAGCGTCGTGATCAGATCGATTTTTGCCTGATGCAATCTTATTACTTTGCTTCTAAGTACTCTGATACCCTCAACATTTTCAATAAAAGCAACCTGCGGGAAGTTCCTGCTGAGTTCCCAGCGTTCAGAGAACTCCTAATCATGCTTTACGACTGTTATCAAAAGAATGACGAATGTGATAAAGCTAACAAAATTCGAGGCTTAATTGTTGAAAACGATTATCAGCTAGCTGATGATCTTGTGCTCTATGAGGTTTTATCTGAAGGGGATCTTTGCAGCTTGGTCAATTTGCTCCCCTCTTCCCGTAAAAGAGAAAGGTTACAGTGCTTTATCGAAGATTTTGGTGCTGATGCGAAATCTGTGCGCAAAGCCCGTTTATTAAATGCCCTACTACCGGGTGCAGGCTACTACTACGTTGGACTCACAAAAAGCGCTTTGACCTCTTTCTTAATTAACACGGTATTTATAGCTGCAGCCTACCAGTTTTTCCATAAAGGTTATGTCGCTGCCGGAGTGATTACGACAAGTCTTGAATTTGGTTGGTATTTTGGAGGAATTAATGGCGCAGGGCTAGCGGCAAACGAATACAATGAACACCTTTACGAGGGTAAAGCCCGGGATTTTATGACACAAGAATGTTTTTTCCTATTCTGATGTTTGATTATGCGTTTTAGCCCAATTCTACTCTTCTTATTCATCTCAACTGTCTGGGCTGATTATCCGTGGGGCAAGGATGCTGATTTAGCTTGTCCGATTTCTCCACCAATCCCCAAATGTCCACCTAAAGACAAACCCTTGGAAGGGGTCAGTGAAGCTTTAATCCGTTTTCACCAAGAAGTCATTTCACCGGCAGATGGACCTAGAAGCAACTATCTTCCAAGTAGCTCACAATACGCGAAAGAAGCCATACAAAAACATGGATTTTTTGAAGGATTTGGGATGGGTTGTGACCGTCTTATGAGAGAAAATGATGAAGCTTGGGTTTATCCAGCGATCCAAAATCCTGAAGGAAATTGGATGAAATATGACCCTGTACCTTGAAATAGGTCTTCGGATTTTTGACATATTTGCTTAAAATGTATATACTATGTTTATACATTCAAGTAAGGGTATTTATGCATACTTATATTCAAAAATGGGGAAACAGTCTTGGCATACGTCTGCCGATGCGGTTTGCAAAAAAACTTCATCTATATTCAGGAAGTCCCGTTACTATTGAAATTGAAGATGACAGGATTGTTATTCAGATTCCTCAATACGATTTGGAAGCCATGCTTAAAGAAGATCACACCAAAAAACAGGCACCATCAATTACTTGATGATGAAGCAATGGGAAATGAAGAATGGTAAAATATATACCTCAGAGAGGAGATATTGTTTGGCTCGAATTTGACCCTCAAAAGGGTAAAGAAATCCAAAAAACCAGGCCGGCATTAGTCATTTCGCCTAAACCATATAATCAAAAAACGGGCTTAGGTTTATTCATGCCAATTACAAGCAAAATAATAGATTATCCGTTTGAAGTCGTTATAGAAGAAGACTCAATAAATGGAGCTGTATTGTGCGATCAAATACGTTCTTTAGATTGGAAAGTCCGCAAAGCCAAGTTTATAACCCATCTCTCCCCATCTATTCTTGCCGATGTATTGGCAAAACTTCAAGTTTTGCTTAATTAATGCGAGTCTTTCCAGCCGATTTCCTGTAAGCAAAGCCGCAAACGATGTTTCCATTGACTGAGTGTATGGGGAAAAGTTTTGTGCTGATTCGCAGTTTTCAGGCAATGTTCGATTTGATGGATTAAAGTTCTAGAAGGATCATATTTCGCCGCCAGCCCCATTTTAACCATATAAGTTGCATTCACCTCTTCCGGGGTAAACACCCATGATCAAAAGAAATCTTCCCATTGTCATGGGTTCGGTGATTGCAGGCCCTCCCGCCTAGAAATTCCAATGCGACAAATGTTCATAACTTCATTCATTTCTGAAGGAGAGAGAAGTCCAAAGACTGAGAAACGGTGGGCGTGTTCCGCTGTAGAGCTTTCAAATTCTTCTTTTAACTCTGAATTCTTGCCGCAGATAAATAAATATTTTAATGGCAAGTGTGTTGGCGAGATTAGCAGGGTGTTGAAAATGTCGCGTAGGGCTCCTGTGCCATGTTTGCCCATCACGATAAAAATAGAATTCCTCCGGTTTAACTTTCCACTTTGCTTTTAGCCTTTCAATTTGTGCGTTATCCTCGATCGGATAAAATTCGGGGCAAATAGGATAGCCAAATTCTTCAAATTCTGCTTTGCAATTATCGATAGTGGTATTCAATAGAAAAGAGACTTTTTCTAAAACTGTCATTGCATCATCGTTCTCATTATAAAGTTCTACATGCTGATCAAATAGAGGTTTGAAGAAACTGGCATCGAAAGTCGGCACCCAAAAACGAATCAGCTCATTGGGGACTTTGCCATAGTAGCTCCTGACCAATAGTCCCACTTCAAATTCTGTATGAAATAGTCTGAAGGGAATATCAAGCGAAGCTAACGCCATATCGTCAGGTGTATATGTGCGTGTTGAAATGACCAGATTAGGTTGAAGTTCCAAGAAC
Organism: Parachlamydiales bacterium; assembly: GCA_963709145.1. Lineage (GTDB taxonomy): Bacteria > Chlamydiota > Chlamydiia > Chlamydiales > Parachlamydiaceae > JBDHQB01. The sequence goes on from CAVPVT010000085.1 coordinate 6,970, forward strand.
TTTTTGCTTCAAAGCAGCTAATAATGACGACGGAATGAATTGATGGATTTCCCGATTGAGATCTTCCCGCATCTTCAGCACATTCAAGTCGTTCGTTTTTTGATAAATTGCAGAATAAATTTTATCATAAGTATGGGTACCTGTTGCAAGCATCATCGGTTCGACTTCACTAGCGAGGTCCTCAATATCAATCAGAAGCGGTTCAACATTTGTTAAAGTAGATAAATAAGCCACCATAGCATTTGCCACTGAATGGTTTCCCACTTCCAGAAGTTGTGAGGATGGCAACCCTAAAAATACCGTTCGAATTTTTAACAGGCGCAGGATAAAGCCGCTTACAAGCCGCATGGACAAAATTGAGCAACGCAGGTTCGTGAGTTTTCATCCAAGCCATCACTTCGGAGCCTTTGCTTTGCAAAGCTTTAACTAAGGAATTCATAAGGGGGGATTTTGAGGATTTCCGAAAAGAATGCAAATCTCCAATAAAGCTTTTGAAAACTGTTCTGCAATAAAGGATTCAGCTTCTATAGTTGGGAGAATATACCTCTCATAAGCTTCATAAATGGTTTTAGCAAGTTGGGGATCCTTCAAACGGTAGGCCAGATCGAAATGAAGCGGGCTTTGGTAGAGATAGCGAGGAAAGCTTTGCCCTTTGGCATTGATCAGGCAATTATTCTCAATCCTAAATGATTTCCTGAGTGCAATAAACTCATCCTGAGCTTCATCTGCTTGCAAAAATAGCGCTGGAACAAAGCTCAGAAAAAATAGAATTTTAAAAAATCGGACAAGGCAAATAGAATTCATGCTT
>CAVPVT010000086.1:0-15319 GCA_963709145.1 Parachlamydiales bacterium
CTTACTTAGCGTCTAACGAATACCTGCGAAACAGCGAAAAGTTATTCGGTGCAATGAGTCTGTTCTACGGAAGCTGCCTTGTCAAACAGGCTAAGTAACGTTTTTTCTGAGACTGGTTTGTAATCCCAAACCTCAACACAAAGATTGAGTTGATTGGATACGATCTTTTCGGTCTTTTTTCATGGACGTGACCATGTAATTGAAAATGAGAGGGTGTTGGATTGGAAGGAATGTGGATAAGCTCGACATTGTGTTTGCCTATTTTTAAAAATGCGGATTCCAAAATAAGATTGAATCCGACTCGCATCATGTAGCTTTCATTTTCGATCATGATTGCCACGAATACAAAATTTATGGCCTTTGAGTTGAGAGCAGATGGAATCAAGATGCTCGACATCTCCGAGCCCAAAGTCACCAAGAAAAAAGACTTGATCATCTACTTCAACACACTGATTCCAATTATCAATGAGGCTTCTATTCATCTCCTCAACTGTCGTGTAAGGACGACCAGCATACCTGATGATATTTTTGTGAGAGAAATGTGTGTCTGAAATAAACCATCTTTTCATATTTGAGCTCTGCTTTAGTACTTTGTATTTTAACCCAAATGTTGCGGATAGAAATGTCAGAAAAAGTTAATAACTGTCGACATTTCTATCATTATCTAGCGATCAATCATTCAGCAAATTTGCATTGGGTGATAAAAATAAGACATCGATTTCACATCACCAAATCAAGAAATGTCAATTTAGTGATAGATTGAACCTGCCATTTAGGTTATTTTATATAATAATTTTTGATCCTTTCTCTATCCTCGTTCTCTTGATCACCCTTGTAGTAGATTTCGATGAACTCAATTCTGTCTTCGACTGGAAAATATGCATATGTGACGCGAATACCAGAATGAACACCTTTTCCTTTTAACGATTTGCAAGCGAATTTCTTAACTTTAAAGATTTTAGGAGATGGAATTGCAAGATTTTCTATTGCGAATATGCCATGATTGTCGATATTGAGTTTATGATAAGCAATCAATTGTGCTTTCACGAGCGAATCTAAATCTTCCTCAAGGCTGGGAAATCTTTTAAGGAGTTTTTTTAGATCTTTCTTGAATTTATCTAGCTCAATGTGCTTGAATTTCATCGTTGCTATACTCTCTTACGCTATATGCAGGGGTTCGGTAAAATACAGATTCATAATCAATTTTTTGCCTTTCTGATGTGACCATCCATGGAACATCTTGATGAGAATATTCACTTATTGTTGAAGCATTCATGCCAGATAATTTTTGCAACACATCGTCTATCACTTTGATCTCATTTGCATTAAAGACAGAAAGATCAGGTTCTTGATGAGGTAGATATTTTTTTTGGAGATGCTGAAAATATTTACTTTTCACAACTTCGATTTCTTTGTTTTCTATCATCTCATTTACAATGGATTGAAACTCAATTGGGGTAGGGCCATGATGGTTTTTGATGTAAGTGGCTCCAATGAGTTGTTCTTCATATTTCTCGTAATAGTTGAAGTCTATAAAATACAGCAGCTTATACAAGACAGTTTCACCCACATTAGGTTTTGCTCCAACCTTTCCCAATATATAAAGAAGGACTTCCTTGAACTTTTTCAGGTTTTTTCTTGGAACGCTAATCCGCAAGTCTGTTTTCTTTTCTTTTGGCTTGTGGGCCTGTTCTAAAATAACTTCTGTTGATGATTTGAGATTTAACAACTCATCAATCGAAATATTCAATGATTTTGACAATAAAATGAGTTCGTCGGCTTTCAATGATCGTTTATCATTTTCGATTAAAGATAGCGAAGCTCTATCCAATGCTAATCTTTGCGCTAATTCCTCTTGGCTTATTCTCAAAGCCTCACGCAAGGCTTTGATTCGTTTGCCTAAAGATGTTTCCATAAACATAATCTCCCGTTTTTTTTTATGATAACCTATGTTGCAATTTTACTCAATGATGTGTTATAAAATGTAACACCCTATTGCTTCATATCGATGACCCTGTGTTTCAGGTAAAAACTGGGTCAGCTACTGAAACTCTGGGTGAAATTGATGCCGTTTGCTGTGGCTTGCTGTGATCATTTGGTCCACCAGTGATCCACGGCAGTAGATTCGCCGTTTTAACCAAATCTGGTAGGTCACAACAATCAGGCTCCGACATATCTCCTGATGGGAATTTAAAAAGCGGGGCAACTTGGACTTGAACCAAGGACCAGCGGGTTATGAGGGCGGTGATCCACTACATAACCCAATTCCATCCAACCGCTATGGATAAGATGATAAGGCATTTAGAGCTAAAATGCTACTGGAATTTATTGGATTTTAATGGTGCGATAGGTCAGTCGTTGCACCGCTGGTGCACCGTAAGAGCGACTAGGATTTTAGCTAGCCGCTCTATGATCAAACGAAATATTTATTTACGCTTTGAAAGCTACGATAAGAGGATGAATTTGATGACTTTCTTCTAAAATAGAAACATTTGTCAATCCGCCTTTTTCTATAAGAGAGCGAACTTGGCTATCTGTTCGTAAATTAGCAGACCAATTCATTGGAACAGCATCAAGAATTTCCTTAACGACTTTACTCACTTTCTGTTCTTCTTCGCTCATCTGCCACATTGTCGGTGGTTGAATAAAGCTCATCAAGAAAACTCCATCAGGCTTTAATGCTTTTTTTACATTTTCGATTACTTGCCCTAAAGATTCATCGTTAATATAAAAAGAGAAGCCATTGCATACAATTGCGTCATATTGATTTTCTGGGAGTGGTGAACTTACTACATCACACTCAGTAATCTTAACCTGTTCACCTGTATACCTCAATGTATTAGCTTTTTCTTGAACTAGTTTTAGAGATTCCTTATCCACATCAAATCCAGAGAAGGTAATCTTTTCGCGATCTTCATAATTAGCACCTAAAACATCATACATCGTTCCACATGCCAAGCTACCAATTTCAATATTTTTCTTCCCAGAAGCTTGCCACTCCTTAACTTTTTCAGATAAAATTTGTTGAGTTTTTAAAACAGTTGATTGATAAGCTCTAGGTATTGCATGCTCATTAAGATATGTAATATCAATAGGTTGTACAAGTTGTCCCCAAAAGTCCACTTTCCATTGAGGATTGAAGCAAGCAAAGTACTCTGTAAAAGGCCCACTTAATCCACCATTAAAAATATTATGCCTCCAATAACTGGATTGCTGAATCTGCATCCAGGTCTCGGTCTTTACAATTGCTTCAAGCAACGACTTTTTCTCGCCATCTAACTTACTTTCAGAACTTAAAAGCCCTTGAATGTAGTTATTAAATTGCGGCACATCAACGAAATGACGTGTGTGTGAGTATGAATGATTGTAATCTAAGCTTGTCATATGACAACTCCTTATATGGTTAAAAAGTTAATTCTTTATGCTTAGATTAACAGAGAAAAAGGAATTTTGAATTCCCGTAAAATTTACCCTATTTTAGAAGATCCCACTTAGAATAACAGCCAAGTTTATTCTTAATGCTTTCAAAATAGTGCTCAACAGTACGTCTTGAAAGGTTCATAATGCTGGCTGTTGCCTGGGCAGAATAACCTGAACGAAAAAGATCTAGACACCTTTCTTCTTGAGGAGAAAGAGGAGATATCATTTTTAAGAAGTCTTGTGAAATTTTATCTTTGGCAGCAAGGGGTAAGCCTTCTTTTCTTTCAAAAAAATTTATCTCTTTCGCTGCTTTTAAATTAAATCCTTCAGAATGCATCTTTTTTATGACAGAAGACATTTCTCTAGTGAAAAACGAATTAAATTTTTTTAAAACATCTAAATTGCTAATGTAGTTAAAAGTCGATTCATTTGGTCTTGTAGCATATAAAAAACCTTCAACCTGCCCTTCTTTTTTATCTAACATTAAAAATGTATTGTCTATTTGGAAACGATTCAACGAAGTATTTATTGTATTTAAGTATTCTTCATCTTTCGTCAGTGCTGTAAAAACTAATCCAGATTTAAGTAAATTAGGATCAACAAGATAAGGATTGCTAAGATAGTATTTTTCGGCGTAATAAAAATCTAACTGTTCAGGATTATTTGAAAGCGTGACAAATCTTCCATCGTCTTGAATTTTAAAGTATGTGTAATTAAAGATGTTAAAATTTTTGTGTAAATGACAAGTCACTTCTCTAATTTTTTTATCATATTTAATTGTGTACTGTTTTACTATTTCAGAGAAATCATTCATATTATCAATAATTTAAAAATCTATCTCATTATATCATTTTTTTTATTAATTTAACAACGTCATATTCTCTATTGTGAGATATCGTTCTTTAATTCTTTGGAATGACGTTATTCATTTTGGCCATGCTCAAAAAAATAGGAGATTTCTTCTTTTGTTTTCTTTCCTTTTGCAACCTCTACAACCAAGCTTTCGAAAGATTCATCGTCAAATAAAATACTTACATTATTTGCCTTTAGAAACAAATAAGCTGCCCCAAAACCAGTGCGTTTATTTGCATCATTAAATGGATGGTTTTGTACGATATGGTATAAGTAAGCAGCAGCCTTATTATAAACAGTTGGGTATAGATCGTTGCCAAACATAGCGGCTTTAGGCGTTTCGATTGCTGATAATAAAAGGTTCATGTCTCTGATTCCTTGCAATCCTCCGAATTTTTCGATAAAGGCATCGTGCATTTTAAGCACTTGCTCAAGTGACAAATATTTAATCATTTTTTGGACAATCTCTTCAATACATCAGATTTTTCAACGAGTAATTCTTTTAGCAATTCATCAAACTCATCGTTTTCGATATCTTTATGCTTTTTTTTGCCTTTTTCGAGATTGGGTAAATGTTCAATAACGAACTGCCTTAGACTGACGCCTTCTTTGGCCGCTAACATTTTAATGTATGTATGCTGATCTACAGGGAAATCGATGGTTAAACGAACGGTATCTTGCTTATGATGTTGATGCATAAGTACCTCCTTTTTCTTTTATAATACCGTATCGCCGTAAATAAGTCAATTCAAACAAATGCTCTCTTGTAGAGCTTAGACGCAACCACATAGATAAATTTATAAATTTTAGCTAAAAGAGACTGAGTAAGATCCTTGAGGAATCTTCTGACCAGGATTACGCCTGCCGTTATCAGGAAGAATTAAGATATGATCAGTCTCGATCATTGAAGTATCAAAGTCACAGGGGTTATCGCATATCACAAGAGCAAATTTCTTCTTGGGATTTACATTCATAACCTTCTCTAATCTCTCTAAACAAATTCTATTTGAGTTTTTCATTGAACGCCTTCTCCTCTATCGCTTTGAGCCTTTTTTCGAAATCATAAATTTCTAACGCTTTAGAGTGTATATCGATTATTTTCGATAATGTTTCACCTTCAGATGGTGAAATTTCTCCTTGCCCCACAGCAGTGCTAATACAATTAATGGCTTGTAAAATATCCGAGGCGGTTTGGATTTGAGGGATATCGATTGCAATCGGAGAGTCCTTTTTCGGTGGCAAGATTCGATCCAGGATCATTTTCACAGCTTGCATATTACCAGCTTTTGCTTCCTCAATTACGCGATTACAAATTTCTTCAAGATCTCTCTCAAGAAGCAGCTGCGCTAACATCGTAGACTTATTCCTTGTCCCTTTTGGTCGGCCACCAGGATTTCCAGAACATCCTTTTGGAAATTGAGACTTTCCTTGTTTTTTTCCTGTATTATCAGGCATATTTTGATCCTCATTCTATCGAATTTTAACGATTAGGCCCCTGCACTCAAATGGGAAGGTCATGAAAAACCGCAAAAAGTCTTTTTACAGTTTTTAAGCCATGCCCCCCTTTTACCTTTGGGTGAATAATCCAATCTTCATGCATCTTTGGAAACTAATTCTTTCTTGTATTATCAAGCATGTTAATCTCATTCTATTAAATTTAAACAACTTTAACGCTTAAAGAACGTAATCTTAAAAACCGTAAAAAGTCTTTTTGCGGTTTTTAAGCCATGTGCTTACATTTTTTGGAGGAAGCTTACTTGCTCTCTTGGAGAAATCTCAATGGAAGAGTTTATCCAGAAAGGATTTAAAGGTCCTGGGTCAGCCAATCCTCCAGATGCATCTTGATTACCATATTCCATAGAAGTTAAATAGTTTTCGATTTTCTTTAATCCTACTTCTATGCTTAAGACCTTGGAATACTAAACACAGGAGTATTTCATCCAAGATAGAGGAGATTGAGAAGCTCTCCAAGATACGAGCCAATCATCATACCTTCTTGAAAATCCCAGATTGGATTTGTTTCATCTTTCAATACTAATGCATCGTATCCCATCAGGCTCAAAGGAATCTTGAAAGTTGAACAGGGGCTCATTTGTTTGTTAATATTAGGACCCAATTCGGTAACTATTGCATCTGTCGTGCCGTTAATAAGAAGAAAACTTTCCTCCGCAGCAAAAGTATGGATAAATGGGGCTAGAAGGAAGCCCAAAACGATTAATATTGAAAATGGTCGATAATATGCTTTCATAGATTTTTCTTTTTTTTATGATTTCTTTTTCTTTGGTGTTTTCTTGGTTATAGACGTCACACCCAATTCGGCTTCAATTTCCTCAACTGTGGGCAGGCTAGATTTGAGTTCTTTAGGCAGTTTTTCAACAACTTTTACTTCAAATTCGGCAAGGCCAATTGGTCGGTTAAAGTTCCTTAAAACGCATTCAGCAAAAATATTATCTTTTGTCTTGCATAGGATAATTCCAATACTTGGTTGATCATCATGGTGTCTAAGTTGGTCATCTACAGCGGAAAGATATGCACTCATTTGCCCAGCATCACGGCTATCAAATTTTCCTGCTTTTAGTTCTTATGTGGCATAGCCACATAAGAGCTATTATGTTGTCGACAACATAATAGCTCTACAATCACATAACAACGTAATTTGAGATGGTAGAAAAGAAGGTCAATATATAGGTCATGCTCTCCAGCCTTGAGAGGATACTGTTGACCAACAAAGGCAAAGCCTTGTCCCAGTTCAATCAAGAATTTCTGAATGTGTTTGACTAGACCGTCTTCTAAATCTTTCTCAAGATACTCTTTGTGCAAGGTGAGAAAGTCAAAAACATATGGGTCTTTTAAAGATTGCTGTGCCAAGTCCGATTGTGGGGCTGGCAATGCTGCTTTGAAGTTGGTTATTGCCTTTCCTTCCCTGCAATACAAGTCATTTTCGATCCAAACCGTGAGCATGCTTCTGCTCCATCCATGTTCTATTGTTTTGGAGGCGTACCAGAGGCGTTCATTGGCATCTTTTATTTTTTGTAGAAGCAGAATATTATGTCCCCATGGGATGCTAAAAATGGGCAATGATTCAAATTGTCGCACAGCTTGTGCGACTTTTTCATAAGCACTAAAAAATGCCTTCATTCTGAACATATTAGCTCTTGAAAACCCCTCTATCCCAGGAAACTCATTTTGGAGGTCTTTAGCTACTTTTTCCAAGACCTTGCTACCCCAGGCTTCTTTTTCTTGTTTTTCAAAAATATCCTTACCAATATCCCAGTAAAGCCTCATCAGTTCATTATTAACCGCAATGGCTGCCTTAATCTGAGCTGATCGAATTTTGGTCTTCAATGAGGTAATGAATTTTGTATATTCAGCGGGAGATACATCTCCTTTTTTGATGACTAGACTGGACTTTTTAGGCATTGAAAGGTCCTTTTACAGATTACTGCCCTAAATCTGGCGAAATAGGCTTCTTTTTTGCTATACAATGGAAAGTTCGTGCTGGATTTTGGTTCATGGTTTTAAAGTCAAATTGCTCAAACCACTGAATATCGAAGGGTCTTAATAGATTCATGACGGCTTCAGTAGTATAGTGACGGACAATGAGGTTTTCATTTGTTGTATAAATTCCCCATATCCCGAATTGCTGCAACCCAGATAAGTATTTTTCTTTGGTATCGGAGATGCTCACAGATAAGAAAATCTGTAACGTATAATGTCCCATTGGATTTGAGAATACGTCTGATTTCATTGACTAGTGCTTCCAGTTCCCTTTCATTGGTTATACAGCAGAGAACAGTTGACATCACAAGAGCATCAACAGATTCATTGTCGCACGGAATTGCACCTGTTTTTTCTAATAATCTCAGGTCTAAATTAGGATTTTCAACGCGCCCTCTTGCTATCATATTTGGAGCAAAATCGAAACCGATCAGATTGTGATATCCAGCAGATTTTAAGATGCGCATCATTCGACCATAACCGCATCCGTATTCGATAATTTGGGCTGTCGGAGATAGGAATGGGGAGAGTTTGTCCAGATAGAGAGGGTCTTCGAATACTTTTTTTGCTCCTATATCATTCCAATATTGTTGTGCTAACACGGTGATTCTCCTAATAGTTGGCCAAGAGTTAACGGTCTATTGCAATTTTGATTCTCTTTGATGTATTGCATGTTTAGTCCTTGAATTCGAGCCTGTTGGTTTTTTCCCTCATCGCAGTAACCGCAAGAAAAAACGAGACTAAGAGCGAGAAAAAGCAGATTCTTTTTGTTCGTTTTTCTGCTCCCAAATGCGATTGTGTAACTTTTGGTTAGCTGTGATTAAAACTTTCATCGGCTCATCATAGGGCAATTGACTATCTCGGTAGTGCTCCATTGCCAATCGAATCCATTCGACATCTTTTACCTTTGGCGCAGAGGTGCTTACAAATTTTCGCACCCAAATCGCACCATCTGCAAGATTTTCGACAATCGCATCACTTAAGGATTCTACAAAGGGATGAACCCAATTCTCTACGGTTACATCCAATAGAGTAGTTTTACTTTTATTATAGTGAGAATCTAGTGGGGCAAGAGTGACAATAGGAATTTTGTGGAATTTGGCCCACATCATCTCAGCACCTACGCCTAAACCGCGACGATCGCGTGCATCTACAAAAACAACATCACTACAAAAGACCTGGGTCATATCTCGACCAAAAACTGAGCGCTGGTCCGATAGGTCATCCGATCGAAAGGCGGGGTTAAGGAAAGACACCTCGAATTCAGGCAGAGTTTTTCTTAAAGAAAGCATATCAGCATCGGTCCAAAAGGATTCGTCCGCTTTTTCATGTTCCTTCTTAATACTCCCAGCCAGATAAATAGAAATTTTAGCGCCCATAATCCTCTCCATAGAAGGCAAAAGTTTATAGTATGCAAACATTTTTCTCAATCGCAGAATGAGAGTCTAACGGGAAACTTTTTGTCTTTAATTCTCAATCAACTGTAACATAGTCGCTATGTACAACTATCTGATTTGTAATGCTTTCTACAATAAAAACTAACTCTTTTTCATTAGCTTGCGACCTTCTTTCAGCTCTTGCAACGTTTCACAGCTATATAGGCCATGTTTATAAGGTCCTCTTTTACAAGCCAGCAGTCCTTTCTTTGTTTTAGGGCCACCATGGGCACCATGCATACGACAAACTCCCAAGCCTTTAATAGCGAAATTTTTGCATTGAGCGCTGCTACGTTTTGATTTTGCCTTACACCTTTGCATGGGGACCTTCCTCAAGTTTTTGATTCATCCCACCCCCAGGTATGACATTTCCGACAATCGCTTGTCCTCCATTATGAACATGTACATGTTCTACATGGACGCGTTGCTCTCCTTTTCTCCGATATTTAAGCAATGCTTCAAGAGTTTCATGATGGCGTGTTAGCAGCTTGGATGCTCCATTGAGGTAAACATTAGCAGAATCCACTCGCTCAGTACGTTTTGCACGTCCAAGCCAATCCATAGCGTGTTCATGAAGTACAACTAATTGCGCAATCAGTTGGCCTTCGTATTCGTCTTCCGGACCAAAAGCTTGCATAGATTGAGCAATTGTATTCAATTGAGCTGCCATCTCTGTTGGGCTAGCATTTGATGAAACAACAGCATTTCCTAGGTTTATAAAAAATTGCATTCCTACTGACCTGTGAACTGCACCCGTAGCTTCCATAATGTGAGCATTCATAAGTTCTTTTTGTTCAGCGACAGGAACACTCTCATCGAAAGCAAAATCTAAACCTTTATCATTGTCTATGGCTTTAAAAATCGTAACAGGTTTTCGTTTTCTTCTTTGTTTCACCCGATTTATTGAAGTATGTTCTTGCATAGTCAAGTCTCGGCAACTGACTTGTTCATCATTTATTAGAGCTTTTGAATTCATTTTTGACTCCATCATATTAAATTATTTAAGTTAATAGCTAGATTGTCCGAGGCCGTCCGCGGACATATTTAAGGTTAAACAAGTTTAATCCCTAAGTAACATCTCTCTCGGCAATGTTCTTTTTGAGGCCTATCCATTTGGAGTTCGGGAAGAGCTGCCCTTAGATTTTTTCCGAAAGATTGCACATTTCCACCATTCTGATATCCAGTAATATTACACCAATGACACCAAGCATCGAATAGACCAGCAACAGAAATGCTTGCTAGAGGTGTAACTTCACACTTTTAGAAATAAATGCTTTGATCGGGCTAGTTATTGCTTCGAGTTCTTCAATAGTTTGAGTTGAAGATGTTGGTGTCAAAAATATGCCTCTTGTTTTTAAGCGAATAAGTCCTTTGAGCGCCCACATCAAGATTCCAGGAAGTTCTTTTGTCAGTCGTGAAAAAAGAGAAATATCCTCTTTACCAACCCAACTTTTTTTAAGCGTTAAAACCAAGTAACGCTTAGCCATCGCTCCACTTGAGTCTCTCAAATCTGGAAGTTCATTACTCATCATCATGATTCTTGTCGGAAGCTGGGTTGTTAAAGGCTCTAAGAATTTACGATTGATTGTCAATGGGTCTTCTCCGCTTATGCTTAGCAATCTTTCAATGATTGTACTGCTGTTTCTCTTATCGTTTAAGCGAGCATCAGAAATTAGTGCGAGCATTTGATTTAAGAGGGGCTGTAACCCAAACTCTCCTCCCAAGCTTGAAAGAGTTGGACCCACTACATTAAAGTGACCTAATAGTTCACGAAATACACGACCAATCGTTCCTTTTCCGCTTCTTGGGGGGCCGACAATAAGAAGGATTTTATGTTGTCTAGTATCTTGTGTGAGAACATAGCCACACCACTCTTGAAGGGTTTCAATACTTTCAAAATCGTTTTCCCAAATGACGTTCAAGAACTCCAACCACGCATACGGTTCTATGGCACTAGAATCAAAGTCGAAAGTTAATGAATTTACATTCAATAACAAAGGTGTATGCTTCATTAAAGGAACAAGTGGTCCTCTAACCAATCTTCAATCGGAAGGATGCCGTTGCTAAAAGAAACAAGGTATTTTGGATTTGGAATTTGACGACCATCGAGCCATATTGACCCACTTGAGGGATGATAGGCGAAATAGCAAATCGCTTTTAAAGCATCCACTATTTGATCGACTTTATGTTTCGTGGGATTGAAACTTTCTAGATATCCGTCAGAACCCAATTCCTTGGCATCCTTTAAAAAATTGTAAATGGATTGTCGGATAGCCCCTTCTTCGATTTCAATGTATTTAGTCCCATTCCAAAGCCAAAATGCATTTGAACAGTAGAGGAGTATACGATGCTTTTCGTAAAGATAATGAGCCTGAATTAGTTCTTCAGCAATTTTAAGTGGGGCTTGATGGTCTAATATTTTTTCTCCCGGGTCTTCGGTTAAATGAACAAGCTCTTTTCGCAGCTTTTCTATTTCATCTTTCTGCTCTTCTAAAGCGACGAAACGATAATGGAAATCTCGTTCTAATTGAATTTGAGTTAAGGTTTTCCTTTCTTCTGTAAGAGGCTTGGAAAAATCTTCAGGCCGCAAGGAAGAGTCATATCGGTAGACATCCTCCAATAATCGTCTAGAAACATTGTAGGATTCTTTTTCGAGAATTTCCAAGCGAGTTTGACGGGATGATATTTTAGGGTCAGATGGTATCATACCTTTTGGTAAAGATATGATTCGATTTTCATAGTCGAGTTTTGCGTCGAAAAGAATGGCTTGAACATCCTTTTGTTTAGATAAAGGACAAAGCCACCCATGTAAAATAGGATTCCACAAGCAACCGTGCGATTTTATACGAGTTTTCAAACCTTTTCCTAGTTTGCCTTGAAATCTAAATAATACAAAGGGTTCGATTGACGTCGATTGCCCTTGTATGGAATTTTGAGTATCATTTATAGTTTGTGACATACGGATTATTCCTTTAAAGACCGCTTTCATTGATGGGAATAGCGGTCTTTTTTTTAAGTTATTGACCACCTTTTTTCTTAAGAAGTCGAAAAAGGGTTTGGGGTAACACGAGTCTGCGGCGGCCAACTTTTAAAAATGCTTCCTTTAATCCATTGACATCACTTTCGTAGACCATTTTCCGGAGCCCGCCAAGGCTTGGATAGTCATAGTTTTTATTAAAACTTTTAAATGTGAGAGGAATGTCCTCATTGTTATTCATCTTAAACCTCCTTAGATACGGTTGTGTCTATTCGTTTCTAATTAAAGCAGAACTCTTTCGTTCTAAATATCGAATAAAAAAATGAAGGGGTAATTTTGATGGGCAATGAAGAGAGAAAAATAAAAAAGACCTATCAAGAGATGATAGGTCAAATTTGAAGGGTCTTTTTTGCTTTACCTCGTTTTTTCGTTCCTGGTTTTCGTGGATCGAGCTTGCGTTCTCGAACAATTCGCTCCCAGCTTTCCCTAGAAAGTATTTTACCTCTAGGGCATCTACTAAGATAGTAGCTAAAAACCTCATCGTAGATTGCTTTGGGATATTTTTCCCAATACTCACGCGCGAGCTGAACTACAAAATTTGCTTTTTGAGTTCCTTCACTAATAAGGCCGTATGACTCCGTTTCAAAACTTGGAAAGATTTCTTCACATCTTTTTGAGTTTTCTAGTATAAGTATCTGGTTGTGGATATGCTCTTGGAATGCCTTAAGATGATTTTCATAATCACTACGATGAATTTCTAACTCTACGGAAAGAAACACATTTAAGGTAGCGCTTGATTGAGGTTTCGGTTTTTGACGAAATACCATACTTGCAAATTGAAGCCTCTCGATTTCGCATCGCTCCCAAGTAGTTTGCCATGCTACATCCCGAATTAAAGCCCAATCTTCTACGTAATCTTTAGGAATGATGGAATGCAATGGTGGTTTAAAGCAATGCTTAAGACAGATTAATCTTTCCCAGCAAAATTTAAAATTTGTTCGGGAGAGAATGTTCATGTTGCGCCTTTTTTCGTCTTTGTTTTGACCAGGAATTCCAAATTTGTCGAGTTCCTGAGCTAAGGGCGAAAACAATGCGGAAAGGGGCTCAGCAGTCCATTTGTGAATCTGTCTATTTTCAAAAGTCAAAATTGGAATTTTCTTAAGTGATTTTTTCAGGTAGCCTCTTTTTTCTAAGTTAAGAGCTACTTTCGCTCTTTTTATTCTTGTTTCCTTTTCATTATTCTCGCGCGGCCGTTGTGTATAAAATTGCCACGAATCCATTTCTTGTTGAGATTTGCGGAAAAGCACAGCCATTTCTCTAACAGAGCGAAGGAAAGGAGAATAGTGATAGAATTCCCCTCATGGCAAAATTAAGACGAGCATGAAGGGGTGAAGATAGGCTTCTTCGCGGATGAGTAATTATTCTTTTGATTTGCACCAGCTGTCTTCGATGCTTATAATCGTGGCGATGATACTGCCATAGCTTTTTCCAGTGATATTCATGGCAATTTAATGATAATTGGGAAAAGTCTAATTGTCTCTTAAATACTTCAGCCTCAAACTCGTTGAACGTTTCTTTAAAAAAAGGGAGTTCTCGTATTTTCTCGATAAGTTGAACAAGTAGTTCATAGAACACCTCATCATATTTGCTTTTGAGGATTCGATTGCAAGCTTTATCAAAAGCCTTATGAAAGTTTGCAGGTTCTTGTGGTAGAAAAATCGTCATAATGTTACCTCATGACTATCTATGAGATTAGTGGATGTCTTTTGAATGATGCGTGAGATATGTTCTTTGCTGAAATGAGCATATCTTCGAGTCATTGCTGGTGTGCGATGTCCTAAAATTTCCATGAGTTCTCCTTGAGTGGCTCCATTCATTGCTAAATGCGAGGCACATGTATGTCGCAAATCATGAAATCTGAAATTTTCGATCCCGGATTCTTTTAGTGCTTTGTCAAATGCTTTTCTAATCATTGAAGGGGGATTTCGTTTTGAAGGGTCTTTTGAAGGGAATATATATTCTTCGGCAACTTTTGGTCTCTCAATGTTTTGAAGATAGTTGGCAACATGATCGGGAATAGGAACAGCTCTGTAATCTCCATTTTTTGTTTTTGCTAAAGAGATGAAACCTTGTTGGATATCCCTCCAGCGAAGATTGACCACTTCACCAAATCGAAGTCCCATTGAAGCTGCTATAAGAACCATGCCGTATAAGTGGAGATTTCGACTTTTATTACAGCTTTCAAGCAGTCGATTGAGTTCTTCTCTGCTGAGATATCGGCTACGACCATTATTTTCTTTCAACTTTGTTACACGTTTGAAAGGATTTTCATTAATCCATTGCCACTCTTGAAATGCGAGAGTAAAAGCTCTGCTTAGGCTTGCAAAATACCTATTGACTGTGGAATTTGTGCGGAATTGTTTCTTTGAAGTCAGCTCACTTAATAGTTCTTCTTTGGCTAAAGCCAGTAATCCCGGAGTAATATCGATTAACAATCTTTTTCCATATTTCTCATTCCACCAATTCAAATGTGTCATTTGGTCTTTAAGACGTTGAGGATGTTTACTGAGATGGAGTCGGATGTACTGTTCAATTAAATCGGAAAGAGTATGCTTACGAGCCTTGTTATCCGGGACATGTTTCCCATCAAGAAGTGCGCTTTCTGTTTTTCTCACCCAGTTCTTTGCTAATGTGAGCGTAGGAAATGAGTCTCTAAGTGGCTTTGCATTTTTACGACGAATCTCTGCATGATAAGTAATCGTCCCATCTTTCTTTTTATATTCCCGAATGCAGCGGATGTTGTCTAATCTCTTCATGATGCCACCTGAACTAAGACGGTGACATTAAAACATTTTTGAATAATAGGAAATAGGATTCTTAATCCGATGCTCTGATGTGTTCTGAATAGTTCAGGAAGGTTGATATGAGTCTGAATAGATGCTATTTTACGCAATTTTTCCGCATTTGAGAAAAGAATTGGCAAAATTGAGACGATTGATGGGACTTGATTTGATAAAACGATTTGTTCCGATTGATTCCACTCATTTGCGGAAAAAATGCGGAAAATCGACATTTTCTGAAGTTTTGGCAATAAGTACTCTGATTACAAGATAGTGTTTCAGTCAGTTACTTAGAA
>CAVPVT010000087.1:0-18752 GCA_963709145.1 Parachlamydiales bacterium
ATTTGTTGTCACAGTTCCAGTTACGTATCTAATCTATTTCTGATAAAATGTAATGAAGAAGTTACCATCATGCGTACAAGGATCCCTGAATACGCAAAAATTGCAGAACATATCATAAATAAAGTACAACAAGCCAAGGGACCAACAGCCATTTTGATACCTACAAAAAGTGAATTAAAAAACCAAAATGGATCCTTACTATGCAAATTGATGTGTTGTATCAAGGTCAACTAGTAACGAAAGCCTCAAAAGCTTTAATTTTGCTGCACGGACGAGGAGGAACTGCAAAGGGCATTTTGAGCATCGCGGACAAATTATGCGATGAACAATTTTATGTAGCTGCCCCTCAAGCTCCTAATAATGTATGGTACCCCAATAGCTTCATGGCAGATGAAGAATCCAATGAACCTTATCTTTCCTCTTCAATTGAGAATATCAGAAATTTAATCAATGAAACTGCCAAACACATTCCCAAACATCGCATTTATATTGCGGGGTTTTCTCAAGGTGCCTGCTTGACATTGGAAGTAACCGCAAGATTTGCATCAAAATATGGGGGAGTCATTGCGTTTACCGGGGGCTTAATCGGTAAAACCATTAATGAGGTGAAATACCAAGGAGATTTTGAAGGCACAAAAGTATTCATAAGCAATGGTGATCATGATCCCCATATTCCTTTGGAGAGGTCAGAACAATCCAAGGATTTAATGGAAAAGCTAGGCGGCAATGTGACGTTAAAAATCTACAAAGATAGGCCGCATATTATCTCTGAAGATGAACTCAATTGGGTGAGAAAAAATATCACGCTTGCTTAGGAATTATTTTTAAATTTTTCCTCTCCAGCGAATGGGGATAAATTGCCTTGACTTGCCGTGAATTCTTATGTTAACAAGTAAGACCGGAAACTGTGGAGGGAAGGATGAGAAGGGATAAATGGGGTAAGCTTGAAGTGATTTGTGGTTCAATGTTTTCCGGTAAAAGTGAAGAGTTGATGTTTCGGCTTCGTCGTGCCGAGTATGCTAAAAAGAAGGTGATCACCATTAAGCACGAAATTGACAATCGGAAATCCTATTCCTGTATCATAAGTCACAATGGGGGACAGAGAGAGGCGTATCCAATTGGAAATTGTGAAGAAAGTTTGCGCACTTTGCTAAAATTAGTCGATTCTTCAGTCGATGTTGTAGGAATTGATGAAATTCAGTTCTTTCCTGTTCAGACAGTTTCGGTGATTCGTCGACTTCTAGAAGAGGGAAAAAGGGTTGTAGTCGCTGGTTTGGATTTGGATTATCGGGGAGAGCCGTTCGGCATTGTACCGGATCTTATGGCATTGTCTGATGAGGTGACAAAACTGCGGGCGATCTGCATGGTATGTGGTGACGAAGCGAATTTTTCCCAGCGACTCATCAATGGACAGCCTGCTAAAAGGGACGACGTAACCATTTTGGTAGGGGGAGAAGAATGCTACGAACCCCGTTGCCGCAACTGTTTTATCATCGAGAATCGGATTCAGAATTCTGAACTCGTTTTCGCGAGATAGAGGAAAAGTAAATACTACGTTTAGCTAGCTGAATTGTCTACAGGATCAAGTTTTTGACGAAATGCTTTTCCTTGGATACGAATCAAATCCTTATCGATTTCAGAGACATGACATATTAACTTTGCACTGTAATAGGTGGCATTCTTGTCTTTTTTTTGATTATATTTGATGCTTATAACTTTAATGTCTGGATCCTCACATGCGGCGTCACAGAAGTCTCGAACCATATTCTTTACATCTTCTTTAGATTTCCAAGAGCCGAATGTTACATCTTGTTCGTAGACTAGTGCAGCTTGCAAACCGCTGTTTATAAGAAACAAAGAAGCCAATAAAAAGGCCATGACTTGTCTGATTGAATGCATTACCAACTCCTGATTATTTGCCTACATATTATCTCGATTTTGTACAATTTTTGCCAAGGTTATAGTAACACAACCTTCCTACTCTGCCGTAGCAAAATTGTGAAGCCAACCATGCCACTAGTTTTAAACAACCTCTTTGTATTTTCTATTCTTCTGCAATCGCTGACCAGGATGAATTCTGTGTTCTTTTTTTTTATTTTTGATTAGGTTTGGTTATTGAGAGGGCATATGCAACCGATTCATTGGCAGGACCGCAAAATCCCCCCAGGAATGGAGGGAATTAATTACCGATCAGGATTGACTGTTGAAGATTTAACAAGGTCAATCCTTGATAACCTTATCTACATTCAAGGACGGCATCCCTCTATCGCCATGCTTCACGATTTCTACATGGCAACAGCTTATACTGTGCGGGATAGAATGTTTCGTCGCGCACTCAATACGGTTGATTCCCTCTTTCGTACAAAAGAAAAAGTCGTTGCTTATTTTTCGGCCGAGTTTTTGATCGGTCCTCAACTAGGCAATAATTTGATCAACTTAGGGATCTTCGAAAATGTAAAAAAAGCATTAAAAACTTTCGACGTCAACCTCAAGGATGTGCTTAATATTGAACCTGAACCCGGCCTTGGCAATGGCGGATTGGGTCGTTTAGCCGCTTGTTATTTGGATTCCATGGCAACACTCGAAGTTCCTGCCATAGGCTACGGAATTCGGTATGAATTTGGTATCTTTGAACAAAAAATCAAAGATGGGTGGCAAGTTGAAAAAACAGATAAGTGGTTAAGTCTAGGCAATCCCTGGGAAGTTGAACGTCCTGAAGGGATTGTACAGGTCGGATTTGGGGGGCGCACCGAAAATTACCAAGAACAAGATGGGTCTTGGGCAGTCCGTTGGATCCCTGAAAAAGTCGTGGAAGGGATTCCTTCTGATATTTTAGTAACAGGTTTTGAAGTATACACAGCCAACCGCTTACGTCTATGGCCGCCGAAGCTGCGGAGTCTTTTGATTTCGCTGCATTTAATGTAGGGGATTATTCCAGGGCTGTGGATGAAAAAATCACTTAGAAAATATTACCAAAGTGCTTTATCCCAATGATGAGCCTTTGCAGGGAAAACGGCTTCGCTTGGAACAACAGTATTTTTTTGTGGCCTGTTCTTTAAGAGATATGCTTAGAGTGTTAAAAATTGAGAATCGGCCTGTAGAGGAGTTTTCAGATGCTTTCACTGCTCAACTCAATGATACCCATCCTTCTATAGCAATCGCTGAACTCATGCGACTTTTAGTCGATGAATATCGTATTCCCTGGGAAAAAGCTTGGAAAATTACGCAAAGCACTTTTGCTTTCACAAATCATACTTTACTAAGTGAAGCACTCGAAAAATGGCCATTAAGCTTGTTTGGCAAGCTTCTCCCTCGTCATCTTGAAATCATTTTTGAAATTAATAAACGATTTTTAGATCAGGTTAGAATCGCTTATCCTGGAGATAACGACCGTATAGCTCGCGTTTCTGTAATCGATGAATATGGTCCTAAGTATGTCCGGATGGCCAATCTAGCTTGTATCGGCAGCTACGCAATCAATGGTGTCGCTGAAATCCATACACAGCTTTTAAAGAAAGATCTGTTCCCCGACTATGTCCAAATGTGGCCGGATAAATTCTATAATGTCACCAATGGCGTCACCCCTCGTCGATTTCTTTTGTTGATCAATCCGGAATTAGCCTCCTTGATTACGAGCAAAATCGGTAAAGATTGGATTACACAACTTGAAAGCTTGAAACATCTTGAAGACTATGCAGATGATAATGCGTTTCAAGAAGAATGGAGACAGATCAAGCTAGACAATAAAAAGGGCTTAGGTGTCGCAATCAAAGAAGCCACAGGGATCGAAGTGGTTCCAGAAACCCTTTTCGACATTCAAGTCAAAAGGATTCATGAGTATAAACGGCAACATCTTAATGTGCTGCATATAATTACCCTGTATAATAGATTGAAGAAAAATCCGAATCTCGACATTGTCCCAAGGACATTCATTTTTGGAGGTAAAGCAGCTCCAGGCTATTTTATGGCCAAGTTGATTATTAAATTAATCAATTCGGTTGCAGACGTGATCAATAATGATCCGATCGTTCGCAATCGTTTGAAGGTTGTTTTCTTTCCCAATTTCAATGTCAAAAATGCGCAAAAAATCTATCCTGCTGCAGATTTATCTGAACAGATTTCAACGGCAGGCAAAGAGGCTTCCGGAACGAGTAACATGAAATTCGCGATGAATGGAGCCTTAACCATTGGGACGTTAGATGGAGCTAACGTCGAGATCAGAGAAGCTGTTGGCAAGGAGAATTTCTTCCTATTCGGAATGACAGTTCAACAGATCGAAGATACATGGAAAAAAGGATATAACCCTCGCAATTATTATAACAGCTTATCAGAGTTAAAAGGGGTGATCGACATGATCACTTCAGGCCTATTTTCTCATGGGGATCAAACTCTTTTCAAACCTCTTTTGGACAATTTGATGTATCAAGATCCCTATAGAATTTTTGCTGATTACCATTCCTACATCGATTGTCAAGAAAGTGTAAGCCAAGCATTTAAAGATCCTAAACACTGGTCAAAAATGTCGATTCTTAATGTGGCAAGAATTGGAAAATTTTCGTCCGACCGATCGATTAGGGATTATTGCCAAGACATTTGGCAACTCAGTCCTGCAACATCAATTGTCCATACTTTTTAAAAAAATGGATAGCATCGTCATAGATTCCCTTTAGTCTTAACTGGTCTTCGGAGTTTTCTAGCATATGCCAATCCGCATAATCATAGATTTTGCCTATTTTGATGTAAGCTGTATGAAAAAATCTTAAAAAAGGATCCGGCAATTCTTTTTCTTTGGCATAAGCTGTTTCAAAGCTTTCAATTAGAGTTTCTATTTCATTTTGCGGCAGAAGCCCATACCCTTTTCTCCGAATGCTCTCTTCGATCCGAATAAAATCTAAACAGGAATCAGCATGGGGATTCCCATATTTATCAAAAGAGTCGTGCATGATTGCAACATCAATAAAATAGACTTTATCAGTCATCGGATCATAAAAAAGATTACCGGTATGAGCATCCCCGTGCTGATATCCATAGTGAACAACATGAGAGGATGCCTTATCCGTCAAATGTTCGATGAACATTTGTAAAGACTGTAAATTCAAATCGTCATTGATTTGGTCTTTTAATGGATGAAAATGAAGATCTTTAAATTTATTCCAAAGCTTAGTAAGAGTCTCAGGGGGGAAAGGATAAGCAATAGAGGATTGGTTGAGATGTAATTCTCCTAAAGCTGTACCTAGTCTTCCGAATGCACGATTTGCTTGCGCGAGAAGTTGTTGTCTTTCTGGGTCGTCCTGGGAATAGTTGGGAAGATTGAAGATCCATTGATCTATTCTCCATCCTCCAGCAGCCGTTTCTAATAGTAGGCCATATTCAATTGCATTAATACAACATTTACCGATAGCTACAGGATAGACAGGAGTTGCCGCTTTCATAGGGAGATGAACAATGAAATCGAGTGCAGAAACTTCAGGAATAAATTCGCTGTTGTAATCCTGAGGATATTCAAACGCTTTAATGATATATTTGAGATCAGGTGCGTAAACAAAATAAACAACATCGTACGAGTTACCCATAAAGGGGGTATCAAAAGAGTTGACAATGGTGTAATCGGAATCAAGAACATGTTAGACTCCAAAAAAAAGTGAACAGACTCCAACAAGGTCGTTTTCGAAAAATCGTGTAGGCTTGCATAAATTTTTGTAAGCAATCGCTCAACACGTTGTCGATCTTCAAAATCTGGCAAATTTGGATCCCAACGGAATTCTCGGATAAGATCGAGAATTTTGTCGTCCGGATAAAGAGGACCACAAAAAAGAAAGCAAACTAGGATAAATAAGAATCGACTCATTTACCTATTTAACGTAAATACTTTTAATATTCACAAACTCTTTAATCCCATAGTGTGATAGCTCTCGACCATATCCTGAACGTTTGATTCCACCAAAAGGCAATTTAACATGTGAAACTACTGGAGTGTTGATGAAGACATTCCCAGCATGGATCTGTTTTGCAACTTTCTGTCCTTCTAGGCTGTTTTTTGTCCAGATTGAAGCTCCTAGGCCAAAGGGGGAGTCGTTGCTGATGGCAATTGCCTCTTCAATATTTTTCACACTTATCACACTAAAGACGGGACCAAAAATCTCTTCTTGATATAGAGGCATCCCTTTTTTGACGTCAACCACCAATGTAGGCGGATAATAATACCCTTTGCGTGGCAACCGTTTTCCTCCGGACAAGATGCGGGCCCCTCCTTGAACGGATTCAGAAACTTGCCTTTCTAGATTTTCAAGTAAATCTAAACGGGCTAATGGACCGATCTCTGTAGATTCGTCAGCGGGCTCACCAATTTTCAATTTTTCAATGCGTGTTTTGATCCCTTGAGAAAAAGCGTTTTGTAATTGGACCGGAACAATAAATCGCTTTGAGGCGATGCAGCTTTGTCCTGTATTGATCATTCTTGCTTCGATAGCCTTATCCAGACACATGTTGAGATCAGCATCGTCAAGAATAATAAATGGATCGGAGCCTCCTAATTCGAGCACACACTTTTTGATCGATTTCCCTGCAACAGCCGCGACTTCACTACCCGCTCTATCGCTGCCTGTTAAGGTGATGGCTTGAATTCTAGTGTCCTGAATAAGGGCGGGGATTCTATTTGTCTCAATTAAAATAGCTTTTAGGAGGTCTTTTGGAAAACCTGCTTTTTCAACAAGTTGCTCGATAGCAAACGCACATCCTGTAACATTAGGAGCATGTTTTAACAGAATTCCGTTTCCCGCAATTAGTGCTGAAGGCAAAAATCGGAAGATTTGCCAGAACGGAAAATTCCATGGCATGATCGCTAGAATAAGGCCTAAGGGTTCAAAAGTAATGTAACTTTCAGTCGCTTCGGTTTTTACCGTTTCATCTTTTAAAAATTCAGCCCCATTATTTGCATAATATTCACAGGCGCTAGCACATTTGAGAATTTCATTACGTGCTTGTTTAATGGGTTTGCCCATTTCTTTTGACATGAGATGCCCGTATTGATCAACATTTTGTTTAAGCAAAGTGGCTAAATGGATCAGAGGTTGGGCGCGAGATGCATAATCTAAGAGAGACCATTGTTTAAAAGCAGTTTGGGCAGATTCAACTCTTTGCTCCAATTCTGACGGAGAATGTTCTTCGTAGGTTATTAATTTTTCTTCAGTAGAAGGGTCTTGGGTTGTCCATCTCATATTTGACTCTTTTTGATAGTTTAACATAGCAAAAGTCTATCTTATCGAAAAGACAGGAGTATAGTTGCCGATCAAGCGGCGGCGCCACCACCATCCATGCCGTTTCCGTTCTTCAAAGGTAGAGAAGACATAGTCATAGACAATAGCACGTACATATTTGGGAGGTGAATCGCCAAAAGGGTTATCTCTTAATAGTTTAAGAACACAAGGTGTTCCTTTCAGAAGATGAAAAATAAAATTTTGCACCCAGGGTTCAAATTGATAACTGTTGAAAGGTAGAAACCACGCTTGCCAATCCAGTCTTGGTTGGTAGGGCGCGATCCGTCGAGGGCGTCGTGTGATTTCTGAAGGCTTCCATTTAAAAGTGTATTCTTTCCATTCGATACCGTCATGACTACCTTCGAAAATAATTTCATGTCTTACCGTCGTCATCCTTCCGAAAATCCCGTATCTATTGGCGATATGATAAATCGCAGCCCACCCTAGGATGTTGCTGACGAGCTTATTAGGATACCAAAAAGTCCATAGCCGCATTAGTTGCAAGGCTGCTAAAATTGTTCCAATGACGGTAAGAGGGATACTCAAATAAAGTGGTGTTGCGGAAATCTCAGGAGTTGCCAAGAAAGGCGCCAGGTATTTGTTGCTAATCAAGATTGTGCATAGCACCACCGTTATATGATTAAGATATGAAAAATTGCCGGTAAACCAAATTAAGAATTGCAAAAGAAAAAGCAAAATAAAAGTCACAAAACGAAAATTCTCACCAAAAAAGATTCCAAAGGGGACTGCAATTTCAATGAAGAACATGATACAGCAAGAAAACTTGTGAAATCCTAAAGGGAGTTTATGAAAATACCAAGCTTGAGTATTAGGCAGTGGCTGAGTTTGATAATGATACTTAAGTGCTTCAAATTTTCTCCAATTGGGATCTCCACTCAAAAATTTAACAAGCCCAGCCTGTACATGAAAACGAAATAAAACCAAGTTTGTGCCTATCCAAACCATAAGATTGGGCACTACAGTCAAACTGAGCAAAAATCCTTGGACGGTCGTTTCGAGAAGTAATCCTTCCCATCCAAATGCGAGAAAATCCTGGCCTGCTGTAGTGATGGAGATGTAGAGAATAAATAACACAAGAAGCATCAAAGATGGAAAATACCCCAGCATCAATAAAATTGATAACAGAGTTCCTGCGACTGTTACACCCATCAAGGCTCGATTGCTGGGATTGAACCAAAAAAGAGAGGGATAAAAGAAATAACGGCTTTTTCGCCCCCTCATCTGCAGAGTTAGCTCCTTAAATAATCGTTTTGCGGGGAGAATCCCATCTTCACCAATTAATCCGGTGATTTGAAAAAGCAGAGCGCCAAAAGTAAAAAAATAGATAAGACCGATGAGTCTGGGGAACCAATGACAGATAATGGTATAATCTTCGGTGTTGATCATCCTTAAAACCTACCGTGGTTCTGAAAGGACGCTAGGGACTGGTGGAGCATAAGGTTGTTTAAAGACAATAGCTGCTAAGGCATCGTTAATTGTATAGCAACATTTGGGAGTTAAGAAAGGCCCAATCATTATTGCTTAAAGCAATGATCAAAACATTGTCTTCGGGATAGTAGGAAAGCAGTGAAAAATATCCATCAAGTTTACCTAACATCCAACAGTGTTTTTTCTGAAAATTATTCATAAAAAGCTCATCACGCTTTGTTTTAGGTTCGTCTACATACCAACCCATGGTGTAACTATTATGTTTTGGGGTCATGATCAATTTTCGGCCGTAAGAGCTGATCAATTTGTCTGACATTATCCCTTGAACTAAGAGCATGAGGTCAGCGAGAGTGGAATAATATCCGGCTGAGGAATAAAGCCTTGAATTGTCAATGACAGGGGCATTGATGATTTGATTGCGATGTTCTAAGGAATAACCATAGGCAAGGTTAGGGATAATTTGTTTTGAGCTGTAGTATCCGGTATTTTGCAGTCGCAACGGTTCTAAAATATGCTGTCTAACATACCCTTCAAAGGATACTCCTGTTACAGATTCAATCAACCATCCGAGCACAATGGCATTGGAATTGCTAAAACTAAAACGGGCACCGGGATCGAATTCAAGAGGCTTATTGATGAATAATTTTAATAGCTCATCTAAGGATAATTTTGAAGGGCATCCATTTTCGTAATGAGAATCCTGACTGTAGTCGGGAATACCGGAGGTATTTGTGAGAAGATGCTCGATGGTGATGGTATCTTTATTTGAAGGGAATTGTTCAATATATTTTCCGGCTGTCGAAGATAAGTTGATCAAGCCCGCTTGGGAAAGTTGAAGGACTGCAACCGTCGTGAACAGTTGGGTCAAACTGCCAATACGGAAGAGAGTCGATGAAGTATTTTCCACATTGAATTGATAACAAGCATTTCCCATTCCTTTGGCATAGAGGGGGTGTCTTTTTCTGCGATTAGAACAGCGCCTGAAAAATTCCAAGCTTTGACTGCGGCTTGCATGTACTCATCAATCTTGTCAGTTTTGCTCTGTTCTTGAGCCTGCAAAGCAAAAGTGAAAAAAATAAGGAAATAGAGAATAATATTCATATTTTCAACCTATCAAAATTTTAAAGCCTACGCCACAATTTTGTATTTCGGGTCGGCTCTGCCCATTCGAATTGTAGCTATAAGTAAAGCCACAGTTGGCCAAAAACCCTGGTAAAAGAAATCATAACGGACCCGCAAAATGAGTTCCTTCCATAAAGGTTGGTATTTAAGCTGGATAAAATCTTCTACCATTTGTTTTTGATAGTCATTTAAAAAACTGTCATATCTTTTGTAAAATACATAGGCACGCACCATCCCTCGCATGATTCTAAGCTCGGTTTGCTTTTGGTAATCTGAGTTTTTGATCACATCATTGATAAACCATTGAAAATCACCGCTTTTAGAGCCTACCCAATTATTGTCATGCTGCCGATATAGCATTGTAGCCTCATCGACATAATCCATTTTGCCACATCCCGCAGCAATTAATGCCAACCAAAAATCGTGGACAAATGCTTCGATCGGAATTGGAGTCGCGAGTTCGATGAGCCGTTTATTGAACATCATTGTACATCCCCAAGCTCCGTTTTGCATGAGGACTCCATTTAAACGTACGCTCTTTTTCCGATTCAGCCTCTGCCTTTTCCATTGAGATTCCGTTATCAGACGTAATTGATCATCAACCACTTTCATGTCGGTATGCACGAGTAGCGGCGTTTCTTTCCCAAAACTTTTTTCCAGGGCCTTGATTTTGCTGTAGGTCTTCTCTACTTTTTGGGGTAGCCAGATATCATCCTGATCACAAAACATCACATATTCAGCATCGGTGTGTTCTAAAATCCTAGAGAAATTTTGTGAAAGCCCAACATTCTGTTGAAAGGCATAAAGCTTAATTTTTTGAGGATATTTTTTTTGCAGCTCCTCAAGGATTTCCACAGTATTATCGCTCGAATAATCATCGCCGAT
Source organism: Parachlamydiales bacterium (assembly GCA_963709145.1). Taxonomy (GTDB): domain Bacteria; phylum Chlamydiota; class Chlamydiia; order Chlamydiales; family Parachlamydiaceae; genus JBDHQB01. The sequence goes on from CAVPVT010000087.1 coordinate 10,713, forward strand.
AATAATTCTTAAATTAAGATAGGATTGTGCAATAAGGGATTCTATCTGCTCGCGGATATATTTAGAGCCGTTGTATGTGGCAAGCGCGATATCGATCGGATCTTCAACCATAACTTTTTCAAATCCTTTGTCGATAGCGAGGATCTGCTTTACCCATCCGAATTGTTGCCATGATTAGACCGATGTTGGGCCAAAATCCGTGGTTCCAAAACCCATATTTCCATCGTAAATACAACTCTTTCCAAATCGGTTGATACTTCAAATCAATAAATGCTTCCAGCATCTTTCGCTGCTTATCGTTGAGAAAAGATCCATAACGTTTATAAAAAATATAACCGCGTACCATGCATCGCATGAAGCGTAATTCTGAATGTTTTTGAAAATCTGGATTATTTAAAACATATTCCTTAAACCAAGCGAAATCAGAACCCAATGAGCCTGCCCAGTTGCTTCCATGCTGTCTATAGAGCATTGTGGGTTCTTTGAGAAAGTCGATTTTTCCAGAAGCCGAAGCAATAAGAGCAAGCCAAGCATCGTGCACCATCCCTTCTAAAGGGATTGGGGTAGCTAAATCGATCAATTTACGATTAAACATCATTGTGCATCCCCACATCCCACTTTGCACTAACGCCGCATTCAAGGTCCCACTCCTAACCGGATTGATACCTTGCCGCTTCCTGTGAGAAGGGTCAATCACATTCAGGTTGTCATCGACAACCTTCATGTCGGTATGGATGATCAACGGAATATCGCGTCCCCATTTTTCTTCCAGCTTTTTCATTTGAGCAAGGGTATGTTCGACCTTGTCTTTAAACCAAATGTCATCTTGATCGCAATACATCACATATTCTGCTTCAGATAACTCAAGAAGACGGGAAAAATTTTCGATCACACCTACATTTTCATCAAAAAGGTGCAAAGTCACCTTATCTGGATGTTCTTTTTGTAGTTGCTCAAGAAGCTCTGGAGTGCCATCTTTGGATTTGTCATCTCCTATTAAAAGGTGCCAATGGGGATAGGTCTGGGCTAAAATTGAATCAAGTTGTTCACGCAAATATTTTGCGCCATTATAAGTAGCGAGGACAATATCGACTCTATCATTAAGCCCGTTGATGCTCACAAGAACTTAAATGACTGGGCAATTGCCTTAAATGTTGGCAAATATCGGGGAAAAGAGTCGGAAAGAGCAGTGCAGGTGATTAAGTAGGCAACCTGTTTTGAAAATAAAAAAAACTGAATCGCAGACCATTCCTGCCCATTGCTATCTTGATAGTTATACACGATAAAGCGGGCATCTTGTCCCCCAATGTAAAGAGCACCAGAATCAGTTTCATTGAAAGCATTGACTTTGGTTTCTAAAGCACCTAAGTTTTGGTAAAAGAAGGAATCGAGCGTAGCTCCTGCAGGGGCCTTCGTCGATAAAACGCTGGCATACGCATTGGATGAGCCGCTCAGGGCATCTCCAGGAGCTAAATACATCACATCGGTTCCACTAACGTTGGAATTTTGGGTCCAATTTGCCGGAAAAGCGACGGTGTACTGGTTGGTTTGATTGGTATAAGCATTATCAGCCATTAAAGGAGCTGAAATCAAAGCGCAAATGATCATGACTTTTAATTTTTTGAGCATAGATTTACCTTTCTTAACTTGCAGAACTTATTGATGTCGGTTCTTCAAAACGAAGCTGGAACTTTGCCGGTCCTATCTTATCGTTTTTTTGAAAAATAACATTGACCTGGATCTTGTACTTGACACCGGTAATTAAATACCCTTGATCATTTTTGACAATACTTGTAATCATTTCTCCACTGCCAAGACGATCGGCTAATTGGTTGTCTTTGAGGATTGTTGTGATCTCTGCAAGACTTTCATAGAAAGGGGGAAGAGCAGCAAACCCACTTTGAACTACGGTGAGTAAGAACAATGCGCAAATACATACCTTTTTCATAATGAGCTCCTTTGGCTATTTATTCCTACTATACTCGTTTAGATATTTTACGCAACGAGTTGTAACACGGTTAATGTTTTACCAATTCGCTCGCATCATAAGCCTGAAGATCGATATCTGACTCATTGCAGGCGCCAATAGTGTTACGATCGATGTGGGTCAAAGCGACAGCGTTATCGAAAGTATGTAAAACAATCCCCTCATCAAATTGGGAGACAGTGTTGCCGTTGATTGTGAAATTAGCCAATGTTTTTCCGTGATTTTGGATATTGATCCCAAAGATATGCCTGTCGCTTGTACCAGCGATTTCATTGTCAGAGATCTCAAAATGCCCCTGGACATCTTCTAGGCCGATTCCTCCAGCCTTAAGCCCTACTTCGATCCGGTTAGATTGAATTAAGCCTTCTTGTCCACCGGTTCCATGCACACCCCAATATCCTCGACATTTAATCAAGAATCCATGGACTTCATTGTGACTCGCTAATTCAATGGCATTGCCTGTCCCATGGCTAATCGTTGGTGGTTTATCTGACAAGGAGGGGAAAAATAGAGTTCCATGCGGAGTTTCAAACACGTAAGGGTAGCTGGAGCCTAGAAGATGTTGGAAATCTTTCAAGACAATGCCTTCATTCATCCCTTTTGAGGTTCCATCTCCATAAAATACATAAATGATGTCATAAGGTTCAGAGGCCTCTTGGGCAGCCTTTAAGGTATTAAAAGGCTCCTGAAATGAGCCGTCACCACACCGTTCCTTCGCATTATTGACGAAGAAAACATGGATTTTTTTTTGTGTTTTGGGATCAATGATCTCACTTAAGAGGTTCAAAGGATTTGTCGGCAATGCACAAGGGGTTAACCCCTGTTTTATAGCAGGTCCATACTTGGGATTGTAAAGATCAACTGTAAGTATCTCATCCGCAAATGTTTTTGCTGCAATAACCATGCAAAAAGTCAAAATTGATGCTCTCTTAAACATTATTTCCTCTCTTCGTAATAATAGATTTTTTATTCCTATTTTTATTTTTTGTCTTTATGAATTGTAATAGAGTATAAACAAGAAGACATATGTTGAATTGGTTATTCCCTAGGGAAGTCAAATTTTTCGATTTATTTGACAAGCATGCAGAAACTATTGTTGCCGCTGCTAAAGAATTACGCACTTTGGTCAGCGATGGAGCTGACATTCCACTCAGCGTCGTTAGGATCAAAGATCTTGAACATAAAGCTGATAAGATCACTCATCAGTGCATCGATTCCCTTCATAAGGTTTTCATCACCCCTTTGGATCGAGATGATATCCATAATTTGATTGGTCGTATGGATGACATTGTCGACTGCCTAGATGGAGCGGCTCGCTGTATTGCTATCTATAAAATCAAAGAGATGCCAAAAGATGCCTTACAACTTATCCAAGTTGTTGTATTAGCTACCGAGTATGTACAAAAAGCTGTTAAAGGTTTACGTGATTTAAAGAATGCTCCTGAAATTCAACAGTATTGTTTCAAAATTAATCAAGCCGAGAATGAGGCTGATGTCATTTTGTCTAAAGCTATAGGAACTTTGTTTGAAAAAGAACCGGATACACGGCTTCTGATCAAATGGAAAGAGATTTACGAGAAAATGGAGCAGGCTACAGACAGATGTGAAGATGTGGCCAATATCATTGATGGTATCATTTTGGAGCTGGTATAGGAATGGAAACACCCTTGCTCCTTTTAATCGGGACAATCGCAATTGCGCTTTTTTTCGATCTCGTCAATGGTTTCCATGATGCTGCCAACTCAATTGCAACGATCGTTTCTACAAGAGTACTCAGACCTCGCACAGCTGTATTATGGGCAGCATTTTTCAATTTGGTCGCTATGTTTATTTTTCTCCCAAGAGTTGCCGATACGATCTCTAAAATTGTCAAAATCGAACCCAATGAAGTTATGTACATGTATGTTGTTTTATCGGGACTCATCGGTGCTATCATTTGGGACTTAGTGACATGGTGGGTAGGGTTGCCAGTCAGTTCATCCCACGCCTTAATTGGAGGAATAAGTGGTGCAGGTTTAACCTATGGTGGAATGGAAGCCATACGTTGGAATAAACTAGGCATTACCATCGCATTTATTTTTATTGCTCCGCTGTTAGGATTTATTTTGGGTTTTTTGTTCAAACTAGCCCTGACATGGATCTTTAGGGCATGGAGACCTGTCCATGTTGATAAACTTTTTCGAAAAGGACAATTGTTGTCTGCTGCTATGTACTCCATCGGACATGGTGCTAACGATGCTCAAAAAACGATGGGGATCATTTTGGCGTTGCTGATCGCTGCAGGTACTTTTCCACCAAGCAAAGAATTGTCATTGGAAGACAAAAGCACTGTGTGGATTATTTTGGCATGTCAATTGGCAATGGGGATTGGAACTGCATTTGGCGGGTGGCGTATCGTTAAAACAATGGGTACGAAAATCACTAAGCTTCAGCCAATCGGAGGATTTTGCGCGGAATCGGGCGGAGCACTAACGCTATTTATTGCTACTCTGTGGGGAATCCCTGTTTCGACCACCCAAACCATTAATGGGGCAATTATGGGTGTTGGAAGCTGCACCACTTCTTTTTCAAGCGTAAGATGGGGAGTCGCTACAGAAATATTTTGGGCATGGGTCTTAACAATACCCGCAGCTGCCCTTATGTCAGCGTCACTTTTTTATTTGATTGAGCTTTTTCATTCGTAATTACCGTTTCTGTTACAATAGTCGTCATGTATCCAAGTAATGTTGATTCTAAAGAACTTACGCGTAGAACTCAGTGGGCCTACATAGGCACACGTGTTCTTGATACCCCCTTTTGGGGAATTTTCAACATGTTGCCGTTCATCTTGTATAAAGATCTACATGCAACTCCCTTTCAACTGGGTCTCTTAGTAACTTTGAAACCTTTAGTTTCGATTTTCTCCTCATACTGGAGTGCGATGATCAATTCTCGCAGTGATCGGCTAGTTTCAAACATTTTATGGGCTCGTATTTTGGCTTATTTGCCATTTTTTCTTTTCCCTTTTATGGATTCCCCTTGGTTTTTTATCGGATCGTTTGGCTTGTATATGATGCTTGCAGTCGGAATTGTTCCAGCTTGGATGGAATTACTTAAACTCAATGTTCCCAAAGTCACTCGGGAAAAAGTGTTTTCCTATACGCAAGCATTTGGATATATGGGAGGGGGATTGTTACCCTTTATTCTTGGTGGAGTTTTAGATGAATATCAGCAAGCGTGGCGTTGGCTTTTTCCAGCGGCCGCGGCCCTTTCCTTGGGAGCTTATTTGTTCCAATGGAAAATTACTGTTCGACCCGGAGTGGTTTTAAAAGAAGTTGCTAAACAAAAGCTTTCCTATCACATTTTAAAACCCTGGAAAACCTCGTGGGAGTTGCTAAAACAACATCCAGATTTTTTTAAATACCAGATCGGTTTTATGCTTATAGGTTCAGGATTGATGGTGATACAGCCTTCTCTACCTGTCTTTTTTGTAGACGTTCTTCACCTTTCCTACACGGAATTAGCAGTCGCATTGACTTTATGCAAAGGGTTTGGTTTTGCTTTGGGGTCACCGTTGTGGTCTCATTGGATCCACAAAATGGATATTTTTCGATTCAGTGGTTTGATTGCAGGCGTTGCTTGCTTATTTCCTTTGGCGTTGCTTTTGACTTCATTCCAAATAGTTTGGCTTTATTTGGGCTATTTCCTGTACGGTTTTATGCAGTCAGGAAATGAGCTTAGTTGGAATATGTCAGGTCCCATTTTTGCTAAGGACAAGGATAGTTCCATCTATACCAGTGTCAATGTTATGGCAATTGGGGTCAGGGGAGCGATTATCCCATCTCTCGGCGCGCTTATTTTAACTTATCTTGGTTCATCTTCGGCAATGATCTGTGGTGTGATTGTATGTATGCTTGCGACCTTCCGGTTAGCTTCATATTCTCTATCTGAAAATCGAAGAGCCATTGCAAAATAATTATTTTAAAAAACGGTAACTTGAGCTAACACCCTGTTAGGGAACGTTAGGAGTTATTTATGGAACCATTAGACTCATTCGTTGCAAATGAAAGTCATTTGCTTTCAAAATCAAAAGGATCTGAAAGGCAGAAGGAGACCGAATCTATTGAGGTTTCTCCTTTTCTAATGAAAGTTAGCCAGATTTATACCCAAGGTTTTATACATATTTGTTCTTTGAAAGAAGGAGAGAAAAAAAACGACTTTTTGAAACAAAATTTTGTCACAGTTAAATCTGTACAAAAAGATTTTGAAACTCTACAGCCTGTCATAGATGTGATCCATCAGATTTGTATAAAATCTCTAAAAATTTATCAATCGGCTTTTCTACCTTTCTTCAGCGGAACATCTAAATATTATTTTCTCCTAAAAAAGGATTTCAAGGATCTGCTTCAATTTATCGATGAAAAATATCAACAGAAGCATTGGAAACAGTTTCTCGAAGAAATCAATAAAATTGTCACTTCTGAAGATGTTAAAGATCCCTTATCTGATATTCCTGCATTTGTGGGGGAGTTTAACAAAAATCTAACCGAAAACAGGAAAAAATATAGAAAAATAGCCCGTAAGGCGCTGACGGAACTGAAGAATAAAATTTGGTACCATAAAAATCACCCTACCTTTAAGGCTCATACGAATGATATCCCTGCTGTTCGTAACGCTATCTTTGAACTCTATAAATGTCAGGATCCTGATATAAAACAAAAAGCGTTAGTGCTTTTAATTGAAGTCCTCGATAGCGATCCCATCAAAATGAAATCTGCATTTGACCTCGTCGATTTACAGCAGACACTTCTTGAACACATTAAAGCCGTCAAAGCCCAAAATTTAAACACGATACTCCTACGTCTATTGATTAAAGCCTATGCCATGAGCCTGGAATGTATTCTTTTGCATCAAGCCTCCCACCATTTGAATGCACTTACTGAGGATACGAAGCTGTCGATATGGGATGGCGCGACTGAAGTGAAAAAACTTAACGTAAATATGGACCTCGAGATCAAATTTTGGACTTGGTATGCGATTCAGCCACTCAACATATCAAGGCAGATAATCGAATAAGATATGATATGAATTGGGAAGGATCGGAAATGTATTGAAGGCAGGCATTAGGATTTATGGAGCCACCTGGGGGATGCTTCTCTGGCTGCTGACAATGCCTGAATAGGTCCGTTCAAGAATTAAAACAAGCTGTAAGTCCCTCGAATAGCATGCAAAATCTTTCAACGAATTATTAAGTCCTTAAGAAAATTTTTAGATATTCGATAAACTACGGTGAGAGGAGATGTTTAGCAAACGTTGTCTCTAGTCTACAAAGCAGAGTTATACACCCAGAGGTGAATATAATTTGTAACGGCATTATCACTTCCCTTCAACAAGCCATATTAATTTTCAATGTTTCAGAAGTTCAAAAGAAAACTGTACTGAAGGATTTTGAAATTCAAACTTTTCAGGGATGGATAATCCATATTATCCAAGTTCGGGTCTTGTTCGCTTTCACAGCAAATATTGCATTTGAAAGTCGTGTCGGAAATGACCGACTCATGTCATTACCAAGTATATTGCAAGCTTGCTGGCAGATTGATGTGTTGCATTAGCTGAGGCCCACTCTTTGTCCATATTGGTGGGTTTGGAGAGGAATGTGAGTTCTGTCATTTTTGGAAAAGATGAATAAAGAGGGAATGAAGGAAGAATTGCGAGATCCCTTATTTCTTGAATGTCATTAAATTTTTCTCAGACCGGCTTGTAACTATTAGGGACTATACAGAAGGGCAATCTCTGGTGACAATATACAGTGCACTCCATTGTCTGAAAAAATTTTACCCCACTGCTTCGATGATTGAAGGAATTTGCAACAGACTTAATTTTGCCTGATGCGAATGGGAATACTCCTTGTCATATTGCCGCAGAAAGAGGAAGTCCTTCTATGCTTCTTTGTTTTAAAGCTTGTATACCAGGATAATATCAATGCTTAAGAATCATTTAGGTAGCCCCACTTCAGTATAGTTCCCGTGAGCAAACGTTCCGAGGAGATTGTTAAAACTCTGTCGCAATGGGTA
>CAVPVT010000088.1:0-11461 GCA_963709145.1 Parachlamydiales bacterium
GAATATTGCCGCTTTGAGTGCACTCAAAGCCACTATCAAAGAGCGGTAACTTTTTTGAACAAGGGAGCCTTATGTGATTAATGCAAAATTGGTTTCTCACATCGAATGTTTTGAAGAACGAAGATTTTTTTTCTGCAAGGTGATTCTCCACTATCCAAAACTTGCGTTAAATTAAGGCTTCGATAGTCTTGTTCGTATTCATGACACGTTCTGAAAGCATCCGCGCAACACTTTCATGAAATGCTAAAAGCAGTAAAGGATCTTTGGTCTTCAAGTTTTGAATTTTTTTCTTTGAAATCAGATAAAGAACCGTGGGTTCCTCAGCAACCACAGATGTCGACCTCGGCATGTCAAGGTAAAAGCCAAGCTCACCAATAAATGTTCCTGCACAGAGTGAGCGTAGGCGTATATTTCGATTTTGAGAAAGTTCCAGCAAAACACTCACCTTTCCTGAAAAAATGTAATATAACTCTTTGGAAGGATCTCCTTGACGAATGATTGATTCCCCCGCCTGATACTCGATTTTATCTAAATAAGGCAACATCTCATCCAGTGGATAAGGTAGAACTTGTTTTTTTAAGACCGTTTTTTCAGTCAAAAGCAATTGATCTTCACACCATTCAATGCCATAATCGATGCTTTTAAAGAATCGAAATGTCTCATCACTTTCTTGTTTATACCCCCCTACTTCCAGTTGACGACGTATTTCTGGTTTTACATCGGTAAAAACTAAGCTTAAATGAAGTGTTTTTGCGATTTGACTAAGCTTGATAAAACTAAAAACTGCTGAGGAGTCAATCCCTATCACAAGATGAAAATCGAGCACCAAATACCGAAGGTCCGATTTAGCTTTGCTTAAATGGTTTTTTATTTTTTCTAAAAGACTGAACGCAGTTCCAAAAAAGATAAATCCCTGGAGTTTAATAATGTAAATTTGATCCCCTTTTGCATGCAAGATTTCCCGCTGAATAAGTGGCCTATCCACATTGCTAGGATAAATCTCTCCAGAAACAGCATATTTTATCACATTCGTTTTGCTATAATTAAAAATAAATAAGGCAACTGCAATAGCCATCCCAGTTATTACTCCAGTCATAAAATCAAAAACTGCAATGACAGCTACAATCACAAGGACTAAGATGTAATCAATCAATGGCATTTTATTTTTACTATGAAAACCCCACTCCATCAGCAATATAAGACCAAAGAATAGTACAAGGCCTCCTAATATGGATTTAGGTAAATAGTTTAAAAATATTCCGATATTAAATAAAAGTCCTCCGAGTGCTAACAATGCTCCAATCAATCCAACATGCCGAATAGCTCCCATACGATAGCTAAAAGATGAAAGGATTAATGTTTGGTAACCTGCTAAGCCACCTCCAAGACTCGCAATAAAATTAGCAAGACCCGTCACACGAAGTTCTTTATCAATATTTATATCTTTTTTGATCACCAATTCTAATCCAGTAGTGGTCAATAAAAAATATAAGACTCCCGTCATAATTAAAACGATGATATTTCCTGATTGAGATGCGATTAAAGACCAGTTGACCAATGCTAATTCAGAAGGATGAATAGGCGGCCACAAATGGCCTTTAGGAAGCGGGTTAATGAGCCAATCTTGAGTAACCGGTATACCTGTTGCAATAAATATTCCATAAAAAAGAAGAATGGAACTAATTAATAGAATGGGCAGCGCGTAAATCGGGTAAAATTTAGAAAAAATGTAAAGCACTATGCCAAAAAAAACGCCTGGCAATATATGCAAGAGAGTTCGGTAATCACCTAATTTTGAAAAGGTCACTTCTGTGTCGCTCATGATGGAAAGCGATCGTTCTACAATCATTAACCCAATACCTGCGATCAGTCCTGCGATCACGGGATAAGGAACATACCTAACTAAACGGCCTAAACGAAAATAACCTAAGGCTATGAAAAAAGCCCCCAACAAAAAAGAAGATAGTGCAATGAGAACGATGACCGTGGGCAGAATCTGGTTGACAAGTCCTTGAGAATGTAAAGTAGAGGCTACAGATCCAGCCATAATCGCAAGTAAGGCACTTACAACATGTTGAGGTTGAGCCACAATGTCTGGTATACCGCTTTTTTTAGAAATAATGAAACTCAAGATGAGACAACTAAAAAGAGCAATCCCTATTCCTTGTGGAAAATAAGGCGCAAGCAATCCTGAGAAAATTAGCGAAGTGTAGGAAATTGAAAATATGATAGATTTCAGCCCGATAATTAGACTTATGATAAAACCAGGCAACCACTTGCTGATTTTTTTTAATTTTAGAATTTCGATCATTGCCTTTTCTACATAAACCAAAATCTGACTATCCTAAATTAATCTTTAATATGCAAGCCGTTGCAAGAAGCATAAGATGGCAGGGTGATTTAATTAAAATCATTTGACGGCAGCTCTTTAGCATGATATTGGACAATATTTATATGATAGGCGTTGATCCAAACAATAATAAGTATGCTGGGATGACGATCGAAGCGAAAAATCCAAGAGAACCATGCCCGATGCGATGGCTTCCGAAAGACGTAATTATGATCATATTTTCCTACGTGAAACCCGACTTTGATGCATTGGCTTTAGTTAATCGAAAATTTCGCAATATTGTTGATGATAAGCAACTTTGTACTCCGTCTTCGGTGTGTGACAAAAAAGAGTGGGAAGAGCATATAGGAGATCCTGTAGAAGCTCCTTCCCTTCCTCGTCTTCCACGAAGAATTCATAAAGATCTTAAAGAGGGAAAATGCTTGCTTACCTTAATTCCTCACACAATCAAGATCATCACTAATGAAGATAAAACGCCTAGGGAGGTGCTCCTCACTGCAAAGGCAATGGGGGAATTAGTAAAAGCTCCCAAAAAAGGCCATGCGACTTGCTATGAGCCGAATGCTTGGCCTTCTGTTATTGATGAAGAAAGAGTCATTGAGAAGTCGCATTGGTTTGTGCTTGAAACAGAGGCAATTGGTAAAGGATTACCTTATTCAGAACAGAAAGTCCTTGCTGAAGCTAAGAAAACTGCAACAGGGTGGCAGAAGGCGAAGGTTTCTGATTTTAGGGATACAATTATAAGTCTGTTCATAGAAAAAATCAGAACAGGAAAATCTTATTTTGTTTGGGACTCAGATTGCCGTAAGTCCACATGGATACGCGTTGACGCAATGACAAACTATATGCGAATAGATGTTAGCTTCGCCTCTTCCGGCCTCTATGTCCGCACCTACATTAGCAGCGCTACTAACGTCGTCGGCATCGCTGTTGCCCGGAAGTCCATTGGAACTCTGCCATTCGAAGGTATTGGTTAAGTATTTCAAATCAGTAATCTATTCACATAAATTATTAATGTGTGATAAAACAAATTTTAACTATATAAAAATAATTAATAATACAAGGAAATTTATATGATTGGTGTTGATCCAAACAATAATAAGTATGATTGGATGACGATCGAAGCGAAAAATCCAGCCGAGCCATACCCGATGCGATCGCTTCCGAAAGACGTAATTATGATCATATTTTCATACGTGAAACCCGACTTTCCTGCATTGGCTTTAGTTAGTCGAAGATTTCGAAATATTGTTGATGATAAACAACTTTGTACTCCATCTTCGGCGTGTGACAAAAAAAGAGTGGGAAGAGCATATAGGAGATCCTGTAGAAGCTCCTCCCCTTCCTCGTCTTCCACGAAGGATTCATAAAGATCTTAAAGAGGGAAAATGCTTGCTTTCCTTAATTCCTCACACAATCAAGATCATCACTAATGAAGATAAAACGCCTAAGGAGGTGCTCCTCACTGCAAAAGCAATGGGGGAATTAGCAAAAACTCCCAAAAAAGGTCATGCGACTTGCTATGACCCAAATGCTTGGACTGCTGCTATTAATGAGGAAAGAGTCATTGAGAAGTCGCATTGGTTTGTGCTTGATACAGAGGCAATTGGTAAAGGATTACCTTATTCAGAACAGAAAGACCTTGCTGAAGCTAAGAAAACTGCAGCAGGGTGGCAGAAGGCGAAAGTTTCTGATTTTAGGGAAACAATTATAAGTCTGTTCATGGAAAAAATCAGGACAGGAAAATCTTATTTTGTTCGGGACTCAGACTACCGTAAGTCCATCGTTGATGCAATGACAAACTATATGCGAATAGGTGTTAGCTTCGCCCCCTTCGGCCTTCATGTCTGCAGCCACATTGGCAACGCTAATGACTACATCGGCGTTGCTGTTGCCCGGAAGTCCATCGGAACTCTGCCATTCGAAGGTAGCGCTTAATTTGTTGAAGAATAACACATCAGTCAAAGCTGGGATTGAGGCGAAACGAAAAATAGTGGCTTGGGAAGACGACTATCTTGTCAGACTGGTAGTGTAAATTTTTTTATATTGAATTGCCCCGATAAGATGGGTATGTGTGATATAAGTTCCAATGCAACTTGTTGATCACATTTTGTTTTTCATCCGACGAGATATCCAATTCTAATCCATTTTGAAATTGTCGAATCCACTCCTGAATAATGCTTAAACTGTACAATTGAGATAATTTATAATGCTGCCAAACCTTATAACCTGTCACATATCCAACCTTTTGAGCCATTTCTTCGCAATTTTGCTTGATCGAAGGATTCATTTCCTTTGAAAAATCCATATAAACAGGTGCTGGCCAGTTTTCCTTTGATGGGACTTTTAATATTTTGACCAATTGAACCATAGCCTTAAGATAAATACCTTTCTCCAACGTCGTATAAATTCCATAGCCTAACGAAGGATGAATATAAATTTCTCTGATTTCACCAATTTTCATCCCACTTAGCCCCCATATAAATCCAGAAATGTATCAGCAAGATTTACTTGCAACGGTTTACCACCTTTCCAAGTATCCACGAGAATTTGATCGTCTGGTGTCTTGATTGTATAATGCAAGATGACTTGTGTATCATTATCCAATTGGACGCCTTTACCTTCTTGTACGATTCTATAATATAGCTTTAAAGGAGAAACACAAATAACACCTGATATATTATCTAATTTATTAAAATATGTTTCTGCAACCTGAAGATTATCATAAATCTGAGACAATGATTTAAGACGCGCATATTGTATTGTATCAACATCTTCGATTCGACACTCGTTACCCATATCTACATCTTTCATTCCCTGAATAAACGCATCTTGATAAGTTTTGTCTTCGAGTTGCATAACTTTATAAATATTTGCTCCTATTAAGTATGGCAACAGATTCTGTTCTGATTCGTCAAAAGGTAAATTACTTTCTAATCCATTGGATATTTTAAAACCCTCGTTAGGATAAATAATATGCAAAATATCCTTTAGAAAATTTTTTGAAGTTATAAGATTTCTAATATATTTTTGTGTCTTCTCTAGTCTTTGTATAAGATTGCTTGTTTCATTATCATTTTTAAGCCGTCCAAATATAAATGGGGGTGACTGTGTCGTCAAAGTTCGAGATGAAACATCTACTTGATGATTTAAGGATTGAATTTCTTCTTCTAACGAAAAATAACCAAAACTAGGTTGAGGGAATACTTTTTTTAATTTTTTCTCTGATTTAATGAGAAGCATGTTTTCGCATTCTTTAGGCATATTTTCGAATTTGGACTTATTGCTGCGGTAGGGAGGATTTTCTGATGCAAAACATGATTCCCCGATATTTTCAATTCGACTTACATACAAAGAATTTTGAGTGCCGTATCCTAATAATATTCCAATCAATACTTTATCATTTCTAAGCACTTTATGAAATGATTCATTAGGTTCGACTAATTTATTGAGTAAGCTAATAGGTGTAACATTTGGCCCTAAAACATACTGAAATAAAGGTAAATTTGCTTGCGCTGTTTCTAAGAATAATTTTCTATTTATAAATAGAATATGAATATAATTTACAGCAACTATATCTTGTTGATCATAAATATGGATAATAATATTCTGATTAGTGATATTAGTGACTTTGATATTCTTCCAAATTAAAGCACCTTCACGAAGATTGACCGAATCTTTGTGTCTTTCACTTCTTTGAAAAAAATAATCTTCGACGCAATATCCGTGAATACATACTGGTTTTTCACCAAACAGTACATATCCTCCCTCAGAATCTTCAATCATTGTTCTGAAAAATTTCTCTAAAACCAAAGATTGTTGCGAAGAAAGATCCAAAGAAAAGACTTTGTTAAACAAACAAAAAAAGGAAACAAACAAAAGAAATTTCTTAATCATTGCGTTTCCTATATTTGGGCAAAACCGTTTTTAAACGCTCTTGCCCTTTTCTAAGCCGATCTTAAGTTGAAAAGAGATGTGATTGTAACAGCAAAGTCAAAATTCTAAAATATTTTTTACAAGATGAATGCGTGGTCTTCAAATTCTTGATGATTGTACAAATCGGATTCGATCCACATGATAAGCAAAAAGGCTCCATCCATGTTCGATGGTCTGCCCTCCATACCAAACACGTAAAGGAAGTGTCTTCAAATTTTTGATTTCCATAATCTCAAATTTGAAGACATTTTTTAGAACGATTTAAAGGCCATAAAGATTAGTTTGAATCCAAACTGCAAGGGAGTTCATTTAAGATAATATCTAAAGCAACCCGACCAAAAAATCCTGTACTCCGAAGAATATGCTTTTCAATCCAAGCTGACATGGATCCACTCAGTAAAAGCACGAGCCGTGGATTTTTCTTAAAATGGGTATCCCACGCGGTTTTGAGCTTTCCTAGAAAGGCGGGATCCAAAGAACCCATCCAATTTATTTCATCCAAAACAATTAAGACCTTGCCTTTTTGTGTAATTCGACCTAATGCGTCGAAAAGGAAGTCCCAATCATCAAATCTTAAAGATAGGCTTTTAGTCTGTTTTTCCAACTCATTTGCAAAATGACGACGTTGGATCTCATCTGTAACTCCTTCTTCAGGGGGAAGTCCAACAAAGGTATAGTGGCGATCGAATAGTTCCCCAAATTTTTCAGCAAGGCGACTTTTTCCTATGCGTCGACGTCCCCTTAGAACTACAAGATGGGCTACATTTGTATCGATAAGCTCTTTTAAAATCCCTAACTCTCTCTCGGCCGTAAAAAGGATCTGGCATTTTTCACCAAATTTGGTTTTTAGCTTTTTAGTGCAGTTAATATTGTCTATTAGATTGCACCAAATCGTCAAAATGCATTTTGTTGCAGTCAGGCTGGAAATCAAAGTTTCGACGACAAACGGCTTTTTTGTCTTAGGACGAATTGTTATTATTTATTAAAGCTTTTGCGTAATCGGGCAAGATTTTTTCTATAGCCTCTATCAATTTTGGATAGGATGGGGTATCCTTTAACCTTTCAATAAAGCGCTTAAGAACTACAGTTATTGAACCCTTGGAAAAGTAAACCGATAATAATGTTAAAACCTTTTGATAATCACCCTCATCAAATTTTACCGATATCGTACTCAAATCAACGGTGGATATCACAACTCCAATAGGAAGAAAAGACTTCTCGATTTCCAAACTACGATAAAATTCGTTGGCATCGCAGGGGGTGAACTGTTTTTCTATAATATTTTTTTTGCCTGCTCGATTGCTTTTAGAATCGGTAGATCTGAATCTTTTGACGCAAAATGTTCTTTGCAAAAAATTTGGGCTTCTTCTTCAGGTATTTTTTTAAGATCTCGATATAACTCTGCAAAAAACAATTGAAAGAAGCAATAACTCTTGTCGCGCTTTAATTTTCTCGTGCGCAACCTCTAACTCCTGATTGAGTCCGCGTGATCTAATACCTGTATGAACGTCTAGACCTCTATCGATCGGATACCCAATAGGACCTGTCTTATACAGCCGTTTTTTTTGATGCTCTTTTAGACTTGTTAATTCTCTTTTGATAACTGTAATTGTTCTATTTCCAGGAAGCGCAAGAATGGCTTTCTTTTCTTTTTGACGTAAAGTAAAAGTTTTGCAATGAATAAGAACTTTGAATTTGATTTGAGTTCCAATGTAGCCTACTCTTGAACCGATAGAAATCCAAACACTATCTCGAGATATTAATACTTTCCAACGTCTACTGACACATGCTAAACGGCATAAATCATCAATATCTAAATAATGCAATATTTTCAAAGCGACTGTATCCGGAAATTTTGAAAGGTCATTCCGAACATCAGCTATAAAAGACGGCCCTACCTTTGAACACTCCATAACACAGAAACATTACCAAGATTAATTCAGCATCCATAATAATCTTATAACTATTATTTATCAAGAAAGGCACGCTTGGATTTTATCGTATAGCGGCGGATAATAGATTTTGACTTTGTCAAGGAAATAAGCCACGTTATACTCATCCGTTGTATGGGGAAAAGTTTGTTTAAAATATGCGACAGCTTCTTCAGAAGTCATGGTTAACATTTTTTCTATCAAAAGATACGCAAAAATATTTTGATTGGTGATTCCGTTTTTCACATCCTGTAAAATGGGGAGAAATGCTGGTAGTTCTTCTTTAACACTTTGTTCTAGCGCCCATAAACTATCTTTTGAGAGATACGTTTTTCTAATTATTAGAAAAAATAGCAATGTCCTTTGCCGTAGCGGATATATTGAAAATACTTTAAACGCGGATCCGTAATTATTGTTTTTAAGATCCCCACTAAATTTTAATTGTTTGCTTTTGGGCATAGTAATCCCAAGACTCAGCATTCCCTCATCCAGCCTGTCCAAATTGTAAAGTTGATGAAACGGTTGTCTGCGAAACTGTTTATTTTTTATATTTTCTTCAACTTGGGAAACCATTATTTCTATCGGATGAACAGGTTGAAGTTGTGAATCGACAGGATATCTTCGAACCATTTCTTGGATCAATTTTTTAGGGATAAGCTTAACATCTCGATGCAACTCTGCTCTATATAACTGATAAATGATGCTCAATCTAAAAACATCAGATTTTGAGAATGCGGAATTTAATTTTTGGGACAGCTCTTCCAGCCTTTGCTGCCTTTTTTCTTGAACTGCTTTGGAGCATTTTCCATTCTCACTTTTTATTTTCAATTTACAAGCTTCAATATCGTTGAAAATTTCTATTGGCTTATCCCCAGGACAAGTTAAAGTTGACCCATTTTCCTTTAAGTATGCCGAAATTGCCATCTGTTGAATAAGTATTTTCAATTTGACTCGACTGCCTATATAGCCTACCCTTTGTCCTATGGATCGCCAACATTGATCCTCAGAGGATAGTAGATTCAATCTTTTGCTCACACACGCTATTTTGCAAAGATCGTGCGGTTCTAGTTTTTCTAATACCAAGCAGCCAAGTTCTTTAGGTAATCGTGATAAATTGTCGCTTTTATTATCGGGAATGAAACAGATGCGGCCCGGTGAGACAGTATTAAATGCACTCCATGACATATTTTTAAACCCTTGTGATAATCGTGATTATTGTGATGCTGCCTGATAAATCTACTGATTAGGGAAGCTCGGGTGCCGGGAAGCGAATGGGTTCTTCTGGTCCACCTGCAGGGGTCGGGTTTTTCATCATTTCTACCATCTGATTAATAACATTGATCGACTGATACATCTCTTTACCCATTTGGTTGGTGAGCAAATTCCAACCGATGCAGAAAACACCAAGGCCAATCCAAGATTTGAGAGCGATCCCCAAAAATGTGATCTGGACCTGTGGCGCAAGACGGTTAGCGATCCCCAAAAACATGTCGGTCATCAGCATTGCGATCAAAGCCGGTGCTGCAAACTGGGTGGCCAGTCTAACAACGTTATCCAAAATCTGCATTATGAGATTCCAAAAGGAATTGGTCTTAAAGAAAGTGATGTCGAAAAACTGGTCTGGAGGCAATATCGCATACGATTCATACACTGCATCGATAAACAGAAAGGGTCCATTGAGAATAAAGAAAATCACAATAAATACTTGGTTGAGAAGGGTGCCTACAGGGGAGGATTGGTTTTGAATCGTAGGATCGTTCACCATCAAGCTTGCACCTCCCCGTTGATGATCAATAAAGATCCCAGCGCTTTGCACGACCATAAAAGGGATGCTTATCATAAAGCCCATGACGGTACCGATAAACATCTCTTTGAAAAGATAGAAAATCAATAAAAGATTAAAATTCAAAGGGTGGTTAACCACCAATAAAAGCTGCGGAAGAAAGATCACAAACAAACAAATGGCTAAGGCTATCTTAACAGGGTTTGCTAAAAGTTTAGCACCAAAAAAAGGGGCCAAGGCAATAATTGGGAGAACCTCCTAAAAATAGAAAAAATAGAGAAAGAAAAGCTGTTGGCTGGTCAGTACTGATGGAGCTGTTTAAGAAGTAGGTAACATAATCTGAGGTTGGCGTAAGCTCTTGGGTTGGCGGCATCATTACCCCCCCCCAAATGTCCAGCTAGCAAAGTTCTCAAAGATGTTAGAAGCAAACGACATAATTTGCCCTCCCAGCCAACCTCCCATAAACATAAGGGTCAAAACGACAGCGATCAGCTTCACCGTAAATGATAGAGTTTGCTCCTGAATCTGTGTAGCAGCCTGAAAAATGGCGACAAGTACGCCAAAAAATGTGCTGATCAAAATAGGGGGTGCCGAGAGGATTAGGATGAGTAAAAGTCCTTGATAGGCCATTTGGACGACTTCATTTTGGAACATAACTTTTCACCTCACCTATAAGTCGCAACAAGGCCTTCGATCAACAATGTCCAACCGTCCAACATGACGAGCAAAAAGAGTTTTAAAGGCATAGAGATGGTCACGGGGGACAGCATCATCATCCCCATCGCAAGTAGGATGTTCGACACTACAAGGTCGACTACAAAGAAGGGAATGTAAATTAATACTCCAATCTTAAACGCATCCTTCAATTGGCTGGTAATGAATGCAGGGACTAAAATCATTAAATCATCCGGTTTTAAGGAAGCGCGGTAAGTTTCAGGCATATTGCGAAAAGCCATTCGATAAAAAAGAGCTCGGCGAGCTGCCAATGAATTTATTTTCAAATAATCGCGCATGGGACCCGCGGAAGCTTGGGCGATCGCTAAGATATATGTGGAGGAGCCAGGCGAAACTAAAGATTCTGGAGCTTTGTACTTGTCAACGACAGCCATAGAAGCATCATACATTTTCATGCCAGTAGGGAACATGACGAAAAGGGCAAGCATGAAAGCTACACCGTTGATGACCTGGTTTGGAGGCGATTGTTGTACACCGAGGGCATTTCTGAGCAATGACAGCACAATGACGATCTTCATGAATGGAGTCAAAATCATAACGACAAAAGGCAGCAAAGACAACAAGGCAATGGCAACGGCTTGAGTGATGAGTGATGGGGTTGCGATATTCCCCATAGGCTCGTTTAGGACATTCGAAACGGGCTGCTTTCCTTGCGCATTTGGCAATGTTCCTGGTGCGGATGCTTGCGAAGGAACGCTTTGGATACTTCGCCCTTGGCCTTGGACA